>DASVTS010000136.1:0-45146 GCA_036387455.1 Pyrinomonadaceae bacterium | reverse complement strand
CGTGATGGTCGCGGGCGACGACGGCCGCGCGGCGGCCGGCTTCCTCGCCTCGACGACCGCCGGCGACGCCGCCAACAGGGCGTTCCCCGGCCAGTTCCACCTCTACGTCTTCACGACCTACGACGGCGGCGCGACGTGGCTGGCCTCGGACGCCACGCCGAACGACCCCGTGCAGGTCAACGGCATCCACCTCGGCGGCGGCTCGCCCCCGCACCGCAACCTGCTCGACTTCAACGGCATCGACGTGGACAGGCAGGGGCGCGTCCTCGTCGCCTACGCCGACGGCTGCACGGGCCCGGCCTGCGCGCAGGCCCCGGCCGGCGCGTTCGGCAACTCCTACACGGCGGTGGCGACCATCGCGCGGCAGACGGGCGGCCGCCGCCTGTTCGCGGGCAGCGACCCGGCGGAGCCGACCGTGCCCGGCGCGCCCTCGCTGACCGCGAGGCGCGACGGCCCGGTCGCGCACCTGAAGTGGTCGCAGTCCGACGACGGCGCGTCGCCCATCGCGGGCTACAGCGTGCTGCGCGGGACGACGCCGGGCGGCGAGACGCTGCTCGCCGACGTCGGCACGGCGACGAGCTACGACGACACGACGGCCCGGCCCGGCGTCACCTACTACTACAAGGTCGTGGCGACGAACGCCGTCGGCGCGTCCTGCGGCAGCAACGAGGCGCCGGCCCCCTGGATCGGCGACTCGCAGTGCGCGGGGCTGCGCGAGGTGCTCGACGCGGCCGGCGACCAGGCGGGCGCGCCCCTCAACCCCGACATGGACGTGCAGGAGGTCAGGGTCGCCGACTACGTGGACGGCGCCGGCCCCAAGGTCGTCTTCAGGATGAAGGTCGGGTCGCTGAGCACGATGCCGCCCGACCGCCAGTGGCGCATCCTCTGGAACTACCCCATCAAGCCGGACACCTCGACGCCGTTCACGGGGACCTACTACGTCGGGATGAACACCGACGCGGCGGGCGCGCCCTCGTTCGAGTACGGGACGGTGACGACCGTCGAGGCCGTGCCGGCCAACACCAGCGTGCCGAACCGCATCGGCAGCGCCGACTCGGGCTCGGTCAACCAGCAGACGGGCGTCATCACCATCACGCTCTCGGCCAGCAAGATCGGCGGCCCGCACGCCGGCGACATCCTCGGCGCGCTCATCGGGAGGACCTTCTCCGGCAACGGCAACCAGAGCGTGCTCTCCAACACGGCCGTCGACACCACGAGCAGCCGCGCGCAGCAGCCGTACACGGGGGCCAGCTACCAGCTCGCCGGCAACGCCCCCTGTCCGGCGCTGCTCAACTACGCCCTGTCCACGCTCGGCGGCCTCGCCCAAGCCTCCTCGACCTACCCGGGCCGCAACTACTCGGCCTCGGCCGCGACCGACGGCGAGCGCGCGGGCGCCAACTGGGAGCAGGGCGGCGGCTGGAACGACGGGACGCGCGACCTGTGGCCCGACTCGCTGGAGGTCAGCTTCAACGGCAGCAAGACCATCAACGAGGTCAGGGTCTACAGCCTCCAGGACAGCTACACGGCCCCCGTGGAGCCGACGCCCGCGACGACCTGCCTGCTCTACTGCAACCGCGACTTCGACGTGCAGTACTGGAACGGCGCGGCGTGGCAGACGGTGCCGGGCGGGAGCGTGACGAACAACAATCTGGTGATGAGGACGTTCACCTTCCCCGATATCACGACGACGAAGATTCGGGTCGTGGTCAACGCGGGGCGCGAACACTTCTCGCGCATCACCGAGGTCGAAGCCATCGGCGCCTCCGGGCAGCCGTAGGGCGCGCGGTGAACACCGTCGCCGCCCCGCGCTAACTATTTAGAGCGGGGCGGCGGCGTGACGAGTCTCGTCTCCATAAACGCTCGGCCACCACCGACGGCGAGGCGGCGGCAGAGGGAACGCATGGCTTCCAAGTTCGGGTTACTTCTTACGTGCCTCGCGCTCTTAGTCGCGTGCGGGTGCGATTCACAGTCGGGGGGCGGCCGGCAGGCCGCGCAGGGTAACGCCCGCCAGCAGGGCGGCTCCAACGTGGCGGGCGCGCAGCCGACGACCTCGCCGTCTCCCGCGGATAAGTCGGGCGGCTCGTGCGCCCTCATAGAAGCCTCCGAGGTCGCGTCGGTGCAGGGGGCGCAGGTGCGCGGCGCCACGCCCAGCGACCGGCAGAGCGGCAACTTCGCCATCTCGCAGTGCTACTACACGGTCGCCTCGGCCGACGGGACGAAGAACCTCTCCGTGCACCTCGAACTCACGCGGGGGAGCAAAGGCGGCCCGCCGGTGAGGGAGTTCTGGGAGGAGAAGTTCGGGCGTGAAGCGGGCGAGGAGCACGAGAAGGGCGGGAAGGCCGGGAAGAAGGGGGAAGGTGAGCGCGAGGAGGAGGAGTCCGCCCCGCCACAGCGCGTCCCCGGAGTCGGCGAAGAGGCGTTCTGGCTCGGCAACCCGAAGGCCGGCGCGCTCTACGTCCTGAAGGGCGACAACATAGTGCGCGTCAGCGTCGGCGGCCCCGACGACGTTAAGACGAAGATCGAGAAGTCGAAGAGGCTGGCCGCCTTCGCCCTCAAGCGCATCACTTGAGCGTCCGGGGAGTTCTGAGCCGAGCGGATTTCGGGCCGGCCGCGCAGGCCGCGTCTGTCCGGAGAGCATGAAACGCCGGAACTCACTTTCGGCCGCTTCACTCTTCGCGTTGTGATTCTCACGCCGCCGCCGCCCTCGGGCGTGACGCCGGCGACCCCGCCCATTAGTCGAGTAAGGAGAACCGAGATGAGAACCCTGCACGGGATGAAAAACCGGCCCGGCCGCGACGCCCGGCTGTTCGTGGCGTCACTGGCCTCCGCCATGTGCCTGTCGCTCATACTTCTTCTCTCGCCCGCGGCGGAGACCACGCGCGGCGAGGCTGCGTCGGCACCGCCGCAGGCGGCGGCCGCCGCCGCCCCGACTTACTACAACTACGCGCCGCCCGTGGGGCTCGGCGCCAACGCCGGCGAGCCGTCCATCGGCGTGAACCACAACACGGGCAAGGTCTTCTACGTGGCGAACAGCCAGACGCTCAGGGTCACCTACGACGAGTGCTCGTCGCCGGCGAAGGCGCGGTGGGAGGACGTGTCCCCGCCCGACAGGACGGGCGTCACGCTCGACCCCATCCTGTACACCGACCCGGTGACGGGGCGCACCTTCACCTCCCAGCTCCTCGGCAAGGTGAGCGAGATGTTCTACAGCGACAACGACGGCGCGAGCTGGTCGCGCAGCCAGGGCGCGGGCATCAACTCCGGCGTCGACCACCAGACTATCGGCAGCGGGCCGTTCGCGCCGCCGCTCACGGGCGCCGCCGGCTACCCGCGGGCCGTCTACTACTGCTCGCAGGACGCGGCCGTGGCGCAGTGCGCGCTCTCTCTGGACGGCGGCCGGACGTTCGGGCCGGCGGTGCCGATGTACGTCATCGCCCAGTGCGCCGGCATCCACGGCCACGTCAAGGTCGCGCCCGACGGCACCGCCTACATCCCTAACAAGGCGTGCGAACTGAAGGCCCAGACGCCGATAACCACCTACGGCAAGCAGGCCGTCATCGTCTCGGAGAACAACGGCGCGACCTGGGAGGTGCGCATGATTCCGGACAGCACGGCCGTCAGCGGAATCATCGACCCGTCGGTCGGCATCGGCCGCGACGGCACCGTCTACTTCGCCTACCGCAACGGCGACGGGCGCGCCAAGGTCGCCGTCTCGCGCGACCACGGCCGGACGTGGGCGCCGAGCAAGGACGTGGGCGCGGCCCTGGGCGTCCAGAACATCACCTTCCCCGAGGCGGTCGCGGGCGACGGCGACCGCGCGGCGGTCGCCTTCCTCGGCACGACCACGGGCGGCAACTACCAGGCCCCCATCCGGACGGGCACGGCCATCAACCCCGCGGGCTTCCGCGGCGAGTGGCACCTGTACGTCGCCACCACCTACGACCGCGGCGAGACCTGGACGACGGTGGACGCCACGCCCGACGACCCCGTCCAGCGCGGCTCCATCTGCAACTCGGGCACGGCCTGCTCGAACACGCCAAACGACCGCAACCTCCTCGACTTTAACGACATGACCGTAGACGCCGAGGGGCGCGTACTGGTCGCCTACGCCGACGGCTGCGTCACGGATGCCTGCCGCAAGGGCCTCGACCTCGACGGCGACGGATTCAAGGACAACGACTACAGCGCGGCCGCGCGCATCGCGCGGCAGGTCACGGGGCCGCGCCTCTTCGCCGCGTTCGACCCGCCCGCCTCGTCGGCCCCGCCGGGCGCGCCCAACGTCACGGCGACGCGCAACGGAGGCGGCGTCGTCCGCCTCTCCTGGCCCGCGCCCGACGACCACGGGTCGCCCGTCACGGCCTACCGCGTCTACCGCCGCGCGGCGCCGGACGCCTACCCGCAGACGCCGCTGGCCACCGTCACCACGAACTCTTACACGGACGAGTCGGCGGACTCCTCGACCCGGTACTTCTATAAGGTGACCGCGGTGAATGCGCTCGGCGAGGGCGCGGCCTGCGGCGAGGCGGAGCCCGCGCCGGCCTTCAGCGCCTGCGACCCGCCGGGCATCCCGGTCGTCGACGACGTCCCGAAGGACTCGCTGGACCTGCAGGAGTGCCACGACATACGCTACATCGCGGTCTCCGAGCCGGCCTCGGCCGGGGCGGGTAACATCGTCTTCACGATGAAGATGGCGAGCCTCTCGACAATCACGCCGAACACGACCTGGCCCATCAACTTCATCGCGCCCGACGGCAAGACCTACTTCGCGCGCATGCAGACGAGCGCGACGAACGCCGTGACGTTCAGCTACGGCACGGGCTCGACCTCCACGGCGGCGCTCCCGGCGAGCAACTACAAGCCGGACGGCACGATTCAGGTCGTGGTGCCCGCGGGCGGCGTCGGCGTCACGGCGGCGGGGCAGAAGCTGCGCGGCTTCCTCTCGCGCGTCCAGGTCGTCGCCGTCACGCCCGACAACGCGCCGAACTCGCTCGCCGGCACGGGCGAGTACACGGTCGTGGGCAGCGCCTCGTGCGCGCCCAACATGGCGCCGCTCGCGGCCCTGCGCGCGACGCCGCCCGCCGGCTCGCTCCCGTTCACGACGACGCTCGACGCCTCGGCCTCGACCGACGCGGACGACTCGGTGGCCGCCTACACCTTCAACTTCGGCGACGGCTCGGCGCCCGTCACGCGCACCGTCGCGGAGTTCGGCGCCGAGGCGGCGCGCGCCGCGCACACTTACACCGCGCCGGGCAGCTACGGCGCGTCCGTCGCGGTCAGGGACTCGCGCGGGAAGATGAGCATCAACACCGCGGCCGTCGTCGTCACGGTCGATGACGGGAGTTGCACGATTAACTTCGCGCTCTCGCAGAACGGGGCGAGGGCCACGTCCTCCTCCGTCTACCCGTCGCGCGACTACTCGCCCGCCGGGGCGATTGACGGCGACCGTTCGGGCCTGCGTTGGGGGAGCGGCGGCGGGTGGAACGACGCGACGCGCGACGGGTACCCGGACTGGCTTCAGGTTGATTTCGACGGCGCGAAGCGCATCCACGAAATCCGCGTCCACACGCTGGCGAACGACCTCTCGGCGGAGCCGACGGCCCTGACCCCGGCGACGGTCTACGGCCTGCTCGACTTCGAGGTGCAGTACTGGGACGGCTCGCAGTGGGTCACGGTCGGGTCGGCGACGGGCAACGGCCTCGCGTCGCGGTCGTTCGCCTTCCCCGAAGTGACGACGACGAAGGCCCGCGTCCTCGTCCACAACGCGCGTGAGCACTTCTCGCGCGTTGTGGAATTCGAGGCCCTCGGGTGTAACGCACAGTAGCGGCGGCCGACGCCGCCGCGCCGCGGGCGGGGAGGCGTGCCTCCCCGCCCGCCGGTATTAAGGAGGCTCGCCGCGAGCGCAGGGAGTACACTCCGGCTCGCCCCGTTCGTCCTTGTCCTGCCCCCCTTCGTATCAGTTCTGTTCTCGTCCTCGGTCTTGTAGCGGACTTGGCGCCCCGGCGGAAGGGGGCCCGCCGCGCGCCTCCGACCTTCGGCGACCTGCCGCACGAGTCCCCCGGACGGCCCTCTTCGACGGCGGCATCTCCCCCAACGGCATCGCGGTCGAGACGGTGAAGGTGGGCGTCTCGCCGGCCGGCGTTTTCTCGACCGCGAAGACGCCGGTCTCCCCGCCCGCCCGACACCCGACTGACTGCTGAAAGGGGGACTCTAAAACCTTCGCGGGGGACCGGGAGCTTTCATTGACTGTGGCCGGCGGCGGGTGGTACTTTGCCCCTACTGTTAGTGCCAGCTCGCTGAGCGGTCACACTAAGATTTCCGCCGATGAGTGATGTGTGACCCACCCGGCAAGTGTCAACGGCGCGGCCCGACAGAAAATCCCCGGCCATTCTCATTCCCGACAGCGAAGTAAGCATGGCCAGCCGGGCGGCGGGGTCCCGACGGCGTGTTTCCACCGAAAAAGCCGGCTTTCGTTGTTTATAAAGACTAAGGCGCGGGGGGACGCTTTGCCGCCTCAAGTATTACTCAACCCGTTTCTTCCATGCTCCGGGTGTTCCGAAAGAAAATCTCCCCGGGGTCGCGCGTGCCAGGGAAGCGCGCGCGGCCGCCCTTGCGGTTAACTGAGCGCGCGCGTGCCCGGCACCCGCTGCGCAGACGCACTGACATCGCTGACGCCGCCTCGCTTGAGAGGTTTCCCCACCACGGGGTTCGAGGCACTGCCGCACGGCCCACACCGCCGCGCCGTGCCTGTCGCATTAAGTGCGCCCACCCGCCGGGCGGATTAAAGCAATGACCAAGCAGAAGGAACAAAAGAAGCGTAAGCGCAACGCGCTCGTCGTCTGCCGCGACGGCCGTGAGTTCTGGACGACGCAGAAGCAGTTCTGGCAGTGGGCCAGGGAGGGCGTGCTCCGCAAGACCGGGGAGGCGCCGCTCACAGGCGAGTTCGCGCGCGAGCATGAGGAGCTGGCGGTCGTCATGGGCAACATGATTCTCAACCTCGCGCGCCCGAACCACCTGCGCGAGGCGCTCGCCGCGCGCAGGCACGGGCTGGGTAAGAGGTGAGGCCACGAAACCCCCGCCGCCCGACTGAGGTGTTTTGATGAAAGACGACTTCGAGACTACGAAGGGCAGCCAAGAGGCGCTCGACCTCGCCGCGCCGCCGCCGCCGCCGTTGCTCCCGCAGCCGCGCTCCCCCGCCTACGGCGCGGACGCGGACGCGGGCGACGGCATTCACCTGCGCGACTACTGGCGCGCCGTCTACAAGCGCCTGTGGCTCGTCGTCGGGGTGGTCATCTTCGTCACGCTGGCGGCGGCCCTCTACATGGCGCGGCAGCCGGACGTCTACGTCTCACAGGCCCGCGTCCGGGTCAACATCGAAAGTGCCGGCCCCGGGCTGGCCCGCAACAACCAGTACGTCATCATCAACAACCCGGTCAGCGACCCGACCTACTTCAACACGCAGCTCCAAATCCTGACGAGCCCGGGCCTGCTGCGCCGCGTCGCCAAGACGCTCGACCTCGAGCGCAACCCGGCGTTTTCGTCGCCGCGGCCGGCGGGCGGGCAGTCTTCGTGGCGCGGCGTGCTGCGCGCCTTCGGGCTCGGCGGCGCGGCCCCGCGCCCCCCGGCCGTAGACGACGAGCTGCCGCCGACGACGCCGGAGGCTTTGTCCGTCTCGCACGAGGATTTGGCCGAGGCCAAGCGGCTGGCGCCCTACGTCTCGGCCTTGCAGGCGGGGCTGCGTGTCGAGCCGGTCAAGGAGACGCGCACGGCCGGCTACGTCAAGGACACGCGACTCATCGACATCTCCTTCCGCCACGCCGACCCGCGGCTCGCCGCCAAGGTCGTCAACACCGTCGCGCAGACGTTCGTCCTCGCCAACCTGGAGGAGCTGACCGAGACGAACACCTCGACCGGCAGCTTCCTCCAGAAGCGCGTCGCCGACTTGCAGCACCAGATTCGCGCCGACGAGGAGCAGCTCGCCAAGTACTCCCGCGAGCACCAGATCGTCTCGCTGACGGGCGACCAGAACATCGTCGCCGAGCGGCTCGCCGGCCTCAACCGCCAGCTCCTCGACGCCGAGAACGAGCGCAAGATGGCCGAGGCCGCCTTCCGGGCCGGCACGGAGTCGAGGGCGGCGGACGCCCTCGCCGAAACGGGCGGCAGGGAGATCAGCGACGAGCGCAGCCGCCTCGCCGAGCTGCGCCAGAAGCGCGCGCAGCTCGCCTTCAGGTACACGGACCTCTACCCGGCGGTGCAGGAGATTGACCGGCAGATCGCCGAACAGGAGCGGCAGATCAAGGAGAGCCGCGAGCACGTCAAGGGGGTGGTGACGACCAACCTCGAAACGCGTTACCGGCAGGCGCTCGCGCGCGAGCAGAGCCTGCGCGCCGCGCTCGCCAGCCAGCGCAACGAGACCGTCACGCAGAACGAGGCGGCCATCAACTACCGCATCATCCAGCAGAGTATCGAGACGAACAAGGGGCTGCTCGACGGGCTGCTCCAGCGGTCACGGGAGAACGACGTGGTGCTGGCCGGCACGCCGAACAACATCTCGGTCGTGGATTACGCCCTCGCCCCCGACTCCCCCGTCGGGCCGAGGCGGACGCAGAGCGTGACGCTCGCCTTCCTCCTCTCGCTCGTCTTCGGCACCGGCCTCGCGCTCTTCCTCGAATACCTGAACGACACCGTCCGCTCCTCGGACGACGTGGAGCGGATGCTGGGGCTGCCGGCCCTCTCCGTCATCCCGTCGGTCGGCGGGAGCCCGTCCCCGGCGCGGCTGCTCACGAGCCGCTTCGGGCTCGAACGGCGCGGGCGGGCGCCCGTGCCCGACGCCCAGGAGCGCCCCGAACTGCTCTTGAACGCCGACCCGCGCTCGACCCTCGCGGAGGCTTACCGCCACCTCCGCACCTCTGTGCTGCTGTCGCGCGCGGAGCAGCCGCCGCGCACCCTGCTCGTCACGTCGAGCCTGCCGTCTGAGGGCAAGACGACGACGAGCATCAACACGGCGCTGGTGCTCGCGCAGACGGGCGCGCGCGTCTGCGTCATCGACGCCGACATGCGGCGGCCCTCCGTCCACCGCGTCTTCGGCGAGGGGAACGAGCAGGGCCTGAGCACCATCCTGTCGAGCGACCTCGGCCCCGAAGAGATGCTGGCGATGGTGCGCCGCCACGAGGGGAGCGGCCTCCACCTGCTGCCCTCCGGCCCCGTCTCGCCGAACCCGGCCGAGCTGCTCGGCTCCAAGCAGATGCGCCGCCTGCTCGCGGCGCTCGACGCCGGCGGCTTCACGCACGTCGTCATCGACTCGCCGCCCATCGTCTCGTTCACCGACGGCGTGCTCATCTCGACGATGGTGGACGGCGTGCTCCTCGTCGTGCACGGCGGCAAGACCCCGCGCAACCTCGTCCGCCGCTCGAAAACGATTCTGCGCGACGTGGGGGCCAGGGTCCTCGGCGTCGTCCTCAACAACATCAGCTTGCAGCAGGACGACTACTACTACTACCAGCACTACTACGGCGGCTACGACGACATGAAGGCCGAAGCCGCCTCGTCGCGCGGCTAGGGGCCGGCGGCGCCGGAGACTTATTCGGGGGCCGGAGGTTGAACGCCAGGTCGCTTAACTGCGTCAGCCGGTCGCCGGCCACGGACTGCTGAACGTCACCCCCACGTATGAACACGTACCTGACGGTCTTCATGGTGGCGACGCTGGCCACGGTCACGCTGACGCCGCTCGTCCGCCGCGCGTGCGAGCGGCTGGGCTGGCTCGACCAGCCGGGCGAGGCGAGGCGCGTCCACCGCAGCGCGGTGCCGCGCCTCGGCGGCGTCGCCGTCGTCGTCGGGGTGCTCGCCGCCGTCGCGCCGCTCGCTTTCGTCGACACGCTCCCGGCGCAGGCGCTCAGGGAGCGCCTGCCGGAGCTGCGCCAGGCGCTCGCGCCCGCCGCCCTCGCCTTCCTCTTCGGCCTCTACGACGACCTGCGCCCGACGCGGGCGCCACACAAGCTGGCGGTGCTCGTCTGCTGCGGCGTGCTCTTTTACGCCCTCGGCGGGCGCATCGAGCTGCTGTCGGTGCCTCTGTTCGGGGCGGTCGAGCTGCCGGGCCTCGCCTCGCTCGCCCTGACCGTCCTGTGGGTGGTGGCCGTCGCCAACGCCTTCAACCTGATTGACGGCGTGGACGGGCTGGCGTCGGGCGCGGCGCTCTTCGCCGCGCTGGTGATGCTGGTGGTGGCGCTGATGCTCGGGCACCCCCTCGTGGCCCTGTTGGCGTGCGCGCTGTGCGGCGCGCTCGTCGGCTTCCTGCGCTATAACTTCAACCCGGCTTCGATCTTTCTGGGCGATTCGGGGGCACTCTTCGTCGGCTGCTTCCTGGCCGTGCTGTCGGTGCAGGGGGCGCAGAAGGCTTCGACCGCCGTCGCCGTAGCAATCCCGCTCCTCGCCTTCGGCGTCCCCGTCGTAGACACCGGCTTCACACTGGTGCGCCGCTTCGTCAGCGGGCGGCCGCTCCTGGAGGGCGACCGCGAGCACATCCACCACATGCTTCTGGCGCGCGGGTGGTCGCAGAAGCGCGTGGTCGTCGTCCTCTACGCCGCGTGCGCGCTCTTCGGGATGGCGGCGCTTTTCTTCGTCAACGACACGGGGCGGATGACGGGGCTGCTGCTCCTCATCGTCGGCGCGGCGGTCGTGCTCGCCGTAGGGCGCCTGCGTTACCACGAAGTGGACGAGCTGAAGGCCGGCGTCAGGCGCAACATCGGCGAGCGCCGGGCGCGCACCGCCAACAACGTCCGCGTCCGCCGCGCCGTCCGCCTGATGAGCGAGGCCGCCACGCTCGGCGATTTGCTCGACGCGCTGCGCGGGGTGCTCGAACTCGGCGAGTTCGTCGGCGCCCGCGCCTGCTTCAGCGCGGGCTACGCGGCGCGGGCGCGTGCCGCCGTGTCGGCCCGGGGCGGCGAAGCGAGCCTGCCCGGCGTCTCGCTCGACGCCGAGGGGTCGGTGTGGTGGGAGTGGGAGCGCGGCGACGCGGCGGCGGCGCTGGCCCGCGCTTCCGGGGCCTGTTGGACGCTGCGCCTGCCGCTCTCGACGGCGCGCGGCGAGTGGGGCTACGTCAACTTCTACCGGGCGCTCGAAGCCGACGGGCTCCTGCTCGACATCAACTACCTGTGCCAGCCCTTCCGCCGCGAGACGGCCGCCGCCGCCGAGCGAATCTTCGGCGGCCCCCTGCCCTCCGCGCACCGCGAAGGCGCGCAGTCCGGCGGCGGGGCGTCCCTGCCGCGCACATGGGCTAACTCGCCGGCGGCGCTTGAACGCCCGCACGGCAACCAACTGCCGCCCGCGAACCCCGCATGAGAGTGGCCTACCTCAGCTCGGCGGGGCAGCTCGGCGGGGCGGAGAACGCCCTGCTCGACGTTATCTCTTCGCTGCGCGACGCCCTCCCCGACGCGCACGAACCGCGCCTCATCGCCCCGGCCGAAGGGACGCTCGCGGCCCGCGCACGAGCGCTCGGCATCCCTGTCACCGTGCTCCCTTTGCCGCGCGCGCTCGCACGGCTCGGCGACGCGGGGGCGGGCGGGCCGGCGGGCCGGCGCGTGAGCCGCGCGGCGCTGGCCGCGCGGTTGGCCGCGGCGGGCGCGGCGGGCGCGCGCTACGTCCGGCGGCTGCGGGGCGCGCTCGGCGCGCTCGCGCCCGACGTGGTTCACGCCAACGGCTTGAAGATGCAGTTGCTCGGCGGCTGGGCACGCCCGCCCGGCGCGGCGCTCGTCTGGCACGTCCACGACTACGCGGGCGGCCGGCCCTTCGCGGCGAGGCTGCTGCGCCTCGCCGCGAGCCGGTGCGCGCTTTCGGTCGCCAACTCGGAGAGTGTCGCCGGGGATTTGCGCTCGGTCACCGCCGGGCGGGTGCGCGTGTGCCGCGTCTACAACGCCGTGGACCTCGGACGCTTCGCGCCGGCGGGGGCGGCGCTCGACCTCGACGAGGCGGCGGGGCTCGCGCCGGCCGAAGCGGGGGCGGTCAGGGTGGGGCTCGTCGCCACGCTCGCGCGCTGGAAGGGGCACGAGACCTTCTTCGAGGCGCTCTCGCTCCTTCCACGCGAACTCCGCGTGCGCGGCTACGTCGTCGGCGGCGCACTCTACGAGACTGACGGCAGCCAGCATACGACCGGGGAGTTGCGGCGGCTGGCCGCGCGGCACGGCGTAGCCGACCGCGTCGCGTTCACCGGCTTCGTCGCCGACGCGCCGGCGGCCATGCGCGCCCTCGACGTGGTCGTTCATTGCAGCACCGCCCCGGAGCCCTTCGGCCTCGTCATCGCGGAGGCGATGGCCTGCGGCCGCGCCGTCGTCGCCGCGCGCGCCGGGGGCGCGGCCGAAATTTTCACGCCCGGACTCGACGCCCTTGGACACGAGCCCGGCGACGCCCGCGGGCTGGCCTCGGCCGTCGGGCGACTCGCCGCCGACGCGGGCCTACGGGCCGCCCTCGGCCGGGCCGCACGGCGCACCGCCGAGCGCCGATTCGACCGCGCGCGCCTCGCCGGCGAGTGGGCGGCGGTCTACCGCGAGGCGAGCCGGAGGGAAGAGAAGGGGGACTGTCTGGAGGCGGCGGGCGGGTTGAGGGGGCAAAGTGCGCCGGGGGTGTGAGGCTTCCGGGGCTGAAACTTCAAAATTGAAATTTAACGTCCGAGATTTGAAATCTGTAATTCCCAATCTCGAATCTCAAGCCCGGGGTTGCAACCGGGGCGCCCGAACTTCTCCGAAATGCGTCTGACCCCGCTGGCGGCGGGAGTACACCGACGGCGGCCGAGCTGATGCGAGTCCTCCACGTTCACAGCGGGAACATGTACGGCGGCGTCGAGACGGCGCTCGCGGCGCTGTGGCGCGAGCGCGGCGCGTGCCCCGCGCTCGCGCCGGAGTTCGCGCTGTGCTTCGAGGGCCGCCTGAGCCGCGAGCTGCGGGAAGAAGGTGCGGCGGTTCATCACCTCGGCGCGGTGCGCGCGCGCTCCCCCTTGAGTGTGCGCCGGGCGAGGCGCATGCTCGCGCGTCTGCTCGGCGGGGGCCGGTACGACGCGGCCATCTGCCACGCGCCGTGGGCGCAGGCCGTCTTCGCCCCCGCCGCGCGCGCGGCGGCCGTGGCGCAAGTCTTCTGGATGCACGCCCCGTCGGCGGGGCGGCACTGGCTCGAACGCTGGGCGCGACGTCACGCGCCCGACCTCGTCGTCTGCAACAGCCGCTTCACGGCGGCCTCGGCGCCCCTCCTCTACCCGCGCGCGCCCGCCGAAGTCGTCCGCTGCCCTCTGACAAAGATGCCGGGGCGGCTCTCGCCCGCCGAACGCGCGGCGGTGCGCGCCGAACTCGACACGCCGGCGGGGGCGACCGTCGTCATACAGGCGGGCCGCATGGAGTCGCTCAAGGGGCAGGCGGAGCACCTCGAAGCGTTGGGCCGTCTGAGGGACGTGGAGGGTTGGGTCTGCTGGCAGGTCGGCGGCGCACAGCAGCCGTCGGAAGTGAGGCACGTCGAGCTGCTCAAGCGGTCGGCGGTGCGGCTCGGCATCGCGGGGCGGGTGCGCTTTACGGGCGAGCGCGCGGACGTGGCCCGACTGCTCGGCGCCGCCGACATCTACTGCCAGCCGAACGTCCGGCCCGACGCCTTCGGCCTCACCTTCGTCGAGGCGCTGGTGGCGGGGCTCCCCGTGGTCACGACGGCGTTCGGCGGCGCGCTCGAAGTCGTCGACGACTCGTGCGGCGTGCTCGTCCCCCCCGGCGACCGCTCCGCCCTGGCCTCGGCGTTACGGGCCTTAATAGACGGGACTGAACTGCGCGCCGAACTGGGCGCGCGCGGCCCCCGCCGGGCGTCAGCCCTGTGCGACCCGTCCGCGCAAATGCAACGACTCCACGGCCTGCTCGGCCGGCTCGCCGGCAGGGAGGTCGCCGCCTGATGAGAATGTCGGCTAAAGGGTTGGTCAGGGCTTGCACCCCGCGCGCTCTGCGTAACTGGCTGCGGTCGCCGGCCCGCTCGGCGGAGTGGTGCTGGAACGAAGCGAGGCACACCGCGGGCATGGAGCAGGTGATTGAGGTGCGCGCCGGCTGGCGCCTGCGCTCTCACCCGTCCGCTTACAGGTTCGCGTACTTCGCCCAGGACGCGGACCCCGACCAAGTCTCCGAGTTCGACTCGTTCATCGCCTCGTGCCGCGCGGACATGGTGCTCTTCGACATCGGGGCGCACTTCGCCTCTTCAGCTTGGCCGCGCTGCACTACGGCGGGGACGCGGCCAGGGCCGTCGCCGTCGACCCGTCGCCCACGGCGGCGCGCATGTTGAAGATTCAGGCCCGGCTCAACCGGGTGGAAGAGAGGTTGACCGTCGTGCGCTCCGCGGTCGGCGAACACGTGGGGTGGCAGCCGATGGTGCCCACGGGGGTTAACGGCGCGGGGTACTTCGTCGCCCCCGGAGACCACTCCGGGGGCGAGGTGGTCAAGACGCGCTCGACCACCCTCGACCGGCTGGCCGAAGACCTCCGGCTCACGCCGACGCATTTGAAGATAGACGTTGAGGGCTACGAGCAGGCGGTGCTGTCGGGCGGGCGCCGGTTACTGGCGCGGCACGCGGCACCTTTGCTGTTTCTCGAACTGCACAACGAGATGATCCGCGAGCGGGGCGGCGACCCCTCAGAGACGCTTTCACTTCTGAAGGCTTTCGGCTACGTGAGCTTTAGCCCGTACGGAACTCGACTCAGCGACGGTGACATCCTGAGCAGACCTTTGCTGAGGATAGTGGGGAAGAAAGCAGAACACCTCTGACCCGCCCCGGTCAGCGTGCCCGACAGGCAATGGTTCCCATCATTCTTTGCATCGCCGCCTTCGCCTTCGCCCTCGTCGCGGCGCGGCGGTCGCTCGTCGCGGGGCTGACGGTGGTGACGTCGGTCGGCTACTTCTACGGCATCCTGCGGGCCAACCTGCCCGAGGTGGCGTCGCATTTCATCTTCGACGCCGCGGTCGTCGGGCTCTACGCCGCGCAACTGTTCGGGGGGCGCGGCGGGGTGCGGCGGCGTGACTGGCAGGTGCTGTGCATCTGGGTCGGCGCCCTCGTCGCGTGGCCGTTCCTGCTCTTCTTCGTCCCTGCGCAGGACTACACCGTGCAGTTCGTCGGGCTGCGCGGCAACGTCTTCCTGCTCCCGTTCCTCCTGCTGGGCGCGCGGCTCAGGGGCGAGGAGGTGCGCCGCCTCGCGCTGACCTTCGCCGCGCTCAACCTGCTCGTCTTCTCGTTCGCCAGCGCCGAGTACGTCCTCGGCGTCGAGCGGTTCTACCCGCGCAACGCCGTGACCGAGCTGATTTACAAGAGCGCCGTTGACGAGAACTTCGAGAACCCCGACCGCGCGACGGCGCTGCGCATCCCGGCGACCTTCTCAAGCGCGCACGCCTACGCCGGCGCGATGGTGCTCACCTTCGCCTTCCTCCTCGGCGCGTGGGTGCAGGGGGAGCAGTTCCGGCGGTGGCAGCGCCACGTGCTGGCGGGGGCGATGGCCGCCTCGTTACTCGGCGTCTTCATGGCCGCCGCGCGCAGCCCCGTCATCATCCTGGCCCTGATGCTGGTGGTCGCCGCCTCCTCCGGCGCCCTGAAGAGGCACGGCTGGGCCTTCATGCTGGCACTCCTCGTGGGCGTCGGGTGGCTCGTGTCGAGCGAGGGGCGGTTGCAGCGCTTCACCACCCTCGGGGACGTCGACTACGTCGGCGAACGCGTGTCGTGGAGCGTCAACGGCAATTTCCTCGACCTGGCGGTCGAATACCCGATGGGCAACGGCCTGGGCGGCGGCGGCACGAGCATACCCTACTTCCTCGAAGGGCGCGTGCGCGAGCCGCTCTACTACATGGAGAACGAGTACGCGCGCATCGCCCTCGAACAGGGCGCGCTGGGGCTGTGTCTGTGGGCGGGCTTCCTCGCGTGGCTCTTCACGCGGCGGACGACGCGGCGCGGCGACGAGTGGTTCCTGGGGCGGCGCATGCTGTGGGCGGCGGCGGCCGTCTTCTTCGCCACGGGCATGATCGGCAAGGGGCTGCTCACCTCCATCCCCGGCACGGCCCTGCTGCTGCTGAGCATCGGCTGGCTCGCCGTGCGGCGGCAGGAGGCGGTCGTGGTCGAAGAGCCGGAGCCGGCCGCGGGCCTGAAGCCCGACGAGGAAGTCCGGCAGGTCTTGGCGCGTTACTATGGCTGAAGCGTTCTCACAGGGGGGGGCGGCGCGCGCGCCGTGGGTCATCGTGGCGGGCGGCTTCCACCGGCTCGGCGGGATGGACAAGGCCAACGCGGCCCTGGCCCGCTACCTCGCGTCGCGCGGCCACGAGCTGCACCTCGTCACGCACGAGGTCGAGCCGGAGTTGGCCGCGCACCCGGGCGTCACCGCCCACCTCGTCAGGCGGCCCGCGGGCTCGGTGGTTCTGGGCGAGGGACTCCTGGCGCGGCGGGGGCGCGAAGTGGCGCGCGCGGTCGCCGCGCGGGACGCCCGGGCGCGCGTCGTCGTCAACGGCGGCAACTGCCCTTGGCCCGACATCAACTGGGCCCACTGCGTCCACCGCGCATGGCCGGCGGCTGACGCCGGCGCGCCCGCCTGGTTCAAGGCGAAGAACCGGCTGACCGGCGCGCTCGCCCGCGCGCGGGAGCGCCGCGCCCTCGGGCGTGCGCGCCTCGTCGTCGCCAACTCCGAGCGGACGCGCCGCGACCTGTTGGAGCGGCTCGGCGTCGAACCGGAGCGCGTGCGCGTCGTCCGCCTCGGCGGGGGCGCGGGGCGCGGGGCGGCGACTGAGGCGGAGCGCCGGGCCGCGCGGGCGCGCCTCGGCGTGAGTGAAGCGCGCGCGGTCGTCGCCTTTGTGGGCGCGCTCGGTCGTGACAATAACAAGGGCTTCGACATCCTCTGGCTCGCGTGGCAGGAATTACAAGCGCGCGGAGCGTGGGACGCCGATTTACTCGTCGCGGGCGGAGGCGGCGGCGTCGCGGGCTGGCGCGCGCGCGCCGCCGCCTCCGGCCTGGGGGACACGGTGCGGGTACTCGGCTTCGTCGAGAAGGTGGACGACGTGTACGCGGCCGCAGACCTTCTGGTGAGCCCGGCGCGCTACGAGTCTTACGGGCTGAACGTGAGCGAGGCCGTGGCGCGCGGCACTCCGGCGCTGGTCAGCGCACGCGCGGGAGTCGCCGACGACTACCCGCCGGAACTCGGCGCGATGCTGCTGCCCGACCCCGAGGACGCCGCCGACCTCGCCCGGCGTCTGCTCGACTGGCGCGCGGACGTCCCGGGCTGGAGGGCGCGCTTCGCCCCGCTCGCGGCGCGGCTCCGTGGCCGAACGTGGGACGACATGGCGGCGGAGTTCGTCGCACACGCCGAAGGCGAAGGCGCCGCCGGGGGCGCGGCGACGCGTTACGCTTCCTGCCCCGCGTGAGCAGACTAAACGACGAAGTAACGGATGGCTTGTCATTCTTTTTATCGTTCGTCGTTATTTTTCTGAATGAGTAGGACGAGGCGATTTTTGGGCGGGGCCGGGTTCGGCTACGCCAACCAGTTGATGGTCACGGTCGCCGGGCTGTGGCTGACCCCTCTTTTGCTGGCGCGCACGGGCCAGCACGACTACGGCCTGTGGCTGGTGGGCACGCAGGTGCTCGCCTACCTGATGCTGATGGACTTCGGGGTGGTGGCGCTGCTGCCGCGCGAGACGGCGTACGCCGCGGGGCGCGCCGCCGCGGGGGGCACGGGCGGCGAGCTTCCGCGGCTCGTCGGGCAGACCGCCCGGCTCGTGCTGTGGCAGACGCCGCTCGTGGCCGCGGCCGCCTTCGCGCTGTGGGCGGTGATGCCCGCCGAGTGGGAGCCGCTGCGCCTGCCGCTCTGCGTCATCCTCGTCTCGCTGGTTTTGACCTTCCCGCTGCGCATCTGCGGCGCGGTGCTGCAAGGGCTGCAAGACCTTGAGTTCCTGGCGGAGGCGCAGGCGGCGGTGTGGCTCGTGAGCACGGGGCTGACCGTGGCGCTCGTCTTCGCCGGGTGGGGCCTCTACGCGCTGGCGGCCGGGTGGGTGGCGGGCCAGCTTCTGTCGGCGGCCGTCACGTTCTGGCGGCTGCGCCGCCTCTGCCCGGAAGCCCTGCCGCGCCGCCTCGCCCGCCTCCCGTGGGAGTCGGCGCGCGCCAGGCTGGCGAGCGGCTTCTGGATGAGCGTCAACCAGGTGGCCGTCGTGCTGCTGGTCGGCACCGACGTGCTCGTCGTCGGCAAGCTTCTGGGGCCGGAGTGGGTCGTCCCCTACGCCTGCACGGCCAAACTCGTCCAGGCGCTCGCCAACCAGCCGCAGATGCTCATGCAGTTGGCGATGCCGGCCCTGAGCGAACTGCGCGCGCGGGGCGAGCGTGAGCGGCTCGGGCGCGTCTGCGTCGCGCTCGGCCAGGCGATGCTCCTGTTGAGCGGCGCGGTGGTCTGCGTCGTGCTGGCGTTGAACCGCGGGTTCGTCGGCTGGTGGGTGGGCGCGGGTCAGTACGGCGGCGCGCTGCTGACGGCGCTCGTCCTCCTGGTGATGCTGCTGCGCCACCTGAACCTGACCGTCGGCTACCTCCTGTTCGCCTTCGGGCTGGAGCGCCGGCTGGCGGTGACGGCGGTCCTCGACGGGCTGTTGACGGTGGGCGCCGGCGTGGCGCTCACCGCGCGGCTCGGGCTCGTCGGCGCCCCGCTGGGGGCGGCGCTCGGCGTGTGCCTCGTCAGCCTGCCCGGTAACCTGTCCGCGCTGGCCCGCGTCGGGGTCGTGCCGGTCAAAGTTTTCCTGCGGGCGCTCGCGCCGTGGGGCTGGCGCTTCGCGGCGCTGGCGCTCGCGTCGGCGGCACTGTCGCGCGCCTTCGTCCCCGACACGTTTACGGAGTTGGCCGCGGTGGGCGCGCTCGTGGCGCTCGCCTACGCCCTCGTGATGCTACAGGTCGCGCGGCGCGACCCGCTCGGCGTTTACGTGCGGCCGCTTCCGTCGGCCCTCGCGCGCCGGGTGGCCCGCGCGTTCGGGGCCGGCGGCGGCGGGCCCCGGAAGTCAGGCGGGGAGGCGCCGCCGCTCGTCGCCGCGGCGGAGGAGTGAGGCGCCCGGTGTCGAGTCGAACGGCGAACGCGCCCCACGGGGCGGGCGGTCAGGGCGCGACGGTCTCGGTCGTCGTGCTGAGCTACAACCGCCCGGAGTACCTGCGCGCGGCGCTCGACTCGCTGCTCGCCCAGACCTACCGGCCGCTCGACGTGGCGGTGATAGACAACCCCAGCCCGGCGAGTGACGAGATCGAGCGGCTCGTCGGCCTCTACGCGGGCGTGAGGCTGGTGCGGAACGGCGACAACCTCGGCTACACGGGCGGCATGAACCGGGGCATCGAGCAGGCGGGCGGGCGCTACACCCTGCTGACCGAAGACGACATCGTGCTCGGCCCCGACTGCGTCGGGTCGTTGGTCGAGCACCTGAACGCTCACCCCGAGACCGGCCTCGCCGCCCCCGTCATCTACAACCGCGCCGGCGGCACCATCCGCTGTGCGGGCGGCGAGTTCGCTCTGGGCGGCGTCTACAGGACGAAGATTTACTGCGAGGGTGAGCCCGACACCGGCCAGCTCCGGCGCCCGTTCGAGGTGGGCTACATCGACGGGGCCGTCATGTTCGCGCGGTCGGACCTCTTCCGCCGCCTGGGCGGCTTCCGCGAAGAGTTCTTCATGTACGTCGAGGCGGTCGAGTTCTGCGCGCGGGTGAAGAAATCGGGGGGGCGGATGGCGGTGGTGCCGCGGGCGAAGGTCTATCACTTCGAGCCGCGGCCCGGGGCGAACCAGGGCCCCGAGTTCGGCTTTCACCGTTACAAGAATTTCTTCGCCATGCACTTGCTGCACGCACCGGCGCGCTGCCTGCCGGAGTTCTTCGCCCGCTACGCGCTGCTCGGCCTGCTGCGCGCCGGGGCGGGGCGGGGCGGGGACGCGCGCGAACTGCTGCGCGCCCTGCGCTGGGTGGCGGGGCGCGCCCCGTCGCTGCTCCGCGAGCGCAGCGCCGGCCGCGGCGAACGGGGCGGGGTTGACGGGGTGAAAGTTAAAGGTCAGTCGGAGGGGGCTTGATTCGGGATTCTCTGAGGAGGGCGGCGTACCGCGCGGCGCCGCGCGCGGCGGTCGAAGCGTACCTGCGCGTGCGGATGGAGGCGCAGGCGCGCCGCCTCGCGCGTCTGCGCGAGCGCGGCGCGGGCGACGGCGCGTTGATTGACGAGCTGATGGCCTCGCACTTCTTCCGGCCCTTGCAGAGGAGGTCGGAGGTCGCGCGGCTCGTCGAGGTGGCGGCCGCCGTGCGGCCCGCCGCCGTGTGCGAGGTCGGGGCGGCGGGCGGCGGGACGGCCTTCCTCTTCGCGCACGCGGCCACGCCCGACGCGACCGTCGTCTCGGTCGACATCACCTTCGGCGGCGCGAGGCGCGCGGCCGTGGGGCGCTTCGCACGGCGCGGCCAGACCTTAATCTGCGTCGAAGGCGACTCGCACGACGCCGCGACGCTCGCCGCCGTGCGCGACGCACTGGGGGGCCGCGCGCTCGACCTCCTGTACCTCGACGGCGACCACTCCTACGCGGGCGTGGCGGCGGACTTCCGCATGTACGCGCCGCTCGTGCGCACGAGCGGCCTCGTCGTCTTCCACGACATCGTGCCCGACTACAGGACGCGCTACGGCGTGGCGACGCGCAGCGACACGGGCGGCGTGCCGCAGTTCTGGGGCGAGCTGAAGGCGGCGGGCTTCGAGGTCGAGGAGATAGTCGAAGACCCTGGGCAGGACGGGTTCGGCATCGGGGTACTGCGCTGGCCGGGCGACCGCGCGGCGGCGGGGCGACGGTGATGAAAGCGTTGACGGCGGCGGCCGTAAAATCGGAAGGGAAGGCACCGCGTGAGGCGGCGCAGGCGACGACCGCGGCGCGCGGGCGCGACGTGCTGAACCTCGGGTGCGGGCGTGTGCGCGTCGAGGAGGCGGTCAACGTGGACGTGACGCCGCTGACAGGCCCCGACGTGCTGCACGACCTCGACCGCAGGCCGTGGCCCTTCGCCGACGACAGCTTCGACGAGGTGCTGGCCTACGACGTGGTCGAGCACCTCGAAGACGTGGTCGCGGCGTTCGAGGAGATTCACCGCGTCGCGCGCGACGGGGCCGTGGTGCGCGTGTCGGTGCCGCACTTCTCCTCCGGCAACGCCTTCAACGACCCGACGCACCGCCACTTCTTCGGCTACCACACGCTCGACTGCTTCACCGAGGGGCACGAGCACTCCTTCTACACGCACGCCCGCTTCCGCTACCGCCACCGGCAGATCATCTTCTGGCCGACGCTCCTCAACAAGGCCGTGTGGCGTCTCGCCAACCGCTGGCCGATGGGGTACGAGCTGCGCTGGGCGTGGGTCTTCCCGGCGCTCTTCGTGAGCCTCGAACTCGAAGTCGTCAAAGGCCGCGGGGGGAGCGGTTGAGCGCGCGGGCGGGTAACGGTAACGGCGCCCCCCCGCGCGTGCTCCACGTCGTGCCGGCGCTCTTCGGCCGCGAGGGGGGCGGCGTCGTCGGCGGGGCGGAGCGGTACGCGCTGGAGCTGGCGCGGCACATGGCCGAGAGCGTGCCGACGCGCCTCGTCACCTTCGGCGAGCGCGACCGGCGCGAGCGCGTGGGGCCTCTGGAGGTGCGCGTCGTCGGCAGGGCGTGGCACGTGCGCGGCCAGCGCACGAACCCTTTCGCGCCGGCGCTGCTGGGCGAGCTGCGACGGGCCGACGTGGTTCACTGCCACCAGCGCCACGTGCTGGCGAGCAGCCTGTCGGCGCTCGCCTGCCGGCTGACGCGCCGGCGCGTCTTCGTCACGGACCTCGGCGGCGGCGGCTGGGACATCTCGGCTTACGTCAGAACCGACGGCTGGTATCACGGCCACCTCCACATCAGCCGGTACAGCCGACGCGTGAGCGGCCACGGCGCGGAGCCGAGCGCGCACGTCATCCTCGGCGGGGTGGACTCAGAAAAATTCTCGCCCGGCGGAGCGGCGGCGCGCGGGGACACGGCCCTCTTCGTCGGGCGGCTCCTGCCGCACAAGGGCGTTGACGACCTCGTGCGCGGCTTGCCGCCCGGCGTCGCGCTTGAGATTATCGGCCAGCCCTACGGCGAGTCATACGTCCGCGACCTGCGGGCGCTCTCCGAGGGCAAACCCGTCAGCTTCCGCCACGACTGCGACGACCGGCAACTCGTCGCCGCCTACCGCGCGGCGCTGTGCGTGGTGCTGCCGAGCGTCTACCGCGGCATGTACGGCGGCGTGACCCGCGTCCCCGAACTCCTCGGCCAGACGCTCCTCGAAGGGATGGCCTGCGGCGCGCCCGCCGTCTGCACCGACGTGGCGAGCATGCCCGAAGTGGTCGAGGACGGCGTGACCGGCTTCGTCGTCCCGCCGAACGACCCGGCGGCGCTCGGCGCGCGCATCGCCTGGCTCAAGGAGCACCCGCGCGAGGCGGCGGAGATGGGGCGGCGCGCACGCCTCCGCGTGCTGGAGAAGTTCACCTGGCCGGCGGTCGTCCGCCGCTGCCTGGAGATTTACGCGGGATGAGTCTGCTGCAAGGCGCGGGGAGGAGAGTGTCGGGGCTTCTGGGGCGCGAGTCGCGGCTCGTCCGCGGACTGCGGCCGGCCTACGAATCTTTCCTCGATTTGGCGTCGGGCGGGCGCGGCATCCCGTGGGAGATTAACGGCGTCACCTACCGCGTTGACCCGCGCTGCCGCCGCCGCCTGGGCCACAACTACGACGCGCCCGTGGCCCGCTTCATCCGCGAGCGCCTCCGCCCCGGCGCGCTGTGCCTCGACGTGGGCGCCAACGTCGGCGTCTACGTCTTGCAGTTCGCGCACTGGGCGGGCGTGAGGGGCCGCGTCGTCGCCTTCGAGCCGAACCCCTGCGCGCGCCGCCTGCTCGAACGGCACATCCGCCTCAACGGGCTCGAAGGCCGCGTCGAGGTGGCGCCCGTCGCCGCCGGGGCGCGCGCGGGCGAGGCGACCCTCTTCGCCGCGGGCGCCGCCGGCATGAGCCGTCTGGGCGCGCCGAACAGGCTGATCGCCGAACAGGTCAAAGAGATTACGGTCCCGGTCGTCACGCTCGACGAGTTCTGCGCGGAGCGCGGCCTCGTGCCCGACTGGCTCTTCCTCGACATCGAGGGCTTCGAGATCGCCGCCCTCGCGGGCGCGCGCCGGCTCATCGAGTCGCGGGGCGGCTCGCTGAACGTCGTCGTCGAGATGCACCCGGACGTGTGGGAGTCGGCGGGGACAACGCGCGAGGGGGCCGAGCGGCTACTCGGCGAGCTGTCCCTGCGCCCGCGCCCCCTGACCGGGCAGGCCGACCCGCTGGGCGAACACGGCATCGTCCACCTGGAGCGCGCGAGGGGGGAGGTCGCGTCTTGAAGCGGGGCGGCGAAACGGGCACGGGCGGCGGGCGTTGGCACGTCGTCACCTGCGAGTACCCGCCGCGGACGGGCGGCGTGAGCGACTACACGCGCGTCGTCGCCGAGGGGCTCGCGGCGGCGGGCGAGGAGGTGTGCGTGTGGTGCCCGCCCGCAAGCGAAGCCCCCGGCGGCGGGGCGCGAGGGGGCGGTGCCGGAGGCGCAGCCGGAGCGGGCGGCGGACGTTTGGCGGTGCGTGAGGAGTGTGGCGAATTTAAGCCGGCCGACCTGCGGCGCGTCGGCCGGCTGCTCGATGCCGAGCCGGGGCCGCGCCGGCTGCTCGTGCAGTACGTCCCGCACGGCTACGGCCGGCGCGCGGTGAACGTGGGGTTCTGTTTCTGGCTGTGGCGGCGCGCGCGGCTGAAAGGCGACCGGGTCGAGGTGATGGTTCACGAGCCGTTCATCGAGTTCGGGCACTCTCCGCTGCGCTGGGCGGCGGCGGCGGCGCAGCGCGTGATGGCCGCGCTGCTCGTCAACGCGGCGGAGCGCGTCTGGACTTCGACGCCCGAGTGGGAGCGTCTGTGGCGGCCTTACGCCCTCGGCAGGCGCGTCGAGTTCGGATGGCTGCCGGTGCCGAACGTCGTGCCGGTGGTGGCCGACGCCGAGCTGACCGCGCGCGCCCGCGCCCGTTACGCCGCGCCCGGCGGCGTACTCGTCGGGCACTTCGGCACGCACCCCCGCCCGGTGGCCGAGCAAATGGCGGCGGTGCTGGCGGCGCTACTCGCGCGACGGCCGGAGGCGTCGGCTCTGCTCGTCGGGCGCGGCGGCGAGGCCCTGCGCGACCGCCTGCGGCGCGAGCACCCCTCACTCGGCGCGCGCGTCCAGGCGACGGGTGTGCTCGCGGCGGCCGAAGTGTCGGCGCACCTCGCGGCGTGCGACCTGCTCGCGCAGCCCTTCCCCGACGGCGTGACGGGCCGGCGGACGAGCGTCATGGCCGGGCTGGCTCACGGCCTGCCCGTGGTCACCACCGCGGGCCGGCTGACCGAGCCGCTGTGGGCCGCCGGTGGTGCCGTCCGGCTCGTGGCGGCGGGCGGCGCGGGGGGCATGGTGGAGGCAATCGAAAGCCTGCTCGCCGACGCCGGCGAGCGCCGCCGGCTCGGCGAGGCCGGGCGCGCCTTCTACCGCGAACACTTCGACGCGCCGCGCGTCGTCGCCGCGCTGCGCCGCGGGGGTGCCGCGGGGGAAGCTGTGCCGGGCGCGGTGCCGGCGGGGGCGAGGTACTAGTGCGCATAGCGGTCGTCAATTGGAGCCGGCGCAGGGCGGGCGGCGTCGAAACTTACCTGGGCGGCGTCATCCCCGAACTGCTGCGCGCCGGGCATGACGTGGCCTTCTGGCACGAGGCGGACGTGCCCTCGAACCGCGAGCGTATTCCGCTCCCGGAAGTGGTGCCCGCGTGGTCGGTGGAGGAACTCGGCGCGCGCGGCGCGCTCGCCGCACTCGGGGCGTGGCGCCCCGACCTGATTTACGCGCACGGGCTGCTCGACCCGTCGCTCGAAGAGGCGACGCTCGGCGTGGCGCCCGCAGTCTTCTTCGCCCACTCGTACTACGGCACCTGCATCAGCGGGGCGAAGACCTTCAAGCGCCCGGTGGTGCGCCCCTGCGGGCGTCAGTTCGGCTGGCGGTGCCTCGCCCTCTACTACCCGCGGCGCTGCGGCGGCTTGAGCCCGGTCACGATGTTGCGCGAGTACCGGCGGCAGTCCGCGCGGTTCGAACTGCTCAAACGCTACCGGGCCATCGTCACACATTCGACCCACATCAAGCAGGAGTTAATCGGGCACGGCCTCTCCGCCAGCAGCGCCTACAAGTTTCCGTACTACGTTCACGGCCACCAGGAGAGGCGGGCGGCGGGTGAGGAGGGGGACTTCGTAGTCGTGGGGGAGCCGACGTCTCTGCCCGGCGGGCGCCCCCTGCCGCACGACGAACATGACGGCACCAGACCCGGCGCAATGAGCTTCCCCCCTTTGGCCGAGGGCGCCGCCCGCCACCTGCTCTTCCTCGGCCGGATGGACGTACTCAAGGGCGGCGGCGTGCTGCTCGACGCGCTGCCGCTCGCGCGCGAAGCGCTCGGCGTGCCCCTGCGCGTGACGTTCGCGGGCGACGGCCCCGCGCGCCGCGCGTGGGAGCGCCGGGCCGCGCGGCTTCGGGGCGCACACCCTGACATCGCGGTCGAATTCACGGGCTGGCTCGACGGCACGCGCATAGCGGCGCTGCTGGCCGGGTGCGACCTGCTGGTTCTGCCGAGCCTGTGGCCGGAGCCGTTCGGGCTCGTCGGCCCCGAGGCGGGGCTGCGCGGCGTCCCCATCGCGGCCTTCGGCGTCGGGGGCATTCCGGACTGGCTCTCGGACGGCGTCAACGGGCGGGTCGCGCCGGGCGACCCGCCCACCGCCGAAGGTCTGGCCGGGGCTATCGCCGACTGCCTGCGCGACCCGGCGACACACGCGCGGATGCGCCTCGCCGCCATCCGCCTGGCGCAGAAGTACGACATGAAGAACCATCTGGCCGCGCTGCTCGACGTGTTCGAACACGTGCTGCGGCGTGGCGACGACGCGGGGCACGCCGGGGCGGGTGCGGGCGGGGTGGGCCGTGGCTGAGGCTTTGAAGTTCGAGACGGCGACGCCGGCCCCTTCCAACCGGGCCGCGGGAGACTCGCCGCCTGCCGGGGCGGGCACGAACGCCCGGCCGCCCGAGCGCCCGTTGCGCGTCCTCGTCGCGCACAACGTCCCGCGCGCGCCGACGGGTGGAATGAGCCGCATCATGACGTTCATCCACGAGCGCGTCGCCGCCGCGCGCGGGCACCGTGTCGAGTACTTCTGCGCCGACGACGTACCGGCTCGCCTGCGCGGGCGGGGCGCGCGCCATGCCTTCCCCCTCCTCCTGCTCAGGGAGGCGGCGCGGGCCGCGCGGCGCGGGGAGCCCTACGACCTTATCAACGTACACGAGCCGGCGGGCGCAGGCGTCGCCGTCTTCAGGCGTCTGGCCGGCGACCCGGTGGTGGTCGTGACGAGTCACGGCGTCGAGCGCCGAGCGTGGGAGTTGGCGCTGGAAGAGTCGCGGCTGGGGCGGGCCGGGCCGAATTGGAAGACGCGAATCCTCTACCCGCTGACGACGCTCCGGCAGGCCGAGGCCGGGCTGCGGAGGGCCGACCACGTCTTCTGCCTCAGCTTCGAGGACAGAGACTTCCTGGCTTCGCGGCTAGGGGTCGAGCGCGGGCGCGTCACGCGCATCTACCCGGGGGCGGACGTACCCTTTCAGGAGGCGGCGCGCGGTCGAGATTACGGGCGCTGCCGCCGCCTGCTGTTCGCCGCCACGTGGCGCAAGAACAAGGGCGTCGAGGACCTCGTGCCCGCTTTCGCGGCGCTGGCGCGGCGTCACGAAGGTTTAGAACTAGGCGTGCTCGGCGGCGGCGTGGCGGAAGAAGTCGTACTCGGCGCATTCCCGCCCGACGTGCGGGCACGCGTCTCGTGCGCGCGGGCCACGGGCGACGCCGAGACCGCCGCGCACTTCGGGCGAGCCGACCTCTTCCTGCTGCCGAGCTTGTTCGAGGGAACTCCCCTGACACTCGTTGAGGCGATGGCGGCGGGGCTGCCCGTCGTCACCACCGACACCTGCGGGATGAGGGACGTGGTGAGCGACGGCTCGACGGGCCTGCTCGTGCCCACGCGCTCACCCGAAGCGGTCGCCGCCGCCGTCGGGCGCCTGCTGTCGGACGCCGCCTTGCGCGCGCGGCTCGGTCGGGCGGCGCACGCCGCGGCGGTCGAGAAGTACACGTGGGACCGCGCGGCCGCACCCGTCGCTGACGTGTACGAACGCCTGTGCGCGTCGCGGCGGCGCGGGATCGAGTCGCCGAGGTGAAGTAGATGACAATCAGCAAGACGGCATACGAAGCCTGGCACGAGCGGCTCGACGTTGACGCCGAGGCGGACGCCCCGTGGCACGTCCTTGTCAAAAAGCACCTCGACGCCGGGCGCGACCTCGCGGGCCGCCGGGTGTTGGAGATCGGATGCGGGCGGGGGGGGTTCGCCTGCTGGCTCGCCGCGCAAGCTACGCGCCCGGCGGAGGTCGTCGCCGCCGACTTCGCCGAGACCGCCGTGCGGAAGGGCGAAGAGTACGCGGCGCGGCGCGGCGTCGAGGGCGTCCGGTGGGACGTCGCCGACATTCAGGCGATGGCCTACCCGGACGCGAGCTTCGACACCGTCATCTCGTGCGAGACCGTGGAGCACGTCCCCGACCCGCGCCTGGCGCTGCGCGAGCTCGCGCGCGTCGTCCGGCCCGGCGGTCGGCTGTTCCTGACGACGCCGAACTACTTCGGCCCGATGGGCCTCCTGCGCGGCTACATGCGGCTGACGGGGCGCAGGTACACGGAGGAAGGGCAGCCCATCAACAACTTCATGCTGCTGCCGCGCGTGCGCGCGTGGGTGGCGCGCGCGGGCCTGCGCGTCACGCGGACGGACGCCGTCGGCCACTACCTGCCGATGCCCGGTCGCCCGCCCGTCGAGATGCCCGCGCTGAACAGCCCACGGTTCCTGATGCGCTGGTTCGCCTTGCACTCGCTCGTCGTCGCGGAGAAGCAATGAAAGTTGTCCCTCCGTCTCCCGCTCTGAAAAAAATCACGCTCCCCCTTGAAGTCGTCTGCGCGAAGGAATGGTGACTTATGATTTCGCTGGTCGTCCCAATCTATAACGAAGAGAAGCTGGTTGAGGCTCTCCACAGAGAAGTCACCCGAGTGATGGAGGAGATCGGCGAGCCGTGGGAGGTGGTGTATGTCAACGACGGGAGTGAAGACCTCTCACTCGTATTCCTGATCGCGCTTCAAGAGACTGATCCGCGGGTGATCGTGGTCGAGTTGACGCGCAACTGGGGACATCAAGCTGCTCTTACAGCCGGCCTCTCGGTTGCAAAGGGCGCGGCCGTCGTCCTAATGGACGGCGACTTCCAAGACCCGCCGGCCATCATCCATCAGATGATCGATGCTTGGCGGGACGGCGCGCAGGTAGTGATCGCCGAGCGGCGGCGGCGAGTGGAGTTCGGGTTTCGGAAAATCCTTTTCCCCGTCTTTTACAGGGTGCTGGGGTACTTATCCGATTTCCCGATACCGCTCAATTCAGGGATCTTTGGGCTGCTCGACCGCCGAGCCGTACAGGCCATTAACAATTTGTCCGAAACGAATCGCTACCTTCCGGGGCTTCGCGCGTGGATGGGGTTCACGACGGCCGTGGTGTATTACGAGCGCGGGGCGCGGGCGGCGGGCGAGCCTAAGCAGAATTTCTGGCGGCTCCTGAAGTACGCCCTCGACGCCGTTTTCAGCTTCAGCTATAAGCCCCTACGCCTGAGCTTGATGCTTGGCATTCTGACGTCCGGGTTCGCCCTGGTATACGGCGTCGTACTGCTCCTCTGCCGGTTATATGGTGTCGGGTTGTTTGGCCAGCCCGTAGTGACGGGGTATACCAGCACGATAGTCTCCATTCTTTTCCTCGGCGGTGTGCAGTTGTTCTGCGTGGGCTTGCTCGGTGAATACATCGGGCGCATTTACGACGAGGTTAAGCGTAGGCCGCTCTTTCTGGTTAATCGGATTCATCGGGCGGGAGCAGGAGATGGACTCAGCAGAATACACGAAGCTGGAGAAAATAGATCGCCTGCACTGGTTCTATCGGGGCAAAAGGGCGATAGTGCGGTATTGGATTGACAGGTACGTATCTCTCCAACCGGACGACCTGCTCATTGACGCGGGGATGGGAACCGGGTCCTGGCTCGTCGAAATGAGTCCGGTGTGCCGTACCATCGGGCTTGACGATCACGAAGAGAGCATCGCCCTCGCGGGCCCGCGCTTGCGGGCGGTGGGAGGCGCCGTCCTGCTTACCGGACTCCACGAAGTAAACCTTCCCGACTGCTGCGCGACTGTCGTCACCATGATGGATGTGCTTGAGCACCTGGACGACGAAGAGAGTGCATTGCGCGAGATGATCCGGTTGACGAAGCCGGGAGGGCTTTTGGTCATCACCGTGCCGGCGTTGCGGTGGCTGTGGAGCGAGTGGGATGTGGCGGTTCACCATCGCCGCCGATATCAGCGCCCCGACCTGCTGCGCACCGTCCGCCAGCCCGGCGTGGAATTGTTGCGCTGCGCTTACATTAATTTTGCGGCGTTGCTTCCCATCGCGCTCGTCCGCCGGTGGCAAAAAATCTTCCGCACGGCGGACGGCGGGGCGCGCGCTGAGGACAAGGTCCCGAACAAATTCATCAACGAGGCGCTCTATCACAGCTTCGTGGCGCCCGCCTGCTGGGACTGGTTCAACCCTCCGGCGGGGGTTTCGCTGCTGGCCGTGCTTCGACGCACATAGCGGCGCGGCGGTCGGGTCTCCGGCCGTAAAGCACCGCTGAAAGCCTTATCGAGTATTCGCAGTGGAAAGTAAGGCCGTATCGTCCGCAGAGCTTTGCGTCGTCGGGGCGGTTATCGCCCTGGCGCATTCGCTGTTCTGGTGGCAGTGTCAACCGCTAGCCCACGGAGACCTAAACTTCTATACCGAGCCAGCGATTATGTTGGCGGAGAGTGGAAAAATCGCCGGGCCGGCGTCCCAGTACCTCGACCTGACTTACGCCAGAGGCATCTACTTTTACCCGCCGGGCTACACTTTGATCCTCGGCGGGTGGATTAAGCTGTTCGGCTTCGGGGTTCGCTCCTTACTCACATACACACTCGTGACGCACGCGCTTTACCTATTTTTTATGTGGCTCGTCCTGCGCACGAAGCTCGTTTGCGGGAAAGCTGCCGCGGCGCTAACGTTGGTTTCAATCTTTCCGATGTTCAACCACGGGCGACCAGACCTGACATCTCTCCTCCTGGGTGTCCTGGCGTGGTTAGTGATCCCCGACAGGTTCAACGCCTTCCGCCTTTGCGGCGGCGGCGCTCTGCTCGGGATCGCCGTGCTCGTCTCCCCCGCTTTCGGCTCCGGGTCGGCGGCGGCCGTCGGGGCCTTTTTTTTAGGCAGTAGTGATGCACGCCTGCGACAGAAAGTTAAAGGATTCGTCGTCCTTTCCGCCGTCGCGGTTCTGACGTTCCTGGGAGTTTGGGCTGCCGTCCTATCGTGGCAGGGCGCCTGGTCGTTCGGGCCGGAGCAGTTCGTTGTAAACCTGCAAAACCGCGGGAGAGAGTTGAACAATATAAGCGCCTCTTTTTTTCTCACGCGATATGCCATCGCATTCATGTGGGTGCCTTTTGCGCTCCTCACTCTCTTGCCCGCGGTAGTCATATCATGTCGCCGTCTAATCAATGACGGACGCACCCACGCCGCCGCCCTTTCGTATCTCTCCGGGGTGGCAGTCGCACTCCTAGCGAACAAAGCGCAGTTCCTGTCGGGTGGTCATTTCAGCCTCGTCGCACGCCCCGCGTTCCACGGCGCGCTGGCTTCTTCCCGCCGTAGGATTGTGCGCCTCACGGGTGTCCTCGTCCTGTCGGCCCTCACCATCATCCACCTGTATTTTGAGAAAAAGAACCTGATGTATCTCGGCGTGAACATGGATGGGGAGTATAGGCGCGCGGCAGGGTTCAAGCCGAGGCCGCAGGATGTCGTAGCCGTTGACAGCCATTTCTTCCCGCTGTTTTATCGCGAGGGAAGAACCATCAACTATGAAGTGTACAGAGCAGTCAACTATTGGGAGCGTTATCGCGCCGCCACATCGCCGTCAACTTTGGCATTGCTCCCGGCGGCTAACCGCGATGCGCCGATTCTACCGGACGTGGTCATCATCTCCGAAATGACGCTTCAGACTTTCGGCCCGCCCGACCCCGGCGAGTATCAAGCAGAAGCAAAGGGCTTCTCGGCGAGGCGGCTGGGGTTGTTCGGGATGTCGTTCCCGACTGTCCCGCAGGATCCGCTTACCCCTTACATTTTTCACCGGCGAAAGCAATGAGCGTAGAAGTAAGCGCCGGCGCCGGCAAGTCGGGCGTGCGGAGAGATTCGGGCGGCACGGTCAGGCGCGAGAGTCAGCCCGGCCTGTGCTCGCCGCCGGTGGGAGAGGGGCCATGCGTGTGATGACGCACTTCCTGCTCTGGAACCTCGGCGCGGCGAAGGCCGAGACCCAGACGAGCGAGGCCGAGCGCGCCTGCCTTGAGCGCCACGCCGAGGGCCGCCGCCGGCTGGTCGAGGTCGGCGTCTGGCACGGCGTGACGACGTGCCGGCTGCGCCGGGCGATGGCCCCGGACGGCCTGCTCGTCGGCGTTGACCCGTACCCGAATGGGCGCCTCGGCTTCAGCGCGCAGCGGCGCATCGCCCACCGCGAGGTCGCGCGCGTGCCGAACGGCGAGGTCCGCTGGGAGCGGAAGACCGGCGTCGAGGCGGCGCGCGAGTGGGCCGCCCGCGGCGGCGCGCCGGTGGACTTCGTCTTCATCGACGGCGACCACACCTTCGAGGGGCTGCGCGGCGACTGGGAGGCCTGGAGCGGGCTCGTGGCCGAAGGGGGCGTCGTCGCCCTGCACGACAGTTGTTCGAGCGCCGAGCGGCTGATTGAAGACGCCGGGAGCGTCCGCTACACGCGCGAGGTAATACGGCGCGACCCGCGCTTCGAGGTCGTGGAAGTCGTGGACACGCTGACCGTGTTGAGGCGGCGCGCGGGGGCGGGCGCGTGAGGCGGGAGCGGCTCCTGCTCGTCGCCGAGAGCGGCGTTGACGTGCGGCTCGTCGAGGGGCTGGCCGAGAGGTTCGGGCTGTCGGTGCTGGCGCGGCGCATCGGCGGGGGCGTCGAGGTCAGCCGGAGGCCGTCGGTCGAAGTGCCGACGACCGTCGGCCCCGCCTCAAGGGCCGCCTTCGCGCTGGCGGTCGGCCGTGAGGTGTGGCGCAAGCGCCGCGAGGTTGACTGCGTCGTGGTGCAGGGGTATGCGGCGGCGGCGCTGGCGGCCAACGTCACGGGGCGCCTGGCGGGGCTGCCCGTCCTGATGCTCGTTTGCAGCCCCGCCGAGCGTTACTACCTCTGCCGGCGCGGGCAGGCCGACCCGTCGAAGCCTTTCCGCCGGCGCGAGCTGTTGGCGCTCGGCGCGCTCGCGCGTTTGAACGCGCTCCTCGGCCGGCATTACGTCGTGCTCAGTCGCCACCTCGCCGAGGTCGTGCGCGGCCACGGCACGCGCGCCGCCGTCTCAATCGTCCCCGTCTACGGCGTGGACACCGAAATCTTCTCGCCCACGCGCGAGCCGAGGCGCAAGTTGAAGGAGCGGCTGGGGCTGCCGACGGCCGGCGCGCTCCTCTTCTTCAGCAGCCGCGTCGCGCCGGAGAAGGACGCCGCGACTCTGCTCGCGGCCTTCCGCGCGCTGCTCGAACGCGGCCACGACCTCTGGCTGCTGCACCGCAGCGGCGGCTTCCGCGAATTTCTCGCGGAGGCGGGGCGGTTCGGCGTCGCCGAACGAGTGGTCGCAACCGACGCCTCGCACCCGCACGGCGGGCTCGCCGACGACTACCGCGCCTCAGACCTCTGCGTGCAGGCGAGCCGCGAGGAGGGCCTCGGCTTCTCGCCGCTCGAAGCCCTCGCCTGCGGCACGCCCGTCGTCGCGGCGGAGGTGGGCGGGCTCAGGGAGACAATCGTTGACGGGCGGACGGGCTGGACCTACCCGGCGGGTGACGCGGCGGCGCTGGCCCGCGCAGTCGAGGGGGCGCTGGCCGACCCGGCGGAGGCCGCCCGCCGCGCCGCCGCCGGGCGCGAGTTGGTCCGCGCCCGGTACGAGCGTCGCGCCGTCTTCGAGCATTTGACGGAGGTGGTGAGCGCGCGACTGCGGCCGGCAAAAGGGGAGGCTTCGGAAGAGCATGGGCGACTTGCCGCGAGCGGCTAGCGAAGGCCACTACGCTAAGGAGCAGATTCTCTGCAAAGACCGGCTCATCTACGGGAGCCGCCGCGGCCGCTTCCCCGTGGCTCTCGGGTCGGCGCGCGCCTGCGGGCCGGGCGAGCGGGCACTCGACTACGGCCGCGGCGACGGCCCGTCCCCCGCGATGTTGACGGGTGAGCCCGGCGAAGGCGTGCCGCGCGTGGCCGTCGTGTGCGACCTGAGGGAGGAGGGCTGGCACAGCATGAACCTGGTGGCGGACATGCTGCTGGAGGGGTTGTGCGCGGAGCACGCGGGGGCGGTCGCGGCGACGCGCGTGTGCCCGCCGATGCGCCGCCGCCTGTCGAGAGCGGGCGCCGCCGCCGGCCCGCTCTTTAACGCCGACCGGCTGCTCAACCGCTTCTGGGACTACCCGCGCCACGCCGGGCGACTCGCGCGCCGGTTCGACCTCTTCCACGTCGTCGACCACAGCTACGCGCAGCTCGTCCACCGGCTGCCGCCGCGTCGCACCGTCGTCACCTGCCACGACCTCGACACCTTCCGCTGCCTCCTCGACCCCGAAGGCGAGCCGCGGCCCGCCGCCTTCCGCGCGATGGCGCGGCGCGTGCTGTCCGGCTTCCGCCGGGCGGCGCGCGTGGCGTGCGACAGCCGGGCGACGCGCGACGAGCTGCTCGCGCACGGCCTCTTCGCGCCGGAGAACCTCGCCGTCATCCCGAACGGCGTCCACCCCGCCTTCAACGTCGCGGACGACCCGGCGGCCGGGCGCGAGGCCGAACGGCTCTTAGGCCCCGCGGACGCGGGCGCCGTCGAGCTGCTGCACGTCGGGAGCACCATCCCGCGCAAGCGCGTTGACGTGCTGCTGGAAGTCTTCGCGCGCGTGCGCGCCCGGCACCCGCGCGCGCGCCTCGTCCGCGTCGGCGGCGACTTCACGGCGGCGCAGGCCGCGCGCGCCGGACGGCTCGGCCTGGGCGGCGCGGTCGTCGTGCTGCCGCACCTCGACCCGCGGGTGCTGGCCGCCGTCTACCGACGCGCCGCGCTCGTCCTGCTGCCGTCGGAGCGCGAGGGCTTCGGGCTGCCCGTCGTCGAAGCGCTGGCGTGCCGCGCGCACGTCGTCGCAAGTGACCTGGCGGTGCTGCGCGAGGTGGGCGGCGGGGCGGCGACCTTTTGCCCCGTCGGCGACCTCGACGCCTGGGCCGCGACGGTCCTCCGGCTCGTCGGCGAGCGCGGTGAGGGCCGCGAGGCTTGGGCGGCGCGGCTCGCGGCGGGGCCGCGCCACGCATCCCGATTCACGTGGCGCGCTTACGCGGCGGGCGTGGTCGAACTCTACCGCGAGGTCTTATGCGAGAGCGCGTCTTGAAGTCTGAATCTCGCGGGGGCGGCGGTGTGACCTCAGACCGTTCGGCGGCGGGGCAGGCCGCCGGCATCCCGACGCTTGAAGTGCGGACGAGGAGGGCGGGGGGCGCGCCCGCGAGGCGTTTGCGCGTCCTCCACGTGGGCAAGTTCTACCCGCCGCACAGGGGCGGGATGGAGACGCACCTGCGCGACCTGTGTGAGCGGCTGCGCCACGAGGTCGAGACCGAGGTGCTGGTCGCCGACGGCGTGGGCGCGGGCGTCGAGGAGACGGTCGGCGGCGTGCGCGTCGAGCGCGTGGCGACGCGCCTCAGGCTGGGGGCGGCGCCCGTCTGCCCCGGCATGGTGCGGCGCATCCGCGAGTCCCGGGCCGACATCGTCCACCTCCACTTCCCGAACCCGGCCGCCGTCCTCGCCTACCTCGCCGCCGGCCACCGGGGGGCGCTCGTCGTCACCTACCACAGCGACATCGTGCGCCAGAGTTGGACGGGGCGCGCCTTCCGCCCCGTGCTCGAACACCTCCTGCGCCGCGCGCGCGCCGTCATCGCCACCTCGCCCGACTACGTCGAGAGCTCGCCCGTCCTGCGGCGCTTCCGCGCCCGCTGCCGTGTCATCCCGCTGGGCATTGATTCAGAACGGTTCGAGCGGCGCGACGAGGGGGCGGTCGGCCGCGTCCGCGCCCTCCACGGGCCGCGCCTCGTCACGGCCGTCGGGCGGCTGGTTTACTACAAGGGGTTCGAGCACCTCGTCCGCGCCATGCGCGAGACGGACGGCCGCCTCGTCATCGTCGGCGACGGGCCGCTGCGCCCCCTGCTCGCGCGCGAGCGGGACGCGTGGGGGTTGGGCGACCGCGTCGCGCTGCCGGGCGAGGTCGAGGACGTGACGCCGTACCTCCAGGCGGCCGACGTCTTCGCGCTCCCCTCGGTGGCGCGCAGCGAGGCGTTCGGCATCGTGCAGCTCGAAGCGATGGCCTGCGGCGTCCCCGTCGTCAACACGCGGCTCCCGTCGGGCGTGCCGTTCGTTTCGCCGGACGGCGTGTGCGGCTCCACCGTCCCGCCGGGCGACGCCGGTGCGCTCGCCCGCGCACTGAATCAACTGCTCGACGACCCGGCCCTGCGCGCGCGCTATGGCGAGGCGGGACGCCGCCGCGTCCGCGCCGAGTTCACCGCCGACCTGATGGCCGAGCGCACACTCCGACTTTACCGGGAGGTGGCCGGGGCGCCGGGCGCATGAAGCATCCCCTCCCACCCCGCCGAAGGGTGAGCGCCGCGGCGCGCGCCGAGGGCCGCTGCCCGCACACCCCGGCCGAGCGGGCGCGGCACCTGCTCGACCGCGCAATCTTCTTGCTGCTGCTCGCGCTCGTCTTCTTCGCCGCCGTGCCCTACGGCTCGGTCGACCCCTGGTGGGAGGGCGCGTTCGCAGCCTCCGCCTTCGGGCTCGGGGCGCTGTGGGCGGTCGAGGGCGCGCTCGGCGGGCGGTGGCTCGTCGCCTCGCACCGCCTGCTCCTGCCGCCCCTCGCGCTACTCCTCTACGCCTTCGCGCAGACGCTCCCGCTGCCGGGCGCGGCGACCACGGTCGCGGGCGTGGCGGCGGCCCGCACGCTTAGCGCCGACCCGTTCGAGACGTGGCGCTTCGTCCTGAAGCTCGCCTCGCTCCTCCTCATCGCCGCGCTCATGCTGCGCTACACGGCGAGCACCCGACGTTTGCGCGCGCTCGCCGGAGCGGTCGTCGTGACCGGCTGCGCGTCCGCGCTCTTCGGCCTGCTGTGGCAGTCGGCCCCCCGCGAGACGGCGGAGGCTATCTCGCCGCGTCTGGCCTCCAAGCTGGACGGCTACGCGCAGTTCATTAATCGCAACCACTTCGCCTTCCTCGCCGAAATGGCGCTGGGCGCGTGCGGGGGGCTGCTGCTCGACAGGAGACTGCGCCGCGCGCCACGGCTCGCCGTCGGCGCGGCGGCGCTCGTGACGTGGGCGGGTCTCGTGCTGTCGAACTCGCGGGGCGGACTCCTCGGCATGTTCGCGGGGCTCGCGCTGGCCGCATTGCTCTATTTTTCTTCCGCCGCCGCGGCGAGCCGGCCCGACGGGCTGCCCGCCGGGGGCGGTCACGCGAAGCGCCGCGCCTCGCTCGCGCGCGTCGCGTCAGCGGGCGTGCTGCTGCTGACGTTGCTTATCGGCGTCGCGTGGGTCGGGGGCGAGCGTCTGGCCGGCCGCCTCGAATCGCTGCCGGGCGACGTGAGCACGGAGGCGTCGAAGGTGCGCTGGGGTGACCGGCGTGTGGAAATCTGGGGCGCGACGTGGGACTTGATTAAGGAGCGACCGTTCGCCGGGGCGGGCTTCGGGGCCTACCGGGCCGCCATCACCGCTCACCACGACGCTTCGGGCGAGATGTCGCTCGAACAGGCGCACAACGACTATTTGGAGCTGGCGGCGTCGGGCGGCCTCGTCGCGACGCTTCTCGCCGTCTGGGCCGTCGCCCTCTTCGTCGCACGCGCGTGGCCACGCGGCGCCGAATCTTCGGGGCGCCCGCTCCGGCTCGGCGCGCTCGGCGGCCTCGCCGCCGTGGCCGTCCACAGCCTCTTCGACTTCGGCCTTCATGTCACGGCCAACGCCCTCCTCTTCGTCGCGCTCGCCTGCGTCGCGGTCGTCGCAGGAGTCAGGAGTCGGCCGGCTGAAGACGGCAGGACGTATGCGGAGGGCGAAGCGCGTTGCCACGGGGGCGGGAGGGCGAGGGTCGGGGGCGGGAGGGGGAGGGCGCTGATACTTACCGCCTGTTGCATTCTGCTTGTGGCCTTCTTCTCTTTGGCCGCCCGGGACGCGGCGCGGGCGGGAGTGTCGCGGCTTCTGTCGGAGAATGCGACGCGCCTCAGGTTTACGCCGTACGAGTCGCGGGCGGTCGAGGTGGCCGAGGTGGCGGCGCGGCTCGCGCCCTCGGACCCGGAGGCGTACTACGCGCTCGGCGTCACCCGCGCGCAATCCGGCGACGCCGACGCCGCGCGCCATGCGTTTGAGCGTGAGGCCGCCTTGCGGCCCGATTACTACCTGACGTGGCTCCGGCTCTGCCGCGCCCGCGAGCGGGCGGGGGACGGGGAGGGGGCGCTCGACGCGTGCCGCGAATCGGTGCGCCTCGCGCCGGCCTACGCCGAGCCGCGCTGGCAACTCGGCAACGCGCTTTTGCGGGCGGGCCGAATTGACGAAGCGTTCGCCGACTTGCGCCGCGCCGCCGCGAGCCGCCCGCAGCTCTTCGCCTACACGATTGAGTTGGCGTGGCGGGTCACGGGCGGCGACGCCGGCGCGACGGCGCGCGCCGTCGCGCCGCGGACGGCGTCAGAAGGCGCGGCGCTAGCGAGCTTCCTGTCCAAGCGCGGCGAGGCGCGGGCGGCCCTCGAAGCCATACGCGCGGCGGGCGCGGTGGACGACGCGGGGCGGCGCGCGCTCGCCGCCGAGATGATTGCCGCGGGACAGTACAGGGAGGCGTTCGCCGTCTGGTCGGGCGCGGGCGTCGTCGGCGAGACGGACGAGGCGGGCGGCGCGTTCTTGATAGACGGCGGGTTCGAGTCTCAGCCGGGCGGCGGCGACGCCCCGGGATTCGGCTGGCGCTTCGCCGGGCGGGTCAACGGCGCGAGGGTTTCGCTCGACGCCTCGGACGCGCGCGGGGGCGCTCGCACCCTGCTCATCAGTTTCGAGGGCTCGCCGGACATCACGGCCCGCTTCGTCTCGCAACTCCTCCTGACTGAGCCGCGCGCCCGCTACCGCCTGTCCTTCGTCGCGCGCACGGAAGAGTTAATCAGCGGCGGGCCGCCCGTCGTCTCGGTGCTGACGCCGGCCGGTGACCGCGTACTTTCGGAGACGCCGCCGCTGCCGCGCGACACCGACGGGTGGCGCGACTACTCGGTCGAGTTCGTCGCGGCGGGCGAAGCGACTCTCGTCGCCGTCCGCCGGCTCGGCTGTGTCGAGCAGACGTGCCCCGTCTTCGGGCGGCTCTGGCTCGACGACTTTTCGCTGCGCAAATTGTGAAATCCCCCCGGCCTGATTGAGTCGGGCGTGGGTGCAGCATCAAGTTCTTCGTCACCTGCGCCCGGCGCAATAAACGGCGACCGCGCCGCCCCGCCGACTCGGGGGACAAAAGTGAAGCCCTGCGCGGGCACTCGCGAGTGCCCGCGCAGGGCTTCACTTTTCGCGTCGGGTTTCGGTTCGTGCCCTCAGCGCGTGCCCGTATCGGACTTCTTCGAGACGGAGAGGGTGATGACGTAGTCACCCGGCGCTATGTCTTTCCCATTGACCTTGGGCGGGAGCACCCGCAGTAGCGTGACGTCGTGCCCCTCGAACCTGACGGCCCGGGGGGCGCGGTTCGTGTTCACCTCCGCCCGCACGGGTTCCGCGCCGGGCACCGTGAGTAACAGGACGACGCGAACGCTCCCGGCCCAGATGCAGTTGACCCCCTGCGGGCACCGCGAGTCCTCAGCCACCTCTTCAAGTTTGACGCCGAAGCCGAGGCCCCGGGGCCGCGCCTCCTGCCCCGGCTTAAGGTCAAAAGTCATCGGCCACTCAGCCTTACCCGCCCGCCCCTTCGGCGCCTTCGCCGTTGCCCGGCCCTTCCGTTGTCCGTCCCCGACGGGGACTCCCTCGCCGCCTTGCGCGCCCGCCACGCACCCGCCCGCCAAAAGGCCGAAGAGCGTCGCGGCGGCTAAAAAACGTCTGACACAAGCATGACCTGACACCTTCATCCGGTAGACGGTACGACACTTCGCCCGACCGTAGCAACGTGGCGCCGAACGCGTCGCGCCGCAGGCCGGTTCCTGCCGGCTAATCCCACACATCCTCGGTAACAGGGCCACGTTGTAAAAGCCCATCCCCGGCGGGTCAGCGTAAAGCAGCGGCTTGTTCGGCGCATGGGCGTAGAACTCCTCGCGCCCTTCCTTGCCTCAAATCGATTTTTGCGACGAATCCCCGCGGGGTTCCACCGCGCTATCGCACATTAAATCGGGTTTCTCTTGTCGGCTTTCGGCGGGGTCGTCTTGGGCGGCCTTACGGGAGGGACGTCTTCGGGCTGCGGCGCCATGTGCGCCGGCTGGCTTGAGGGATTCGCCTTCGGCCGCCCGACCCCGGCAGAGGCGCCAGTTGACGGCTTGTGCCTTCGGCGCGTGCGCGCCCGCCTGTCTTTCTTCGCCTGCGCCGGCCGCACCGCCCCGTCGCGGGCCGAAGGCTCCGGGTCGTGATGCCGTGTGCCGGCGCTGCCGCCTGAGCTGAGCGCGGCGAATATGATTATAATGGCTGCCGTTCTACCCATCCCCTCTGCCCCTTTCGCACGTAGGAGATTCCGCCGCGGTAGCGGACAGACCGCCCGCCGGCTTCTTCCCGCCGCCCGCGCCGCCGCACGGGGGCGAGGCAAACATAACCGCGAGCGGAGGTGAAGGCAAGGAGTTTCCATGACCGCGAGAGACGCCGCGGGCGGCACAGGGGAGCCCGCCGGGAAGTTTTTGGCGCCGGAGTCGGTGGACGGCCGTCTGGTCTGCCTGATGCGGCTGGTTCTTTCTTTCTCGGCGCTGGCCGTCATCTACGTGGACCCCTCGGAGTCGAATCGCTTCGTCGCGGCCACGTACGCGGCGCTCGCCCTCTACTTCTTCTACAGCGCGGCGCTCTACCTGCTCACCTCACGGCGCGGGGCGCCGCCGTGGGAGGGCGTCATCCCCTGGGTAGACATCGCGTCCTACCTCGTCCTCGTCTCGCTCAGCAGCGGGACGAGCAGCATCTTCTTCTTCTTCTTCTTCGCCATTCTGGTCGCCTCATTCCGGCGGGGGTTCCGTTCGGGGTTGAGCGTGGTCGTCGCCTCCGCGCTCCTTTTCACACTCGTCGGCTACCTGTCGGCGCCGCCCGAGCCGCACTTCGAGTGGAACCGCTTCCTCCTGCGCCCCATCTACCTGCTCGTGCTGGGGTACATGATGGCTTACTGGGGCGGGAGCGAAATCAGGCTCAAGCGCGAGCTTAATCTGCTGGGGGAGGTTTCGGCGGTGGCGAACCCGCGCTTCGGGCTGACCCACACGCTCGACTCCGTGATGCGGAGGCTGCGCGCCTTTTACGACGCGGAGAGCTGCCTGCTCGTCTGGGCGGAGAAGCCCGCGGCCGGGCACTACCTTCTGACGAGCGCGCGCGGCGCCGAAGAGCAGCCCGCGCACGTGGAGCGTATCCCGGCCGAGTTGGCGGGCCTGCTGCGTTCGCTGCCCGAAGACGTGTCGGTCGTCTATAAAGGCAGGCGAACGGCCCGGTACTTCGGCAGGCGTTTACGCGGGGCCGTCCCGTTCACCTCCGACTCGCCGCGCGTCGGGGGCGCGGAGGTCGAGGCGCTGGCCGCGCGCCTCGAAGCGAAGTCTTTCATCACCGTCCCGGCCTACTTCCGCAAGAGCATCGTGGGGCGTCTCTACCTGACGGGGCGGCGCGGCGCCTTCTCCGACCCGGACGTGGAATTTCTGGAACAGCTCGTGAGGCAGGTCGCGCCCGTGCTCGACAACATCCGCCTGCTGGAGCGCCTCGCCTCCAACGCCGCCGAGCAGGAGCGCCAGCGGCTCGCGCGCGACATCCACGACAGCGTCATCCAGCCCTACCTCGGCCTCCAGTACAGGCTGGCCGCCATCCGCAACAAGCTCGCGGCCGGGGCCGCCGACGTCTCGGAAGACCTGGAGCGCCTGTTCGAGAGCACGGCCGCGGAGGTCAACGGCCTGCGCGGCTTCGTGCGCGGGCTGAAGGACTCGGACGGGCGCCAGGCCGACCTCGCCTCCGCCGTGCGCCGCTTCGCCTCGCAGTTCGGGGAGGACTACGAGATAGACGTGCGCGTCGAGGTCGGCGGGAGGCTGAACGTCAACAAACGCCTCGCCGCGGAGGTCATCCGCTTCGTACACGAGGGGCTGAGCAACGTCCGCAAGCACACGAGCGCGACGCAGGTCACGCTCTCGCTGGGCTGCGGCGAGCGCGAGTGCTTCCTCCGCATCGAGAACGACGGCGCGGCGGAGGGCTCCGAGCCGCCGCACGCCTTCACGCCGAGGTCTCTGACCGAACGCGCGGGCGAGTTGGGCGGGCGCGTCCGCGTCGAGCGGGCGGGCGCCGGGCGCACCGCCGTGACGGTTGAGATTCCGCTCTAGCCGGGTAGAATGGGGGGCACATGTCAGCGACCGAAACTCCGCCCATCCGCATCGTGCTCATCGACGACCACCAGATTATTCGGGACGGCCTGCGGGAGTTTATCGAGAGCCGCCCCGGGATGCTGGTCGTCGGGGACGCGGGCGACCGCGCGGGCGCCGTCGAGACGGTCGGGCGCGAGCGGCCGGACGTGGTCGTGCTCGACCTCGACCTCGGCGGGGTGAGCGGGCTCGACCTCCTGCCGGAAATCCTCGGGGCGGCCCCGGCCGCGAGCGTCATCATCCTGACGGGCATGCGCGACCCCGCGAAGCGCGACCGCGCGATGGAGCTGGGCGCGAAGGGCGTCGTGCTCAAGGAGAACGGCGTGTCCGAGCTGCTCAACGCCATCGAAAAAGTCCACCGCACGGGCGACTACTGGTTCGAGCCCGGCGCCGCCAAGCGGCTCATGGACGGCAGGCGGGGCGGCGCCGAGAGCTCAGACCCCGAGGCCGCCAAGATCGCCGGCCTGACGCCGACCGAGCGCGCGCTCATCGAACACATCGGCAAAGGGCTGGACAACCGCCAGATCGCCCAGCAGATGCACGTGGCCGAGTCCACCGTGCGCAACAACCTGACGAGAATCTACGACAAGCTCGAAGTCAAAGGCGGCCGCCTCGCACTCCTCGTCTACGCCTACCAGCACGGGCTGGTCAAACCCTCCGCCTGACGCCCCCGCCCCCGGTCGGTACAAATGTACCGCCCGCCCCGCCCGAATTAGAGAATTTTGTACTCGCAGAAAGGGACATGCGGTAGATGTGCGCCGCGCCCCGCGCCTGTATCCTGTGCCGGTCTAGCTGATAAGGAGACCGTCAGGCGATGGAGCAGCACGTAAAACAGGCCGACCCGAACACCGCGCAGGCGCCCGCGCCGGCGGACGCGCGCCCCCCGGAGCCCCGCATCCGCGGACTCTTCCCCGCGCGGGTGCGCGGCGTGGACGCGCGCGGCGCGGCCTTCCACACGAAGACTCTCATCGACAACTTCGGCGCGACGGAGTTCGACCTGCGGCTGACGCCCCGCGTCGAGGCCGGCTGCCGGCTCCTCGTCGTCGCCGACATACACGAGGCCACGGTCGCGCTGCACGGCAACGTCCTGCGCGCCGTGCCCCAGGCGGACGGCAGCCACCGCACGACGGTCGCCGTCACGCACCACCGGTTTCTGTAAGCCGAAGCGGCCCCGCCTCACGCGCGAACGGGGCCGAATCAATTTCACTTCGCCCTTTAACCTTCTAATTCTGACCGATTCATAGCCGTGAAAGGAATGTTCTCCCTAATGAGCAAAGCCCGTTCTGCCGCCGCCCACGTCCGCACGCTCGCCGCGAAGGCGCGTGCCGCCGGGCGGAGCGTTCGTCTCGTCGCCGCCGTCACCCTTCTGGCGCTGGCGACGGCCGCCGCCGCCTCCGTACCCTCCACCGCCAGGATCGTCAACGGCATCATCGGCGCCTCCGGCGCGCGCGCCGCGGCCGCCCCGTCGGCCCTGGCCGACGAGAGGGCCTCCGTCACCACCGACAAGGGGGTCTACGAGCCCGACGAGAGCGTCACCTTCACCGGCACCAACTGGGCGCCGGGCGAGACCGTCAGCATCACGGTCAAGGCGAGGGGCGAGGGAGGCGAGGCCGCCGCGGTCGAGGCGACGGCCGACGAGAAGGGCTCCTTCGTCGTCACCGCCACGCTGTCCGGCGCCGAGGGGCGCGACAAGGACGAGGAGATCACCTTCAACGTCACCGCGACCGGCTCGGCCACGGGCGCGTCCGCGCGGACGCGCTTCAAGCAGGAGAAGCGCACCGAGGCCGAGGGCGACGACGACGCGGACCTCCCCGGCTTCATGGTCGGCAAAATCAGCAAGGAAGACTACCTCTCGCGGCGCGAGGAGCACGTCAACCGCCTGCGCGGCGTCGAGCGCGGCAAGTCCTTCGACGCGGGCGCGCGCGGCAAGGCCATCGGGCAGATGGAGCGTCAGGAGGGCAACAACGGGAAGGGCAACGGCGGCAAGTCGAACGGCACGTCGGCCACGGCCTCCGCGACGGCGACATCCGGCGCCGAGACGTCCGCGTCCGGCGCGGCTTCGTCCGCCGCGGGCATGGCCGCGGCGGGCGTCCCGACGTGGACCGCGGTCGGCCCGGCCCCGCTGCCGAACGGGCAGACCTTCGGCGTCTCGCAGGCCGTCAGCGGCCGCGTCACGTCCATCGCCGTCCACCCCACGAACCCCGACATCGCCTACGTCGGCACGGCGCAGGGCGGCGTCTACCGCACGCTCGACGGCGGCCAGAGCTGGACGGCCATCTTCGACGACGCGCAGAGCATGGCCGTCGGCTCCGTCGCCATCGCCCCCTCGCAGCCCTCGACCATCTACGTCGGGACGGGCGAGCCCAACCTGAGCTGCGACTCCTACTTCGGCGTCGGCGTCTACCGCATCGACAACGCCGACTCGGCGAGCCCCGCGCTCGCGGGCCCCTTCAACAAGGACACCTCCACCAACAGCGACGTGCTCACGGGCCGCGCCGTCTCGAAGATTCTCGTCCACCCGAGCGACCCGAGCACCATCTTCCTCGGCACCAACAGCGGCGTCGGGGGCATCGGCTGCGACGCCGGCACGGCCACGCAGAACCGCGGCCTCTACCGCTCGACGAACGCCACCTCCGCGGCCGCCACCTTCCAGAGGCTGACGACCGCGACGGCGTCGGCCAACCGCGCCGTCATGGACATGGAGTTCGAGCCGGGCAACCCCAACACGATGCTCGCCACCGTCTACGGCTTCAGCACCGCGGGCGACGGCGGCGTCTACCGCACGACCAACGCGCTCGCCGCCACCCCGACCTTCACCCGCACCCTCGCCGCCGCCACCGCCACGACCGCCGCGCGCTTCGAGCTGGCCGTCACCAAGGCCGGCGGGGTCTTCACCGTCTACGCGGCTTCGAGCGACTCGAACGGGACGCTCCGCCGCTCGGTCGACGGCGGCCTGACCTGGTCGGCGGCCATCGCGAGCGCGACGGGCTTCTGCGGCGGGCAGTGCACCTACGACATGCCCGTCGGCGCCGACCCGCTGAACGCCAACGTCGTCTACATCGGCGGCAACGCCGACGGCGTGTCCAACGCCATCCTCAAGAAATCCACCAACGCCCTGGCCGCGACGCCGACCTTCGCCAAGGTGCAGACGGGCCTCCACGCCGACAGCCACGCCATCGAGATCGACCCGTCGAACAACAACACCGTCTGGTTCGGCAGCGACGGCGGCGTCTGGAAGTCCACCAACGCGGCGGTGACCTGGACGAGCCTCAACAAGACCGGCTTCAACGCCACGCAGTTCCAGTCCCTCGCCCTGCACCCGACCGACCCGAACTACACCATCGGCGGCACGCAGGACAACGGCACCGAGCGCATGAAGCCCGACGGCACCTGGACGCGCACCGACT
>DASVTS010000135.1:0-25939 GCA_036387455.1 Pyrinomonadaceae bacterium | reverse complement strand
GCGCCTGTTCGCGTTCCGCTACCCTGTGGGCGCTTACCTCTCGGCCGCACGCCGCGGGGAGCGTCCGGCGCTGCCGGCACCCGAAGATAATTTCGCGGTCGTCACCCGCAGAGACTACCGCGTCATTATTTATGAGGTCTCGCGAGGCGAGCACGCGATGCTTCAAGACCTCGACGGGCGGCGCACGGTGGCGCAAGCCCTGCGTCGCCACCAACCGACTCGTGATTGCGCGCCGGCGGTCGAGACGGCGAGGGGCTGGTTACGCGGCTGGGCCGACAAAGGGCTGGTCGAAAGCCTTTGACTCCTACCCGACGCGCGGCGGCGGCTGTACAATTCTGCCGATGCCGCCGGGAAGGGGCCTTTTGAGTTATAGTCTGGCAACGCTCCGCGAGCCTTTTCCGTCGAACGTCAGGAGGTGTAGATGAGCGGACAAGACTTTCACGACCTCCCGACCCAGGCGCCCCACGCCCCCGGCCTCGGCGCGATTCTCCCGCCCTCCGACCGCCTCCCGGTCACGCCGCTCGACCTGGACGATATTTTAAGCGCGACCTGCAAGCTGGCCGTCGACCTGCTGAGCGTGTGTCACAGCGGGCTGATGGTGTTCGACTCAGGGCGCGAGAGCGGGCGCGTCATCTCCGAGTACCCCGACTTCGGGTCGAAGGGGCTGACCGTCCCCCTGCGCGGCGTGCCCGCCGAGGAGGCGCTGGCGAATTTCCGCGAGCCGCTCGCCGTGCCCGACATCTCCCGAGACAGGTCGTTCAGCCCCGTGCTGGACGTCCTGCGCAGGCACGGCGTCCGGTCGATGCAGATCGTCCCGCTCATCAGCAAGGGCCGCCTCATCGGCTCGCTCGGCCTCGACATGACGGGCGAGGTGCGCCAGCTCACCGAGGACGAGCGCCGGCTCTGCGAAATCCTCGCCACGCAGGCGGCCGCCGTCATCGAGCTCTACGAGCAGAACCGGCAGAGGGCGGAGCAGCTGGCGGCCATGCAGCACACGGCGCTGGCCCTCTACACGCAGGAGGACCTCCGGAGCGTCCTCGACACGATCACGGCCCAGGCGGTGCAGCTCGTCGGCGGGAAGGACGGCGGCATCTCCCAGTTCCACCCCGAGCGCGGCGAGCTGACGGTGATCGCCGACTACAAGTACCCGCAGCAGTTCATCGGCATCACCATCAAGCAGGAGGAGGGGCTGGCGGGCCACGTCATGCGCGACGACCTGCCCTTCAAGCCCGTTGACGACTACAACGACTGGGAGGGCAAGGCCCCCGTCTTCGCCAAGACGGCGCGCTTCGGCGCGGTGCTGATGATTAACCTCAAGTGGCAGAACCGCACCGTCGGCGTCCTCTACATCAACGCCGAGAAGGGGCACAAGTTCCCGGGCGAACTACCCCCGCCGCTCAGCCTGCTCGCCGGCACCGCCGCCATGGCCATCGCCAACTCCCACCTGCTCCACGAGGTGGAGGTCGCGCGCCTGCGCATACGCTCGTCCTACGAGGCCAGCAGCGCCCTCGCCGAGCTGCCCGATTCCAAGCTGGTGTTGCAGGACATCGCCAACCAGGCCCTGGAGGCGGCCGGCGCCGGGTGGGTCAGGCTCATCATCATCGACGAGACCGGCCCGGTGCTTAACTTCCTCGCCTCCCGCGGCGGCGCGTCCGGCGGCAAGCTGCAGGAGACCGTCAACCGGGTCAGGCACAACGGCATCTCGATGAGCGTCCTGCGGACGGGCGAGCCCTACGTCTGCCCGGACGTGAGCAAGGCGAAGGAGGTGCTCAACCGCGCCATGATCGAGGAGGGGAGCCGGGCCGCCCTGTGCCTCCCCCTCTCCTTCAAGGGGAGGCACCTCGGGGTCATCTGGTTTCACTACCCGCACGCGCACAACTTCCGCGACGACGAGGTGGAGGCGCTGGCGGCCTACCTCAAGCAGGCGGCCATCGCCTACGACAGCGTCCGCCAGATGGAGGAGCTGGGGCCGCTGCTGGGCGCCGCCGAGGGCGTGGCGGCGGCCAACACGACCGAGGAGGTCCTGCGGCGGGTCGTGACGAGCGCCCGCGACATCCTCCACGCCGACTACGCCATCGTCTGGCCCTTCGCCGACACCCGCGCCGAGGCCCCGCTGGAGCTGCCGGTGCGCGAGGCCGTCACCGACGGCGTGGACGAGGCGCTGCTCGGCGAGCTGCTGGGCGAGGCCATCCCCGTCGGCGAGATCACCCGCGACGTGGTCGGCGAGGGGTGGGTCGGCATCCCCGACATAGAGGCCCCTTCGCACTACCTCCTCCCCGCCGTCACCCTCAGGCTGCTCCGCCGGGTCGGGGCCGTGAGCTTCGAGGGGCTCGGCCTCTCGGTCGCCGGCGAGCACCTCGGCGTCCTCTACCTGGCCTACAAGAAGCGGCGCGACTTCCGGCTCGACGAGAGCCGGCGGGCGCGCACCTTCGCGGCCCACGCGGCGCTGGCGCTGAAGAAGGTCAAGCTGGTCGAGCAGGTGACGAAGGCGCAGCGGGCCGCCCGGGAGTTCACCGAGCTGATGACGCTCGGCGACCTCAACGAGACGCTGCCGAGCTTCGTCGCCCGCACGAGGAAGGAGCTCGGCTGCGACGCCGTGACCCTCTTCATCTACGACGAGGTGACCGACCGCATCCTGCCCTTCACGACGATGGACGGCGTGATCCACAAGACGCGCGCCACCCACTGCCAGGACGCGCCGCACGACTCGGTCGTCTACCGGATGCTCAAGCAGGATCGGCCCTACGCCGTCCCGGACGTCACCAAAGACGACCTCTTCAGGGACAGGCCCTTCATCCTGCGCGAGAGGGTCGTGTCGGTCTGCGCCATCCCGCTCAAGGCCCGCGACCACCGCGTCGGGGTGATGTTCGTCAACTACCGCACGCCCCACGCCTTCCCCGACGACGAGATCGCCGAGGCCGTGCTCTTCGCCGACACGGCCGCCGTCGCCATCCACAACGTCCTCCTGCACGGCGAGCAGCAGGGGCTGGTGGAGCTGTCGGAGAGGCTGCTCGGCGCGCCCGACCTCGACGCGGCGCTCGACCACGCCGTGAACAGCGCCGCCGACTCGCTCGGGGCCGACTTCGTCGCCATCGTCCTGCTCGACGAGGACAGGCACCCGAGGTTCGCCCGCTGGAAGGGGTGGACGGAGGCCGACGTCAGGGCCTACACACAGGGCCGGGGCGACGGCTACCAGACCGGCTTCACCATCAGCAGCGGCGAGCCGGTCCTCGTCCCCGACTACTCCGACGCGGAGGGCCTGCCCTTCACCGTGCCCGACATCGTCACGGCGCGGGGGATTAAATCCGGCATGAGCGTCCCGATGCTGGCCGCCGACGTGCCCGTGGGCGCCATGCTGGCCCACTTCCTGACGCCGCGCGACCTGACCAAGATGAGCGAGTGGGCCGGCAGGCTCTCGCTCATCGCCAACCTCGCCTCCATCTCCATCCAGCACCACCGCGCCGTCGAGAGCAAGATCGCGTCGCTGAAGGCCCTCCAGCGGGCGAGCGACGAGATTTCGCGCATCAGGCTCGGGACCGACCGCCGCGAGGTGCTCGACAAGCTCGCCGAGCAGGCGGTCGCCTGCCTCCCGCAGGCGTTCATGGCCACCATCCAGCTCTACGACGAGGGGAGCAACGAGCTGATCTTCGAGAGCGTCTACTCGCAGGAGGAGGACCAGGAGCTGGAGCAACTGGTCGGCGAGCGGAGGCCCCTCGTGCGCCGGCGGGGGCGCGGCAACAGGGGGAAGATCGGCATCGCCGGGCGGGCCGTCATCGAGAAGACCCCGCAGCTGGTCCCCGACGTGGCGCGCGACGCCGACTACTACAACTTCTCCGCCAAGACGCGTTCCGAGCTGGCCGTGCCCCTGCTCACCGACGACAACCGCGTGCTCGGCGTGCTCAACGTCGAGAGCAAGCGGCCCGCCGCCTTCAGCGAGTACGACGAGGAGGCGCTGCTGATCCTGGCCAAACTCGTCGTCGCCACCATTCAGAACGCCGAGCAGTACAGCCTGCTCGAGAGCGACGAGCAGTTCAGGCGCTTCCTGGAGACGCAGAAGCTGGTCGAGGCTTCCACCACGCTCGCGTGGCTGGGCATGGCGAGCAACGACTGGGGGCACAGCGTCGCCGGGCACGCGCTCAACATCCAGGACAACCTGGAACTGCTGCGGGCCGAACTCGAAAAGTACACCCTCGGGCCGAGCCTGCAAAAGCTGCTCGACGACCGGCTCAGGTTCATCGACCGGATGGCGGCGCTGATTCTGGAGAAGCCCATCACCGCGATTCTGTTCCGCGACGTGGCGCCCTCGGACGTCTCCATCAACCGGCTCATCAGGGAGCGCGTCGGGCAGCTCCGCGTCGAGAGGAAGTACGGGGGCGTCCGGCTCGTGTCGCGGCTGGCCGAGCAGGACCCGCTGGTGAGGTGCAGCCCCGACTGGATCAGGCGGATGTTGGACATCCTGCTGGACAACGCCGCACACGCCATGGCCGGGAGGGAGAACGCCACGCTGACGGTGAGCACCAAGCTCGTCGGCAACAAGGTCGAAATCGCCGTCATCGACACCGGGCCCGGCATCCCGCCCGACCTCAGGCACAGGCTGTTCCGGCAGATAACGGAGAAGCCCGCCGGCTCGAAGGGGCTCGGGGTCGGCCTCCTCATCGTGCAGGCCATCGCGCAGGCCTACCGTGGGGAGGCGCGCGTGTGCCGGACGGGGCCTAAGGGGACGGCGATGTGTGTCCGCCTGCCCGTCGTCGAGCACGGCTGAGCGTGGGGGGCCGGGCCTCGACGCCGTTTGCGCCGGCCCCGCCGGGCGTGTAGAATTTCAGGCACCGTGAACCCCTAAAATCCGACGTCGAAGATTCCGGCCGGGGCGCCGGGGTCTGTTTTTTTATTGCAAGTCGCCCCCCGTTTTATGGTAGATTTACCGCTCTTCAAGCAATCGGGCCTCGTCGAATCAGGTACCTCGGTCTGGCTTTACGGGCTGCGTCACTTCGTCTCACTGTCTTAGGTAAAGTACGGTCGTCGGTCGGCCGTCTGTCGCCGCCATGTCAACAACACCTCAGGCCGTCCCCCCCACTCAAAAGCCGCACCGTGGGCCGGACGTCCCGCCGAAGGGCACCCCCGGGAAGTTCCGCGTCCTCATCGCCGACAACGAAGAGGACACGTTGTTCATGACCAGACAGTTCTTCGAGAAGGAGGGGTTCCTGACCATCCCGGTCGGGACGCGGGAGGCCGCGAAAGCCATCCTCGAATTCAACATCAACTCCCTCGACGCAGTCATCCTCGACGTCCGACTGACTTACGAGGATAAACCCGAGGACGTGTCCGGCTACGAGCTGGCCCTGGAGACGCTCGACCGGTTCCCGAACGACGCCCCCCCCATCGTCATGTACTCACTCTACACCGACGAACTCCACGAGCGGGACGGGATCATTTTTGTGTCGAAGAAGGAAAGACGCAAGGTCCTCATGGAGAAGGTCATGGAGCAGATCAATCTCCGAAGAACGGCCCGCCGGCCGGCCCCCCGCCCGAGCCACGCCAACCCGCCCGTCATCGTCTTAAGCGGACAGCCGGACGGCGCGGAACGGCTCCTGGCCGAGTTGAAAAGGCACGAAGTCGAGGCCCTGCCCTGCCCCGGCGTCACGGCCGCGCTGGAGGTGGCCCCGCACCTGCCCTCGCCCGTCTTCGTCATCGACCTCGACGCCTGCGGGCCGGGGGTGGGCCTTGAGGCCATCCGGCTCCTGAAGATGACCCAGGAGGCGGTGGGGCACCCCTTCTACGTCGCGGCGCTCGGAGAGCGCGAGGATTCCAGGCGCGAGGCGGCGCAGGCCGGCGCGGACGTCTTCCTCGTCAAGGACTCCGCCGAGACCGACGCGCTGGAGCTCATCACCCGCATCGCGCAGCACAAGATTCAGATCGAGCGGGCCGCCGCCACCAAGACGCAGACGCAGCTCGCGGTGCGCTGGTACGAGGAGCTGGTCCGGCAGCTGCGGGAACTGAGGAAGTCGCCCGCGCGGGGCATGGGGGCCGCGGCCGAGACGGTGCAGCGCGCGCTCAACTGGCCCTTCCTGATGCCCCAGGAGCAGCACGTGCTCACGGCCCTCTACATGCAGATGCTCGCCGCCGGCGGGCGCGCGGCCGACCCGCGGACGATTGACCTCTGCGTCGAGGGCGCCTCGATGCTCGCCGACGACCGCGCGAAGGGCGCCGACGTGAAGGCGTGGAGCGAGCGCGCCCGGCGCCACTCGCCGGACTTCACGCTCGCCTGGCTCGACGAAGAGTATTTCGACGATGACCCGGAAGAGGACGACTGAGGGCGCGCCTGACGACCGCGCGGAACGACGCCGGGTTCTGGTCAAGTTTTGCGGCTACGTGGCCGAGGTCGCCGGGATGTTACCTCACCCGGCTCGCCCGCGGCCGTTCGAGGAGGTGTGGATGGAGATTGAATTTTTAATGCCCCCTCACCACCGCGGCGGCCACACGCTTTTTCTTCACTTCGGCGCGACAATGTACAAGAAGTTCGGAGGCCAGCAGGTCACGCCGACGGAACTACGGAATTTCCTCAAAGGGCGCCAACATGAACTCTCCGACCAAGCCCCCGAAAAAGCCGACGGCTAAACGCCCCGCCGCTCGCCGCCCGAGGCAGCACAGGCCCCCCTCCAAGCTCTTCATGGAGACCAGCGCGCAGATACTGCGCGTCGCGGGCTCGCCCATGCTGCAAAGCGGCATCAACGACCTCGTCTACAGCTCGGGCCAGGTCGGGACGTCCGCGGCCGTGGAGCGCGAGTTCGAGAACGTCTACATCAGGTTCATGGACTCGGTGGCCTCGGCCACGCGGATGCTGGCCGGCCCGTCCCGCTCGCAACTGTTCGAGGAGCTGTGGCCGGAGGTGGAGGACCTGCTGCCGATGTTCTACCCCGGCGGCCACAAACTCTTGCAGCGCCTGACCGCGTGGATGTTCCTGAAGTTCGGCGGCCAGCTCGTCACCCCGACGTTCCTGCTGGGCGTGCTGGAGGGGCATAAGGAGGACCTGCGTGCGGGCTTCCTCGGGCCGGTCGTCGCCGACAAATCGAGCTGCGGCGTCTGGGCCACACGCGGCTCGTGCGACTGCGCCCCGGAGCCCGGAGAACACTGCCGGCTGAAAGAGATTTGCGTCACGAAGCGCCGCCAGTTCGTCATATCCGCGAGGAGGCTCGCCGACGCCCGGCCGCGCCGCGACGAGAGCAAGTGGCTCGATGCGAATTTCGACCGCCTCGACAAGGCGAGGGGCATGGCGCTGCTCGAAATCTTGGGGAAGCATCCGGGGCCGGTGGGCGACATCGTCATCTTCTGGGAGGTGCCCGACGGGTGGACCATCCTCACGCGCGACAAGACCTTCAGAATCTTGCAGGAGGCGCTCCGCGCGAGGCTGAAGGTGTACATCGTGCGCCTGCCGCGCGAGAACAGCGGCGGCCGGTGTCGCATCCGGCCCGAGGCGGCCGCCGGCTGGGAAGAGGCCGACCTCCTGAACTACACCCCCAGGGGCGCGCGCATCCGCGCCCCCACGGTCACGCTGCAAGTGGACGAGTCCGTCATCCTCGCGTCGCCCAAGTTCTCCGAGGAGCGCCGCGGCAACGTCATTTACGTGGACAAGGCTGACCGTTCGGTCGTCGGGATAAAATTCCCGTACCGCCAGCCGTGAGACCGGGCCGCGGGCCCGGCTGTTAATCAGAAAGAGTATTCGACGTAGAGGTCGCCCCTCGTGAGCCTGCCGGATTTCGGCTTGGGGAGGGCCGCGGCGGCGCCGAGCTTTTTGCCCGCGACGGTGATTTCGATGGCGTCGCTGCGCACGAGCGCGCACCTGCCGCCGAGCGCTTCCATGAGGGGCACGCGCGGCACCTCCGTGCCCTTGCTCGGGTCGGGGTTGCCGTAGACGCCCTCCTCGGTCGAGCACATGGCGACGATGCTGCCGGCCGGGCGGCCGCCGCCGAGCGCCTCGACCGCCTGGATGGGCGTGGCGTTGGTGCTGCCGTGGTGCCCCACCTTGTAGAAGTCTATCTCGCCCAGAATCCGCCGGCTCTCCTCCGCGAGGTCGCCAATCTTGCCCGGGTCTTTCTCGGGCGCGTCTATTCTGTAAAGCCAGTGCTCCCAGTTCCCGGCCTGCGCGTCGCCGACGAAGAGCAGGCGCTTCCCGGCGAAGGTGAAGAGCACGACGAGGCTCTGGTTGTTGAGAAACTTGTCTATCTGGACGGCGGCGGCGGCCAGCATGTCGGGCTGCGCGTCGTCCACGTCCTTCACGACTTCCGCGTAGTCGATGGCCCGGCCGTGCGTGTCCGCCGCGGGGTAGTCGCGCGCCGGGTCGGCGCTCCACTGCTGGCGGAACGGGCGCACCGCGGCCGGGCCGCGCTCGCCGCTCGTGGTGGAGTCGAGGTACTGGCCGACGCCTTTCTTGAGGTCGTCGAGTTTGAGGAAGACCTGCGCGTCCTCCGGCGGCGGGCCGAGGATGGCGGCCGAGAGTCCCTTCAGCTCGGGCGGCAGCTCCGGCTCGTCGCCGGCCGCGTAGTACCTGACGTTCCGGCCGCCCTTGCCGAGGTGGTTCTTGAGCAGGTCGAGCGCGAGGGCGTTGCCCGACAGCCTCCTCTCGCCCGAGGGGGCGGCGTTGAAGTCAACGCCCGTGGCGTCCCAGAGCAGGTCGAGCGCCATCCGCGCCTCCTCGTCCTGCCGCCCGCGGAACTGTAGGGCGAGCCGCAAGGCCAACTCCTCGACCTCCGCCTGGAGGTTGTGGGGCGAGTCCTTCCGGTCGTTGAACTGCTCCCAGTAGGGCATCCAGACCATGCTCGCCTCGAACTTGCGGAAGGTCTCGGCCGCGCGGCTGAAGCCCGCGATGTGGTCGGCGTGGCGGTGCGTCATGATGACGAGCGCGAGCCTGCCGCCCGTCGTCCTGTAGAGGTCTTCGACGGCCGCCTCGATGGTGCCGATGTCGCCCGTGCCGGACGTGCCCTTGAAGACGCCGCAGTCGATGACGATGTGGCGGTCGCCTTTGGCCGTGGGCACGGTCAGGAGGAAGAAGTCGCCGAAGCCGACGCGGTACATGCGCACCCTGAGCCCCTTCGCCCGGGCCGCCGCCCCCTTCGCCGCCGCGCGCCCGGCCACCTTCTTCGAGGCGGGCTTCTTTCCGGAAGCGGCCTTCCTGCCCGGAGCCGCCTTCTTCGTCGCGCGGGGCTTCTTCGACGCGGCGGGGCGCGCGGCCTTCTTGCCGGCTCTTTTCTTACCGGCGGCGCTCTTCTTCGCGGCGGACTTCTTTGACGCGGTGCGGGTGGTCATCTCAGATTCCCCCGTGCAGCAGGTTGAAGTCTATCTGGAAGCGCTCCTCGCCCTGGCCTTCGAGCAGCCCCTCGCGCAGGCTGAAGCGGCGCTGGCGCTCCTCGCGCAGGCCGCCGTAGTCGCAGTCCACGCGCTTCTGAATGAGGTAGCGAATCTCCGCGGGCGGGTAGTCGTCCCACGCCAGCGGCGGCCGCGCGATGAGGAGCGTCGCCCCGCCGCGGACGGGGAAGGTGCCCAGTTCGGGCCGCTTCGGGTCGAACGGCGCGTCGTACTTCTGGAGCATCGTCACGACCATGTCCACGCGCAGGCTCCCGTCGGGAGCGAGGCGGAAGGCCGGGTGGAAGGAGGTGACCTGGATGGGCAGCCCCGCGCGGAAGCCGAGCAGCGAGGCGTGCTCTTTGGCGTAGGCGCGCAGCACCGAGCCGTTGACGTCCTTCTCCGACTTGGTGAGTCCGTTGGGGTCGCCGAAGATGAGCCCCCTCTCGACCCTGTTGCCGGAGCCGCGCGGGTCCTCGACGAGCGCCCTCACGGGCGGCAGGCGGCTCGGCGGCACGGGCGGCCAGCAGAGCGCGTCCTCCGAGAAGAATTCCGCGTCGTGCGGGACGATGCCGCGCAGGCGGAACGCCTGCATGAAGGCGTCGCGGACGCCGTCCCTGTCGGTCGGGTGGAGGTCGCGGTCGGCGGTCATCACGGCGCGCAGGTAGTCGCCGAAGGTGATGTCCACCGGCGGGCAGTAGTCTATGGCGCGCGCGCAAATCTGGAAGAAGTCTTCGGCCGTGCGGCTGGCCGCGCCCGCGAGCATGTTCGCCATCGAGGACGAAAGCTCGACCGAGGCCGTCGTCCCGCCGCCCGCGCGGAAGATGCGGAACAGGTCGGAGGTGCGCCGCAGGTAGACGGTGAAGTAGGCGTCGAAGACCGCCGAGACGAGGATGGCGCCGCGCTCGTGCGCTTCGAGGCCGGGGTCGTTAATCAGGTTCGGGTCGGGCTTGTACCCGAGCGCCGAGCGCAGGGCCCTCCCCGTGCCGCGCGCCTCGCCGAACTGCTGCGCCAGCCCGACCAGGGGGTTGTCCCGGGCCAGCTCAGCCTGAATCGAGGGGTCGCCGTTCCGGCTCTCGGCGCCCGCGTCGGGCCGGAGGTGGTACTCGTAGAGGCGGCCGCCGGTCTTCTGGATGGTGTCGAGCAGCGCCTCCTTGTGCGAGAAGTGGCGGAAGAGCGCGGCGAGGTCGGCGAACGCCTCGTGGAAGGCGGCCACGTCCGGGTTGGTGCGCTCGGCGAAGAAGGGGCGCATGCCGTCCAGGACGGCGTGGGTCGTCTCGTGGACGATGATGTCGTGCGAGAGGCAGGTGAAGACGGTCTGCCCGGGCAGGTTGCGCCCGGGGTCGTTCTGGCTGGCGCGGAAGTAGCCGAAGAGGATGCCCTCGGCCGCGCGCGAGTAGGCGGCGTTGGCCGAAATCATCGCGTGCGGGTAGAGGTTGAGGCGGTTGCTCCGGCTGCGCCAGCGGACGCGGCGGCCGAGCGCCGCCTCGTAGTGCTGGACGGTCTCGCTCACCACGGCGTAGACCATCTGCTGGTGGAAGCGCGGGTCGGACTCCGAGGGCGACAGCCCGCCGCGGATGAGCAGCCCCGGGTCGTCGAGGTCCACGGGCTTGTAGAAGACCTTGTTCGCCCCGTCGTAGTCGATGACGGCGACCTTGCGGCCGACGGGGCCCGGGAGCAGCTTCTCGTACTTGACCTCGATCATCATCTCGTTGCCGATGAAGCGGCCGAGGCTCGGGTCGAAGGCGTAGGCTTTGAGCGGCCGCGTCACGGGCGGCGGGACTTCCGTGGACTCAAGGACGAGCGCGTCGGCGGCCGGCGCTTCGGCCGCGGGTGCTTCGGCCGCGGGTGCTTCCGCCGCGGCGCGGGTGTCCGACGCGTCGGCGCCCTTCGCGGCGGGGCGGCCCGGAAGGGTCTCCTCAACGGCTTTCGCCATCTCTCTTCTCCTTACTTGAAGCGGTGCGGGAACGCGGCCGCCGTCACGGGTGCGGCGCGGGTCTGCTCGTCCTTAAAGGCAGAGGCTTGGACGTGAGAGCCTGCGGCGGGGAAAGCCTTCCCCCCGCGGGTCGAAAAGTAAAAGCGAGGCCGGGCGGCGCTTATTGTGCGCCAGCGCCCGCGATTATTCAATAACTTTTAGCGCCCCCCCCGGGCGCGGCCGCGCGGATTTTTATTTGGCCGGACGGGGCGGCGGCGTGTATGCTCGCCCGTGTAGCGCGCGCAACCTTTAGTTCGAAACCTCCCGGCGGAGGCGGTGGGCCGTGGTCAAGCTCCAGAAGAAGAAATCGAAGAAGAGGCTCGGCGGGCGCAAGGGCGCGTCCGGCCCGCAGCCCTCGCCCGTGCCGGCCGGGCTGCTCTTCAACCGCGAGCTGAGCTGGCTGGAGTTCAACCGCCGCGTGCTCGAAGAGGCGCTCGACGACTCGCAGCCGCTCCTGGAGCGCCTGAAGTTCCTCTCCATCTTCTCGACCAACCTCGACGAGTTCTTCATGATTCGCGTCTCCGGGCTCAAGGAGGAGATGGACGAGGAGGTCCCGCAGCTCTCGCCCGACGGCCTGACGCCCGCCGAACAGCTGCGGGAAATCCGCGCGCGCCTGCTCCCCATGCTGGAGGCGCAGACGCGCTGCCTGCGCGAGGAGATTCTGCCCGGCCTCGAATCCCGCGGCGTGAGCATCACGCCCTACAAGGAGCTGGGCCGGCAGGAGCGGCTGGCGGCCGACGTCTACTTCGCGGAGAACCTCTTCCCCATCCTGACGCCGCAGGCCGTGGACCCCGGCCACCCCTTCCCTTACGTCTCCGGCCTCAACCTCAACCTCGGCCTGATGGTCGCGCCCGGCGAGGAGTCGAAGGGGCCGGGCGACGTGCCGGCGGCGCGCGACGGCAAGCGCTTCGCGCGCGTCAAGGTGCCGCCGGTCGTCCCGCGCCTCGTCCCCCTCGGCGACTCGGGCACCCGCTTCACCCCGCTCTGGAGCCTCATCGCCGCCAACGCCGACGCGCTCTTCCCCGGGATGCGCCACGGCAAGTCGCACCTCTTCCGCGTCACGCGCGACGCCGACATCGAGATACGCGAGGACGAGGCGGGCGACCTGCTGCGCACCGTCCAGCAGCAGCTGCGCCGCCGCCGCTTCGGCTCCGCCGTCCGGCTCGAAGTCTCCTCGGCGATGCCGGCGAAGATGACGCGCTTCCTGACCGACTCGCTCGACCTCACGCCCGACGACGTCTACGTCAACGAGAGCCCCTTCAACGTGCCCGACCTGATGCAGCTCTACCAGCTCGACCTGCCCCGGCTCAAGTACCGGCCGCTGCCGGTCTCCGTGCCCCCGCCCCTCCTGCAAGGCGGCACGCCCTTCGAGGCGGTGCGGCGCGGCGACGTCCTGCTCCACCACCCCTACACCTCCTACAACGTCGTCACGGACTTCATCGACGGCGCCGCGCACGACCCGCAGGTGCTCGCCATCAAGATATGCCTCTACCGCACGGGCAAGGACTCGCCCGTCGTGCGCTCGCTGATGGAGGCCAGCGAGCAGGGCAAGCAGGTGACGGCGCTCGTCGAGCTGAAGGCGCGCTTCGACGAGGAGAACAACATCGAGTGGGCGCGCCAGCTCGAGCAGGCCGGCGTCCACGTCGTCTACGGGCTGGTCGGGCTGAAGACGCACTGCAAGCTCGCGCTCGTCGTCCGGCGCGAGGGCGACGGCCTGCGCCGCTACGTCCACCTCTCGACGGGCAACTACAACCCCGCCACCGCGCGCGCCTACACGGACGTCGGGCTCCTCACCGCCGACCGCGAGTTCGGCGAGGACGCGACGAACCTCTTCAACTACCTGACAGGCTATTCACGCTACTCGAAATACCACTGCCTGCTCGTGGCGCCCGTCAACCTGCGCGAGCGCCTGCTCGGGCTCATCGGCCGCGAGACGGAGCACGCGCGCGCGGGCCGCCCCGCCTCCATCATCGCCAAGATCAACAGCCTCACGGACCTCGAAGTCATCGGCGCGCTCTACGAGGCGTCGCGGGCCGGCGTCTCCGTGGACCTGGTCGTGCGCGGGGTCTGCATGCTCAGGCCCGGCGTGCCGGGGGTGTCCGAGAACGTCCGCGTCCGCAGCGTCGTCGGCCGCTTCCTCGAACACAGCCGCGTCTTCTACTTCTCGAACGACGGGCGCGAGGAGGTCTACCTCGGGAGCGCCGACTGGATGAACCGCAACCTCGACCGGCGGGTCGAGGTCGTGGCGCCGGTCAAAGACCAGGGCCTGCGGAGGTACCTGAGGGAGGTGCTGCTCGACGCCTACCTGCGCGACAACGTCAACGCGCGAATCCTCGACGCCGACGGCTCCTACGCGCGCCACCCGCCCCCCCAGGCCGCCGAGCAGTTCAGCAGCCAGGGCGAGTCGCTCTGGCTCGCCGGGCCGCCCCCGCCCGAGCCCGCGCCCGCCTGAGGCGCCCGCCGCGGGCCGCCGGAAGAATTTAAATTGACTAAGACCCCCGATTAGTGGTACTCGTTACACCAACACTTGGGTAATGTTCGGTTCGGGACACTGCTTTGAAACGTCCGCAGCCCTTTTAAGCCCTGCAGGGGTGGGATGGGAGTTTTATTAGGGTCTTCCCGTACACCCTCGCCCGGCCCACGGCGGCGTTCGACAGAAAAAACTCAGTCCCGGCTTCAGGCGGCAAAGAATCCTAACGGCACTGGCCTTTGAACGGGCTCGGCCCATGGGGCTGTAACTTAGACACTCACCAATCCGATGAACTTCATGCGCCGGTATCGCCGCCGAGCCCTTCGGCGGCGAGGGGCGTTGAGGCGACCTTCGGGAAAGGAAGCATCAAGATGGCAACCATACTAGCGCCCTCGTTGGCGACCACATCGGTCGAGGTGACCGGCGTCGCGCCCATCATCGTTGACCTCGGCAAGGTGAAGAAGAGGCGGATTAAAGACCTCAAGCGCGGCCGGGGGAGACTCGTGGACGAGGTCTCCAACGTCCTCAACCAGGTCAGCGCCGGCCTCGGCGACGAGGCCGGCAACAAGCAGCTCGTGCCCATCGTCCTGATCTACAAGAAGAAGAACCGCGGGAGGGGCGGGAACAGGGGCGGCGGGGGCGGCGGCGGCCGGCTGACGCTCAGCGGCGGCGGCAACGGCAACGGCGGAATCTTCCCCTTCAACTTCCCATTCCTCTTTGGCTAAAACTGAGCCGCCCGCGGCCCCCGGCCCCGGGCGCGTGGAGGACGAATCATGGCACCAACTAGCAGGAGCAACCAGCCGCCCGGCCCCGGCGGGCCGCCCACCGGCACGGGCGGGACTCCGGGCCCGGGTGGCGCTTCCGTAGATTACACGGAGAGGCCCGGCGCCCCGAGGTCGGCCGCCGAGAAGCCCACGGCCGGCCGCACGCCGCCTCCGCCTGGCGGCAGCCCCGGAGGCGGCGGGCCGAGGCCGCACCAGCCGCCCCCGCCGGGCGGTGGGGGAGGAGGCGGCGGCGGGGGCGGCGGCGGGCAGCAGGAGAGGCAGGTCCAGTTCTACCTGACCACCCCGGTGAGGGTCGTGGAAATCCGCGGCAGGGGCAAGAAGAAGAACCGCAAGAAGTATTCGCGCGGCCTCAAGACCATCCAGCGGACGGAGGACGGCCTGACGCTCGCCGGTAGGCGCCTCGGCGACGCCATCGAGAGCGGCTTCCGGAGCTACAGGAAGCGCCGGAACAAGTCCGCGAACCGGAGGAGGGACGGGCCGATCCGCGACATCGTGCGGAACACGTCGGGCGGCATCAGCCAGTTCTTCAACGTCGGCAGCGACATCCCGTTCGACATCGCCCGGAAGCTGAACAACCGCCGGTTCGGGAAGCAGGTCCGCAACACGGTCCAGTTCTTCACCGCCCCGTTCGGTCTCTATTAAACGCGTGCGACAGCCCGGTTCTCACCTGCCCCGCGCGACCGGCTGTCGCACGCCCCGACCCACAAGCGAAAGCGCACCCCCGGCTTAAACGGCCCGACCACGTACTGCTTAAGCCGGGGCACCTCGCACAGGGCACATCCCGCGCCCGCGGCGCCCGCAGCCCGCGCCGGCGGCCCTGTCCAGACACACCCGGAACAAGCCCGGCCGGCCATTTTCACACGGCGGCCGACCCCTTTGCGCGCGCACCACATCCCGGCCGCCGCGGCCGCCGGCATTTCAGCTACACGACATGGACAACCTCGGAGCAGAAGAGACTCGGGGCGAATTTCACGCCGCGCGACACGCCTACGGCGGCTTCGGGCCGCAGCCGCCGGCGGCGGGGCTGCGCGGCAAGGGTCGCACGCGCAAGTTGCGCCGCGCGGTCAAAGAAGGTCTGAGGCGCAGGGCCGTCCTCGCCGCCGAGGCCTACGAACCGGACTGGCCGGCCGTCGTCGGAGTCGAGCCGGTGGAGGTCGTCGCCGTGGGGGGCGCGGGCGCGGCGGGCGACGAGGAGATGATGTTCCCGCAGCGGGACGACTCGAAGGGGATGGACCCCCACGGCGGCCCGCCGATGATGCCCCGCATCGACATCAGGCCCCGCTACATCCGGACGCTGCGCCGCCTCGTCGTCTACCTGATGGCCGCCGCCCGCTGGTACGCGCGGATATTACAGGACAAGCTGCGCGGGCAGGACGACATCAAGCGCCGCGCCACGCACCTGCGCGAGATAGTCGAGAGGCTGGGCGGCACCGCCATCAAGATCGGGCAGCAGGCGTCGCTGCGCATGGACCTTCTGCCGCGCGAGTACGGCGCCGAGTTGGAGAAGATGCTCGACCGCGTGCCCCCCTTCCCGACCGAGCTGGCCGTCGCGCGGATCGTGGCGTTGACGGGCAAGCCGCTCAGAGAGATTTTCTCGGAGTTCGACCCCGAGCCCTACGGCTCCGGCTCGGTGGCGTGCATCTACAAGGCGACGCTCACGACGGGGGAGAAGGTGGCCGTCAAGGTCCGCCGCCCGGGCATCCGCGAGCTTTTCGTCTCGGACTGCAAGGCGCTCGAATGGGTCTTGCGGACGCTGGAGTTCTTCACCTTCCTGCGCGACGGCTACAGCAAGAACCTGATCGCCGGGCTGCTCTCCATCCTCATCGAGGAGACGGAGTTCGTGAAGGAGGCGCGCTACACTGAAATCTTCCGCCGCCAGGCCCGCAAGCGGCTGCGCCGCGTCTCGGCCCCGAAAATCTTCTTCGACTACTCGGGCGACGACGTGATCGTGCAGGAGTTCATCCACGGCGTCAGGATGGGCGACATCATCGCCTTCGTGGAGCAGAACGACGAGGAGGCGCTGGGTCGCCTGCGCCAGCTCAACATCGACCCCAAGAGGGTCGCCAAGAAGCTGATCCGCGTCAACCAGTGGGGCGTCTTCGAGAACACGCTCTTCCACGCCGACCCGCACCCCTCGAACCTCATCGTCCGCCCCAACAACTGCCTCGTCTTCATCGACTTCGGCGCGGTCGGCGCCTACACGACGATGGAGCGTAACAACTGGCGGCAGCTCAACTACTACCACCAGCGGCGCGACGTCGGGAGGATGGCGCAGACCGCGCTCGCCATCCTCGAACCGCTCCCGGCCATCGACGTGGACGAGTTCCGCGGGCGCCTGGAGCAGATCTTCTGGGAGGACATCTACGCCCACCAGAGCAAGCACACGGAGTGGTACGAGCATACCTCGGTGCGCATCTGGATGCACCTCTTCGAGCTGTCCTTCGAGTTCAACGTCCCGATGGGCATCAACACGCTGAGGATGATCCGCTCGACGCTGCTCTCCGAGACCGTGGCCGCGCGCCTCCACCCGAACATCAGCGCGTGGCGCGAGCACCGCAAGTACAACCGCGCGGCGGCCCGGCGCTCGCGCCGCCGCGTGCTGCGCAGCATCAGCCGGCGGCTGTGCGGGCCGACCGACACCGACTACCAGCGCATCGAGCAGTTCATGGGGCTCTTCAACCGCACCGTCTACCTCTACCAGCGCTGGATAGACAACCCGCTCTACCGCTACGGGCTGCTGGTGAAGAAGGCCGTCTACGCCGTCATCGTCGTCGTGAAGTCCATACTCACGTTCCTCATGGTGGCGACCGCCGGGCTCATCGCCTACATCCTCTACGAAATCTTCAAGAGCGGGGCCTACCGGTCCGCGGAACAGTTCGGGCAATACATGCGCTCCCCGTTCATCATGGAAAACCTGCGGCAACTGTTCCTCCCGACCGGCGACGAGTTCGGGAGGGCGCCCAGCGCCTGGACATACCTTCCGCTGCGCCTGATTTTGCTGGGCGTCCTCATCAGCGTCTTCCTCAACATGCGGCGCGTGATAAGACGCTTCAAGGACAGGGAAATCCCGAGGAGGAACGCGAGCGGCCTGAGCTAGGCGCCCGCGCGCCGCGGCCGACGCCATTTTAAGACCCGTGCAGCACCCGACGTTTCCGCTGCGGGGTTGTGAAAGACGATGCCTGAACTGAAACTCCTCATCTTGCAAATCGTCGTCATCTGCTCGGTCGCGCGGGCGCTGGGCTGGGCCTTCGCCCGGCTGCACCAGCCGCGGGTCGTGGGCGAGATCGTGGCCGGCATCCTCCTCGGGCCGTCGCTCTTCGGCTGGGCGGCCCCCGAGGCGATGGCCAGCCTCTTCCCGCCGCAGGGGCTCGGGGCCATCTACTCGCTGAGCCAGGTCGGCCTGCTGCTCTTCATGTTCCAGGTGGGGCTGGAGCTGGACGTGGGCAGGCTGCGGAGGATGGGGCGCACCGTCGTCCTCACCAGCAACGTCAGCATCCTCGTCCCCTTCCTCGGCGGCGCCGTCCTCGCGCTGTTCCTGCACGGGCAGCTCTCCGACGCGTCCGTCCCCGTCGGGCTCTTCGCGCTCTTCATGGGCACGGCCATGAGCATCACGGCCTTCCCCGTGCTGGCGCGCATCCTGACGGAGCGCAAGCTGATGCAGAGCCGCGTCGGCTCCATCGCCATCAGCTGCGCCGCCGTGGACGACATCACGGCGTGGTGCCTGCTGGCGCTGCTGACGGCGTTGGTGCGGACGGGGGCGGGCTCGCCGCTCTGGTTCACGGTGGGCGGGCTGGTCGTCTTCGTCGCCCTCATGTTGTGGGTCGTGCGCCCGCTCCTCGCGCGCAGCGGCGCGTTCGACGGCGAGAAGACCTCCACCGACGCGCTCGTCTTCGCCGTCATGCTGGCGCTCGTCGCGGCCTGGGTGACCGAATGGCTGGGCGTGCACGCGCTGTTCGGGGCCTTCTTCGCGGGCGCCATCCTCCCGCGCAGCGAGGCGCTGACGCGCGGCGTCGTCGGGAGGCTGAAGTTCGTCAACACCGTCCTCCTGCTGCCGCTCTTCTTCGCCTTCACGGGGCTGCGGATGAGCGTCGGGCTGCTCGGCGGGGGGGCGCTCTGGTTCTACACGGCGCTCATCCTGACGGTGGCCGTGGCCGGGAAGATGCTCGGGTGCGTGGCGTCCGTGCGGCTCTCGGGGATGAGCTGGCACGACGCCCTGTCCGTGGGCCTGCTCATGAACACGCGCGGCCTGGTCGAGCTGGTCATCCTCAACGTCGGGCTCGACCTGCGGGTCATCTCGCCGACGGTCTTCTCGATGATGGTGCTGATGGCGCTCGTCACCACCTTCATGACGACGCCGCTGCTCGACCTCCTCTCGCGCCGGCGCGGGGCGGGGCAACTGGTTCTTCAAGGGGAAGCGTACGAGGGGATCAAGGCGGGACTGTAGCGGCCGTTCAGGTGCGCGCGCCCCCACGCGGCCGCGCCGATTCGTCAACCCACGCCCGCGCGCCGAGGCGCCGGCAACCCGAGGCCAGCGACATGAGCACCCCCGAATCTTTACTCGAGGCCGCGCGCCGCAGGGAGACCACGCCCTTCGACTACATCATCGTCGGCTCCGGCCCCGGCGGCGGCCCGCTCGCCTGCCGGCTCACGCTCGCGGGCAAGCGCGTGCTGGTGCTCGAGGCCGGCGGCGACCCCGTCATGGCGAAGCCCTCGCCCGCCTACCCCGACTGCGGCGTCGGCGAGGTGACGCGCATCCCCTGCTACTACGCCGCCGCCTCCGAAGACCCGGAGATGAGCTGGATGTTCTCCGTCCGCCACTACGAGGACGACGAGCGGCAGCGGCTCGACGAGAAGTACAACCAGGTGCCGCTCGACCCGAACCGCCCGCCGGGCGACGACGAGGCCCCCATCGACCCCAAGTTCCTCGACCCGCACCCGCGCGGCGGCAAGCAGGGCGTCTTCTACCCGCGCGCCGCCGGCATCGGCGGCTGCACCTCGCACCACGCGATGATTATGATCGCGCCCAACGGCCGGGACTGGAACCACATCGCCGAGCTGACCGGCGACGACTCGTGGCGGGCCGACGAGATGCGCCCCTACTTCGCACGGCTGGAGCGCAACCTCTACATCCAGGACTACAACCAGTTCCTCCGCAAGCTGCTCGGCGTCTTCTACCTGCTGTGGCGCTGGCTGTCGCTCGTCTTCTACCCGCGCTCCGCGGTAAAGGACGGCGGCCACGGCTTCAAGGGCTGGCAGCCGACGAGCTTCATCGACCCGTTCCTCCTCGTCACCATCAAGAAGACCGACCGCGCCTTCATCAAGCTCATCGTGCGGTCGGCGCTCTCGGTGCTGCACTCGAACCGCTCCCTCGTGGCGCGGCTCAAGGGCGCGCTGCTGCGGATGCGCGTCGTGCAGCACATCGACTTCAACGACGTCAACACGCGCCGCGCCAGCCCCGAGGGCGTCTTCCTCATCCCCATCGGCACCGAGAGCCGGCGGACGGTGGAGGGCGACGACGGGCAGGTCTTCCTCGGCAGCCGCTCGGGTCTGCGCGAGCACCTCGTGCTCACCGAGAAGGAGCACCCCGACCGGCTCGTCATCGCCACGGGCGTGCACGTCACCCGCGTGCTCTTCGAGAAGGGGGCCGAGGGCGAGGCGCCGCGCGCCATCGGCGTCGAGTGCGTGGAGGGCGAGCACCTCTACGAGGCCAGCCCCGTGCAGGAGCCCGCGCGCGGCAGGCCCCTCGTGCGCTACTTCACGGCCGGCGAGGTCATCCTGAGCGGCGGCTCCTTCAACACGCCCCAGCTCCTCATGCTGAGCGGCATCGGCGACCGCGGGCACCTCGCCGAGCACGGCATCGAGTACCTGTGCGGGGCGGACGGCAGGCCGCTCGACGGCGGCGGCGGCGGTAACGGCCACGGCCCGCAGGCCGCGCCGGTCGTCCACCTGCCCGGCGTGGGGCGCAACATGCAGGACCGCTACGAGGTCACCGTCGTCAGCGAGCTGAACCAGGAGCTCAAGTCGCTCGCGGGGGTCACCTTCGCGCCCGGCGACAAGAACGACCCGGCGCGCACCGCCTGGCTGGGCGGCAAGAAGGGGCTCTACGCGACGAACGGCGGCACGCTCGCCGTCATCCGCCGCTCGGCGGCGCTGCACGACGACGAGCGCGAGCCCGACCTCTTCACCTTCGGCGCCTCGGCCGCCTTCCGCGGCTACTACTGGAACTGGTCGCGCGAGCTGTTCAAGCGCACGCTCGGGAGCCAGGACGGCGGGCGCAACCTCTGGAGCTGGGTCATCCTCAAGGCGTACACGCACAACGACGGCGGCACCGTGCGGCTGCGCTCGGCCAACCCCTTCGACATGCCGGAAATCTGCTTCCACTCCTTCGAGGAGACGCCCGGCGACGGCTGGAAGAAGGACCTCGCGGCGCTCGTGGACGCCGTCCGCTTCATGCGCAAGGTCAACGCGCAGAACCCGACGCAGTTCGTCTACGAGTTACAGCCCGGCTCGCACATCGCCGACAACTCGAAGGAGATGGAGGACTGGATCAAGACGCAGGCGTGGGGGCACCACGCCTGCGGCACCTGCCGCATCGGCGCCGACCGCTGGCGCGCCGACACCGAGGAGCTGAACGACCGGCGCGCCGTGCTCGACAGCCACTTCCGCGTGCACGGCGTCCGGGGCCTGCGCGTCGTGGACGCGTCGGTCTTCCCGAAGATTCCCGGCTACTTCATCCTGGCGCCCATCTTCATGGTCAGCGAGAAGGCGGCCGACACCATCCTCGACGACACGGCCGAGGCGGAACGGCTCGCCCGGCGCCTGCGGAGTGAGGGCGGCGACGCCGGACTGCCGCCGCACGCCCCCGAAGCGCGCGCGGAGCCCGCCCGCCAGGACGTGGACTCCGAGGCCGTGCGTCAGGCTTTCTCCACCTGGCTCCGGCGCGAGGGGGAGTAGCCCGGCGCGGGCGTGAAACCGATTCAACTTCCAGGCGATCCGCCAGAAAGGTTCCCGAGATGCGCCACCGTGGTTTCTGGCTCCTGCCCCTCCAGTCGGTCCCGCAGACCCTGTCTGCCCTAGTCGTCCGGCCGCTCAAGTGGAAGAGACTTTCGCGCCACCGAGCCTGGCTCGTCTCTCTGCCCATGGGCCACACGGCCGAACCAGTGAAAGGAACGATCATGCCCTCTGACATCAAGCACCCCGTCGTTTTCGTCCCGGGCCAGGCGCTCGCCCAGGTGGGCCAGCAGCACTACGTGGACGCCCCGCCGCAGCCCCCCGAGACCGAAGAGCAGCGCCTGGACAGGCAGCACGCCGAGAACCAGAAGCAGCACTACACCGACCACCCCGAGGTCTGCCTGGAGGAGTCCACCAGCTTCTACACCGAAGTCACCCCGGACATAGACCAGTACGTCCCGTCCTACCTCCAGGCCCAGCCCCTCAACGTGAGCGTGGGGGCGATGCGCAACGACGGCACGTACCCGCCGTGGGTCACCGAGGGCGACCCGAACAAGACGCCGTGCGAGCAGTACGTCGAGTGGTTCAACTGGATCTGGCACAACGGCGACCCGAGCCAGTGGGGGCCGTCGGTCTTCACCAACAACGCCGTCAACATCGACCCCTCGGGGATGACGACGGGGGCCAATGAGAGCGCCGCGAACTTCGTCATGCTCTTCCGGTTCTTCCCCGAGCTGCGCGGCGAGGTCGTCTCGTGGGGCACCAACGACCGCGAGCTGTTCATCAACTGGCGCTTCAGGATTCCGAACAAGGTCAAGGGGAGGCTCCCCATCGGCCCCATCACGCAGGCGCAGCAGGAGCGGCAGGGGGGCCGCGACTTCCTCGTCCCCGTCATCGACAAGTTCTGCTTCGTGGACGGGCGCGTGAGCTTCCGCGTCGCCTACTTCGACGTCATCTCGCTGGTCGGCTACCTGTCCGAGAACTTCTCGGCGAACCAGCTCTACGACTACCTCATCGGGTGGACGTGGAAGTCGCTGACGGGCGGCGGCATCCCCTTCATCCCGAAGATGCTCATCAACCTCTTCCTGGGGCTCTTCATCTGGCCGCCGCCCCCGAAGCCGACGGGGCTGGTCGCCTTCCCCGGCGACGGGGTCGTGACGCTGAAGTGGCCGCGGGTGGACGGCGCGGACGCCTACCGGCTCTGCCGCGCCACCGCCATCGAGGGGCCGTACGAAACGCTGCCGCTGGGCACCGACGCCGGCGAGCAGAGGATTTACGGGACCACCTACACCGACCGGGAGGTGACGGACGGCACGCCCTACTGGTACACCGTCGCCCCCATCATCAACACCAAGCCCGGCGGGGGGAGGAGGGCCTCCATCCAGGACAGCCTGGCCATCTCCGAGGCGCGGAGTTCACGGTAATGAGTGGAATCGGGCGGGCCGCCGGCTCGGGGCGGCGGCCGGCGCCCGTTGCTTTGGAACCCGAGATAGGAGGAGACCAGCGATGGATGCGTCTACACCCTGGTGGTACATACCCACCCCGACCAACGGCCCTCAATGGTGGTACCTGATTTCGTTCATCGTCACGGGCATCGCCTACCTGACGCTGATAATTTTCCCGCGCCAGTCCTGGGCCAACTTCTGGTTCGCCGGCCTGATCGTGCCGCTGCTGCTCAGCATCCTCTACACCTTCGCGCTGTTCATCGGCTTCTTCACGCCGCCCCGGTCGAACCCCTTCGACTTCTTCTCGCTGCCCGGTCTCAGGCACCTCTTCGAGAAGGACCTGCTCCTGCTCGCGGGCTTCCTCGACCTGCTCATCATGCCGCTGCTGGTCGCCGCCTGGATGGCCCGGAAGGCGGCGCAGGTGCGGATGCCCTACGTCTACCTCCTCATCTGCATGGTCGTGACCTTCGGGGCGCCGGGCACCGGGTTCGTCCTCTTCGCGCTCTTCGCCGGGCTCGGCGGGAGGTGGTCGCAGATAGCGAGGTTCGACGGCCAGCCGCCCTACAACGCGGCGCCGGTCTTCGCGCGCCCGGGCGACTGAGGGCGAGCGCGCCGCCCGTTGGTTAAACCGAGGCGGCCGGCAGCACGCGCCCGGCCGCCGCGAGGCCCTAACCACGCGCGTGCCAGACAACCTCGAAAGGGAAAAAAGATGGATCGCATCAGCAAAGCCGCCACGCGTCTCTGGGGTTCTCTCGGCGAAGACGGGCGCCTGCACCCGTCGCCGCGCTTCGCCGACGAGTTGGCCGGCTGCTGCGACAGCAGCAGCCTCGGCGTGCGCGTCGAGAAGGTCAGCAAGTGGTCTTACGGCGAGCAGCTCGAACACCTCTACCGCGGCAGCCACTACGTGCTCGACCGCCTGGAGGAGGCGATGGCGGGCGAAAACTCCGACGGGCGCATCGGGTTCTGGGGCGTCGGCATGAACGCCGCCGGCTTCATGCCGCGCTACTGGTTCCCGACCATCCCGCCGCTCTTCCCCGAGGGCGGCACCGAGGAGCAGATCGGGCCGCTGCGCGAGACCCTGAAGGAGCGCATCGCGCAGCTCGAGTGGAGGCTGGCCGACATCAAGGAGGCCCGCGGGAAGAGCATGCACCCGCGCATGAAGTACCTCACTTCGGGCGAGTGGGTCTTCTTCGCCGACATCCACCACCGCCACCACCTCGCCATCATGCGGGACATACTCAAGGCCGCGGGCGCCGGCGCCGCGCTCCCCGAACCCCTACGCATATGATACGAAAACTGATTACCGCGCTCCTCGCGGCCTCGGCCTTCTACCTGCTCCCGGCGCTGGTCGGGAACCCGGACGCGCTGCGCCACCCGCAGCTCTGGGTGCTGGTCGCCGCGGCCTTCGGCATCTCCGTCTTCCAGCCGGCCTACAAGCCCCTCGACGGCTCGGCCCCGCCGCACGACCGCGGCACGGCCGCGCAGATCGTCTGGTCGGTCTACCTGACCCAGCTCGTCGGCATCGTCGAGGCCGTCTACTTCCGCTACCCCGACAGCTTCCGCTGGGACGCGGTGACGACCGCGGCGCTGGTCGGGATGGTGGTGGGCCTCGGGCTGCGCGTCTGGGCGGTGCTGACGCTCGGCCGCTTCTTCACCTGGTTCATCACCGTCTACGACGACCACCAGGTGATACGCTCCGGCCCGTTCCGCTTCATCCGCCACCCGGCCTACTGCGGCGCCCTCATCCTCTTCGTGGCGACGATGGTCTTCCTCCACGCGTGGGTGGGGGCGGCGCTGTCGCTCGTCTTCCAGCTCTTCGCCTACGTCCGGCGCATACGCTACGAGGAGGCGATGATGATCGACCGGATGGGCGAGAGCTACAAGGCGTACACGCGCGAAGTCCACGCCCTCGTGCCGCTGCTCTGGTAGCGTCGCGCCCGGCGGCCGGAGACGGCCGGCGCGCGAGCAGGGGCCCGCGCGCCGGCCGTCTCCGTCTTCGGGCGGGCGGGGCGACATCAAAACGTGTGCGCGGCGGGAAAGGTTTGTGTTCCGGGGCGGCTAACATCGCCGGCGAATCAACTGCTAAATTCCGGCCCCCGAATCGGCAGAGGTTACGTTGACGAGGAGGCGCGATGAGCCAAGCAAACGCCCTTGAGGAGTTCAGGGAGACTCACTACCTGGAGGTGAGCGGCGCGAAGGTCTGCTACCGGAAGGCCGGCAGCGGCCCCGCGCTCGTCCTCTTCCACGGCTACCCACTCACGGGCTGGACGTGGCGAAAACTCGTCCCCGAGCTCTCGCGCCATTTCACCTGCTACGCGTTCGACCTCGTCGGCCTCGGCGGCTCGAATTCGAGCGACCGCACGGACTTCACCTCGCCCGGGCAGGGGCGGGTCTTCCAGCGGGCCCTGCGCGCGCTCGGCGTCGAATCGTACGCGCTGATGGGCAACGACTCGGGCGGCTGGGTCGCGCGCGAGGTGGCCGTCCTCGAACCGGAGCGCGTCACGCGCCTCCTGCTGACGAACACCGAGATTCCCAACCACCGGCCGCCGACCGTCTGGCTCTACCAGCGCATGGCGCAGGTGCCGGGCGGCAGCTACCTCTTCCGCTCGTTGCTGGCGACGAGCCTCTGGCGCAAGTCGCACTTCGGCCTCGGCGGCTGCTTCCACGACCCCGACCTGGTGGACGAGCCGGAGTTCTTCAACTCGTTCCTCGCGCCGCTGCTCGAATCACACGAGCGGCTCCTGCGGGCGCTGAAGTTCCTCGTCCTCATGCAGCTCATCCGCGTGGACGACTTCACGGAGCTGCACAAGAGGCTGACCATGCCGACGGCGTTCGTGTGGGGCGAGGACGACCCGACCTTCGAGGAGCCGAGCGCGCGCGAGATGGCGAAGCAGTTCCCGAACGTCGTCAGCTTCACCTCCATCCCGAAGGCGAAGCTGTTCCTGCACGAGGAGTTCGTGGAAGAGACTCTGAGGCC
>DASVTS010000134.1:0-18120 GCA_036387455.1 Pyrinomonadaceae bacterium | reverse complement strand
GGGCGGGGCGTTGACGCCGTGCCACGTCAACGCCCCGCCCCCGGCCTTCACCCCGACGGCGGTCGAGGATGTAAGCGGGTTAGCTCCCTACCTGTCCTGACGCCGGTTCGGCTGGCGAATCTCGACCTTATTTTTCAGCTCGTCCCGCCTCAGCGTCTCCCCCTTTTTATTTCTTATTTCGAGGACGGGGTTGCCGCCTTTCGCCTTCATGGCGACGTCAATCCTGACGAAGATGTCGTTTTCGCTGCACTCGTCGGGGAAGAATCTATGCCCGTCGTTAAGGTAGATTCCCGTGTGCACCAGATACCACGTGCCCACCTGCATGGGGTAGCCCGGGAAGAAGGCGGGGGTGGGAGGGATGGGGCTGGTGTTCGGGTTACTCGAACCGTTCGCCGTCCACGTCCTGTACATGGGGCCCGCGACCGGAGTCCCGTTGTTGCCCGGCGAAGACCCGGTCGGCCACGTCATCGGCACGGCCCCCGTCCCCTGGTCGTAGAACATCCACTCGATGATGATGGAAGTTATCCCCGAGTTCGTCGAGTTCAGGTACTCGACGTAAGACTGCATCTGGCCGTTCATGGCGGGCGAGGTGTGGAAGTCCAGCATGTAGTTTCCGGCGATGGCCCCCGAGCCCTCGTAGAACATGTGCTGCGCGAGTTGGGTCGGGTTCCAGGGCGGGCAGCACGAACTCCTGTCAACGTTCACGTCGTCGATAAAATTACCCACCCCAGCGTCGCCGCCCGAAGAACTGACGGAGAGGAAGCCGACGTTCACGGTCGAAGGCGTCCCCGCCGCGGGCGTGTAGGTGTAGGTGCCCGAGTAACGCACCCACCCGTTCCCGACCGAGGCCGGGGCGTGTATCGTCCCGCCGCCGGTGGGGGTCGTGAAAGTGCCGTTGGCGGTCGTGGAGACCGTCACGATGGAGTAAGAGTAAGAGTCCTGCGCCACGGAGCCTGCGGTCAAACCGCCGGGGATGCCGATTCTGAACTCGGCCACGTCCGGGGTCGTGTCGCTGCCGCGGCCGCGGTGGAGAAAACTCCAGTTCAACTTGTCGCCGCCCGCCAGCGTTATCCGCTGGAAAACCATAGACCGGTCGAACGCGTTCAGCTCGACGTGCTGGGCCGCCTGCCCGGACGTGACGCCGCCGAAGCTGTTCGCCCAGAACTCGATTGGACGGCAGTTGCCCGCCGTCCCACACCAACTGCCGGACGGGTGGGTCGTCTTCCAGCCGCCGGCGTTCGTGTCGTCCACCTGTCTGACCGATTGGACGGGGGAGGCGGGGGTTTCAAAACTCGGGTTCGTGAACAGGTTGACCGCCCGAACCGAAAGGCCGCTCGCCAGTATCAACAGTGAGGCGAAAGACGCGAGAGTGATTTTCCTTATCATCTGATTTTCTCCTGAGGGGCGCGGCCGAAGGTGCTTCGGCCGAAATGGGCAGAAGGGTGGGAGTCAATGCGGCGAGGAAAGAGGTGACGCGAACAGGGCGGCAGCAACTCTGAGGCCGCCGGCGGCGCCGCCCTCGGACGTTCTGTTTCTCAGGAAAATCGGCTTCGGGTTTTGACCAGGGCGTGGGGCGTAGACACATGAGGACACCGCGGGCGTTCGGCTGTCTACATTTGTCAAAGTCCTCTCATCGGTCCGGAGGCTCTAAATGAAAGCGCCGCCCCCGTTGAGGAGGGGCGGCGCTTTCATTCGTCGGTGTGAACGTTCAGCCGAGCAGCCCGCGCACGCCGCCCTGCGGCGCGTAGCCGGGGAAGACTCGCTTGAGGTCGGCCGCGCCGAGGTGCTTGGACGCCACCTCGCCGAAGACGTCGCGGAAGTCGGTCGTCAGGGCGAGGTCGCGCCCCTCGTGGAGCTGCTCCTCTTTGAGCCCGGGCCAGCGGCCGTAGACCTTGCCGCCGCGCACCGCGCCGCCGACGACGAACATGGCGTTGGCGTGGCCGTGGTCGGTCCCCCCCGTGCCGTTCTGCCGGACGGTGCGCCCGAACTCGCTCATCGAGAGCACCACCACGTCCTGCATCTTCTCCGGCCCGAGGTCGGTGACGAGCGCGTGGAGCCCCTGCGCGAACTGCCCCAGAAGGTTCGCCAACTGCCCGCGCGCGCCGCCCTGCCCGCGGTGCGTGTCCCAGCCGCCGACGTCCGTAAACGCCACCTCCAGCCCGACGCCCGCCTTGATGAGCTGCGCGATCTGCGTCAGCGCCCGCCCGAACTGCCCCGCGGGGTACTGCGCGCCGTTCTCCGGCCTGTACTGCGCCGGGTTGACCCGCTTGAGGAAGTTGACCGCCTCGAACGTCTCCTTGCCCGTCCCGCGCAGCACGTCGCCCACGCCCTGCTCGTAGAGCCCCTCGAAGCCGCCCTGCACGCCCGGCGTGGAGGCGCCGGCGCGTATCTGGAAGTCCGCGAGGTTCTGCATGGCGACCGCCGGCGCGCGCCCCTGCATCGAGCGCGGGAGGTTCTGCGTCATCGAGATGGCGCGGAACGGCGTCGCCTTCGCGTCGGGGCGCGCCTGCACGACCCGGTTGAGCCAGCCGTCCTGCGTTGACTTCACGCCCGGCGTCGCCGACTCCATGTAGTCCTGCGCGTCGAAGTGCGAGCGCGTGTTGTCGGGCGAGCCGACGGCGTGGACGACGGCCATCCGCTTCTCGTCCCAGAACTGTTTGAGCGGCCGCATCGTCGGGTGGAGGCCGAAGAAGCCGTCGAGGTCAACGGCCGACTCGCCGCCCCGCCCGGGCTGCGCGATGGCGATCTGCGGTCTCAGCTCGTAGTAGCCGCGCTCGCCGTGCGGCACGACCATGTTGAGGCCGTCCACCGCGCCGCGCTGGAAGACGGAGATGAGCGTCTTGCGCCTGCCGTTGGGCGCAGCCATCAGCCCCTGCGCCTCCACCACGCGCCTCAGGAACGACGGCGCGCTCCCGACTACGCCGACGCTCGCCAGCGCCAGCCCGCCACTCTTAAGGAAGAACCTGCGATGCTGATTCATTACCTCACCTACTGACGTTGAAACTCGGGGGAGCCGATGACGAGCGCGGCGATGCGCGCGACCTCGGGGTTGCCGACCGTGGCGCCGGACTCCCGCCGCTCGCGGCGCGCGGCCCGGGCGTTCTTCCCGCGCGTCTCCTCGTCTTCGGGCGCCGCCGCGGCGACGGGCGCGTCCGCCTGCGCGGTCAACTGCCTCATCAGGACTTCGCGGCTCCCCGCGGAGATGTCGCCCTGCACGGCGAGCGCGAGGAAGCGCTCGACGACCGCCTTCTGGTCGACGGCGCGGCTGCTCGCGGCCTCCTCGCCGACGAAGCGCGAGAGGTCGACGCGCGCGCCGGGGATGCGGTTCGAGACGAGCGCGAGCGAGAAGTTGAGACGTTCGAGGAGCGCGCCCGTGTTGACCCAGAACTCGGCCGCGTCGGGGTAGCCGGTCGGCGCCTGGTAGCCGTAGAGCGGCTCGCCCATGCGCGCGACCCACTGGACGAGCGCCGGCCGCACCTCGACCTCCGCGCCGAGCGTGCGGAGCGCGCTCGCCGCCAGCTCGAACGGCGTCTTAATCTTCGCGCGCCGCGCCTCGGCCGAGTTGAACTCGGGCGAGCTGAAGACGGCGCGCAGCGTCGTCTTGACGTCGCCGTTCGACTGGCGGAACGCGTCGGCCACCCTCTGGACGAGCGCCGGCGGGGGCGCGTCCGAGACGAACTTGCGCGCGAGCTTCGTCGCGATGAACTTCGCCGTCGAGGGGTGCGCGACGAGCACGTCCAGCACCTTGCGGCCGTCCTCCTGCCCGCCGCCCGCCGGAATCTTCACGCCGAGCACGGTCTTCTCGCCGTCGTCGTGCGTGCGCGGGTTGAAGAAGAAGGTGCCGGCGCGGCCCTCGTCGGCGTCCGCGCCGTAGAGGCCGGCGCCGCGCGGCGCGCGTATCGTCCAGCCGGTGAAGGCGCGCGCCACCTCCTGCACGTCCTTCTGCGTGTAGCCGCCGTCCACGCCGAGCGTGTGCAGCTCCATCAGCTCGCGCGCGTAGTTCTCGTTGATGCCGCGGCGCATGCGCTGCGGCTGCGGGCGGGGCGGCTGCTGCGTCGCCATCTGCCCGTCGCCCTGCTGCGGTCGCTGCTGCTGCTGCTCGCGCTCCGCGCTGCGCTGTCGCGCCTCGCCCCGGCGCATGCGGCGCCCGCCGAAGAGGCCGCCGGGCCGCATCGCGCCCGCGCCCTCGGCGTCCGTCTGCTGGCGACGCAGGAGCCCGCGGCGGTTCGCCCCCGCGTTCGGGCTCACGCTCTGGAAGTTGTCGAGGTAGAAGAGCATCGCGGGGCTCTTGGCCGTCGCTTCGAGCAGGTCGCGGAAGTTGCCGAGCGCGTTCGGGCGGATGACGTCGCGGTCGTAGGAGGTGAGGAACCAGCGGTCGGCGCCCTTCTGCGCGAAGACGTTGAAGTGGTTCGTCCAGAAGTCGACCATCACCTCCTGCAACTGCCGCTCGCTGTAGACGGCGCGCAGGACGCGCGAGGCGTTCAGCTCGAACATGATGCGCTGCGGGTTTTCGAGCCCCTGCTCGCGCATGTACTTCGCAATCGCCTGCCGGTAGGCGCGGCGCTGCGGGTCCTGCTCGTCCTGCGTCGCGCCCTGTCCCTGCCCGGGCGCGGGCGGGCGCATCGCCTCGGCGATGACGCGCTCGGCGTCGGCGTTCGGCTCGTTCGCGCTCATCTGCCCGGGGGCGTCTGTTGGCGGCGGCGGCCCCTGCTGGCGCCGGCGGACGAGTCCGGCCAACTCGGGCGGAAGCTCGCCCGCGCGCTCAAGGCGGCGCAGGAGCTGGCCCGGCTGCGGGTACTTCGCCAGCAGCTCCGAGTTCGACATGCCGAGCGTCGGGAAGCCGCGCAGCCGCGCCTCGGCCGCCGCGTCGTCCAGCTTCGAGGGGTTGAGCTGCTGCTCGATGTACGCCTCGACGCCCATCTTCCGCACGCGCTCGACGTCGCCGGGGCGCGCGCCGAAGGCGAGGCGGTTGAGCACGTGGACGACGCGCTGCTCGTCCGTCATCTTCCGCGCGCCCGCCTTCGCCGCCTGCCCGGCCCCGGCCGGCACGTTATTCGACAGGAGGGCCAGCGCCGCCACGAGCGCGAAGGCCCGCGGCGCGCGCCGGCGCGCGGACGAATTGACTCTCATACTGACTCCGGATTCGCTCAAAACTGTCTTCCCCCGGCCGCCGAGCGGCCCCCGAGTTTGATGACTACCGACGGCTTTAAGACGCACGGCGGGGGGCGCCGGTCGGAAAATTTCAGCTTTGAAATCTCAAATCTTAAATCTCAAATTCTTACTGCGCTTCCCTCTCCCGCTCCCGCGCGACGAGGAGGCGGCGGAGAATCTTGCCCGAGGGCGACTTCGGTATCTGCGCGACGAACTCGACGCGCCGCACCTTCTTGTACGGCGCGACCTGCGCGGCGACGAAGCCCAGCACCTCCTCCGCGGTCAGGCCGTGCCCGTCTTTGACGACGACGAAAGCCTTCGGCACCTCGCCGGCCTCCGCGTCCGGGCTCGGGATGACGGCCGCGTCCGCGACCGACGGGTGCGTCAGAAGCACCGCCTCCAGCTCGGCCGGCGCGACCTGAAACGCCTTGTACTTAATCAGCTCCTTCGCGCGGTCAACGATGAAGAAGAAGCCGTCCGCGTCCGCGTACGCCACGTCGCCCGTGTGGAGCCACCCCTCGGCGTCCACCGTCTGCGCGGTCGCGTCGGGGCGGTTCAGGTAGCCCTTCATCACCTGCGGCCCCCGCACCAGAATCTCGCCCCGCTCGCCCGCGCCCACGTCCTCGCCCGTCTCGACCGAGACGAGCCGGCACTCCATGCTCGGCACGCACAGGCCCACCGACCCCGGCCTGTTGTGCTCCCGCGTCGAGAGGTGCGTCGCCGGGCTCGTCTCGGTCATCCCGTACCCCTGCACGACCGCGCAGCCCAGACGCTCAGAGCACTCGCGCGCCAGCTCCGCGCCCAGAGGCGCCGCGCCCGAGAAGACCGTGTGCAGACTTGAGAGGTCGTAGGACTCGACCAGCGGGCTCTTCGAGAGGGCGAGCATGATGGGCGGGACGAGGTGCGCGAACGAGACGCGGTAGTCCTGCATCGTCTTCAGCAGGTGCTCGAACTCGAAGCGCGGCAGCGTGACGACCGTGGCGCCGCAGTAGAGCCCGTGGCTCATGATGGCGACCATGCCGTAGATGTGGAAGAGCGGCAGCACGCAGACCAGCGTCTCGCCGCCCCAGTCGTGCCCCGCGCCCTTAATCTGCGCGAGGTTGGCGACGAGGTTGCGGTGCGTCAGCATCACGCCCTTGCAGACGCCCGTCGTCCCGCTCGAATAAGGGAGCACGACGAGGTCTTCGCGCGGGTCTATGTCTACCGCCGGCGGCTCGCCCCCGCCTTCGAGCAGCGACGCGAACGGCGTCGCCCCCTCCGCCTCGCCGAAGACGAACAGCCCGCGCAACTCCCTCCCCCCGGCCGCCTCGCGCGCCCGCCCGGCGAGCTGCGGGACGGTGACGACGTACCCCGCGCCCGAGTCGTCGAGCTGCTTACTCAACTCCTCGACCGTGTAGAGCGGGTTGACCGGCGTGACGACGCCGCCCAGGGAGGCGACCGCGTGGAAGGCGACGACGTACTCCGGCAGGTTCGGGCTGTAGAGCGCCAGCACGTCGCCCTTCACGAAGCCGCGCCGCGCGAGCCCCGCCGCCGCCGCGCGCACGGCCCCGCGGAGCTGCGCGTAGGTCATCGCGCGCCCGCTCGGCGCGTCTATCACCGCGGGCCTCTCGGCGTGCTCCGCCACGCGGCTGAAGACGAAATCGGTGAGCGGCACGTCGGGGATTTCGACGTCGGGGAAGGGGCTGCGGAAGATCATCTCGTGTCTCCTCGCTTAAACTTGAAGGCCGACCGCGGCGCGAAGTTTTATCACCAAGGCGCCGGCCACAAGTATTACGGCCGGCGGGGGCGGGACAGATTCGGGCTGAGGGGTGAGGCGCGGTCACGAACTGAGTCAACGCACGATGCCTGTCATCACTACCGACCACCGCCTACCGGCTACCGCTTTTCATTAACGGATGCGGTAGGCGCGGCCGCGGACGACGACGACGACCTCGCCGCCGAGCTGAGCGGCGACGCGCCCCACCTCGGGCACGTCGGCGACGAGCGCGCGGAAGGCTTCCGTCCCGCGGCGCACGCCCGTCGAGGGCATGGAGGACTTGTAGTTGACGTCAACCCACGCGGAGCCCTCGCGGCGGAAGCGGTGGCCGGCCGCCGCGCGCGTCTCGCCGACGCGCGCCACCTCGTCCGTGTCCGCGCTCTGCTCCGCGCGCGTGGCCGGGCGTGCGCGCCGCGCCGCGCCCGCGCCCGCAGACCTGTCTTCGCGCTCCGACTCCTTCGGGGCGGCCGCCGTCCCGGTGCTGCCGTAGACGTTGTTCGACGCCCTGTTGTCGTCGGCCGCGCGCTTCTGGTTGCGCGAGCCGCCGTCGGGCATCTGCACCTCGTTGGCGGCGCGCGACTGGGCGCGGTTGCGCTGCTGGCCGGAGAGGTCGTTCGACGCCACCTCGCCGGCGGGCTCGGCCTCGCGCCCGCCCTTCTCCTTGTCACGGCTCTCGGACTTCGAAGGCTGCTCGGGCTCATCGACGGCTGCGGGCCTCGGCGCGAGCTTGGCCATCTCGGGCGCCGCCGCCGCGCTCGCCGCCGGCGGGGGCGGCGGGACGGGCGCGTCCGCGGCGACGGTCGGCCCCTCCACGACGACGGGCGCCGCCTCGCCCGCGTTGCCGTGCCCGCGCTCGACTGTAGGCTGCCGCGGCGCCGCGCCCGCCGTCTCGGGGTCGGGTGAAGCGCTCACTTCCGGGTTCTGCGCGACGAGCCCGTCCGTATTACTGTTGGCCATCCCCGTCGTCGCGGTGGTGGCCGGCTCCGACAGCGGCTTCGCGCTCTCCGTCTGCGTCGTGCGCGCGCTCCTCGCGTCCTGCAACGAGCCCGCGCTACGCGAGCGCAGCGCGACGTAAGACACGACCGCCACCAGCGACAGGGCGAGCGCCGGCGCCGCGTAGCGCAGCACGCGCGGCGCGAAGAGGGCCGCCGCCCACGCGCGCCAGCCGGCGGGCCTCTCCGCCGCGACCGAGGCCGGGACTGCCGCGGCATTCTGCTTAACCTCCGCCCCGCCCAGTGCGCGCGAGAGTTCGACGACCACGCCGCGGCAGCGGTCGCAGTCCGCGAGGTGCGAGGCCGCGGCCAGTCGCGCGGGCGCCGGCAAAGCGCCCTCGGCGAACGCGCCCAGCTCGTCCGCGTCGAGGTGCGAAGGCGCGGCGGCCTGCGCGCCGCCCCCGGCGAGCGAGTGCGCCGCGCCGCGCGCGCGGCGACGGAGCAGCGAATCAATCTCTTTGTCGAAGCCCTCTTTCATCAATGCCGTTCCGTGCTGACGATTGACGCCGCGGGGCGTCCGAAGTTTGAACGGGCGGGCGCGGGAATCTTGCGCCGTGCGGCGCTCTCACTCGTACAGCTCCTCGCGCTTCTCAAGGCCGGCGGCCGCCTCGGGCGCGAGCATCGAGCGCAGGTCGGCGTCCGTGTGCGCGTGCGCGACCTCGTTGAGCGTGCGCGCGACCTCCTCGCGCGTCCAGCGGCGCTCGCCCGCGAGCGACGACTCGACCCGCCGCCTCACCTCCGCGTGGATGCGCGTCAGCCTGCGGCTCGCCGTCGCCTCGTGGACGCCGAGCACGGCGCCCGCCTCCTTCAGCTTCAGCCCGTCGAAGTAGTAGAGGCGGACGAGCAGGCGGTCTTCCGCGTCGAGCCCGCCGAGCGCGCCCGCCAGCGCCTCCTCGACCGCGCGCTCGGCCTCGCCCGTGGCGAACGCGCTCTCGGGGTCGAGCGCCGCCTGCGGCCTCCAACCGTCCTGCTCGTGCGACTCGGCGGCCGCGCGGTCGAACTCCGAAGGCTCCTCCGTCTGCACCAGCCGCGACGTGCGCCGGTGGCGGTCTACGGCCAGTTGCCCGACGACCGCGCGCAGCCACCCGCCCAGGCTCCCGCAGCCGGAATAGTAAGCGAGCTTGCCCGCGGGGCGCCCGTCGGCCCGCTCGCGCAGCCCGTACAGCTCGGCCCAGACCGAGCCGGCCAGCTCCTCGGCCTCGGCCTCGCCCGCGCTCGCCGAGCGCGCCGCCGAGAGCACCGTCGCGCGGTACTGCCCGACGAGGTCGTCCCACGCGGCCGAGTCGCCGCGCTCGCACGCCACGACCAGCAGCAGCTCGTCCGCGTGCAGAGCGTCTATGAAGCCGCCGATCTCCTTCTCCCCGGCCTGCGGCGCGTGGCGCAGGAGGTACTTCTCGACCGACGCGCGGACGCGCGGCGCGACCGCCGAGGCGTCGAGCGCGCGCACTTCGCCCGCCCGCGCGAGCATCCGCTCCGCGCCCTCACGCACGAGTTGTTCGAGGTCTCTCGGCATCCACGTGTCCCGAACGCCCTGATGCCACGCCGGCCGGCCCGCGTATGCTATCACGAAAGGAGTAGACAGTAGACAGTAGTCGGCGGTCGGTAGTAAAACTTTCAGTACCGGACGGTCAGGGTCAAATCGTCAACTTCCGCCGGGCGGAAGCCCTACCGTCTACTGACTACTGTCATATGCTCCGCGTTACCGAAATCTTCCGCTCCGTCCAGGGCGAGTCCACGCACGCCGGCCGCCCCTGCTCGTTCGTGCGGCTGACCGGCTGCCCGATGCGCTGTACGTGGTGCGACAGCGAGTACACCTTCACGGGCGGCGAGCGCGTCTCGTTGGACGATGTGATGCGGCAGGTGCGCGCCTACGGTTGCCAGCTCGTCGAGGTGACGGGCGGCGAGCCCCTGGCGCAGAAGGAGGCGTTCGAGCTGATTCGCCGCCTCTGCGACGAGGGTTTCGAGGTTCTGATAGAGACCGGCGGGTTCGTCTCGACCGAGGGCGTGGACGAGCGCGCGAAGGTCATCCTCGACGTGAAGTGCCCCGCCTCGGGCGAGGCCGGGCGGAACCACTGGCCCAACCTCGGGAGGCTGCGCGCCGACCGCGACGAGGTCAAGTTCGTCGTCCGCGACCGCGCCGACTGGGATTTCGCGCGCCGCGTCGTCGAGGAGTACGAGCTTGAGAGTCGAGCCCTCGCCCTCCTCGTCTCCCCCGTCTGGGGCGAGACCGACCTGAAGGAGCTGGCCGACCTCGTCTCCGCGAGCGGCCTGAGGAACGTCAGGATGCAGTTGCAGCTTCACAAGTACATCTGGGGGCCGGAGGTGCACGGCGTCTGATGGGCGGCTCGCCGAGCGACAGGGATTTCGCCTACGAGGAGGAGCCCGCCGGCGCCCCCGCCGAAGACGAGGGCGCCGCCGAAGGGGCGCTCGCCGTCTGCCTCGTCTCCGGCGGGATGGACTCGTGCGTGACGGCGGCCATCGCGCGCGGGGAGAACGAGGAGCTGGCCTTCCTCCACGCCTCCTACGGGCAGCGGACGCAGGCGCGCGAGCTTCGCGCCTTCGGCGAGCTGGCCGACTTCTACGGCGTCTCGCGCCGCCTCGTCGTCTCGCTCGAACAGCTCGCGCGCATCGGCGGGTCGTCGCTGACCGACCCCTCGATGCCCGTCGCCGAGGCCGACCTCGACGCGCCCGGCATCCCCACGAGCTACGTCCCCTTCCGCAACGCGCACCTGCTCGCCGCGGCGACGAGCTGGGCCGAGGTTCTAGGCGCGGGCCGCGTCTACATCGGCGCCGTCGCCGAAGACTCCTCGGGCTACCCCGACTGCCGCCCCGAGTTCTACGAGGCTTTCCAGCGCGTCATCGACGTGGGCACGCGCCCCGAGACGCGCGTCCTAATCAGGACGCCCGTCATCCGCATGCGCAAGGCCGAAATAATCCGCCGCGGGGCGGCCCTGGGCGCGCCGCTCGGGCTCACGTGGTCGTGCTACCGGGCGGAGGAGCGCGCGTGCGGCGCCTGCGACTCGTGCGCGCTGCGGCTGCGGGCCTTCCGCGAGGCGGGGCTCGCGGACCCGATTCTCTACGCGTAAACGCTCGCAAATCTCACGGTTTTGCTGCTAAAATGGCGGGCAGAAACTTGAACACGGGCAGAAACTGACAACCGGCCGGGGCGCGCTCGCATCCTAAGCGCGGCCTCCGCATCCCCCCGGAAGCGTCAGCAATCATTCAGTCAGCAGGAGACCACCGACCATGCGTTCCAACCTTTTCCTTCGCACGTTCTTCGCCGCGCTCTTCCTGGCCGCGTCGGCCGTCGCCGCCTCGGCGCAGGTGACGCAGGTCAACGGCACGGTGAGGCTCAAGCAGGCCGACGGCACCGAAGTCCCGGTCGCCGGCGCGACCATAGACATCTACCGCACCGACATCAAGGGCGAGTACCACGTCAAGTCTGACAAGAAGGGTCGCTACATCTACGCCGGCCTCCCCTTCATCGGCACCTACACGCTCGTCGTCAGCGCGCCCGGCGCGCGCCCGACTTTCGTCTCCAAGCAGCGCTTCAACAGCTCGCAGACGCGCGACTTCCTGCTCCAGCCCGGCGACGGCTCGACGCTGACGCTCGAACAGACCAAGACTCTGGACGCCGGCGGCGGCGGCACGGCCAACACCGGCGGCGGCACCGCCGCCCCGCCCGCCGAGAGCAAGGAGGACAAGGCCCGCCGCGAGGAACTCGACCGCAAGGTCAAGGAGATAGAGGAGAAGAACAAGAAGATCGAGGAGAGCAACGCCGTCATCTCCCGCACCTTCAAGGCGGGCAACGACGCGCTGTCCGCCAACAACCTCGACGAGGCCATCAGGCAGTACCAGGAGGGCCTGGCCGCGCGCTCCGACGAGCCCGCGCTCCTGACCAACCTCTCCGAGGCGCTGCGCCGCCGCGGCGTCAACCGCTTCAACGAGGCGCTGAAGACCGCCGACGGCGACGCCAAGACGCGCGGGATGGACGAGGCCAAGAAGGACTGGAAGGACGCGGCCGACAACGCGCAGAAGGCGCTGCAAATCATCAACGCCGGCGGCGCCGACCCGCAGCAGGCCGCCGTCTACGCGCAGAACAAGATCGTGGCGCTCTCGACGCGCGCCCTCGCCATGCGGCTCGTCGCCACGAAGGTTGACACGTCGCAGGCGCAGGCCGCGTGGGACGCCTACCAAGAGTACATCGCCGTCGAGGCCGACCCGGCGAAGAAGGCCAAGTTCAAGGGCGAGGCGCTCCAGACGGTCTTCGACGCGGGAAACGTTGACCTCGCCGTCACGCAGGCGCGCGCCGTCCTCGCCGAAGACCCGGAGAGCGTGGACGCCAACCGCATCCTCGGGCTCGCCCTCTTCGCCTCGGGCGACAAGGCGAAGTTCCAGGAGGCCGCCAACTTCCTCCAGCGCTACGTGGACAAGGCGCCGGACACCGACCCCCTGAAGCAGTCGGCTAAGGAGTCGCTCGAATACCTGAAGACGGCCGAGAACGTCCGGCCCGAGAAGTCGGCGCCCGCGCGCCCGGCCCGCGGCCGCCGCCCGTAACCCGACCTAAAGCAAGCAGTTTGCACAACTTAGCCGCGCCCGGGGAGCGTCCCGGGCGCGGCTTTTTGAATGCCGTTTGAACACTTCCAGATTCATCTTGACAGTCACATAGTTAAACAGTAACATGCATTAGGCAAACGGTGTTATCAATCGTTTGCCTTGTGTCGCCGGTGCGGTCGGCGACCGAAGTCCCTGCGAGCCACCGCACACGCCCCGCCTGTTCTCGGCCCTAAAACACGGAACGCTCGAAAATGTCTGCCAAACTCGGCGAAATCCTCGTCCGCGAAAATCTCCTGACCCCGCACCAGTTGCGCGAGGCCCTCGAATTCCAAAGGGAGCACGGGGGGCGGCTCGGCTTCAACCTGGTCAAGATGGGGCTGGTCTCAGACGACATGATCACGGCCGTGCTCTCCAGGCAGTACGGCGTGCCCTCGGTCAACCTGGAGCTGTTCGACATCGACGAGTCGGTCATCCGGCTCATCCCGCGCGAGGTCGCCGACAAGTACTCGGTGCTGCCGCTCTCGCGCGTCGGCGCGACGCTCACGCTGGCGATGGTGGACCCGACGAACGTCTTCGCCATGGACGACATCAAGTTCATGACGGGGCTCAACATCGAGCCGGTGGTCGTCTCGGAGGCGAGCGTGCAGGAGGCGATTTCGCGCTACTACTCGCAGTCGCGCGAAATCGAGCTGGCGCGCGACTTGGAGGAGGGCCAGAACTCGAACGGCCGCCTGGAGGAGCTGCCCGGCTCGTCCATGACGCTGGAGTCGCTCGACTTCGAGGCCGACGGCGCGGAGGGGCTGGAGGTCGTCGAGGAGAGCGACGAGATCGACCTCTCGAACCTGACGCGGATGAGCGAGGACGCGCCGGTCGTCCGGCTCGTCAACGTGCTCCTGGCCGACTCGCTCCAGCGCGGGGCGTCCGACATCCACATCGAGCCCTACGAGAAGGAGATGCGCATCCGCTTCCGCATCGACGGCGTGCTCTACGACGTGATGCACCCGCCGCTGCGCCTGCGCGACGCGCTCATCTCGCGCATCAAGATTCTCTCCAAGCTCGACATCGCCGAGAAGCGGCTGCCGCAGGACGGCCGCATCAAGATCAAGCTCAAGGTGCACGGCCGCTCGCGCGAGCTCGACTTCCGCGTCTCGACCCTCCCCACCCTCTTCGGCGAGAAGGTCGTGCTCCGCCTCCTCGACAAGGAGCGGCTGATGCTCGACATGACGAAGCTCGGGTTCGAGCCCGAGAGCCTCGTCAAGTTCCAGCGCAACATCACGAAGCCCTACGGGATGGTGCTCGTCACCGGCCCCACGGGCTCCGGCAAGACGAACACGCTCTACTCGGCCCTTCAGTCTTTGAACACGCCCGAGACGAACATCATGACCGCGGAAGACCCGGTCGAGTTCAACCTGCCGGGCATCAACCAGGTGCAGATGAAGGAGCAGATCGGCCTCAACTTCGCCGCCGCGCTCCGCTCCTTCTTGCGCCAGGACCCGAACATCATCCTCGTCGGCGAAGTCCGCGACTTCGAGACGGCCGAGATCGCCATCAAGGCGGCGCTCACGGGCCACCTCGTCCTCTCCACCCTCCACACCAACGACGCGCCCTCCACCATCTCCCGCCTGATGAACATGGGCATCGAGCCCTTCCTCGTCGCCACCTCCGTCAACCTCATCCAGGCGCAGCGCCTCATCCGCCGCATCTGCAAGGACTGCCGGAGCGAGCACAGCCTGCCGCCCGAGGGGCTGGTCGAGGTCGGCTTCTCGCCGGAGGAGGCCAGGCAGCTCAAGACCTACAAGGGCGCCGGCTGCGCGAAGTGCAACAACACGGGCTACAAGGGCCGGGTCGGCCTCTACGAGGTGATGGAGGTGACCGACGAGATACGCGAGCTGATCCTCATCGGCGCCTCGGCGCTCGAACTGCGCAAGCGCGCGATCGAGGACGGCATGATCACCCTGCGCGAGTCCGGGCTCCAAAAAATCAGGAACGGCATCACCACGCTCGAAGAGGTGGTGCGCGAAACGGTGGCATAGAAACCATGAACAGGCTGCGGGTCATCACCCTTTCACTACTCGTCCTCGTCACGGTGGCCGGCGCGCTACCGGTCACGGAGTCGCTCGCCAAGTGGAGCCGCCGCTCGGCCGAGAGCCAGCGGCGTCGCTACCGCAGGCACTCGCGCGCGTGGTGGCGCCGCCACCGCGCGCTGATGCGCGCACGGCGCGCGCGCGCCGAGCAGCGGCGGCAGCTCGTGCTCGCCAACCGCCCCGCGGGCGCCGCGCCGGGCGTCGACACTTCCCTCCTCTCCTTCGGCCCGACGGCCGCGAGCGCGCCCGCCCCCGCGCCCTCGGCCGCCGCGCTCGCCTCGACTCCCGCGCGCGCGACGCTCACGCGCGCGTCGGGGCTGCTCCCGTTCGGCTTCACGCCGCCGCACAACTGGTCGGGTGCGCGTAAAGGTCGCGCCGCGGGCTCGGCCGTCTTCTCCGTCCTGGCCCCCGACGGGCGCGGCGCCGGCACGGCCGTCGTGGCCCCCGTCTCGCTCTCGGCGGCGGAGCTGGGCGGCGCCTCGGTCGGCCCGAAGACCAAGTCGGTCGGCGGCCTCCCCGTCACGGCGCTCAGGCGCACGGTCATCGACCGGATGGTGGCCGAGGGCGGCTGGGTGACGAACGACTTCGTCCGGGAGACGCAGGGCCGCCGCGTCTTCGTCGTGCTCGCGCAGACCGGCGCGCCCGGCGCGCCCGCGCAGTCCTGGGCCTTCTACTTCACCGAGGTTGACGGCCGCGTCTACAGCCTGGCGACGACGGGGCCGGTCGAGTTCACCGCCCCGCTGGCGGCGGGCTCCGAGCAGTTCATGGCCTCGCTCCAACCCGCCGCGAGCAGGAACGCGGCCTCGCAGAGGTGAGGCCGCACGGAGGCCCCGGCAGGGGCCGACCGCCCCGCCTCGCTAAACCCGCCCCGGCCACCTTGCGGCCGAACCACAGACACAGGGAAACTCTATGACGGGACAAGAACAGACTCAGGAGCCACTGTCGCTCTCGGACTTGCTGAAGAAGCTCATCGAGATGGGCGGCTCCGACCTCCACCTGACGACGAACACGGCGCCGATGGTGCGCGTGGACGGCCACCTCCGCCCGGTCGAGGGCCTGCGCCCGCTGACCTCGGCCGACACCAAGTCGCTCGCCTACTCGGTGCTGACCGACGCGCAGAAGCACCGCTTCGAGGAGGCGCTCGAACTCGACTTCTCGTTCGGCGTCCGCGGCCTCTCGCGCTTCCGCGCCAACCTCTTCAACCAGCGCGGCGCGGTCGGCGCGGTCTTCCGCGCCATCCCCTACGAGATCAAGTCGTTCGACGACCTGGGCCTGCCGCCCGTCGTCTCCAGCCTGTGCGAGAAGCCGCGCGGCCTCATCCTCGTCACCGGCCCCACGGGCTCGGGCAAGTCCACGACGCTCGCCGCCATGCTCGACAAGGTCAACCGCGAGCGGCACGAGCACATCGTCACCATCGAAGACCCCATCGAGTTCCTGCACTCGCACAAGTCCTGCATCGTCAACCAGCGCGAGGTCGGCGCCGACACGCGCGGCTTCGCCGAGGCGCTGCGCACGGCCCTGCGCCAGGACCCGGACGTCGTGCTCGTCGGCGAGATGCGCGACCTGGAGACCATCGAGTCCGCGCTGCGCATCGCGGAGACGGGCCACCTCACGTTCGCCACGCTGCACACGAACTCCGCGGCCTCGACCATCAACCGCATCATCGACGTCTTCCCCTCGGCGCAGCAGGCGCAGATTCGCGCGCAGCTCTCGCTGGTGCTGGAGGGCATACTCTGCCAGTCGCTCATCCCGCGGGCGGACGGGCGCGGCCGCGCGATGGCGCTCGAAATCCTCGTCCCCAACCCGGCCATCCGCAACCTCGTCCGCGAGGACAAGGTGCACCAGATTTACTCGATGATGCAGACGGGCCAGGGCAAGCACGGAATGCAGACCTTCAACCAGGCGCTGGCGACGCTCTACCACAAGCGCCTCATCTCCATCGAGGTGGCGATGCAGCGGTCGTCCAACGCCGACGAGCTGCGCGAGCTGATCGAGCACGGCGCGGGCGTCAACACCGGCGCGAACGGCGGCGCCCCGCCCGCCCAGCGCCAGCACCCCTCGCCCTACGCCCAGCCCCGCCCCATCGGCACACGCCCGGGAGCGCGGTAAGACCGTAAACCGTAAACCGTAAACCGCGATAAGAGTAAAGGCGTGAACCGCAAACTACGACGAGATTAAAAACCGCTCTCACTTGTCACGGTTTACGGTTCACGGTTTACGAGGAGTTAGACAATGCCCACATACGTCTTCAAAGGTCGGAACCGCCTCGGGGAGGTGATCGTCGGCGAGAGGATGGCCGACAGCCGTGACGTGCTGCGCTCGCTGCTGCGGCGCGAGCAGGTCATGCTCACCTCGGTCAAGGAGAAGGGGCGCGAGGTCGCCGTGCCGAAGATCGGCGGCGGGCGCAAGAAGGTCAAGGCCAAAGACCTCTCCATCTTCACCCGCCAGTTCTCGGTGATGATCGACGCCGGCCTGCCGCTCGTCCAGTGCCTCGAAATCCTCGCGCAGCAGCAGGAGAACAAGAACTTCCAGATGGTTCTGACGCAGACGCGCCAGGACGTCGAGGAGGGCTCGACGCTGGCGGCCGCCATGGCGCGCCACCCGAAGGTCTTCGACCAGCTCTTCGTCAACATGATCGAGGCGGGCGAGGCGGGCGGCATCCTCGACCTCATCCTCCAGCGCCTCTCCTCCTACATCGAGAAGATCGTCAAGCTGCGCCGCGACGTCGTCTCGGCGATGATCTACCCGGCGGCCGTCGTCGTCATCGCCGTGGCGGTCATCACGGTGATCATGATCTTCGTCATCCCCTCGTTCCAGAACATCTTCACCGGGCTGCTCGGCCCGGGCGAGCTGCTCCCGCTCCCGACGCGCATCGTCGTCGGCATCAGCGAGTTCCTCGCGGGCTTCGGCGGGCTCTTCATCCTGGCCGGGCTGGTCGCGGCGGCGCTGGCCATCCGCTTCTACTACCGGACGCCGAAGGGCCACCGGCGGATCGACTCGCTGCTGCTGAAGGTGCCCATCGTCGGCAGCATCCTCCGCAAGATCGCGGTCGCGCGCTTCTCGCGCACGCTCTCGACGCTGCTCTCCTCGGGCGTGCCCATCCTCCAGTCGCTCGACATCACGGCGCGCACGGCCGGCAACATGATCCTCGAAGAGGCCATCGGCAAGGTGCGCGCGGGCGTCGAGCGCGGCGAGTCGGTGGTCGAGCCCCTGCGCGCCTCCGACGTCTTCCCCAACATGGTCTCGCAGATGATCGGCATCGGCGAGCAGACGGGCGCGCTCGACGCCATGCTCGGCAAGATCGCCGACTTCTACGAGCAGGAGGTGGACGCGGCCATCGCCTCCCTGCTGACTCTGATCGAGCCGGTGATGATCGGCTTCCTCGGCGTCACCATCGGCGGCATCGTCATCGCCATGTACCTCCCCCTCTTCACCCTCATCGGCAAAATGGCCGCCGGCGGCCACTGACCCGCGACGGAACCATAATCTTCCAAATAGCGGAATCGTAATCCGCCATTTGTCGGAACCATAACTTGCCGCCGCCTGTAAGCTCTTGAAAATAAGAGCTTACAGGCGGTTT
>DASVTS010000133.1:0-30557 GCA_036387455.1 Pyrinomonadaceae bacterium | reverse complement strand
GGTATCGCCGCGGCGCCTTCGAGCGCGTGGGCGATGGCGCCGAGCCCGCTCCCCAGCACGAGCGCGACGCGCACGTCCTCGCCCGCGCGCGAGCGTATGAAGCGCGCCGCGTGCTCCGCGCGCGCGTAGAGGGTGCCGGGCGTCATCTCGTCGGTGTGTCCCATCACGCGCCCCTTTACTTCGAGTCGGACGGCTCGCCCTTGTCCTTCTCGTCCACGAAGAGGATGTTGAAAACTAACACGAGCGCGCCGGCCGCCGCCAGCAGGAAGAAGATGATGGCGATGGCCGGGTAGCCCAGGATGGTGAAGGTCGTCTCGACCCTCATCATCAGCGACGCGCCGACGATGACCGCCGCCAGCAGCAGCCCGACCGTGATGCGGTTCGCAATCTTGTGCAGGCTCGTCAGCAGGCTCCGCTCGTCGATGGCGTCGACCTCGATGCGGATGCCCTTGGTCGAGAGCGAGTCGAAGAGTTGGTTGACGCGCGCGGGCAGCTTCTCGGCGAACTCCTTCAGTTCGAGCACGGTGCCGTAGATGTTTCCGGCCGAGAGGCTGCGCTGCATGCGCCGCTGCATGATGGTGTCGGCGTAGGCGCGGATGGCGAAGTTCGGGTCGAACTTCGGGTCTAAGGTGTGGACGACCTGGTCGAGGTTCAGGAGCGTCTTGGCTATCATCGTGAACTCGCGCGGCAGCCGGAAGTTCGACTCGCCCGCTATCTGCTGGATGCGCAGCACGACGCGGCCCGAGTTGAGGCTTTCGAGCGGCGTGTTGTGGTTCTCCAAGACCAGCTCGGCGACGGCGCGGCGGAAGCCCGCCTCGTCGAAGTCCTGCTTCGGCTCGCCCATCTTGACGGTTATCTCGGCCGCCTCGTCGCCGTGCCCGTTGCTGATGGCGAGCAGCATCTGGAGCAGCGTGTCCTGAAAGCGCGGGCTGACGCGCGCGACCATGCCGAGGTCGATGATGGCGATGCGCCCGTCGTCGGTGAGGAAGACGTTGCCGGGGTGCGGGTCGGCGTGGAAGAAGCCGTCCACGAGAATCTGCTGCATGTAGGCGCGGAAGAGGTGCTCGGCCAGCGCGTAGCCGTCGATGTCTATCTTGGCGAGCGGCGAGAGGGTGGTTATCTTCTTGCCGCGGATGTAGTCCATCGTCAGCACGCGCGAGGTCGTGAAGTCCTCGACGGGCTGCGGCACCACGATGCGGTCGAAGTCGCGCAGGTTGTCGGAGAAGGAGACGAGGTTGCGCGCTTCGAGCCTGTAGTCCAGCTCCCTGAGCAGGCTCTTGCGGAACTCTTCGAGCAGGGGCGTGAACTCGTAGCGGCGCCCGGTCTCGGTGTGCGAGTCCATGAAGGCGGAGATTTCGCCGAGGACTTCCAAGTCCTTCGTCATCTCCTCGCGGATGTTGGGGCGCTGCACCTTGACGACGACCTCGCGGCCGTCGCGCAGGGCCGCGCGGTGCACCTGGCCCAGCGAGGCGGCCGCGATGGGCGTCGCCTCGAAGCGCGAGAACGCCTTCGAGATGCGGACGCCCAGCTCGCCGTTGACGATCTGCTCGACCTCGGTGAAGGGGAAGGGGCCGACCTTGTCCTGGAGCCGCGTGAGCGCGTCGATGTAGGGCTGGGGCAGGAGGTCGGCGCGGGTCGAGAGGAGCTGCGCGAGCTTGATGAAGGTCGGCCCCATCTTCTCGACGTCGGCCGCCAGCTCCTCCATCTTCGCGGGCGAGACCTGCGCGTCCTGCGTGCCCTCGATGGCCTCTTCGAGCCCGGCGCTGCGGACGAGGTCGGCGCGCCCGTACCTCATCAAGAGCAGCGCCATGTCCTTGTAGCGCTTCAAATGTTCGGGCCTGAGCGAGATAGCCATAAGAACGAGTAGACGGCGGTCAGCGGACGGTAGCCGGTAGAAAAACCCGCGGACGGTAGTCGGTCGAAAGCCTGTTCATGGGGGGCGGATTGCCGCGCGGTAATAATTTACTACTGTCCGCCGTCGACTGACTACCGACTACTTCTCCTTTTGGTACGGGATGCCGAGGGCGCGCGGCGCGCGCGAGGTGCCGATGAAGCCGGCGAGGACGACGATGGTCAGCACGTAGGGGATGATCTGGACGAACTGCGTCGGTATCTCCTCGTCCCCCCAGAGGTGGACGCCCTGGAGCTGGATGGCGACGGCCTCGGTGAACCCGAAGAGGAGGCAGGCGAGCATCGTCTGGACGGGGCGCCACTTGCCGAAGATGAGCGCCGCGAGCGCGATGAAGCCGCGCCCGGCGCTCATGTTGCGCGTGAAGAGCGACGACTGGCCGACGGAGAGGTAGGCGCCGCCGATGCCGGCGAGCGCGCCCGAGAGGAGCACCGCCGAGTAGCGCATCAGCTTGACGCTCACGCCCGCCGCGTCGGCCGCCTCCGGGTTCTCGCCCACCGCGCGCAGCCGCAGCCCGTAGGGCGTGTAGTAGAGCACGTAGTAGGTCAGCGGCACGAGCGCGAACGCGATGACGACGGGCGTGAGCGGAATCAACTGCTCCCTCGGTATCTGCGGCGTCGAGCCGGAGGAGAGGAAGAAGGCGCCGCTCAGGAGCGCGGGCACGCCCGTCAGGAGGATGTTGATGGCCGTGCCGGAGACGACCTGGTCGGCGCGGTAGCGGATGCACGCGACGGCGTGGATGCCCGCGATGGCCGCCCCGGCGAGGACGGCCGCCAGCAGCCCCACCCACGGGCTCCCCGCGTACCACGTGATGGAGGCGGCGGTGAACGCCCCCGCCAGCATCAGCCCTTCGAGCGCGATGTTGATGACGCCCGAGCGCTCCGAGAACATCCCGCCGAGCGCCGCCAGCAGCAGAGGCGTCGCCAGCCTGATGGCCGAGTAGAGCAGGCCGAGATTGAAGATGTCAGACATAAGTAGTCGGTAGCCGGTAGCCGGTCTCACCCCTCAGACTTTCGACCTCTTGAGCAGGCCGAACCTGCCGAACGGGCCGCGGAAGAGGGCCTCGGCGGCGACGAAGAGGATGACGATGGCCTGCAAGACCTCGACCAAATCCTTCGTGACGTGCTCGGAGAAGGCGTCCACGAAGATGCCGCCGCGGATGAGCATGCCGAAGAGGAGCGCGGCGAGGAAGACGCCGACCGGGTGGTTGCGGCCGAGCAGCGCCACGGCGATGCCCGTGAAGCCGTAGTTCGCCGAGAACCCGTCGTAGTAGCGGTAGCGGTAGCCGAGCACCTCGCTGATGGCGACCATCCCGGCCAGCCCGCCCGAGACGGCCATCGCCAGCACGATCTGCTTGCGCACGTTGATGCCGCCGTACTCGGCGGCCGAGGGGTTGGCGCCCGTCGCGCGTATCTCGTAGCCCCACTTCGTCCGCCAGAGGAAGACGTAGACGAGCGCGCACGCGAGGATGGCGAGCAGGAAGGCGACGTTGACCGGGATGCGGCTCGGCAGCCCCGGCACGAAGTCGCCGAGGCGCGGCACCTGCGCCGCCGCGCCGATGGGCACGCTCTGCATGATGGGGTCGCCCGGCGCCTTGTAGTAATACTGCGTGAAGTAGCTGACGAGCGCGACGGCGATGAAGTTGAGCATGATGGTCGTGATGACCTCGTGCGCCCCGAACCGCGCCTTGAGCCAGCCCGGTATCGCGCCCCACGCCGCGCCGACGCCTACGGCCGCCACGACCGCCAGCGGGACGAGGACGAACGCCGGCAGGCTCGCCCAGCCGTAGCTGATGGGGCTGCCCGAGAAGTCCTTGATGACCGTCCCGCCGAGCTTGATGGAGACCCACGCGGCCGCGAACGCCGCCACGTAGAGCTGCCCCTCGGCGCCGATGTTCAGCAGCCCGCAGCGGAAGGCGACGGCCACGGCGAGGCCCGTGAAGATGAGCGGCGTCGCGTAGAAGAGCGTGTACCCGATGCCGTCCGGCCACGTCAGGGCGCTCCCCAGCAGCAGCCCGTAGACCTCGAACGGGTTGTCGCCGATGAGCCACACGACGACCCCGCCGACGACGAACGCCACCAGCACGGCGATAACGGGGAAAAGGAGTTCGCGGAGAAGCTTCATGATTTAAGTGCAGAGTGATGAGTGCAGAGTGCAGAATGAAAGACGTCTTGCCTTTTCATTCTGCACTCTGCACTCGTCATTCCGCATTTCCCTTCCCGCCCCCCGTCATCAGGAGGCCGATCTCTTCCTGCGTGGAACGCTTCGGGTCAACCTCGCCGACGACGCGGCCGTGGTAGAAGACGAGCAGGCGGTCGGCGAGCGAGGTGACCTCCTCCAGCTCGGCCGAGACGAGGAGGATGGCGCAGCCCTCCTCGCGCAGCTCGACCAGCTTGCGGTGAATGAACTCGATGGCGCCGATGTCCACGCCGCGCGTCGGCTGCGAGACGAGCAGGAGCTTCGGGCGGAGGCCGAACTCGCGCCCGATGATGAGCTTCTGCTGGTTGCCGCCCGAGAGGGCGCGCGCCGGCAAATCGGGGTTGGCGGGCCGCACGTCGAAGTCGCTGATGAGCTGCTGCGCGCGCGCGCGTATCCCACGGAGGTCGAGCAGCGGCCCGGCCGAGACCGCGGGCGCGCGGTGGTGGAGCCCGAGAATCGAGTTCTCCGACAAATCGAAGTCGAGCAGCAGCCCCCGCCGGTGGCGGTCCTCGGGGATGTGCGCGATGCCCATCTCAAGGCGCTCGCGCGCGCTCGCGCGCGTCACGTCGCCCCCGCGGAAGGAGACCTCGCCGCTGACCTGAGCGGGCGGCGTGAGCCCGGCCAGCGTCTCTATCAGCTCGGTCTGTCCGTTGCCCTCGACGCCGGCGACGCCGACGATTTCGCCCGCCCTCACCTCGAACGAGACGTCGCGCAGGCCGCGCTCGCCGCCGCTCACGGCGACCGACAGGCGCCGGACGCTTAAGACCGGCTCGCCCGGCCGCGCGTCCGGCTTCTCGACGCGCAGCAGGACGTCGCGGCCGACCATCATGCGGGCGAGCTCGGCCGCGCTCGTCTGCGCGGTCTTCACGCGCCCGACGACGCGGCCGTCGCGCATCACGGTCACGTCGTCCGAGATGGCCAGAACCTCCGAGAGCTTGTGCGTGATGATGATGACGGTCTTGCCCTGCTCGCGCATGCGCCGGAGGATGGCGAAGAACTCCTCGACCTCCTGCGGCGTCAGCACGGCCGTCGGCTCGTCGAGGATGAGCAGGCGCGCGCGGCGGTAGAGCGCCTTCAAAAGCTCCACGCGCTGCTGCTGCCCGACCGAGAGGTCGTGGACGAGCGCCTCGGGGTTGACCGCGAGGCGGAACTCGTCGGAGAGTGCGCGAATCTCCTGCGCCGCCTTCCGCAGGTCTATCGCGGCGGCCGAGCCCGGCTCCGCGCCGAGCACGATGTTCTCGGCGACGGTCATCGTGTCCACCAGCATGAAGTGCTGGTGCACCATCCCGACGCCGAGCCGGATGGCGTCGTGCGGCGTCTGGATGCTTCGCGGCTCGCCGTCCACCAGAATCTCGCCCGCGTCGGCCGTGTAGAAGCCGTAGGCGATGCGCATCACGGTGGACTTCCCCGCCCCGTTCTCGCCCACGATGGCGTGGATGGTTCCGGGCTCGACGCGGAGGTCTATGTGGTCGTTGGCGAGCACGTCGCCGAAGCGCTTGGTGATTCCACGGAGTTCGAGCATAGGGTTCGGGTTCGGGAGCCGGCGCGGCCGCTACTGCTTCTTCGGCGCCATCGCGTCCACGACGTCGATTTCGCACGGAATTTTGTCGGCCTCGGCGGGCGGGACGGCGCCCCGCCGCTTGTCGCAGTCGATGATTTTCGCCTTGGCCGCCTCGACCTCGGCCAGCATCTCGGGCGGGAAGAGGTTGCGGTTGAAGTCGTCGAGCGAGAAGGCGACGCCGTCCTTGTCGAGCCCGAAGACCTGGCGGCCGCCCTTGAAGCGCCCCTCCTTCACCTGCTGCACGGCGTCGTAGACGGCGTTGTCCACGCGCTTGACCATGCTGGTCAGGACGAAGCCCGGCTTGACGCCGTTCTGGTTCGAGTCCACGCCGATGACGAAGCGGTTGGCGCGGCCCGACGCGTCGCGGCCCGCCTGCTCGACGGCGTCGAAGGCGCCGAGGCCGGAGTTGCCGGCGGCGGTGAAGATGACGTCGGCGCCCTTGCCGATCTGCGCCAGCGCCAGCTCCTTGCCGCGGCCCGGGTTGTTCCACGCGCCGTCGGTCACGCCGACGTAGTTGGCGATGACCTCGACCTTCGGGTTGACGGCCTTCGCGCCCTGCTCGTAGCCGCGGTAGAAGCGGTGGATGAGCGGGATGTCCATGCCGCCGACGAAGCCGAGGACGCCGGTGCGCGACTGGCGCGCGGCGAGCATCCCGACGAGGTACGAGCCCTCGTGCTCCTTGAAGGAGAGCGAGGCGACATTGGGCAGGTCGCTCGCGCCGTCCACGATGGCGAAGTTGACGTCGGGGTAGTCCTTCGCCACGATCTCCATGATGGGCGCCTGCGCGAAGCCGACGCCGATGACGAGGTCGTAGCCGCGCTCGGCGAAGGCGCGCATGGCGGGCTCGATGGAGGTCGGGTTGCCCGGCTCCACGTCGCGCATGACGATGCCGAGCGAGGGCTTCTCGCAGGGCGTGCCATCGGGGTGTTTGCCCGTCTCGGCGCACTTGACGCCGTCGAAGGCGGCGGCGTTGAACGAGCGGTCGTCCTTGCCGCCGATGTCGAAGACGATGCCGACGCGCACCTTGCCGCGCTCGTCGGCGGGCTGGGCCTGGCGGCAGGAGGCGCCGCCCAGGAGGAGCGCGCACGCCAGCGCGGCGGTCAGTGTCAGTCTCAACTTCATTGCGCGATTACTTCCTTGATGAGTTCGGGGACGCGTTCGGGGGCCGCCTCGCCCACCGTGTAGGCGGCGCGGATGCGGGCGGCGGCCGACTCGCCCGCCGCGCCCGGCCGGCAGTAGAGCAGGCCCAGCGGCTCGCCCGCGCTCACCTGCTGCCCCACGCGCGCGCGCGCGAGGTAGCCGACCGCGGGGTCTATCTTGTCTTCGACGCGCGCGCGCCCCCCGCCGACGGCCGCCACCGCGCGGCCGACCTCCGCCGAGTCCACCGAGACGACGTAGCCGGCGTGCTCGGATTCTACCCTGACTTCCCGAACCGTCAAGTCCGAGAGCCGGAGCGGGTCGTCGCAGACGCGCGGGTCGCCGCCCTGCTCCTCGACGTTGCGCCGGAAGCGTTCGAGCGCCGCGCCCGTGTCGAGCGCGCGCCTCACCCTCTCGCGCGCCTCCTCGATTCCGGCGGCCGCGCCCGAGAGCGCCACCATCCGCGCGGCCAGCTCCAGCGAGAGGTCGCGCACGTCGCGCGCCTCGTCGCCCGACTCGCCGCGCATAACCCGGATGCACTCCTGCACCTCGTTGGCGTTGCCGACGGCGAGGCCGAGCGGCTGGCTCATGTCGGTCAAAAGCGCCTCGGTCCGGACGCCGCAGGAGTGGCCCGTGCGGACGAGCGCGCGGGCGAGGGCGCGGGCGCGGCCGTCGTCGCGCATGAAGGCGCCGCTGCCCGTCTTGACGTCGAGGACGAGCGCGCCCAGGCCCGCGGCGAGCTTCTTCGACATGATGGAGGCGACGATGAGCGGGATGGACTCGACCGTCTCGGTCGCGTCGCGCAGCGCGTAGAGCTTCTTGTCGGCGGGCGCTATCTCGGCCGTCTGCCCCATCATCGCGTAGCCGACGCGCCCTATCACGCGCCGGAACTCCGCGAGGTCGAGGTGGACGCGGTAGCCGGGGATGGCTTCGAGCTTGTCGAGCGTGCCGCCCGTGTGGCCCAAACCTCTCCCGGAAATCATCGGCACGGCCACGCCGCAGGCGGCGACCAGCGGCGCGATGACGAGCGAGGTCTTGTCGCCGACGCCGCCCGTCGAGTGCTTGTCGGCTTTGGGGAGCGCGACGTCCGAGAAGTCGAGCACCTCGCCCGAGCGGAGCATGGCCTGCGTCAGCGCCTCCATCTCGGCGGTCGTCATCCCCGTCAGGTAGACGGCCATCAGGAGCGCCGAAGACTGGTAGTCGGCCCACGCCCCCGAGACGACGCCCCGCACGAACGACGCGACCTCCTCGCGCGACAGCTCGCCGCCGTCGCGCTTCTTCCGGATGATGTCCTGTGGCCGCATACTCATCTGACTTCGGACCCGACGCCGCTTAGAAACCCCAGCACGAGTTGGTTGAACTCCTCCGGCCGCTCCATGTTCGGCAGGTGCGCCGTCCCCTTTATGACTTCGAGCCGCGCGCCGTGGATGCCCGTCGCCAGCGCGCCGGCGGCTTCGAGCGTCTGCGGCGTGTCGAGGTCGCCCGCGACGACCAGCACGGGGGCGCCGACCTCGCCCAGCCTCCCGGCCGCGCTCACGCCCGACGGCAACTCCTCGCCCGCGGACGAGGTGAGCGCGGCGTGGTTCATCTCGCGCACGAGCTCGCGCACCCCTTGGTCAACCTCGCCGGGCGGGCGGCGGGGGCCGTCAACCCAGATTTGCAGCTCAAGCTCGTTGACGCGCCCCACGTCGCCCGCCGCGTCCGCCCGCTCAATCTCCCCGTATTGAGGCGGCGGCGCCGCCGCGTACTCGTAACCGGAGACGGCCGGGGCGACGAGCACCAGCGCGTCGACTGCATCCGGGCGACTCAGCGCGAAGTCGAGCGCAATCTTCGCGCCCTGCGAACAGCCGACGAGCACCGCGCGCCCGAGGCCGAAATGACTGAGAAGGCCGGCCAAATCCTCGACGTGGGAGAAGGCGGCCGCGCCCTGCGTCGTCCCGCCGAAGCCGCGCCGGTCGTAGCGCAGGACGCGGTAACGTTCCGCGAGCGCGTCGAACTGCCCCTCCCACATCCGGCCGTCGCAAATCCCGGCGTGCAGCAGCACGAGCGGGCGCCCCTCGCCCGCAAGCTCGAAGTGAAAGCTCGCCCCGCCGACCTCGGCCCTGCCCCGCGCGCGCCCCATCACCTTCAAACGCGTTCGAGGAGGACGACGGCCTGCACCGTGACGGCCCTCCACTCGCCGACGGCGTCGAGCCCCTCGCCCGACTTGGCCTTGACGCTCACGCAGTCGGCGCCGACGCCGAGCACTTCGGCCAGCCGCTCGCGCATCTCCTGCACGTAAGGCCGCAGCCTCGGGCGCTCGATCATCACGGTGGCGTCGGCGTTGACGACGCGGAAGCCGCGCTCGCTCGCCAGCCACATCACGCGCGCGAGCAGTTGCAGGCTGTCGGCGTTCTTCCAGCGCGGGTCGCGGTCGGGGAAGTGGTGGCCGATGTCGCCCTCGCACATCGCCCCGAGCACCGCGTCCGTCAGCGCGTGCGCCAGCGCGTCCGCGTCCGAATGCCCCTCCGCCCCCCGCTCCGACTCGACCCGCACCCCGCCCAGGACGAGCGCCCGCCCCTCCTCCAAACGGTGCGTGTCGTGCCCGATGCCGATTCTCAACATAGAGGCTGGAGACTAGAGGCTAGAGGCTAGCTGGGTTGCTCCTGACGGCTAATAGCGCGCTCTGACGATAATAGCTTCCACTCGCCCCTAGCCTCTAGTCTCTAGCCTCTCTCAAAAGTACCTCCGCCAGCTCGAAGTCGCGCGGGGTCGTAATCTTGACGTTGTGGGGGCCGCCCTCGACGACGCGGACGGGTTCGCCGAGGCGTTCGACGAGGGCGCTACAGTCGGTCACGTCGGCCGAGAGCGCGCCGGGCTGGCCGTAGGCGCGGCGCAGCAGCTCGTAGCGGAAGCACTGCGGCGTCTGCGCGTGCCAGAGCCGCGCGCGCTCGTGGGTGCGGACGACGCGGCCGCCCTCCACCTCCTTGACGGTCTCGTCGGCGGGCGCGGCGAGGATGGCGGCGCCCGACGCCTCGGCCTCCCGCACCGTGCGGTCTATCTCGTCCGGCGTGACGAAGGGGCGGACGCCGTCGTGCACCGCGACCACGCCGACGCCGTCGCCGCCCAGGGCTTCGAGGCCGCGCCAGACCGACTCGGCGCGCGTCGCGCCCCCGCCGACCGCGCGCGCGACCTTGCGCAGCCCGTGCGACGCGGCGAGCGCCAGAAGTTCCGCGCGCGCGTCCTCGGGCAGCACGACGACCGACTCGGCGACCGACTCGCACAGCTCGAAGCGCGAGAGCGTGTGGATGATGACTGGGATGCCGGAGATTTCCCGGAACTGCTTGGCCCGCGCGCCGCCCGCCCGGCTCCCCCGCCCGGCGGCGACGATGATAGCGACGTTCATACGGAAGTGCAGAGTGCAGGATGCGGAGTGCAGAATCGAAGGCCGCTTGTTTTTAATTCAGCACTCAGCACTCTGCACTCTGCACTTCTAGGACTGTTCCGGCTCGGCGCTGCGGACGGGCGCGTGCTGCGGCTGCTGGCGCTGCTGGAAGGAGCGGCGCTGCTGGCCGCCGCCGGCGTGCGCCTGGACGGGGCCGCCGTTCTCGGCGTCCTCCCAGAGCCGGCCGAAGATCATCTTGCCGGCGGTCGTCTGAAGGACGCTGGTGACGGCGATGTCGGCGTTCTTGCCGATCATGCGGCGCGCGTTGTCCACCACGACCATCGTCCCGTCGTCGAGGTAGGCGACGCCCTGGTTGTACTCCTTCCCCTCCTTGAGGATGAAGACGCGCATCGCCTCGCCCGGCAGCACCACCGGCTTCAGGGAGTTCGCCAGCTCGTTGATGTTCAGGACCTGTATGCCGTGGAGCTGCGCCACCTTGTTGAGGTTGAAGTCGTTCGTGACGACCACGCCGTCCAGGCTCTTCGAGAGTTCGAGCAGCTTGAGGTCCACCTCCTTGACGGCGGGGAAGTCCGTGTCCACGACCTGGATGTCGAGCGTGGAGTTGCCCTGGAGGCGGTTGAGCATGTCGAGCCCGCGCCGGCCCCTCTGGCGCTTCGAGGAGTCGGGCGAGTCGGCCACCTGCTGAAGCTCGCGGAGGATGAACTGCGGGATGACGATGGTGCCGGAGAGGAAGCCGGTCTCGGCCACGTCGGCGATGCGGCCGTCGATGATGACCGAGGTGTCGAGAATCTTCACGTCGCGGCGCGTGGCCTTGTCGCTGAAGATGCCGCCCAGCGCCGAGAGGTCGAGGTAGTCGCCCTTCGCCGCCCCGACCATCAGCCCGATGTAGGCCATGATGAAGGCGAGCGCGAGCGTCAGGAAGACTTTGGTCGAGGGGTGGACGGCGCCCGCCTCCTGGTAGCTGATGAGGAAGCCGATGAGCACGCCGCCGACGATGCCCATCATCGAGCCGATGCCGGCCCCGATCAGCGTCTTCAGAGACGCCTGCTGGATGCGCATCTCGAAGAGGATGATGACGCCCGCGATCAGGAGCGCGAGCAGGGCCGAAACACAGTGGGTCGGCATGCCGAGCATCGCCGCGCGGCCGGGCGTGGCGTGCCCGATGGGGTCGAGCAGGTACCCCGCGCCGATGAGGATTCCGATGAAGACAATCCGTATGAGAACCGTGTTCGTCCGCATGACGCCGGAGATATTATCACTTTATTACGCGTCTGTCTCTGCCGAAAACGGGGGGCCCGCGGCGCCCCCGCCCGCCCCGGCGCGGGCCGCGTGGGCGCTCATTTCGACCGCGCACCGCCTGTCCTGATACCTGTTCCGCCTCGCCCACGAGAGGCACTCCGGGCAGACGTCCTCGTCCGACTCGGGCGCGACTACCTCGTGCGCCTCCCGCAGCTCGGCCCCGCACACGGCCCCGGCCGGGGCGTAGGGCTTAATCAGCGACCCCTGCTTCAAATCATGAATGAAATGCACGGCCATCGTCATAATACTCCATTCGGCGGAAGCCCGACCGTCAGGGAGGGCGTCCGTCCTCCGCCATGTTCCTTGATGAAAGACCTACGCCCTCCCTCACGGTCGGGCTTCCGCCCTCAAAACAGTTCTTCCAGCGCCTCCTCGACCGAGCGGACGCCGACGGTGCGGACGCCGAGGAGCCGTTCGAGCCCCGAGGTGTTCGACGCCGGCATGACCACCTTCTTGAAGCCGAGCGCCTGCGCCTCGCGCGCGCGCGCCTGCGCCTGCATCGCCCCGCGCACCTCGCCCGTCAGGCCCACCTCGCCGAAGACGGCCGTCTTCGGGTCGACGACGATGTTCCGGTAGCTCGACACGATGGCGGCGATGACGCCGAGGTCGGCGGCCGGCTCGTCGACCTCGAACCCGCCGACGACGTTGAGGAACACGTCCGACCTGAGCAGGCCCTCGACGCCCACCCGCTTCGCCAACACGGCCAGCAGCAGCGCGAGGCGGTTCCTGTCGAAGCCCTGCGCGGTGCGCGCGGGGTTGTTCAGCGAGGACTCGGAGGCGAGCGCCTGCACCTCGACGAGCATCGGGCGCGTGCCCTCCATGCAGGCCGAGACGACCGAGCCGGCGACGTTCTCGGGCCGGCCGTGCAGGAACATTTCCGAGGGGTTGGCGACGGCCACCAGCCCCTCGCCCGTCATCTCGAAGACGCCCAGCTCGTTGGCCGCGCCGAAGCGGTTCTTGGTCGCGCGCACGATGCGGTGGTTGTGGTGGCGCTCGCCCTCGAAGTAGAGCACCGTGTCCACGATGTGTTCGAGCGCCTTCGGGCCGGCGATGGAGCCCTCCTTCGTCACGTGGCCGATGAGGAAGACGGGGATGGTGCGGTTCTTCGCCAGCATCAGGAACTGGCTCGCCACCTCGCGCACCTGCGAGACCGAGCCGGGCGCCGACTCTATCTGCGAGGAGAAGACGGTCTGGATGGAGTCCACGATGATGGCGGCCGGCTCGTCGCGCTCCACCTCGTTGAGGATGTTTTCGAGGTTCGTCTCCGGCATCAGGTAGAGGTTCGTGGCCTCGACGCCGAGCCGCTCGCCGCGCATCTTAATCTGGCGCTCGGACTCCTCGCCCGAGACGTAGAGCACGCGCCCGCCCTGCCGGCTCAGGCGGTCGGCGACCTGCAACAGCAGCGTCGACTTCCCTATGCCGGGGTCGCCGCCGATGAGGATGAGGCTGCCCGGGACGATGCCGCCGCCGAGCACGCGGTCGAACTCCCCGACGCCCGAGGGGATGCGCGAGTCGTCCTGCGACTCTATCTCGCCGAAGCGCACGGGCTTCACCTCGCGCAGGCGGAAGCCGCCGCGCGCCGCCACGCCCTTCGCGGCGGTCGCCGAAGCGCGCGCGCGCTCCTCGACCATCGAATTCCACTCGCCGCAGTCCGGGCACTTCCCCAGCCACTTGCCCGACTGCTTCCCGCAACTCTGACAGACGTAAACCGTCGCCGTCGCTTTAGCCACTTTTCTAATCTTCCCCGTCTTAAATTTCAGTCCCGTTCAACCGGCAATCCCTGCCCGTCCCGCGCGCAAAGTTCGTCACATTTTACCACCCCGCGGCGGCCGCTTCAGCCGCCCGAAGCGCGCCGGCCGCCGCCGACGCGCTTGACACGAATCGGCGACGGCCGGCGGGTTTTTCCGGGCTTTTTTCTACAGCAGCTCTTTGATTCTCTCGGTCGGGCGGCCGAGGACGGCGCGGCCCCCGCGCTCGACGATGGGGCGCTGGATGAGCTCGGGGTGCTCGACCATGAGGCGGACGATTTCGTCGTCCGAAAGCTCGCGCGCCCCGAGTTCGAGTTCCTTGTAGACGGCCTCGCCCGTGCGCAGAAGCTCGCGCGGCGCGACGCCCATCTTGGCTATCAGCTCGCGGAGCTTCGCCTCGCCCAGGGGCTCGACGTAGTAATTGACCTTCTCGAAATCCACGCCGCTCTCACGGAGCAGCCTGTCGGCCTCGCGGCACTTCGTTCAAGTCGGCTTCTCGTAGACCGTGATTCTGTCAGTCATCATCCCACACCGCCTCACTCTTCCGCCTTCTCTTCTATCTCCAGGATGTCGCCCTCGGTGAAGAGGTAGGTGCGCATGTGCTTGTCGAAGACGGGGCTCACGCGGCGGAGGTATTCGAGCGTCATCATGGCGTGCTCGACCTCCTCGTCGCGGTTGTGCGAGAGGATGCGCCGGAGCTGTTCGTCCTTCGTCACCTCGACGCGCTGGTTGTACCAGTCCACCGCCTCCAACTCCTCCTGCAACGACTTGAGCGCGCGCGAGAAGTTGAGCGTCGCCTCGCTCATCGCCTCGTAACTCTCGTGCCATTCCGAGCTGGTCGCCACCCGTTTCCCCTCCCTTTTCCCGGCCGTCCTGGAGCGCGGACATCGTATGAGTTCGGGGTTAAAAGTTCAAGGACATTTTGGAACCGCTGCCGCGCGGAGGGGGTCTAAAAGCACGTGACTCCTGCTCGACCCGCTGGCACCGGCACGACGGAGGAGACCGAAGATGTTCAGCAACCTGATCGAGTCGGGGTCGCACGCGGCCGACCTCAAGCGGAGGGGCCGTTTCTTCGTGGCGACCACGCTCTTCTACGGCGTGCTGCTCGCCGCCACGGGCGTCGGCAGCATCTACGCCTACAACGTCAGCCTCGACTACACGCCCGAGTACGAGGTGCTGGCGCTGATGCGCTTCCCGCCCGCCGAGGCGAGCAACGAGCAGCCGCGCCGCGAGCCGCAGAGGGCCGCCGGCCCGGCCCGCACCAACCAGGTGGCCACGCGCACGGAGATTTCCGTGCAGACGCCCTACCACTCCGAGCGCATCGCCCGCGCCGACACGCCCGAGGTGAACCCGAGGCGCGCCGTCGTCATCGCGGACTTCAACAGCGACCCGCCCGAGGTCGGCGGCGGCCCCGCCGGCACCAACCCCAACGGCTCGCCGTACAACAACGGCGGCGGCAACGAGGTCGGCCCGAGGGTCACCGAGACGGGCGCCGAAGGCCCGCCGCCCGTGCCGACCCCAACGCCGAAGCCCGCGCCGACGCCGAAGCAGAACGGCGGGACGGTCAGCCTCCCCTCTTCCGTCATCAGCAGCAAGGTCATCGAGAAGCCCGCGCCGCCCTACCCGGCGATTGCGAAGGCGGCGGGCGTCTACGGCCCCGTGGCCGTGCAGATACTCGTGGACGAGCAGGGGCGCGTCGTCTCCGCGAAGGCGACGGGCGGCAACCCTCTGCTTCAGCCCGCGGCCGTCCAGGCGGCCTACAGGGCGCGCTTCACCCCCACGCTCCTCGGCGGCCAGCCGGTGAAGGTCACCGGGAGCATCACCTACAACTTCGTCCTCCGCTGAGTTAGAAAGGATTTAACGGCAGGGGCGCGGCCCGAGGAAGTCGAAATTTCGACTTCCCCGGGCCGCGCCCACGCGTCTCTGTGTTTTTTTACTCGACGCTGACGAAGCGGCGCGGCACGCGCGCGCTGACGCCGCAGGTGATTTCGTAGGAGAGCGTGCCCGCCGTCCGCGCGAGGTCTTCGGCGGGCAGCAGGAGCCGCCCGTCCGCGCCGAGCAGCGTCACGCGGTCGCCGACCCGCACGCCCCCGACGTCGGTCACGTCCAACAGCGTCAGGTCCATCGAGACGCGCCCCACGACCGGCGCGAACTGTCCCCGCACGACGACGCGCCCGCGGTTCGACAGCGCGCGCGCGTAGCCGTCGGCGTACCCGGCCGGTACCGTCGCCACCAGCATCTCGCGCGCGGCCTCGTACGTGCGGCCGTAGCCGAGCGTCTCCCCAGCGTGGACGCGCTTGACGAGCGTGACGCGCGTGCGCACCGACATCACCGGGCGCAGCCCCGGCTCGGCCGCCTGCGGCGGGAGCACGTCGCGCCAGAGGCCGTAGAGGACGCCGCCCGGCCTCACCATGTTGCCCCGCGCCTCCGGGTTCGCGTAGGTGGCCGCGGAGTTCGCCATGTGCTCGTACTCCGGCTCGTGGCCGCGCGCGCGGAAGGCCGCGACCGCCTCGCGGAAGCGCCGCAACTGGTCGCCGGTGAAGCAGTCGCGCCCCGGCTCGTCGGCCGCCGCGAAGTGCGTCAGCAGCCCGCCGACGCGAAAGTGCTTCAGCTCGCGCAGCCGCCCGGCGAACTCCGCGGCCTCGTCGAAGCGCACGCCGAGCCGCCCCATCCCGGTGTCCACCTTGACGTGCGCCTCCGCGACGACGCCGGACGCGCGCGCCGCCGCGTCGAGCGCCTCGGCCATGTCGAGCCTGTAGACGACGGGGACGATCCCTTGCGCGAGGCACGCCCCGGCCTGCCCCTCCCAGAAGCCGCCGAAGGAGAGGACGGGCCGGCTCACGCCCGCGCGCCGAAGCGCGAAGCCCTCCTCCGGCGTCGCCACGCCGAACCAGTCGGCGCCCTCGGCTTCGAGCCTGCGCGCGCACTCGGCCGCGCCGTGGCCGTAGGCGTTCGCCTTCACGACGCCCATCACCTTCACGCCGGCGCCCACGCGCGCGCGCACCGCGCGGAAGTTCGCGGCCAGCGCGTCCAAATCAATCTCGGCCCAGGTCGGTCGCCCGCCCGCCAACTCGGAATCGTCCATCGAAGCCCCGCCGCCAGATTTGTTGATGAGAAGACTGCCGCCCGCAGTCTCGCACAGAAACGCGGCTGCCGGAAACGCCGCCCGCCCCGGCCCGCGCCCCCGCGCCGCAGCCCCACTGAGACTGTCGCGCATCACTCTCGTAACCTTATCGCAAACCTCTGGTGTTAGTCTCCGCCATTCCCCCAAAATCAGTTTCGGACTACACATAACGCGACGTGCCGCACGAATCATCTTCAAACAGGGGGTTTCGACTATGGCGACGGGGACTAAGCAACAGGAGCAGGTCGGTGAACAGCAGGGCGACGCGCCCGAGAAGGTGCAAACGCCGCTCTCGGGCGGGGTCAAGGATGGGCTGACGGGGCCGGAGGCGCCCGTCAGCGGCCGCCAGTTGGGCGACGGGCGGCGCCAGGGCTACCTGAAGTACGTGGACGAGGAACAACTGGCGCGCGGGCTCGGCTGGTTCAGCATCGGGCTGGGGCTGGCGGAGGTGCTCGCGCCGGGCGCCGTCGCCAAGGTCTCGGGCGTGCGCGGCAACACGACGCTCATCCGCCTGCTGGGCCTGCGCGAGATAGCGCACGGCGTCGCCATCTTCGCGCAGGGCAAGCGGCCGACCGAGGCAGTCTGGGCGAGGGTCGCGGGCGACGCGCTCGACCTCGCCTGCCTCGGCGCGGCCTACGCCTCGCCGGACTCGGACAAGGCGCGGCTCACCTTCGCCACCGCGAACGTGCTGACCGTGGCCGCGCTCGATTTGCTCTGCGCGCGGCAGCTCAGCGCCGGCGACGGCTCCGAGAGGCCCGAGCAGGGGAGGGTTCCCGTGAACAAGAGCATCATCGTCGACGTCACGCCCGAGGAGGCTTACCAGTTCTGGCACGACTTCGAGAACCTGCCGCTCTTCATGCGCTACCTCGAATCGGTGAACGTGACGGGCGAGGGGCGCTCGCACTGGGTGGCGAAGGCGCCGGGCGGCACCGTCGAGTGGGACGCCGAGATTACCGAAGACCTGCCGGACCGGCTCATCGCGTGGCGCTCGCTCGAAGGCTCGGAGGTGGCGAACTCGGGCTCCGTCCGCTTCGAGCAGGCGACGGGCGGGCGCGGCACGGTCGTCCGCGTCGAGCTGAACTACACCCCGCCGGGCGGCGCGGCCGGCGCGCTCGCCGCCAAGCTCCTCGGCGAAGACCCCGACGGGCAGATGCAGATAGACCTTCGGCGCTTCAAGCAGGTGATGGAGGTCGGCGAGGTCGTCGTCTCCGACGGGACGCTGACGGGCGAGGGCTACACCGAGCAGAGGGCCGCGCAGCCGCTCGGCGTCGGGCTGTAGGCCGCGCGCGAGCCGGGCCCGACCGGGGCGCGAGACTTCTCTTGACCTTTGATTAAGGGGGACGCGAATGAGAGCGAACTGTTGGTACGGCAAACGTGACTTGAGGGTCGAGCAGGTGCCCGACCCGAAGATTTTGAACCGGCGCGACGCCATCGTGAAGATAACTTCGACGGCCATCTGCGGGTCCGATCTACACCTCTACAACGGCTTCATGCCGACGATGCAGAAGGGCGACGTCATCGGCCACGAGTTCATGGGCGAGATAGTCGAGGCGGGGCCCGACCTCCACGACCGGAAGGTCGGCGACCGCGTCGTCGTCTCCTTCCCCATCTCCTGCGGCAAGTGCTTCTTCTGCCAGCAGGAGTTGTTCAGCCTGTGCGAGAACTCGAACCCGAACGCGTGGATGGCCGAGAAGATGTTCGGCCACTCGCCCTGCGGCATCTTCGGCTACTCGCACCTGACGGGCGGCTTCGCCGGCGGGCAGGCCGAGTACGCCCGCGTGCCCTTCGCCGACGTCGGCACGCTCAAGGTGCCGGAAGAACTCTCCGACGAGCAGGTGCTCTTCCTCTCGGACATCTTCCCCACGGGCTTCATGGGCGCCGAGATGTGCGACATCCAGCCGGGCGACACCGTGGCCGTCTGGGGCTGCGGCCCCGTCGGTCAGTTCGCCATGGCGAGCGCCTACCTTCTGGGCGCCGAGCGCGTCATCGGCATCGACCGCTTCCCCGAGCGCCTCAAGATGGCGCGCGAGGGCGCGAAGGCCGACACCATCAACTACGCGGAGGCCAACGTCTACGAGACGCTGACGGAGATGACGGGCGGGCGCGGCCCCGACGCCTGCATCGACGCCGTCGGCATGGAGGCGCACGGCGCGGGCGCGCACGGCTTCGAGTACGCCTACGACCGCGTGAAGCAGGCGCTCGGCGCCGAGACCGACCGCCCCATCGCGCTGCGCGAGGCCATCATGGCCTGCCGCAACGGCGGCACGGTCTCGGTCATCGGCGTCTACGGCGGGTTCATCGACAAGTTCCCGATGGGCTCGTTCATGAACCGCAGCCTGACGATGAGGACCGGCCAGTGTCACGTCCAGCGCTACTGGAAGCGCCTGCTCGAATACGTCCGGCAGGGCGAGATTGACCCCTCGTTCGTCATCACGCACCGGATGCGGCTCGACGACGCGCCCGGCGGCTTCGCCACCTTCAACAACAAAGAGGACGAGTGCATCAAGATCGTCCTCAAGCCCTGAGCCCCGGCGCGGGCGTGATGAAGAGAGGCCGGCCCGTCCCCTTCACCGGGGGCGGGCCGGCCTCTCTCTTTTTTTGTTGACGCCTTCGGTTCCCGGTCATTTATACTTTCGGGGCCGGGCCTTCGTTCCGGGGGCGACCATCCACCTATGACATTTAACAAAGTCCTGATCCTGTCCGCGTCGGCCGGCGCGGGCCACATGCGCGCGGCCGACGCCGTCGAGCGCGCCTTCCGGCTCACGAACGCGGCCGCCGAGGTGCGGCACGTGGACACGCTGCAATACACCAACAAGCTCTTCCGCCACCTCTACTCGCGCGCCTACATCGACCTCGTGAACAAGTCGCCCGAGCTGCTCGGCTGGTTCTACGACCACCTCGACAAGCCCTGGAAGAACGAGCGCCGCCGCCTCGCGCTCGACAAGCTCAACACGCGCCCTTTCGTCAGGATGCTTGAGGAGTACCGGCCCGACATCACGGTCTGCACCCACTTCCTCCCCGCCGAAATCATCTCCTGGCTCAAGGCGAAGGGGCGCGTCGGCTTCCGCCAGGCCGTCGTCGTCACGGACTTCGACGTCCACGCCATGTGGCTCTGCCACCACTACGAGCAGTATTTCGTGGCGATGGACGAGACGCGCGAGCACCTCGTGAGGCTGGGCATACCCGCGGACAAGGTGACGGCCTCCGGCATCCCCGTCGACCCGGTCTTCGCCGAGCCGAGGGACAAACTTGAGATGCGCGCGAAATACGGCCTCAGGCCCGACGTCACCACCGTCCTGGTCTCGGCGGGCGGCTTCGGCGTCGGCCCCGTCGAGCACATGCTGCAATCGCTGGTGGGGATGAAGCACCCGGCCCAGATAGTGGCCCTGTGCGGCCGGAACGAGGAGTTGAAGTCGAAGCTTGAGGCGGCGCGGGCCCGCCTGCCGCGCTCGCATCACGTGACCGTCCACCCGGTCGGGTTCACGACCGAGATGGACGAATACATGAGCGCCGCCGACATCCTCCTCGGCAAGCCCGGCGGGCTGACCACCTCGGAGGCGCTCGCCAAGGGGCTCGTCTTTGCGATAGTCAACCCCATCCCCGGACAGGAGGAGCGGAACTCCGACCACCTCCTCGAAGAGGGCGTCGCCATCCGCTGCAACAACCTGCCGGTGCTCGCCTACAAGCTCGACCGCCTCCTCGACGACCCCGCGCGCTTCGCCTCCATGCAGGCCGGGGCGCTCCGCATGGCCCGCCCCGGCGCCGCGCGCAGCATCGTTAACAGGTTATTGGAGCTGCAACAGGGGAACTGAGCGAGGGCGTGCGCGCTACTCGCGCCACATGTTCTCGAAGCGGGTGAACTCCTTGAGGAAGGCGAGGTTGACCGTCCCCGTCGGGCCGTTGCGCTGCTTGGCGATAATCAGCTCGGCCGTGCCCTCGTTCTCCTCCGTCCGGTTGTACTGCTCCTCGCGGTAGATGAAGGCGACGAGGTCCGCGTCCTGCTCGATGGAGCCGGACTCGCGGAGGTCGGAGAGCTGCGGGCGGTGGTCGCTGCGCGCCTCGGGCGCGCGCGAGAGCTGCGAGAGCGCGACGAGCGGCACGTTCAGCTCCTTCGCCAGACCCTTCAGCTCGCGCGAAATCTGCGACACCTCCTGCTGGCGCGACTCCGAGCGGCGCGACGAGCCCGACATCAGTTGGAGGTAGTCCACCACGATCAGGTCGAGCCGCTTCTGCTCGGCCGCGAGGCGCCGCGACTTGGCGCGCATCTCCAGCACGGAGATGCCCGGCGTGTCGTCTATGAAAATCCTCGCCTCGGCCAGCGTCCCCAGCGCCCCCGCGAGCCGCGCCCACTCGTCGCGCGAAAGGTAACCGCTCCTGAAGCGGTGCGCGTCCACCCGGCCCTCCGAGCAGAGCATGCGCATCACCAGCGACTCCTTCGACATCTCCAGCGAGAAGATCGCCACCACCGCCCCCGCCTGAATCGCCGCGTTCTGCGCGAGCGTCAGACAGAGCGCGGTCTTCCCCATGGACGGGCGGGCGGCGACGATGACGAGGTCGGAGGGCTGGAGGCCGGAGGTCATCGTGTCGAGTTCGGTGAAGCCGGTGGTGAGCCCCGTGAGCATCGCGGAGCGGCCCGCCATCTCCTGCACCTTTTCGAGGAGCAGGTCGGCGACCGGCTTGATGTGCGCGAAGCCCTGGCGCGTGCGCTCGTCGGCGAGCGCGAAGATCATCTGCTCGGCGTGGTCGAGGATGAGGGTCGCCTCGTCCTCGCCCTCCAAAGCCTCGCTCGTGATCTTGTTGGCAACGCGGACGAGCTGGCGCATCAGCGAGTGGTCTTTGACCACCTTGGCGTAGGCCGCGACGTTGGTGAAGTGCGGCAGCCCGTAGGTCAGCTCGGAGATGAAGGCGATGCCGCCCGTCTGCTCCAGAGCGCCCTCGCGCCGGAGTTCTTCGCCGAGGAGGATGGGGTTGATCTCCGACCCGCGCTCGCTCAAGCCGATCATGGCGCGGAAGACGAACTGGTGCGCGCGGACGTAGAAGTCCTCGGGGCGCAGAAGCTCGACGGCCTGGTTGACGAGCGCGTTGTCGAGGACTACGGCGCCGAGGATGGCGCGCTCGGCCTCCGCGCTGTGGGGCAGCGGGCGTTCGAGCATCTGCTCGCGTTGCGGGTCGGCTATGAACTGTGCCATCGGGAGTCGGCCTGTGGAAAACTGACCTGGTCTAGACAGGGAAACGGCGCGTCCCCTTCCCGCCCGCGGCTTCGCGCGGGAGCGCGGAGGGGTCGCGCCGCCGGTCTTTATACTACATGCCGCGGGGCGCGACAACAATCATGTTGACGCGCCCCGCTTTTGAACGCGGAACGAGGAACGCTGAACGCTGAACTGAAAGACAGCCGGTTTTCAGTTCAGCGTTCAGCGTTCCTCGTTCCGCGTTTAGGTTACGCCTGTTCGCCGTCGCCCGATTCAAGGTTCGGGCCGTCGCCCTGCAAGGAAGACTGGGCGCCGGCGTCGGCGACCTCGTCCCCGGCGGAGGGGGCGGCGGGCGCGGCGCCGGCCGACTGCGCGCCGCCCTCGCCGGTGACGGTGACGGGGATGTCCACGGTCACCTCGCGGTGGAGGCGGACGCTCACGCTGTACTCGCCCGTCTCCTTTATCGGCTCGGGCAGGTGCACGCGGCGGCGGTCTATCTCGTAGCCCTTCTCCTTGAGCGCGTCGGCGATGTGCATCGCCGTCACCGAGCCGTAGAGCAGGCCGTGCTCGCCGACCTTGCGCTCGAAGCTGAGCCGGAGGCCGCCCAGCTGCCCGGCCTGCGCCTCGGCGCCGGCGCGCTCCTTGGCCTCTTTCTTGAGGAGCGCGCCGCGCTCCGCCTCGATCTGCTTGACGTTGCCGGGCGTCGCCTCGACGGCGAGCTTGCGCGGCAGCAGGAAGTTGCGCGCGTAGCCGGCCTTCACCTTGACGATCTCGCCGCGGGCGCCGAGGTTGTCCACGTCTTCACGCAGGAGTACGTTGGTCGTTGCCATCTTCTCGTGTGACCTCCTTCTAGTCCGCGGTGTAGGGGAGCAGCGCGATGTTGCGCGCGCGCTTGATCGCCTCGGTCAGCATCCGCTGGTGCGCCGTGCAGACGCCCGAGATGCGGCGCGGCAGAATCTTGCCGCGCTCGGGGATGAAGTTCTGCAAGAGCTTCACGTCCTTGTAGTCGATGAGGTCCACCTTGTCCACGCAGAAGCGGCAGACCTTGCGGCGGCGCATCCGCCCGCGCCCGCCGCCCCGGCCGCCCTGCGGCCGCCTCTCCGGTGCCCCCCCGCCGTCGTCGTCGCGGTCGAAGTCCCGATCACCTCTCTCCATGTTTCTAGACATATCCCTCTTCTCTTTCTCTCCTCAAACGCGGGGCCGCGCGCTGCTCCACCCTCCCGCGGGAGGGGCGCGCGCGGACGCGCCCGCCGGTCTTCCGTCCGAAGGAACGGCTCGCGCTCCCCTTACTCGTCGCCGCCGCCGCGCGTGGCCTGGCCGCCGCCCGAGGCCGCGCCCGCCGACATCGGCCGCTTGGCGGCCTTGCGCGCGCGCCGCGCCCTGAGCTTCTCGGCGCGCTGGCGCTCCTCGTCCACGCGCACGGTCAGGTAGCGGAGCACCTGGTCGCTGACGCGCATGCGGCGCTCAAGCTCCGCAATCTCGCGGCCCGTGCCCTCGATCTCGAAGATGGCGTAGATGCCCTCGTTGCTGTGGCCGATGCGGTAGGCGAGCTGGCGGCGGCCCAGGACTTCAGACCTCGTGATGGTGCCGCCCTGGTCGGTGATGATGGTGCGGAGGTTCTCCGTCAGGCGGGTGACCTCGTCCTCCTGCGTGCCCGGGTCAACGATGTAGATGACCTCGTAAACTCTCTTCTCTGCCAAAACCATCCTCCTTTTGGATGTCTAGCCTCCGCCCTGACGGCGGGAGCAAGAAGGAAAATCAGTCTTCAGTTAAAACCGAAAACTAGTTGTACAGCGACATCGCCTTATCAAGGCCGTCGCGGATGACGGCGCGGAGCGCTTCGGCGCCCCGCTCCAGAATCTTCTCGACCTCGTCGCGCCGGCCCTTCGGGAAGCGTTCGAGGACGAAGCCGGCCGTGTCCCCCACGGGGTGCTCCGGCTTAATCCCGACGCGCAGGCGCGGGAACTCGTCCGTGCCGAGGGCCGAGATGATGTTCTTCAGGCCCTTCTGCCCGCCGCTCGAACCGCCGCGGCGGAGTCGCATCGAGCCGAAGGGCAGCGCGATGTCGTCGCTGACGACGACGAGGTCGCTCGCCGGCTTCAGCCCCGCGCGCTTGCGCAGCAGGCACGCCACCGACTCGCCGCTCAGGTTCATGTAGGTCTGCGGCTTGACCAGCTCGACCGCCCGCCCCTCAAGCTCCGCGCGCCCGACGAGCGCCCTGCACTCCGAGCGCTTGACCAGCGCGTTCGACTGCCGCGCCAGCAAATCGACGAGCATGAAGCCCAGGTTGTGGCGCGTCCACTCGTACTGCTCGCCCGGATTGCCCAGGCCGACGATAAGCATGAAATGCGGTGGGCACTAATCAGCAGTCAGGAGTCAGGCTTTTCCGTTACAGCGGCGGAGCCCTACCGTCTACCGTCTACCGTCTACTCTTCATCGTCCTTCTTGCCCTTGCCGATGACTTCGGGCTCGGCGGCGTCCGTGTCGGGCGCGGCGGCCTCGACCGGCTCCTCGCGGACGACGGCGACCGTCGCCACGGCCGTCTCGGGGTCAGTGACGATGGTGATGCCCTCGTCAACCTTCACGTCGGAGACGTGCAGCACCTCGTGGGCGCCGAGGTTCGAGACGTCGACGCTGATGAAGTCGGGGATGATGCTCGGGCGGCAGCGAATCTCGACCTCGCGCAGGAGCTGTTCGAGGACGCCGCCGCCTTCGGTGACGCCCGCGGGCTCGCCTTCGAGTTCGAGCCGGACGGAGACTTCGACCTCCTGGCCGCGCACGAGGCGGCGCAGGTCGGCGTGGATGAGCCGGCTGCGGACGGGGTCAATCTGCCGGTCGAGGAACATCACCTCGCTCGGGCCGACGCCGTCCACGTCGAGCGTGAAGATGGCGTTGTGCCCCGCGCCCGAGCGCAGGATGGCCGCCAGCTCGGCGAGCGGCGCCGCGGCCGCCACCGGCTCGCCCTCGCCGCCGTAAATCGTGAGCGGCACGAGGCCGCGCGCGCGCAGGCGGCGCGAGTCGTTCTTGCCGCGTCCAGCGCGCAGCTCGGCGCGCACCGTTATCTCTTGTCTCTCTGCCATGATGACTCCTGAAAGCCGCGAACGGTAACCTGTGACAGTTGACGAGTGAGGGCATCCGCCCTGTCACCTGTCACGGTTTACCTGTCACGTAAAGTGTTTGCCCCCCGCCTCACACGAAGAGCGAGGAGACGCTCGTCTCCTCGTGGATCGACTTAATCGCTTTCGCCAGAAGCGGCGCGATGCTCAAAACGTTAATCTTCTTCTCCCGGCACGACGTGGCGCGCAGCGGGATGGTGTTCGTCGTCACGACGCGCTCTATCGGGGACTCCGCCAGCAGCTCGCACGCGCGCCCCGAGAGCACCGGGTGTGTGAAGCAGGCGTGGACGCGGTCGGCCCCGGCGTCCACGAGCGCCGCCGCGACCTTCGTCAGCGAGCCGCCCGTGTCGCACATGTCGTCCACGATGAGGCAGCTCCGGCCTTTGACGTCGCCGACGACGTTCATCACCTCGGCCACGTTCGCCTTCTCGCGCCGCTTGTCGCAGAGCGCCAGCGACGCGGGCGTGCCGTCGTCCGACGTCAGGCGCTTGGCGTAGGCGCGCGCGCGCTCCGCCCCGCCCGTGTCGGGCGCGACCACCGTCAGGTTCGGGAGCTTGTAGTCCTGGTAGTGGCCGATGAAGGCCGGCGCGGCGAAGAGGTGGTCGACGGGGATGTCAAAGAACCCTTGAATCTGCGCCGCGTGCAGGTCCATCGTCAGCACGCGGTCGGCGCCCGCGGTCGTAATCAGGTTCGCCACCAGCTTCGCCCCGATGGAGACGCGCGGGCGGTCCTTCTTGTCCGAGCGCGCGTAGCCGAAGTACGGGATGACGGCCGTCACGCGCTCGGCCGAAGAGCGGCGGAAGGCGTCGAGCATGACGAGCAGCTCCATCAGGTGCGCGTCCGTGGGCGGGCACGTCGGCTGCACGATGAAGACGTCGGCGCCGCGGACGTTCTCGGTGATCTGGAAGTTGAACTCCCCGTCCGAGAACCTGTCGGTCGTCGCCAGCCCGGGGTCGCAGCTCAGGTAGTTGCAAATCTCCTGCGTCAGCGCCCGGTTCGCGTTCCCCGAGAAGACCTTGATGCCGCCTGTGGTGCTCATCTTTTAAGTTTAGCTGGGGAGGTAGGACTCGAACCTACGAATGCCGGTTCCAAAGACCGGTGCCTTACCACTTGGCGACTCCCCAATCCCGGTTTCAGGCCCCGCGGCCGGGCCGGAGAGACGCCGCGCCGCGCCCGAGCGCCGCGAGGTACTCGGCGCGCGTGAGCGTGGCGCACGCGAAGACCTTCCACGCGCCCTCGACGCCGCCCAGCGCGCCGCCCGCGCGCGCCGCTTCCGCCTCGCTTTCAAAGACTCCGAAGACGCCGGAGCCGCTGCCGGAGAGCATGACCCGGACAGCGCCCGCCTCGCTCAGCGCCTCGCGCGCGCGCCCGATTTCGGGGTACAGCCGCACCACGACCGCCTCGAAATCGTTCGACGTCACATCACAGAGTGAATCAGGAAATTCGGCCTCCGCGCGCGAAACAGAAAGGTTAGCCGCCGTGTCTGCCTTTGTCAAGGCGGGAGCGCGGAGCGCTTCGTAGGCTTCCGCGGTCGAGACGTGAACGCCCGGCGCGACCACGCAGAGGTGCATTTTCGGCGCGTCCGCGAGCGGCCGGACGTCCGCGCCCGTGCCCGTCCCCGCGGCCGTCCCGCCGGTCAGAAAGAAGGGCACGTCCGCCCCGAGCCGCGCCCCGATTTCGGATAATTCGCCCGCGTCGGTCTCGATTTCCCAGAGCGCCGAGAGCGCCGCCAGCGTGACCGCGGCGTCGGCCGAGCCGCCGCCTAAGCCCCCACCCGCGGGAATCGCCTTCTCCAAACGGACGCGCGCGCCCTCGCCCACGCCGAAACGTTCGCGGAGCGCCGAAGCCGCGCGCAGCACGAGGTTTGTCCCGTCGGACGGGATTTCGGGGTCGGAGCAGACGAGTTCGAGCCGGCCGCCCGGGGTCGTCTCGAAAGTCAGTGTGTCGTGGAGGGTTACGGTCTGGAAGACGGTGCTGATTTCGTGGAAGCCGTCGGGGCGGCGCCCCAGCACGCGCAGGCCGAGGTTGATTTTGGCGAAGGCCGGGACGGTGAGTTTTTCTGCTGACACTGAGAGCGGCTGGCGCCTCCCTTTTTGGAAAGCGCCAGCCGCCCGGAATTTCGCGCCGATTCCGGCCGCGGCGCTAACGCTGCATGAAAACCTGCGTGAAGTAGACCGTGCCGTCAGAGGCGCGCGCGATGCCTACGGCCGCGTGCGTGTACTCGCCGCTCATGGCGTTCTCGCGGTGCTTCTGCGAGACCATCCAACGCTGGACGGCGAAACTCGCAGGGTCGTCGAAGCCCTGATTATACGCGATGTTCTCGCCGAGCGTCCTCCAGCCGTGGAGCCCGAGCGCCTGCGCCCGACCCTTCAGGTCGAGCCCGTTCGCGTCCACGTGGTTGAGGTAGCCGCCCCGCGCCATGTTCTGCGAGTGGTAGCGCGCCAGACGGGTCAGGCCGCCGTCCCACGCCAGCGGGCGCAGTCCCCTGCGCTGCCGCTCCGCGTTAATCAGGTCGAAGGCGCGACGCTCGTCCCCCGACGCCGAGCCCGCCGGGGCCGAAGCGTAAGAGGCGGCCGTCGCGGCCGCGGGCGTCGAAACGCGCGCGACCTGACGCTCCCTCGCTGGGGCCGGGACTTCCGTGTAGACCGTCCCGATGAGCCGCGCCACGGGCCGGCCGCCGGGACGCTCGCCACCCTTAGGCGCGCCGTTGCCGCCGTTGGCGAGAGCCGGGGCGGCCGCAAAACTCAATGAAAACAGGAGAGTTAAAGCCTTTGACGCCCTTTTGAGAGGCGCGCTGCGGGGGAACCGCCCTGCAACCATTAGGGGAACTCCTTGAAATTATAACCCTGAAACCGGAGGATTTCTCGGTTGACCAAGCCGGGCAAGCGATCAACCTGTTGGCAATAGTAAAACACCGTTTGGCCGTAGTCAATCCTGAAATGTTTGTAACAGAATTGACACACGCCGGCCGGTCGAATAACCCTTGAAGAATCAACACTTAACCCAATTAAGACGGAATTGCGCGACTTAAAGGAGAGAATTTGACTTCGCAGTCGCAGGGGAGCGAACGGGCGAAGGCGGGCACACTTTAGCCTTTACGGGTTGAACAATCAACCCTAACGGCCTTTATTTAGTCTCGACGTTTAACTTGGCTTTGATTCTGGCCGTGTCGGCGGCTTCCGCCGCCAGGGAGAGTGCTCTGCGCCAGGAGGCTTGCGCCTTTTCCTGCTGGCCGAGCTTCTTGAAAAGGTCGCCCAGGTGCTCTTGAATCGTGGCCGAAGTCGGGTTACGGCGCGCCGCGTCACTTAGATAACGTTCGGCCTCTTTCAGTTTGCCGAGCTTGAAATAGACCCAGCCTAGGCTGTCGAGGAAGGAGGGGTTCTGCGGTTCGGCGCGGACGGCGCGCTCTATCATCCCGAGCGCCTCTTCGAGTCTCTCGTTGTGCTCGGTGAGGAAATACCCCAAGTTGTTGAGCGCCGTGGGGTTGTCGGCGTCTTTGGCGAGCACGTCGCGGAGCGTGGCCTCGGCGCCCTTCGTGTCGCCGGCGCGCTCCTGCGCGGAGGAGAGCATGATGAGGGCGTTGGTGGCCTGACCCGGCTCCTCGGCCGAGGCGAGCGCGAGCGCCTTGCGCGCGGCCTCCACCGCCTCGCCCCCGCGCCCCGCGCTGATGAGCATGCTTGAGATGAAGAGGTACTCTTCGAAGTCGGCCGCGTTGCCCTTCAGACGCGGGCGGAGCAGCCCGAGCGCCTCCTCCGCGCGCCCCAACTCGGCCAGCGTCATGGCCTCCTGCCGGAGCAGGCGGACTTCTTCGGGGAAGCGGCGGCGGCCGGCACGCACCGCCTCAAGCGCCTCTTCGCGCTTGGCGTGCGAGCGCAGGAACTCGACCTTCTGGAGGTCGGCGGTCGGGTCCGTGTCGGGGAGCAGGGCGCGCATCCGGTCGAAGGCGGCGAGGGCTTCGGGCGTCTTCCCGGCTTGCAGGCGCAGCCCGGCGATTTCGACGAGGACGGAGACGGCGAATCGTCGGTCGCGGTCGTTGGCGAGCGGCGCGTCCTTGATGTTGCGCGACTTGAGGAGGTCTTCGTAGACCGCGACGGCGTCGTCGAAGCGCGAAGCCTCTTCGTAAACGCCCGCGAGTTGGAGGACGAGCTGGAGGCGTTCCTGGTCGTTGCCGGGCTTGACGGCGGCCATAGAGCCGCGCAGCGTCTTGACGGCCTCGTCCACGCCGCCCGTGCGCGCCTGCGCCCGCGCGAGCGTCTGCGCGGCCCCGACGTTGGCGGGGTTCTGGGCGACGATGCGGCGCAACTCCTCGATGACGGCCTGGTCGGCCGCCCCGCCCGCTTCGACGGCCTCGCCGAGCAGTTCGATGTAGCGCGGGTTGCCGGGCTCGATGGCGATGGCGCGGCGGATGGCGGCGAGGGCCTCCGCCGTCTGCCCCGAACGGAGCAGGACTTCGCCGAGCCGCGCGTTGGCCGAGTCCGGGCTCAGCTCGCGCCCCTGCGTGACGACCTGATAAAAACGACCTTCCAGAGAGGCGGGCAGCGTCGCCCACTTCCGCAGCGCCTCGACGGCCTCCTTCTCGCGGTTGGTGGCGACGTAAAACTCCGCGAGCAGCGCCCACGCCTCCGCGTCGTTGGGGTGGATGCGGATGACCTCGCGCAGCGACGCCACGGCCTTGTCGGCGGCGGCGCGGTCGAGGCTGCGCTCGGCGAGGCGGCTCTGGAGCGTGTAGACGCGCGCGAGCGTGCGGTGGCCGCCGTAGCTGTCCGGGTTGGCGCGCACGGCGGCGAGCCCCTCGGCCTCGGCCTGCTTGAGGTCGTTGAGGATGAGGTTGATTTCGGCGAGCGCGGCGCGCGCCTCCGCGAGCGTGGGCTCAAGCTCCGCCGCCTGCCGGAAGGCGGCCTGGGCCTTCCGCAGAGAGTCGAGCGTCAAAGAGCCCGAGCGGATGCCCTCGAAGTAGCGCTGACCTTCGAGCAGCTTCGTGTAGGCCAGCGCGCGGCGCTCGCGCGGCGTGGGCTGCGCCTGCTGTTGAGTCTGCGCGGGCGCGGCGGGCGTCTGGGCCGCGTTGCGGCCGGGCTGCTGCGCGTGCGACGCGGAGGCGAGGGCGCAGAGCGCCGCGAGCGCGGGGGCGGCGAAGTGCGCGCGGGGCCGCGGCGGCGCGGGACGAGAAGAGGGCTTCAAACCGTTGTTCCTTTCGCGGCCCGCACGGGGTCTGCGTCCCCGCGCTCGGCGGCGGCGACGACCGCGCGCCAGGCCGCGCGCCTCGGGTAGCAGTAGAGCAGCACGGCGGCGGCGATGACGCCGAAGTAGAGCATGTCCGTCCCGAACCCCGTCATCAGGCTGATGAGGAAGCCGAGGAGCGCTATCAGGCCGCCGATGAGCGCGACCGTGACGGTCGTCGCCTGCAAAGTCCTGAGCAGCCCCGCCGCGCCGCGGAGCGCGCCGATGTCCTGGAGTCGCATGGCGGAAAACTTCGTGCGGCGGTAAACGATGGCGCCGACGCCGAGGAAGACGATGATAATGCGCAGCGAGTTCGCTGTGGCCGGGTTGAAGCGGATGGCGCCGCCGAGGACGCCCGTCAGCGCGAGCGCCAACAGGAGCAGCGTCAAGAGCCCCACGGCCTGCACGACGCGCGCGGCCGCCGCGTGTCTGCGCTCCAACTCGCCTTGCGGCGTGCCCTCGGCGGTCTGTGCCAAGCCTGCTGCCTCCTCGCCTCGCCTTCGCGGGAAAGCTCTGAAATTCGGACAACGATTACTTTAAGGGGGACGCGGAAAATTCTAGCACCCGCTCAACCGGCCGGCAAACTTCAGGCGGATTTGTTTAATCGCACAGACGCGGAGACGCAGCGAAAAATGCAAGCTGCGTCTCCGCGTCGGTGCGGGTAATTGTCTTC
>DASVTS010000132.1:0-46216 GCA_036387455.1 Pyrinomonadaceae bacterium | reverse complement strand
CGGCGTGGCGGCCGTCATCGCGGTCGTGACCATCATCAAGGGGCTCGACCAGACGGTCGCCTCCACCTTCTCCTCGCAGGGCTCGACCGTCTTCACCGTCTCGAAGCGCCCGCAGGTCATCACCTCGCGCGAGGACTTCATCAAGTTCAACCGCCGCAAGGACGTGACGCAGGAGGACGCGGAGGCGGTCGCGCGCCTCTGCTCCGTCTGCTGGCGGACGGGGATAGCCGCCAACGCGCAGGCGACCGCGAAGGCCGGCGACAAGTCCTCGGAGGGCGTGCGCGTGCGCGGCCTCACGCTCTCGATGTTCGCCATCGAGGACACGGACGTCGTCGCCGGGCGCGCGTGGACGGACGTGGAGGAGGCGGCCGGGCGCGACGTGGCCGTCGTCGGCCCGGACGTCGTCGAGAACCTCTTCGAGGGCGCGCCGCCCGAGCAAGTCATCGGGAAGACGGTGCGCGTCGAGGGGCGGGGCTACGAGGTCATCGGCGTCACGGAGCGGCTGGGGAAAATCTTCGGCTTCTCGCGCGACAACTTCGTGCAGATTCCCTACCCGACGTTCAAGAAGGCTTTCGGCGCGCGGGTCTCGCTCGTCGTCTTCGTGCAGGTGCCCGAGGACGCGCAGCTCGCGGCGGCCGAGGACCAGGTGCGCAACGTCATGCGCAACCGCCGCGGCAAGACCTTCCACGACGAGGAGGACGGCTTCGCGCTCGAAACCCAGGACGTCTTCATAGACCTCTACAAGGGCGCGACGGCCAACATCTACGTCGTCACCATCGGCGTGGCGGCCATCTCGCTCGTCGTGGGCGGCATCGTCGTGATGAACATCATGCTCGTCTCCGTCACCGAGCGCACCCGCGAGATAGGCGTGCGCAAGGCGGTCGGCGCCTCGCGCCGCGACGTGCTCCTGCAGTTCCTCATCGAGTCGGTCGTCCTGACCTCGACGGGCGGCCTGATGGGCGTGGCGGCGGGCTTCCTCCTCGCCTTCGCGCTCGCGGCGGCGATGGGCTTCCCGCTGCTCTTCAGCGCCGGCTCGGCGCTCTTGGGCGTCGGCGTCTCCTCGGCCGTCGGCATCGCCAGCGGCCTCTGGCCCGCGTGGAAGGCCGCGAAGCTCGACCCGATTGAGGCGCTGCGCGCGGAGTAGTTGAGGGTTCGCATGTCCTTCGACGACATCAAAGAGTCGGCGGCGATGGCCGTGGCGACGGTGCGGGCGAACAAGCTGCGGTCGGCGCTGACCATCCTCGGCGTCGGCATCGGCGTCGTCACGCTCACCTTCATGGTCTCGATCATCCAGGGGCTCAACAAGGCTTTCGCGGAGCAGATCGAGTCCCTGGGCTCGAACACCATCTTCGTCTCGAAGTTCGACCCGAGCTTCGGCCGCCCGCCCAACAACGAGGAGCTGCACCGCAAGGACATCACCGTCGAGGACGCCGAGGTCATCGGCGCGGAGGCCGCCGAAAACATAGACTCGGTCGCGCCCATCCGCCGCAAGATAGCCGCCGGCATGCGCCACGCCGACAAGGAGACCGACACGCCCATCCTCTTCGGCGTCACGCCCGAGTACGAGTACACGCTCTCGCAGTTCGTCGAGCGCGGGCGCTTCGTCACCGAGAGCGACATGGCCGGGCGCGAGAACGTCGCCATCCTCGCGCAGGACGTGGTGCGCGCCCTCTTCCCCAACGAGGACCCTCTGGGCAAGGAGATAAAGATTGAGGGCACGCCCTTCCGCGTCATCGGCGTGATGGAGACGCTGGGGAACTTCTTCGGCCAGTCGCGCGACAACTCGGTCTTCATCCCGCTCCCGACCTTCGACAAGTACTGGCGCGACATCGAGCCGCCGGTGGTCGTCTTCTTCATCATCCTCCGCCCGCACACGCGCGACCACGTCCGCCCGGCGATGGACCAGATCACGGACGTGCTGCGCCGCCGCCGGCAGGTGCCCGCGGGCGCGCCGCCGAACTTCGGCGTCTCGTCGCAGGACTCGCTGCTCGACTTCTACAACCAGCTCACGGGCGCCACGTGGCTCGTGCTGACGGCCATCTCGTTCGTCGCGCTGATGATCGGCGGCATCGGCGTGATGAACATCATGCTCGTCTCCGTCACCGAGCGGACGAAGGAGATCGGGGTGCGCAAGGCCGTGGGCGCGACGCGCGCCAACATCCTCTGGCAGTTCCTCATCGAGGCCGTCGTCCTGACGGGCCTGGGCGGCGTCGCCGGGCTCGCGGTCGGCGAGGCGGCGAGCCTCCTGATGAACGCCTACTCGCCGCTCCCGGCCTTCGTGCCCCTCTGGGCCATCCTCGTCGGCGTCGGCATCTCGGCGACCGTCGGCATCGTCTTCGGCCTCTGGCCCGCCTGGAAGGCCGCCCGCCTCGACCCCATCGAAGCTTTGCGCTACGAGTGAAAAGCCGCGAGCCGTAAACCGTGAACCGTGACGAGAGAAAGCCCGCTCTTTCTTGTCACGGTTCACGGTTTACGGCTCACGGGCTTTAGGCGTAAACTTCTCTCCAAACATCAGGATTTTCGAACCGGGCGACGAACGCGGCGGGCGGCGTGTGCAACCAACACACCGCCCGGCCCGTAGTAGACGCGAACCATGAGATTCATCGAGACATTGAAGCTCGCCGCCGCCGCCATCTGGGCGCACAAGCTGCGCTCGGCGCTGACGCTGCTGGGGATGATTATCGGCGTGGCGGCCGTCGTCGTCGTCGTCTCGCTCATCGAGGGCTTCAACGCCTACATCGACGAGAAGATCGCCAACATCGGCGCCAAGTCCTACACCATCGGCCGCTTCAGCATGGACGACTTCAAGGACACCGACTCCATCGCGGCCGCCCAGCGCCGGAACAAGGAGCTGACGCTCGAAGACTTCGAGTTCCTCAAAAGCCGCCTCACCCTGACGGACAAGTTCGCCGCCGGCGCCCGCCCGCAGCGCGCGCAGATTAAGCGCGGCAACGAGCTGCTCGAAGAGGTGGCGATTGACGGCAAGCAGCCCCTGATGGGCGAGATCGAGAAGGTGGACATCGCCGACGGGCGCTACTTCACCGACATCGAGAACAGCGAGGCGGCGCGCGTCGTCTTCATCGGCTCGGACGTGGCCGACAAGCTCTTCCCCAACGGCGACCCCGTCGGCGGCGAGATTTTCATCAACAGCCTGCCCTACCGCGTCGTCGGGGTGCGGGCGGCGAAGGGGACGGTCTTCGGGATGCCGCAGGACAACTTCGTCACCGTGCCGCTGCTGACCTACCGGCGCAACTTCGGCGCGCTCCGGAACTGGCGCTCGGTCTACTTCCAGGGCACGGCCAAGGACGACCGGCACTTCGAGGACGCAGTGGACGAGGCCAAGCAGTGGATGAGGGTGCGGCGGGGGCTGGAGAAGGGCGAGAAGGACAACTTCGGCGTCTTCACGCCGGACTCCATCACCGGCCTGCGCGACCGCCTCTTCGGCACCATCTTCATCGTCGCCATCGCGGTGCCCGCCATCGCGCTCGTCATCGGCGCCATCGTCGTGATGAACATCATGCTCGTCTCGGTGACCGAGCGGACGAAGGAGATCGGCATCCGCAAGGCGCTGGGCGCGCGGCGCGCCGACATCCTCAAGCAGTTCCTGGTCGAGGCGGTCGTGCTCACGGTCATCGGCGGGTTCGTCGGCGTCGTCATCGCGTGGCTGCTCGGGCTCGTCGTCTCGCACTACGTGATGCAGACGTACCTGTCCCTGGTCGCCGTCTCGTTGGCCATCGTCTTCTCGGGCGGCGCGGGCGTCCTCGCCGGCATCTTCCCCGCCTGGAAGGCCGCCCGCCTCGACCCCATCGAGGCGCTGAGGGCCGACTGAATGAGAATCCTGCGCGGCGACATCTACGAGAACCTGGCGATGGCCCTCAACACGCTGCGGGCCAACAAGCTGAGGTCGTTTTTGACGGTCATCGGCGTGATGATCGGCGTCATCACGGTGATGCTCATCGCGTCCATCATCAGCGGCATCGACGAGCAGGTGAAGAAGGAGATCGAGTCGTTCGGCACGCGCTCCATCTTCATCGCCAAGTTCGACCCGGGCATCCGCGTCGGGCGCCTGTCGCGCGAGGAGCGGATGCGCAAGGAGCTGACCTACGACGACGCCGTCGCCGTCTCGCAGCTCTCGGCCGTCGAGCTGGCCGTCCCCTTCCTCGACATCACCAACAACTTCTTCGGGCGCAAGATCAAGGTCTCGACCGAGGGCAAGACCTCGGAGGCCGTCCGCCTCGAAGGGACGCTCCCCGACTACATGCGCGCCGGCACGGACGTCGTCAGCGACGGGCGCTTCTTCACGCAGTACGAGAACGACACCAACCAGCGCGTCTGCGTCGTCCGCAACCGCGTCGCCGAAGACTTCTTCCCCAACATGTCGGCGGTCGGCCAGTCCATAGACATCGGCGGGCAGGACTTCAAGGTCATCGGCGTCATCCAGCAGCGCGAGCAGCTCTTCGGCGGCTCCGGCTCCGACGACATCAACAACGGCATCTACGTCCCCTTCAACGTCGCCCGCAAGCTCAAGCCGAACGCCGACGACGTCTACATCCTCGCCGTCGCGCGGCCGGGGCAGATCGACGCGGCCAAGGACCAGATCACGGACCTGCTGCGGGTGCGGCGGCAGGTGCCCTTCGGCAAGCCGAACAACTTCGGCATGGCGACGGCCGACTCCATCATCGACCAGTTCCGCGCCATCACGGGCGGCGTCGCCGTCGCCATGGTCGCCATCTCCTCGGTCGGCCTGATGGTCGGCGGCATCGGCGTGATGAACATCATGCTCGTCTCGGTGACCGAGCGCACCCGCGAGATAGGCATCCGCAAGGCCATCGGCGCGCGCCGCCGCGACATCCTCTGGCAGTTCCTCATCGAGGCGGCGACGCTGACGGGCGTCGGCGGCCTCATCGGGCTCGCCATCGGCTGGGCGCTGACGCTGCTCGTCAGGCTGCTCCTGCCGTCCTACGTCCCGCTCTGGGCGCCCGTCATGGGCTTCGTCGCCTCGGTCGGCATCGGCCTCGTCTTCGGCCTCTGGCCCGCCTGGAAGGCCGCCCGCCTCGACCCCATCGAGGCGCTCCGCTACGAGTAAAAGGGCCGTAAACCGTAAACCGTGAACCGTGACAAGAAGGGCGGCGCCTCTCTTGTCACGGTTCACGGTTTACGGTTTACGGCCCTCAAGAGATGAAGCCGCCGAAGAGCGCGCTGGAGGCGACGGCGAAGAGCAGGCCGACGAGCCAGAAGATGACGGCTATCGTCCAGGCGGAGCCCTTGCTGAGGCGGTCACTCCCGTGGCGCAGGCCGGTCGCCGTGAGCCAGAGGTGGTAGAAGGCGAGCACGCCGAAGGCACTCAGCAGGCCGAAGAGGACGGGGTGCTCGGCCGGCCTGACGAGCGCGCCCAGGTTGTCCGTCACCAGCCCCCCCTGCCCGAGCACGGGGTGGATGTCGTCCGGGTCTTTGAGGAAGAGCAGGACGAGGCTCAGCACGCGGCCGATGACCATCGGCGGCAGCCCCGCCCAGACCGCCACCGACAGCCCCTGCCAGAAGTTCAGGCGCCCGCCGAACAGGAGCACGAGCAGCAGGTAGAGCCCGGCGAAGACGCAGGAGAGGACGAAGGCGCCGACGAAGGTGGTCACCGCGTTGCCGGCGACCTTCGCCGGCGACTTGGCGTCGGCGATCTGCTGCGACTTCATCCGCTCGGCCTGCTCGGGCGGGAGGTTGAACCGCTCGGCCACCTTGTCGGTCGTGAAGCCGACGATGCGCTCGGGCGTCAGGCGCTGCGTGAAGGCGGTGGCGTAGGCGAAGGCGAGCAGCGAGGTGAGGACGAGCGCGGCCAGCCACCGCGGGTGCGCGCGCAGGTTGCGGAAGACCTCCGACGGCTCGAAGAAGATGCCCGCCAGCTTGGCCGGGAAGGACATCGGCGCGGGCGCGTCGGCCGGGGCCGCCGGCGCCGGGATGAAGCTCAGCCCGAAGAGCGCCAGCCCGAGGAAGCAGAGCGCGCCCCCCGGCCCGAACCCGATGGGCACCTTCAGCGCCGCCGCCACGACCAGCAGAATCCCGACGCCGAAGACGATGTAAGCGTACGCGCGACGAACCACGGGGAGAGCCCTCACTTCACTCAAAGGGTGGGAGAACACCGCGCCCCCGGCACGGCCACGGGAGGCGCATTAAATCCATTTTTGTTACGCGCCCGCCCCGCGCAAGGTTTCAAACCCCACGGTTGACCCCGCCGCCCTTTCTGCGATAATTCTCCTAACCGAAAAGGGCTGCCGCCAAAGCCTGAAGGTGAAACTAACCACCCAACCTGAAAGGCGGAAGACATGACCGGAGAAGAGATGAAAAGGACGATGGACTTCATCCTCGAACAGCAGGCGCAACTGAACGTCACAGTAGATAAGCTTTCCGTAAAGATTGACCGCAACGCCGAGGGCATCGCGGGGCTCCTAGCCATCGCAGAGATTCAGGCGGCAGAGATAAGAGACCTGACCGGTACAACTAGAGACCTGCGCGAATCAATACAGTCCCTCGCCGTCCGTCAGGGCGACGCCGAGGCGTGGCAGCGTGAGGCCCAGGCGCGGCAACGCGAGGCAGAGGAGCGCGGCCGCCGGACTGACGAACGCCTCGACGCCCTCATCAACGTCGTCGAGCGACACATCAGCGAAGGCCGCAACGGGAAAGCGTAAGAAGGTAGAAGGCTCTAATGCGCGGCGGAAGGGGCGGGTCTGCATCCCGCCCCTTCTGCTTTGAGTGTGTGAGCAAGGAAGTGTTCAGGGGTGCCGGCTCCGTCCCCGACCTTACTGCGCTTTGGTCTCGGCCTCGAACCAGCCGGGGACGCGGATGCAGGCGACGGTGTGGTTGGGGGCGACTTCGCGGAGGTCGGGGTCGATGCGGGCGCAGTCGGGGATGGCCTCGGGGCAGCGGGTGTGAAAGCGGCACCCCGAAGGCGGGTTGATGGGGGTGGGCACGTCGCCCTTCAGGACGATGCGGTCGCGCTTGCGCGTCGGGTCGGGGACGGGGATGGCCGAGAGCAGGGCGCGCGTGTAGGGGTGGAGCGGGTCGGCGTACAAGTCCTCGGCCGTCGCCACCTCGACGACGCGGCCGAGGTACATCACGGCCACGCGGTCGGAGATGTGCTCGACCACCGCGAGGCCGTGCGAGATGAAGAGGTAGGTCAGCTCGAACTCTTTTTGCAGGTCTTCGAGCAGGTTGACGACCTGCGCCTGCACGCTCACGTCGAGCGCCGAGACGGGCTCGTCCGCCACGATGAGCTTCGGGTTCAGGGCGAGAGCGCGCGCGATCCCGAGGCGCTGGCGCTGCCCGCCGGAGAACTCGTGCGGGTAGCGGCTCATGTAGTCGGGGTCGAGCCCCACCTTGCGCAGAAGCTCCGCGACGCGCTCCCGCCTCTCGCCCTTGTCGCCGATGCCGTGGATGACCAGCGGCTCCGAGACGATGTCGCGCACCCTCATGCGCGGGTTGAGGCTGGCGTAAGGGTCCTGGAAGATGATCTGCATCTCGCGCCGGAGCCGGCGCAGCTCCTCGCCCGAGGTGGCGAGGACGTCGCGCCCCTCGAACTCCACGCGGCCGCGCGTCGGCTCGATCAGGCGCAGCAGGCAGCGCCCGACCGTGGACTTGCCGCAGCCCGACTCGCCGACGAGCCCGAGCGTCTCGCCGCGGTAGATGTCGAACGTCACGCCGTCCACCGCGCGCACCACGTCGTAGCTCCCGGCCACGGGGAAGTGCTTGTAGAGACCCTGCACGCGCACGAGCTCCTCGCGCGCCCCCCCCGCCCCTTCGGCGCGCGAGGCCGAGACCTCTGCCTGCGGCACCGTCTGCCCGCGCTCGTTAGTCCTCGCTCCCACGCGCGCCCCCTTCCGCCATCCGCCCCACCTCCCGGTCGGCCGCCACCGCCGCCGTCAGGTCGTAGAGCACGCAGCGCACCGAGACGCCGCCTTCGAGTTGGTAGAGCGGGAGGTCGCCCTCCGTGCAGCGCGGCATGCGGTGCGGGCAGCGCGGCGCGAAGTGGCAGCCCTCGGGCAGGTTCGTCGGCTTCGGCACCGTGCCCTCGATGGTCGAGAGCCGCACCGCCTTCTTCGCCTCGGCGGCGGTCAGCTTCGGCACCGAGCGCAAAAGCCCTTCGGTGTAAGGGTGCTTCGGCCGCGCGAACAGCTCCCCGACGGGCGACTCCTCGACGATGCGGCCCGTGTACATCACGGCCACGCGGTCGGCCACCTCGGCGACGACGCCGAGGTCGTGCGTGATGAGCAGCACGGCGAGGTTGCGCGTCCGCCGCAGCCCGTCTATCAGCTCAAGAATCTGCGCCTGGATGGTGACGTCGAGCGCCGTGGTCGGCTCGTCGGCGATGAGCAGGCGCGGGTCGCAGGCGAGCGCCATCGCTATCATCACGCGCTGGCGCATCCCGCCCGAGAGCTGGTGCGGGTAGTCGTCCGCCCGGCGGCCGGGGTCGGGGATGGCCACCTCGCGCATCGCCTCGACGGCCGCCTCGCGCGCCTGCCTGCGGTTCAGCTTCCGGTGCAGCCGGAGCGCCTCCGCTATCTGCTCGCCGACGGCGTAGACGGGGTTGAGCGAAGTCATCGGGTCCTGAAAAATCATCGCGATGTCGTCGCCGCGAATCTCGCGCATCCGCGCGTCCGACGCCGCCAGAAGGTTCTCGCCCCCGAACCAAATCTCCCCGCCGACGATCCCGCCCGGCGAGCCGACCAGGCGCATCACCGACAGCGCCGTGATGGACTTCCCGCACCCCGACTCGCCCACGAGCCCGAGGAGTTCGCCCTCGTCCACGTGAAAGCTCACGCCGTCCACCGCCCGCACCACCCCCGCGCGCGTCGGGAACTGCGTCCGCAAATTTTTGACTTCGAGAAGGTGTGCCACCGCGTCCAAGATTAACCGACCGACCGCGCCGCTGCCAAGACGCCCCTACGGAGCCGCAAACGGGTTGACGACCTCCAGCCCCTCGGCCCTCAACGAGTCGTCGAAATCTTCCGTGTATAGCCTAGTCACGCCCGCCTCAAGGCAGGCGGCGACGAGCAGCGCGTCCCAAAATGAAAGGCTGCGTCGCCCCATCAAGTCCTCCGCCCGCGTCAGCACGTCCGGCGTAGGAAACTTTGGCACCCACACTGTCTGCAACTTGCGGACGTCTTGCCAGGCCAGATCAACGCTGTACCCGGAGCCGACCAACTTTCTGCTCGCGGCGATGTACTCACAGGCCACCTGCCACAACAACACCGCGCTGGTTAAAGACCGTACCAGCGCGTCGGCTGTCGCCTGCTTAGCGGGGTCGCGGTCGTCATGGACGTAAATCAGGACGTTAGTGTCAACGGCGTTCATGCAGTTCCTCGCGGGTGAAACGACGAGGGGCGTCCGCGGGAAGAGTGTTGGCGCGCATGTTCTCGACTATCTCTTTGAGGATGCGCTTTCGCTCTTCCAAGTCCGTCACCGGAGGCTGATTGGTTTGAGGGGCGCGTACGGTGAGTTCGACCTCGGAGCCTTCGGGGAGGTCGCAGGGCGTCTGAGGGATGAACGTGCCGTCGCGGTAGATTGCTTTCAAAGTCTGAGACATGGCTCAACTCCTTCGCTCACATTCTACACCGTCACGGCCTCGCGGTATTCGCCCCAGACGCGGCGGAGGCGGTGGCTGATTTCGCCGACGGTGGCGAGCGATTCGACGCAGCGGAGTATGTGCGGGAGCAGGTTGTCCGTGCCGCGGGCGGCGTCTTCGAGGAGGGTGAGGGCGACCTCCGTCCGTTCCGCGTCGCGGCGGGAGCGGAGGGCGCGGAGCCGCTCGACCTGTGCGCGCTCGACCGAGGGGTCGATGCGGAGCGTCGGGACGGGCGTCTCGTCCTCCGTGCGGAAGCGGTTGACGCCGACGACGACGGCCGACTCGGACTCGACGGCGCGCTGGTACTGGTAGGCCGCCTCCTGTATCTCGCGCTGGACGTAGCCGAGCTCGATGGCGCGGAGCATCCCGCCCATGGCGTCTATCTTCCGGATGTAGTCGAGGGCGAGGCGCTCGACCCCGCTCGTCAGGTGCTCGACGGCGTAGGAGCCGGCGAGCGGGTCCACGGTGTCGGCCACGCCCGACTCGTGGGCGACGACCTGCTGCGTGCGCAGGGCCAGACGCGCCGACTGTTCGGTCGGGAGCGCCAGCGCCTCGTCCATCGCGTTGGTGTGCAGGCTCTGCGTGCCGCCGAGCACGGCGGCGAGCGCCTGGATGGTGGTGCGCACGACGTTGACCTCGGGCTGCTGCGCCTGGAGAGTGGAGCCGGCGGTCTGCGTGTGGAAGCGGAGCATCAGCGAGCGCGGGTCGCGCGCGTGGAAGCGCTCGCGCATCAGCCGCGCCCAGAGCCGGCGCGCGGCGCGGAACTTCGCCACCTCTTCGAGCAGGTTGTTGTGCGCGTTGAAGAAGAAGGAGAGGCGCGGGGCGAACTCGTCAACCTTGAGCCCCGCGGCGAGCGCCGCCTCGACGTAGGCGACGGCGTCGGCGAGCGTGAAAGCGACCTCCTGCGCGGCCGTCGAGCCGGCCTCGCGGATGTGGTAGCCGGAGATGGAAATCGTGTTCCAGTTCGGCACCTCGGCGGCGCAGAAGGCGAAGGTGTCGGTGACGAGACGCAAGCTCGGCGCGGGCGGGTAGATATAGGTGCCGCGCGCGATGTACTCCTTGAGGATGTCGTTCTGAATCGTCCCCTGAAGTTCGCCGGCCGCGACCCCCTGCCGCCTCGCCACCGCGACGTAGAGGCAGAGCAGCACGGCCGCCGTCGCGTTGATGGTCATCGAGGTCGAGACTTCCCCGAGCGGGATGCCTTCGAAGAGGCGCTCCATGTCTTCGAGCGAGTCGATGGCGACGCCCACCTTGCCGACCTCGCCCGCCGCCAGCGGGTCGTCCGAGTCGAGCCCGATCTGCGTCGGGAGGTCGAAGGCGACCGAGAGCCCCGTCGTCCCCTGCGAAAGCAGAAACTTGTAGCGCGCGTTCGACTCCTCGGCCGTCGCGTAGCCCGCGTACTGGCGCATCGTCCAGAGGCGGCCGCGGTAGAGGTTGCGGCGGACGCCGCGCGTGTAAGGGTAGGCGCCCGGGTCGCCGAGGTCGCGATCGTAGTCCACCGGCTCGGTGTTCGAGGGGTTGAAGTCGTTCGGGAGCGGGATGCCCGAGGAGGTCTCGAAATGCTCCCGGCGCTCGCGCGGGGTGTCCGTCTTCGTGGTCATAAAATCCTCATCTCAGGCGGAAGCCCGACCGTGAGGGAGGGCGTCTCAACTCCCACCGGACGCGACATTGTAAGACATACGCCCTCCCTCACGGTCGGGCTTCCGCTGCGGGTGGTTTTCTCGAAGCCTAGCACAGGGGCTCGGGGGCGGGCAACGAACGGTTTCTGTGCAGTCGCGGGCGGCGGGCGTGTGCGGTAATCCTCCGCCAACTTGAACGGCCGGGGGGTACAACTGCGAGCCCCGCTCGCGCGTCTGATGACTGTTGCAATAAACGCACAACGCGGGCGCAACAAGCGAACAAGGTCTCCGGGCGCGAACAAGGTTTCGGGCACTCCGGCTGTAACAATCTTCCTAAAAATCCGAGATTAATGCCGATGAGAAAGACGCTGTTTTCTGTTCTCCCGCTACTCGTGTTTCTGGGGCCGAACTTCGCCGGCCTGCGGCCGTTCCTGCCGAATTTCCTCGGATTCCTCCTCGCGCCCGCGTCCGACACGCGCGTCGAGCCGAGCCACCTGCGCCGGGCGTCGGCCAACCCCGCGGCCGTGCGCCTGCGCGGCCGCATCAGCGAGGCCAAGCGCGAACTCAGGCAACTCCCGGCCGACTCTCTGGACGTCGTGACGCTCGCCGTCTCGGACGCCTCGGGCGGGGTGCAGACGTTGCGCGCCTCTAAGGAAGACTTCCTGAAGCAGGACGGCGAGTTCACCGCCGTCTCGTCGGAAGGCGAGGCGCTCAAGGTCGAGGTCGTGCGCCCCAATTACGTCAACACCGCCGTCCGCGTGAAGGACGCCGCGGGCCGCGAGCTTCAGCCGCTCGTCGTGCGCTACCCCGTCGAGAAGGGCGGGAAGCTCAAAGAGGTCGCCTACTACACTTCGGCGCACCCGGCGGTCGAGGACGACGCGGTCGTCCGCGCGGGCGGCGAGTACGTCCGCGAGCGTCTGGACGAGGCCGCGCGCCGCCTCGCCGCGAAGGGCGAGAAGATAGACCCGGCGGTCATAGACGTCGCCGAGCGCCTCTGCCACGTCGAGCACACCGACCACAAGCGCTTCCTGTCCGAGGACTCGGCCTCGCTCTTCGAGGAGATACGCACCCTCTACGCCTTGAACGGCGGCGACACCTACCGCTACTCGGTCAGCTCGGCTGGCGCCGGCGGGATGGTGCAGATGATTCCGCCCACCTACTACGCCATCAGGGAGCAGTTCCCGCGCGCCGGCCTCAAGGACGACTTCGTCGAGGGCATGCGCGACCACGAGAACGCGACGCAGGCGATGCTCCTCTACATGCAGGACACCTGGGACTACCTCCTGAAGCAGGAGGAGGTCGCGGCGGCGCTCGAAGGCGGCCTGGCGACGCAGGCCGAGCTGCTGGCCGCCGGGTACAACTCGAACCCGCGCAAGCTCCCCGGCTACCTCGCGCGCGGCGGCTCGGCCTGGCGCACGCTCATCCCCGAGGAGACCAAGATGTACCTCCGCATCTACTCCGCGGTCGAGGCCAACGTGGACTTCGACGGCCGCTCGTAAGCGTTTTTCAAGTTTCGTCCCCGGCGGCGGGCGCTCGCGGTTGACCTGCGGGCGCCCGCCGCGTAGCATCTTCGGGGGTTTAGAGGCAAACCCCCTCGATATTTAATCTTAAGCGCGGGGCGGGCTTTGGAAATCAACGACGAGGCGAAGGAGATCGTGCAGGAGTTGGGCGAGGCCATCAACTCCGCGGTCGAGAACTCTTCCGCGGTGGCCGCCGCCATCGAGCGGCTGCGCGGCGCCGGCTACGAGATGGAGCTGACGCTCCGGCTCGAAATCGGGCTGCGCGAGAACGGCGTCGGCGAGGGGGGCGAAGACTCGGCGCGGCTCGAACTGACGGACGAAGACCGCCGCACGCTCCGCAGCATGAGGATTCGCTTCGACGACGCGGAGTAGGCAGTTCGAATCCGGACGAAAGACGAAGGGCGAGCCGCACGACTCTGGCGGCTCGCCCTTCGTCTTTCGTGACGCGCCCGGCGCTACTCGACGTCGGCCGTGGCCTTGCCGTCCTTGTAGTGCAGCGTGGCCTTCGAAATCTTGAGCAGGTTCAGGCTCTCCCACTCGATGGCGTTGCCCTGCTTGTCCTCGACGCGCAGGTCCCACTCGGCGGCCGTCTCGTCGCGGTGGAACTTGATTTCCACGCTCTGCCCCGTCGGGAGCGTGTCCTTGCCGAGGACGTCCTCCTCCCAGTCGTCCTTGTCGTGCGGCGAGATGAAGACCTTGTCTATCTCGACGCCCGTGTCGTTGACGAGGGTGAAGTCCTGCGCGGCGCCCGCCTCGGAGGCGGACGAGTTGGAGTTCGCCGCGTTGGCGTTCGCGGCCGTGGACGCGGCCGGCGAGGCGGCCGTGTTGGCGGCCGTCGCGGCGTTGCGGTTGGCCGCGTTGGCGTTCGCGGTCGCGTTGGAGTTGGCGGGGGCGGGTGACGAGCAGGCGGCCGCCAGGAACAGAGCGCAGGCCGTCCCGCAAATCAGGGTCAGTTTCTTCATCAAATCATCCTTCGTTTTGTAGCAGGCGAATCGTGGGCCCCTGGGGGAAACTCGGCCTGCGAGTGTTTCGGGAGTGCGCCTCGGGAGTGACGGTGCGTACTCGATTTCTCCGCGTAAAAATGACGGGCCTGAAGAGAGCGTCGTTCCCCTCCCCCCAGACCCGAAAGCCGGAAGACTGTACGCAAATGCACCCGGAAAGTCAATCTGACGGTTCGCCGGCGCGGCGCGCGGCGCGGCCGCTTTGCCTCGGCGCGCGGCGTGTGCTAACCTTTCGCCCTTAAAACTACTGCGATTTTCTCGCCTTCCAGCTTTGCCGAAGAGGAGCATTAACTAAAGGTATGTCCAGCTACACTAACACCGACGGCCGCCAACCGGGTCGGGTCGTCCAGGTCATCGGCCCGGTCCTCGACGTGGAGTTCGGCGACGGCTACCTGCCGCCCATCTACACGGCGCTGCGCGTCACAAGCGAGGGCTTCGACGTGCCCGAGCCCATCGACCTCATCGCCGAGGTCGAGCAGCACCTGGGCGAAGGCCGCGTCCGCACCGTCTCGATGCAGCCGACCGAGGGCGTCGTCCGCGGCATGACCGCCTACGACACGGGCGGCACCATCACCGTCCCCGTCGGCGAGACGACGCTCGGGCGGGTGCTCAACGTCATCGGCCAGCCCGTCGACAACCTCGGCCCGGTCAACTCCGAGCAGCGCTACCCCATCCACCGCCACGCGCCCACGCTCGACGAGCAGGCCACCGAGATGGAGATGTTCGAGACGGGCATCAAGGTCGTGGACCTCATCCAGCCCTTCCTGCGCGGCGGCAAGATCGGCCTCTTCGGCGGCGCCGGCGTCGGCAAGACCGTGCTCATCATGGAGCTGATTAACAACGTCGCCATGAAGCACTCGGGCTTCTCGGTCTTCGCGGGCGTGGGCGAGCGCACGCGCGAGGGCAACGACCTTCTGCGCGAGATGGTCGAGTCGCAGGTCATCCAGTACGGCGAGGCGTTCAACAAGCACTTCGAGGAGACGGGCGAGTTCGACATGACGAAGGTGGACATGGACACCATCGGCCAGTCGAAGGTGGCGCTCGTCTACGGCCAGATGACCGAGCCGCCGGGCGCGCGCCTGCGCGTCGCGCTCTCGGGCCTGACCGTGGCCGAGTACTTCCGCGACCAGGGGCTCGACGTGCTCCTCTTCGTGGACAACATCTTCCGCTTCACGCAGGCGGGCTCGGAAGTGTCGGCGCTCCTCGGGCGCATGCCCTCGGCGGTCGGCTACCAGCCGAACCTCGCCACCGAGATGGGCGAGTTGCAGGAGCGCATCACCTCGACGCGCACCGGCTCCATCACCTCCATCCAGGCCGTCTACGTCCCGGCGGACGACTACACCGACCCCGCGCCCGCGACGACCTTCGCGCACCTCGACGCCGTCACGGCGCTCTCGCGCCAGATCGTCGAGCTGGGGATTTACCCGGCCGTCGACCCGCTCACGTCCTCGTCGCGCATCCTCGACCCGCGCATCGTCGGCGAGGACCACTACCGGACGGCGCAGGCGGTCAAGCAAATCTTGCAGCGCTACAAGGACCTCCAGGACATCATCGCCATTCTGGGCCTGGACGAGCTGTCGGAAGAGGACAAGCTGGTCGTCTCTCGCGCGCGCAAGGTGCAGCGCTTCTTCTCGCAGCCCTTCTTCGTCGCGCAGCAGTTCACGGGCATGGAGGGCAAGTACGTCCCCGTCGCCGAGACCATCCGCGGCTTCCAGGAGATCATCGACGGCAAGCACGACGACCTGCCCGAGCAGGCGTTCTACATGGTCGGCACCATCGAGGAGGCGCGCGAGCGCGGCATGCGCCTCGCCGCCGCATAAAGAAAGTGCAGAACGCGGAGTGCAGAGTGCAGAATGAAAGACGGACTGCCTTTTAATTCTGCACTCTGCACTCCGCGTTCATCATTCCAATCATGGCCCTTCAACTTGACGTCATCACGCCGGAGCGCCGGCTGCTCTCGGAGCAGGCGGACGCCGTGACCGTGCCCGGCCTCGGCGGCGAGCTGGGGATTCTGCCCGGCCACACGCCGCTCATCTCGGCGCTCCAGACCGGCGTGCTCTCCTACACGCAGGGCGGGGCGACGCGCCGCCTCCTCGTCTCGGGCGGCTTCGTCGAGGTCAACAACGACCGCGTCTCCGTCCTCGCCGACCTCGCGGAGTTCCCCGAAGAGGTGGACGCCGCCCGCGCGCGCGCCGAGCGCGACGAGGCCGAACGCCGCCTCGGCGGCTTCACCGGCCCGCCCGAGGAACTCGCCGAAGTCCGCGCCCAACTCGACCGCGCCGCCGCCCGCCTCCAACTCACCGCGGGCGACACCGCGCGCTCATAAGGCCGACGCAAACCAACTAAAACCGCCGCCCGCGCGCCCCGCCCACCACGGACGGGGCGCGCCTTTTTCTTCCCCTAAGGGGGAAGATTTTTTCGCCCTCCAATCGTTTCACGCTTGAAACATTTGCCCGCGCGTGGCATAATGGCGGCATCGAATCGGGCGGGAGACGGAAGCCGGCAAGGGGAGTCATTTGATGTCACAGGCAGCGTCGGAAGCGGTCAAAAACGTAGTCGAGATGCCGCGCGAGATTTCGGGCGCGGCGACCCAGGAGGACCAGCTCGTCGAGTCTTCCCTGCGGCCCCGCTCGCTCGAAGAGTACGTCGGCCAGCCGAAGATTACGACCAACCTCAAGATTTTCCTCCGCGCGGCCAAAGCGCGGCGCGAGGCGCTCGACCACGTCCTCTTCTTCGGCCCGCCGGGTTTGGGCAAGACGACGCTCTCGCAGATCATCGCGTCGGAGATGGACGCGCCGCTGAAGTCCGTCAGCGCGCCGGCCATCGAGCGCGGCGGCGACCTCGCGGCCGTGCTGACGAACCTGCAGGAGGGCGAAGTCCTCTTCATCGACGAGATTCATCGCCTCAAGCCGCAGATCGAGGAGGTGCTCTACCCGGCGATGGAGGACTACCAGCTCGACATCATGATCGGGCAGGGCACGGCCGCCCGCTCCATCAAGCTCGACCTGCCGAAGTTCACGCTCGTCGGCGCGACGACCCGCGCCGGGCTCATCACGGCGCCGCTGCGCGGCCGCTTCGGCATTGTCTTCCACCTCGACTTCTACTCGCAGAAGGATTTGGAGATCATCGTCCACCGCTCGGCCGAAATCCTCGGCGTGGAGATGGAGGCGACGGGGGCGTCGGAGATCGCGCGGCGGGCGCGCGGGACACCACGCATCGCCAACCGGCTGCTGAGGCGCGTGCGCGACTACGCCGAGGTCGAGTACGACGGGCGCGTCACGCGCGAGGTGGCGCGGCGCGCGCTGGACGAGATGGAGGTGGACAAGTTCGGGCTCGACGAGATTGACCGGAAGGTTCTGACGACCATCATCGAGAAGTTCGACGGCGGCCCCGTGGGCGTCGGCACCATCTCGGCCTCCATCAGCGAGGAGCGCGAGTCAATCGAGGAGATTATCGAGCCGTACCTCATCCAGATCGGCTTCCTTAACCGCACGCCGCGCGGCCGCGTCTGCACCCCCGCCGCCTACAGGCACATGGGGTTCACGCCGCCGAAGCGTAAGGACTGAGGCCGACGGCTCAAGGGATTTCGGCCTTTCACGAGGTCGAAAGGCGCCGGGCGGGCGCGTTGGAGGATCGGGAGCCTCTGACGCCGCCCGCCTCGGTGTATCTAGGGCTTCGCGGGCGCGGCCTCGCGCCTGAAGTTGATGGCGACGTCGACGGTGTGTCGGGCGTGGTCGGGCGTGACCTTGCTCTCGATTTTGAAGGCGGGGAGCGGGTTGCCGGCGCGCGCCGAGTCCCTGACGAACTCGGCGACGGCCTTCTTGCCGAACTCGTCGAGGTAGCCCTCGTCGTAGACCTCGCGGCTGAGCAGGCGCCAGCGCCCGCGCAGGTTGTTCGTGGCGGCCTCGTCGAGCCCCGTGATTGTCAGCTCGCCCATGCGGTACTGCGGGCCCTCCTCCACCTGGAAGCGGTAGGAGACGCTGCGCGCCGAGTCGTCGTACTCGGTCGAGGGCCGGATGCGGACGCCGAGGTAGCCCTTGCGGCCGTAGGCGCGCCGCACCAGCCCCAGCCCCTTCGCTATCTTGACGGCGTTGGCGACCTCGCGGCTGCGCATGCCAAGCGCGGCGTCGAGTTCCTGCGCCGTCAGGCCCGCGGCGCCCTCCCACACGGCCTTGTCCCAGACGTAGATCGAGCCCTCGTCCACGCTCACCGAGAGGGCGACGCCCTTGCACTCGGGCGAAGTCTCGGGCGCGACCTTCGGCGGGCCGAAGGAGGCGCGCAGGTAGCCCTTCTCGTGGTAGAGCGGGAGCAGGCTGCTCTCGACGAAGCCGCCGACGTAGGCGCGCGAGTAGTCGTTGTCGAAGATGCCGCCCGACTTCGTCACCAGAGTCTCCTCGGGGACGGCGCGCGCGCCCGCGTAATTTATCTTGCAGACGCGCAGGCCCGGCCCCTTGACGCTGAAGAGGTGCTCGACCCGGCGCCCGCCCCGCGCCGCCGCGTTGTCCGAGAGCGTGTACTCGACGGCGCCCTCTATCCTGCGCTCGCGCAGGAGTTCTTCGAGCGCCTGCTTAATCTGCTCGGTGACGCCGCCGGCCTCGGGCGCGGTGCCGTCGAAGGCGGGGAGCTTGCGGCGGACGGCCGCGAGCAGTTCGTCGTCGGTGAACCAGACGAAGTTGTCGAAGGCGACGGGCATCGTCCACTTCCGCTCGACCACCTCGAAGGTGAGCAGCGCCTTGTCGGTCGTCCCCTTGAGCTTGTAGCTGAGGTTGGCGAAGAGGCCGGATTCGAGCAGGCGGTTGGCGGCCGCCTCGACCGCGTCTATGTCCACGCTCTGGCCGGCTTGCAGGCCGCTCTTCTCCAGCGCCTCCGGCACCTTGACGCGGTCGAGCCCCTTGAACTCAATCCGGTCGAGCTTCATGGTCTGGGCCGGCGACTGTTGCGCGCGGGCGTGGTCGGCCGAGAGCAGGAGGACGCAGGCGGCGAGGAGCGGGAGCGCGGACAGGGGGCGCACGCGATGAGGCACGAACAGGGGCACGAGGTTTCTCCGTTTTGCTTTTCGGGTTTTCGCCGGGGAGCGGGGCCATTTTAACAGCCCCCGGCGGCAGACCGAAGCGAGCGCCGGAAAGAACCCTCGTCGCGCGGGCGGACGTTTAAGACCCCTCAGGACTTGCCCTCGCGGATGCGGGCGCGCATCTCGCGGACGGCCTCGGCGAGCCCCGTCAGGACGGCGCGCGAGACGACGTTGTGGCCGATGTTGAACTCGGTCACCTCGGGGATGGCGGCGACCTCGCCGACGTTGCGGTAGGTGAGGCCGTGGCCGGCGGCGACGTGGAGGCCGTACTGCGAGGCGAACGTGGCGGCCTCGCGCAGACGCTGTAACTCGGCCGCGGCGCGCGCGCGGCCCTCGGAGTGGACGGCGCGCGCCCCGAGCGTGGACTCGGCGTAGGCGGCCGTGCAGAGTTCGACCTGCTGCGCGCCGGCGTTGTGCGCCGCCTCTATCTGGCGCGGGTCGGGGTCTATGAAGAGGCTGACGAAGAGGCCGCCGTCGCGCAGGCGGTCGACGGCCGCGCGCACGGCCGCGAGGTTGGCGGCGGCGTCGAGGCCGCCCTCGGTCGTAATCTCGCCCGCCGTCTCGGGGACGAGCGAGACGGCGTCGGGGCGGACGTCCGTCGCTATCCCGACCATCTCGTCGGTGACGGCCATCTCGACGTTGAGGTAGGTGGTGACGACGCGCTTGAGCGTGTAGAGGTCTTCGTCCTGTATGTGGCGCCGGTCGCTGCGCAGGTGGACGGTGATGCCGTCGGCGCCCGCCTCCTCGCAGATGAGCGCGGCCGCGGCCACGCTCGGCTCCGGCGCCCGCCGCGCCTGCCTCACGGTCGCCACGTGGTCAATGTTGACGTTGAGCCTCGCCGTCATTCGTCACCCTTCCGAGTTGAGTCTCAAATCCTCTGCCCCGCCAGCCCGCGCGAGACGTCGGTCTCCGCCTCCGCTTCGTCGGCCAGGCGGCGGCGGTTCCTGACTGCCTCGGCGGCACCGCGGGCGCGGGCGACCGCCGCGTCGTAGAGCCCGCGGGCGGCGTTACGCCTGACCTGCCGCAGCTCCCCGAAGCCTTGCAGCCCGGCCTTGAAGCTGACCGAGCCGCCCGCCACGTCGTCCCAGCGGACGGGGTATTCGAGCATCCGCAGGCCCGCCCGGTGCGCGATGAAGAGCAGCTCCACGTCGAAGCCGAAGCGGTCAATCAGCGCGCCCTCGACGACGGGGCGGCAGACGTCCATGCGGAACGCCTTGAAGCCGCACTGCGTGTCCTTGAAGGGCAGGCCCGTGAGGAGCCTCATCATCAGGTTGAAGACGCGGCCGCTCTGCTCGCGCGCCCAGGGCTGGTGCGTGCCGATGAGGCGGCGGTCAAGCGCGCGCGAGCCGAAGACGATGTCGTACTGCCCCGAGCGGATGGGCTCGACGAGCTTCGGCGTCTCGGCGACGGGCATCGAGAGGTCGGCGTCGAAGAAGGCGGCGAGGGTGTGGCGCGCGGCGAGCAGCCCCGCCCGCACGGCGTGCCCCTTCCCGCGGTTCGGCTCGACGCGGATGACGCGCGTCTCGACGCGGCGCGGCGACGACTCGGCGAAGACCGCCTCGGCGACGCGCGCCGTGTCGTCCTTCGAGCCGTCGTCCACGACGACGACCTCGCCGCCGCCGGGGCGCCCTTCGAGGTAGGCCACGACCTCGCGCAGGGTCTTCCCGATGCGCGCCGACTCGTTGTAAGCGGGGATGACGATGGAGAGGGCGGATGAAGACATCGCCTCAAAAATATAACAGAAGTAGGTGGAGGACAGTAGTCAGTAGACAGCGGGCCCCGCCCCGCGGAACCTGACGCCGGCGCCCGAAAGATGCGGGCGCCGGCGCTTCCCTACTGACTACTGGCTACCGGCCACCGTCTACTGTTAAAATTCTTCCCGCGGGCGCATAAACGCGCGGAGGTCGGGCGGAGTTCGGGGGTTTTAAATATGAGCAGCAGGACGTTCGGACGCATCACGGCGGCGGTCATCATTCTGGCGGCCACGCTCGTCGGCGGCATCTACGGCCGCCGCGCCTTCTCGCAGGCCGCGGGCGGCGCCGAGGGCGGCGCGGCGCGCGTCGAGGCGGCCTACAACGAGGCGCTCCAGGTCATCTCGGAGAACTACGTGGACACGGTGGACTACGAGAAGGCGAACGAGGCGGCCGTGCAGGGCATGCTCCTCTCGCTCGACCCGCACTCGAACTTCTTCACGCCGGCCGAGTACCGCCGGCTGCTGCAAGACCAGGAGTCGCGCTTCACCGGCATCGGCGTCTCCATCCTGCGCCACCGCGACGGCGTCTACGTCCAGACGCCCATCGAGGGCACGCCCGCCGCGAAGGCCGGCCTCCGCTTCGGCGACCGCATCCTTGAGGTGGACGGCAAGGACGCGCGCGACTGGACGACGCAGGCCGTCTCGAAGGCCGTGCGCGGCCCCGAGGGCGAGCCCGTCACCATCAAGATCGAGCGCGCCGGCAGCCAGGCGCCGCTCTACTTCACCATCCGGCGCGGCAGCGTCCCGCAGCCCTCCATCCGCAACTCCTTCATGATTCGCCCCGGCGTCGGCTACGTCGGACTGACGGGCGGCTTCACCCACACGACCTCGGACGAGCTGGCGCAGGCGCTCGAACACTTGAGCGGCCAGGGGATGCAGCAGCTCGTCCTCGACCTGCGCAACAACCCGGGCGGCCTGCTCGACCAGGCCATCAAGGTGGCGAGCCACTTCGTCCCGCGCGGCAAGGGCGTCGTCTCCGTCCGCAGCCGCGACGAGCAGAGCAACCGCGAGTACAAGAACGTCTTCTACGACCCCGTCGAGTACCCGCTCGTCGTCCTCGTCAACGGCAACTCCGCCTCGGCCTCCGAGATCGTCGCCGGCGCGGTGCAGGACCACGGCCGCGGCCTCGTCGTCGGCGAGACGACCTTCGGCAAGGGGCTCGTCCAGAGGATTTTCAACCTGCCCTACGGCGCGGGGCTGACGCTGACGACCGCGAAGTACTACACGCCCTACGGCCGGCTGATTCAGCGCTCCTACACGGGCGGCTCCATCTACGACTACTACACGCACCAGAACCCTGACGCGGGCGTGCAGCCCGCGCGGAACCCTTCGGCGCCGGCCGCGCCCGGGGCGGCGCCGACGCCGCGGCCGACGCCCGCGCCGACGCCCTCGGGCCCGGCCATCCGCACGGCGGGCGGGCGCGTCTTCTACGGCGGCGGCGGCATCACGCCCGACCGCGAGGTCAAGCCGCTCGACGTGGCCACGCCTCTGCGCGCGCGCATCTACGAGGAGGTCTTCCACTTCGTGCGCCAGCTCGCCGGCGGGCAGGTCGCGGGGCTGGAGGGCTACCGCGTCACGGCCGAGCCGCAGTACAACCGCACGCCGCGGCCGACCGACTTCCCCGTCAACGACAGGGTGCTCCAGGCGTTCCGCGACTTCGTCAAGCGCGACCCCGAGGCGGGGCTCACCCCGGCGCAGGTCGAGCGCGAGATGGATTACGTCCGCCTGCGGATACGCGAGCACCTCGTCAACGCCAGCCACGGCGGCGACGCCGCCACGCGCTACCTCCTCGAAGGCGACCCGCAGATGCTCCGCGCCTTGGAACTCTTCCCCGAGGCCAAAGCCCTCGCCGAAAACATCGCCCGCCGCCCCGACTCGGAGTGAAGAACTCCGGCCGTCGAAAAACTGTGGGGGTTAGCGTCTTATGGCGGAGAAGAAGATTCTGGTCAGAAAACTTTCGCTCCACGACGCGCCCGAGAATGATTTGAGGGGCAAGACCCCGGCGGAGCTGATGGGCATGGTGTGGCAACTTACTCTCGACGCCTGGTCGTTCAAGGGAAAACTTGATGCTGAATCCAGACTTCAGAGACATGTTGTCGTGCTTAAAAGACGAGGGGGTTGACTTCATCGTCGTCGACGCCTACGCCCTCGCGGCCCACGGCCTCCCCCGCGCGACCGGGGACATCGACGTCTGGCTCAGAATCAGCCCCGACAACGCGCGGAAAGTTTTGCGCGCCGTCGCTAAATTCGGCGCCCCCACCTCCGACCTCTCCGTGGAAGACTTCACGACCCCCGACACAATCCTTCAGCTCGGCGTCGAGCCTCGCAGAATCGACCTGCTGACCGGAATCGACGGCGTCGAGTTCGACGAGGCGGCACGAGGCAGGGTGAGAGTCGAAGTGGACGGCGTGGAGGTTTTCGTCTTATCGAAAGAGGACTTGCTTAAAAACAAGCTGGCCGCGGGGCGCGATAAGGATCGCTCGGACGTAGCGTGGCTGGAAAAGAGCCTCGGCAAATCCTAGCCACGCCGATTCGGAGTGGTGGAGACGCGGCAGGCGCGAGAAGAAAGCCCGGGGCATTCAAACCCCGGGCTTTCTTCTCGCGCCTGCTGTGTAGATTACCGGCCGCGGCTCGCCACGGTTCTTCTGCGGCGGGCGGGTTTGGCGGGGGAGCCGAGGAGCGGTTCGGTGCGGCCGTCGGCGAGGGCGCGGCCCCGCTCGATGCTGGCGACGGGGACGACGAACTTGGTGCGGCGGGTGACGCTGGCGAGCATCTTCTCCAGCTCGGCGTCGCCCAGCCCCGAGACGTCGGCGCCGCCCGCGCGCAGCTCCTCGCGCAGGCGCGCCGGCGTGTTGGTGCGCCGGTCGTAGACGTCCGGGTAGATGTAGAGCACGCCGCCCTCGACGACCAGCGTGTCGTAGTTGATGTCGAACTCCAGGGGCTCTTCGAGCGCGGCGACGAGCGTATTCTTGCTCGCCTTCGCGGCGGCGATCTGCCGGCGCGTGACCGGCAGGGAGCGCGCGGCGACTATCTTCTCCGCGAGGTCGTAGAGGTCCGCGCGCAGCATCCGCACGCAGCCGTGCGAGACGAGGTTGCCGAGGTCGCCGGGGCCTTTGGCCTGGTGGATGAGGTAGCCGTCGCCGAGCGGAATCTTGACCTTGCCGAGCGGGTTGCGCGGGTCGCTCGCCTCGATGACCTCGCCGGGCTTGACGCCCTTGTGGCCCTTCACCCACTCGCTCGAAGGCGGAATCCACGCCGGGTTCCAGATGACCTCCCTCGCCTCGCGCTCTCCGATGTAGATGGGGTAGTCCTTCATCCCGACGCCGACGTGGTAGGACTTGACCTCCCTGCCGTTCTGCCACAGCGTGAGGCGGAACGAGGGCACGTTGAGCGTGAGGTGGATGTCGGGCTCGCCGGGCTCGAACTCGCCGCGCTCGACGCGCCCGCCCGTCAGCCTGTCAGAACGCTCCGACTCGAAACGGTCGTAGCGGATGAAGTTCTGCGGCTGCGGCGCCGCCTGCTGCGCCCGCGCCGCGCCCGCCGCCGCCGCGAGTGACGCGGAGACGACGAGCAGCCTGATTAAATTCCCTCGTGCGAACATGAATGCCTCTCCCTCCTTGAACCGAAAGCCCGCGCCCGCGCCGGGAGGGAGAGCCGCGCGGAGTCGTCCTGTCTAAAACCAAGCGGGGGATTTACTCGGGGGTGGGTATATTTATCCGACGAAATGGTTGCCCCGCGCAAGCGTGGAGAAAAAGGCGGAAGGCGAAAGTGAAGAAAGGTTAAACGCTCCCGCGCGCACGCGCGCCCTCAATTCGGGGTGGAATCCGCACCCGGCACCCCGAGGAGCGGGAGGCGGAAGCGGAAGGTGGCGCCGCGGCCTTCGCCGGGGCTTTCGGCCGTGATGGTGCCGCCGTGCAGCTCGACGAGGTGGCGCGCGATGGAGAGGCCGAGCCCGAGGCCGCCGTGCTCGCGCGTGATGCGGCCGTCGGCCTGGCGGAAGCGGTCGAAGACGTGCGGCAGAAACTCCTCCGCGATGCCGCGCCCGGTGTCGGAGACTTCGACCTCGGCGTGGCCGCCGCCGCTCGTGAGGCGCACGCCGACGCGCCCGCCCTGCGGCGTGAACTTGACCGCGTTCGAGAGCAGGTTCCACACCACCTGCTGCAAGCGGTCGGGGTCGCCCGAGACGAGGGCCGCGCCTTCGCCGAGGCTCGTCTCAAGGCGGACGCCTCGCGCCTCGGCGGCGGGGCGCACGCCCTCGACGCCGGCCTCGACGACGCGCGCCAGCTCGACCGTGCGCGGCTCAAGCCGGAGCTTGCCCGTGATGATGCGCGAGACGTCGAGCAGGTCGCCGATGAGGCGCGTCTGCGCCACGGCGTTGCGCTCGACGGCTTCGAGCCCGCGCGCCGCCGCCTCCGGCCCGATGCCGCCCGAGCGGAGCAGCTTCGCCCACCCGAGGATGGCGGTCAGGGGCGTCCGCAGCTCGTGACTGAGCGTGGCGAGGAATTCGTCCTTCAGGCGCGAAGCCTCCTCGGCCTCGCGCCGCGCGCGCTCGGCCGCCTCGGTCTGCCCGCGCAGCTCCTCCTCGGCGCGCACGCGCTCGGTGATGTCCTCGTGGATGAGGACGACCTCGCGCACGCGCCCCTCCTCGTCCTTGACGGGGTAGATGACGGCGCTCACCCAGCGGCCCGGGTCTTTGTGGCTCGTCACGCCGGGGATGGTCTGCTCGGGGTCGTAGAGGATGGCGGGCACCCGCGTCGGCTCGCCCTCGAAGCCGCGCCTGATGAAGGGCGCGATGCCCTTCTCCACGAGCTGCGGGTCTTCGAGGACGTTGTAGTCGCCGAGCATTTCGAGCGTGACGCCCCACAGCTCCTCCCACGCGCGGTTGACGCGAAGTGTGCGGCCGTCGGGCGAGAAGATTTGCGTGCTGACGGGCGACTGCTCGACCAGCGTGCGGAAGCGGTTCTCGGAGGCGCGCGCGTCGGAGGCCGCCGCCTCCGCCTGCGCGCGCGCCCGCACCTGCGAGCGCGTGACGAAGAAGAGCGCGAGGCCGAAGGCGAGGCCCGCGAGCGAGACGAAGACCCAGCCGCGGTCGGGCGCCGCTACGGCCGAGCCGTAGCGCGGCGTGAAGACGAGCGTCCACGGGCGGCCCTCCGTCTCGACGGTCGCCGCGCGGCGGAAGCGCGGCCGTCGGCCGTAGGCGTCCGCCCCCGCGCCGTCCACGCGGGTCGTGTGCAGGAGCCTTTCGCCGGCGCGCCCCCCGGCCCCGGGGCCGCGGGCGTCGGCCGTTTGCATGAGCCGCTCGGCCTCCTCGGCCTGCGCCGCGTCGCCGTCGTAGAGGCGGAAGTCGACCAGCGGGTGGGGCTCGTGGCCGAAGATGCCGCGCAGCATGTCGTCGGCGCGGAACGGCGCGTAGACGAAGCCGCGCAGCGCCTCGCGCCGCCCGGCCACGCCCGCGGGGACGGCGCCGCCGCGGTAGACGGGGACGTAGATGAGGAAGCCCGCCTGCTTGCGCTCGTCAGTCTCCGACACGAGCGTGACGCGGCCGGTGGCGGCCGGCTGCCCCGTGTCGCGCGCGCGCTCCAGCGCCTCGCGCCGGACGGGCTCGGAGAGCATGTCGTAGCCGAGGGCGGCGAGGTTGCGCGCGTCCGAAGGCTCGATGTAGGTGACGGGCTGGTACTCCTCGCGCTCGCCCTCGGGCCGCAGGCGGAAGTCGGGGGCGCCCTGCCGCCGCACCGCGTCGAGGAACGACTCGCGCTCGGGCGCCCGCACGCGCGCGCTGAAGCCGACGCCCTGCACGCCCGGGTAGGTCTCCGCGAGGCCGAGCCGCTCGACGAAGCGGCGGAACTCCTCGCGGCTCACCTCGCGGTCGGCGGCGAAGAGGCCGGCGCCCGCGCGCAGGATGCTGACGTAGGTCCGGAGGCGGTAGCGCACGTCGTCCTCGGTGCGGTGCGCCGCGTTCTCGAAGCGGAGGCGGTCGTTGTCCTCGGACGAGACGCGCACCTCCCAGGCGATGGCGGCCGTCAGCAGCGCCACGACGGCGAGGACGAGGTGGGGCAGCCACATGCGCGGCGCGCTCGGGCGTCGGGGGTGCGGGGCGGATTCCATCTAAAAAAAATTCTTCCCGGCGTGACGTCGGACGTGGCTCATTGTAACCCGGCGGGGCTTCAGCGCCAGAACAGGCGGATGTAGAGGTAGGTGGCCTGCACGACGCCGATGGCGAAGCCGATGAGGAGGCCGAACAGCTCGATGGTGCGCAGGTGCTGCTTGGCGACCGAGAGCACGAGGTCTTCGAGCTTCTTGATGGGGTAGCCCGAGACCTTCTCCTCCACGATGCGGCCGATGTCGAACTCGGCGATGGCCTGCGGCAGGCGCTCGCGCGCGGCCCCCTCGATGCGCTCGGCGAGCACGGCCGCGGCCCGCCTCACCTTGTCCTCCGGCACGAGGTCGCCGACGCGCCCGATGGGCCTGACCAGAAGCTTCTCGACCTGCGAGGCGAGGACGGCGTTGACGGTGCGCGCCGTCTCCTCGCGCGAGAGGACGCCCATCAGGCCGCGCGCGAGGAAGCTCTTGAGCTGCTCGGCCGAGTCGGGCCGCGCGTGTTCGAGGAGCGCGCGCAGGGTGTGCGGCCTCAGGCGCTCCAGCGCGTCCGTGGCGTAGGCCGAGACGGAGGTCGAAAGCTCGGGGCTGCGCGCGACGGAGAGGATGCGCTCGGCTATCTGCTCCTTAATCAGTTCGAGCTTGTCGGGCGCGACGTTGCCGACCAGCTCGTTGACGGGGCGCGCGAGCACGCCGTCGATGGTCGTGTTGAGGAACTCCTCGGCCTGGTGCTCGAACGCCTCGCCGGAGAGGAACTCTTCGACGCGGCGCGGCAGGGTCTTGTTGACCAGCTCGTCCACCTCGCCGTGGATGCGCTCGCGCGAGATGAAGATTTTTTTGAAGAAGTTGAGCTGCTGGTAGTAGTCGTCCACCTCGCGCTTGATGAGCGCGCCGATCTGCTTGCGCGTCCCCTGGTTGGTGGCGATGTCGGTCAGCTTCTCGACGATGGGGGGCACCTGGCTGTCGATGCGCTCCTTGATGACGGCCACGGTGTCGGGCGTGAACATCTCGGCGAGCGTCGCGCGGCTCCCGGCCAGCTCGTCCACGCGCGCGGAGACGAACTCGCGCACCTTCGACTCGAAGCCGCGCTCGTGGACGACGCCGCGGAAGCGGTTCTCGACGAAGCCGAGCGCCTGCTCGAACGTCTCGGGGCCGACCATCTCGGAAAGCCTCTGCGAGAGGATTTCGTCCACGCGTCGGTCGACGAAGCGGGCGACGGCCTCGGCCGTCTCCTCGCTGCGGAGCGCGCCGGCGACGTGCTCGGCGATGCGGAGCTGGAGCGCGGAGAGCGCGTCGAGGACGGGCGCGCGCACCGACTTCGGGAGCGCGTCGAGGGCGGTGGCGTAGTTGCGCTCCAGCAGCTCGTCGGTGAACGAGCCGACGAAGGACTCGACCTTGCGGCGGAAGAAGCCGGTCTCGAACAGCGCGTGGACGACCGTCTCCTGCGAGACCAGCTCGTTGCCGACGGCGTGGCCGATGGTCTGGGCGAGCCGCTCGCGGTGGCGCGGAATCATCCCCTGCGGCCAGACCGTGAGGCCGAGCAGCTTGACGGGCTTGTGCGGGCGGAAGAGCATCCGCACGGCGAGCCAGGCCGCGCCGTAGCCGTGGAAGGTGGCGACGAAGACGATCAGGAACAGCTCGAACCACTTGCTGTGGATGACGGCGTTAAGCCACTCGATGTCGAGCACCCTCCGGCGCGCGGCGGATTTGCGGGGGACGCTGCGATGCTAAACGCAACCCGCGGAGGGCGTCAAACGGAAAGGCGCGCGGCCCCGGCTCGGCCGGGCGCGGCCCGAGCAGGTCGGCGAGCGCGCTCTCAAGGTTGGTGTAGAGGAACTTGAAGTGCCCCTCGACGAGGCGGTCGGGGATGCAGCGGCGGCCTTCGAGCGCGAGGGCCGGCTCCGTCCTCAGGATGAAGGAGCCGAGGCGGACGAGCCACGCCGGGACGCGCGGGCTCCACGGGCGCTTGAGCGCGCAGCGCAGCTCGCACATGAACTCGGCGTTCGTGACCGGGCACGGCCCCGTCGCGTTGTAGACGCCCGCGGCCTCGCGGCGCTCGACGCACCAGAGGACGAGGCGGCAGAAGTCGCGCACGTGGAGCCAGCTGACGTACTGGCGGCCGTCGCCGATGGCGCCGCCGAGGTAGAGCCGCGCGAGGCGCGCGAGCGTGGGGAGCGCCCCGCCGTCGCGGCCGAGCACGAAGCCGATGCGGAGCAGCACCTTCCTCGTCGCCGGCAATTCCAGCGAGTCGAACGCGCGCTCCCAGCGCAGGCAGACCTCGGCGGGGAAGCCGCGGCCCGCGGGCGCCGTCTCGTCGCAGAGGCGTCGCCCCGCGTCGCCGTAGACGGCGAGCGACGCGGCCTGCACGAGCACGGCGGGCGGCTCGGCGCACTCCCGAATCGCGCGCCCCACGGCCTCGACCGAGCCGACGCGCGACTCGACTATCTCGCGGCGGTGCGCCGGCGTGTGGCGGCAGTCGACGCTGCGGCCCGCGAGGTTGACGACCGCGGCCGCGCCCTCAAGCTCGCGCGCCCACGCGCCGACGCTTCGCCCGTCCCACTCGACCTGCCGCACGCGCGAACGCTTCCGGGCCTCGCGCGTCAGCACGACCGGCTCGTAGCCGGCGCGCGCGAACTCCGCGGCCAGCGCGCGCCCCAGAAACCCGCTCCCGCCCGCGAGCACCACACGACCCTTCGACACACGCCCTTCTAACATGATGAACCTCCCGCGGCGTCCGGCTTTGAAGGACGCCTTCACGCAGTGATTCATCAAGCGCCGTGCCGCGCGGGGGGACGAAACTTATGCTTTGATTTTTGAGCCGGGGCGTCCGCCCGACTGGCAAAAGGCGAGCGGGAGGGGCGTGCTTAGCAGTTTGCGAACGGCAAAGACATACGCCCTCCCTTACGGTCGGGCTTCCGCCTCGATTAGATGGGGGCGGTCGGCTTCTCGACGGGGTAGCCGGCGGTGAGCCAGGCGCCGGTGCCGCCCTCGACGTTGTAGAGGCGCCGGAAGCCGAGCGGGCGCAGCAAACTCGTGGCGGCGCTCGAACGGTAGCCGCCGGCGCAGATGACCGCGAGCGGGCGCGAGGGGTCGAGCCGCGTCGCCTCCTCGCGCAGGCGGGGCGAGAGCGGCGCGCTCGCGGCGCGCGGCGCGTGGCCGGCGGCGAACTCCGCCGGGCGGCGCACGTCGAGCACTTGCAGGTCTCCGCCCTCTTCGAGCATCCGGCGCAGCTCCGCCACCGACACCTGCTCGACCTCCGAGACCTCGAAGCCGGCCTCGCGCCAGGCGGGCATGCCGCCGCGCAGGTAGCCGCGCGCCGAGTCGTGGCCGACGCGCGCCAGGCGCGTGATGGCCTCGTCCACCTGCGCCTCGTCGGCGGCGACGAGGATGAGGGGGCTGCCCAGCGGAATCAGCGCGCCGGCCCAGCTGGCGAACTGCCCGCCCAGCCCGATGTTGAGCGCGCCGGGGACGTGGCCGGCGCCGAACTCGGCCGACCCGCGCACGTCGAGGACGACGTAGCCGAGGTTCGCGTAGGCGGCCACCTGCTGCGGGATGAGCGCGGCGGGGCGCCGCATCTCGGTCAGCGGCCGCGGGCCGGAGCGGTTGATCTCGGCGTCCGCGGGGAAGTAGGCGGGCGCCTCCGGCAGGTCGGTCGTCATCAGGCGCACGAACTCGTCGCGCGCCATCGGCGCGAGCGCGTGGTTGGTGCGCCGCTGCTGGCCGATGGTCGAGGAGGTCTCCTTCGAGATGTTGCGGCCGCACATCGAGCCCGCGCCGTGCGCCGGCCAGACCTCGACCGCGTCGTCGAGCCTGAGGAGCTTGCCGTGCAGACTCTCGTAGAGCATCCCGGCCATCTCCTGCGGCGTGAGGCCGCGCGCGCCCGCGAGGTCGGGGCGGCCGACGTCGCCGACGAAGAGCGTGTCGCCGGTCAGGACCTTCTGCGGCTCCGCCGAGACTTCATCGTCTACGACGACGAGCGAGATGCTCTCGGGCGTGTGCCCCGGAGTCTCCAGCACGCGGAGGCGGACGCGCCCCACGCGCAGCTCGTCGCCGTCTCTGACCGCGCGGTGCGGGAAGCGCGCGCCGGCCTTCGCGCCGAAGACTATCTCGGCGCCCGTGCGCGCGGCCAGCTCCGTGTGCCCGCTCACGAAGTCCGCGTGCAGGTGCGTCTCGACGACGTACTTGATTTTGAGCCCTTGCGCTTCGGCCTCGGCCACGTACTGTTCGACGTCGCGCTGCGGGTCTACGACCGCGGCCTCGCCGTCCGAGCCGACGAGGTAGGAGGCGTGCGCCAGACATCCCAGGTAGAACTGTTTGAAGTACATCATCAGGCTCCTGTCGGACTTGAACTTCGGCGCGGGTCTGGGGTGAGGCGGCCGGAAGATTTCCCGCGCCGGGATTTTATTCGGTTCGGCGCCGCGCCACAATCCGGCGCGGCGTGCCCGCGCGCGCGCGTCTGCGTTACAATGCCGGTCGTCAGCCCAACTTGTGAGGACGAACCGGAGGATGAGCATGTTTAAGGCGTGTACCCGTCTGGCGCCGGCGCCGCTCTTCGCGCTGGCGCTCTTACTGTCCGCCGCCGCCGACGCGCGCGCGCAAGCTCCGACGACGGCCGCGGGAGCGCGCGTCGTCACTGGCTCTCTGTTCGCGGCGGACGCGCCGCCGGGCGAGGCCGTGAAGGCCGAAGAGAAAGAGCCACCGTCGCCGCGGCAGCAGCCGTCGCCGACGCCGACGCCGTACACGCCGCTGACCGGCGAGCAGAAGGTCAAGCGCTCGCTGCGCGGCGCCTTCCTCAACCCCGTGTCGTACGCCATCGCGGCCTTCAACGGAGGCATCAGGCAGATCGGCGAAGACCGCCTCCCGCACAAGGACACTGGCGACGAGCTGGCCGACTGGGGCTCGACCACCGCGCGCGTCTTTGCGACGCGGACGACGTACAACTTCTTCGGCAACGGCGTCTACCCGGCGCTCTTCAAGCAGGACCCGCGCTACGAGCGGGCGCCGCACAAGGGCGTCGGCCGCCGGGTGGCGCACGCCGTCAGCCGCCTCTTCGTGACGCGCGGCGACAGCGGGAAACATCAGCCCAACTTCTCGCGCTTCGCCGGCGCGGCGACCTCAAGCGCGCTCGCCAACGTCTGGGAGCGCAGCACGCCCGGCCACGACCGCCTCGGCGCCGACGCCACGCTCAAGCGCTTCGGCATGACCTTCGTCTCCGGCGCCATCGGCAACCTCTTCCGCGAGTTCGCCGGCGACATCTTCCGACGGTGAGAAATTAGAGGCTAGGGGCTAGAGACTAGGGGCTAGTTGGGGAGCGTACTTCCCAACTAGCCCCTAGTCTCTAGCCCCTAGCCCCTAGTTATCGAAGGCGCGCTGGCGCAGGGCGTAGCGGAAGAGCTGCGCCTCGGCCCCCTGCGTGTTGGGCGACCATGTGGCGCGCAGCGCGTGTGCGCCGGTCGTGTCGGGCGCGAGGTGCAGGCTGTAGGTCTCGCGCCGGCGCGGCGCGTAGACGACGTAGCGGCGGCTCTCGGCGCCGCCGTCGGAGGGCGTCACGCCCTCGCAGAGGACGTCCTCGCGCCCGTCGCCGTCGAGGTCTAAGACCTCGGCCGTCCACTCGGCGCCGCGGAAGCCCTCGACGTCGAGCGCGACGCTCCGCGTCACGGCGTAGCCGCCGCGCCCGCCGCCCGCGCGCTCGATGATGACGAGCGTGGTCGCCCTCTCGAACGGGTCCGAGGTGACGGCCGCCACCACCTGCCCCGCGCCCGCGCCGACGAGGCGTACGTCGCGGACGCGGCCGCGCGCGAGCGAAGAGGCCACGCGCCAGGCGCCCTCGCGCGTGAGCGCGGGCGGCGTGCGCGGCGCGCGCGTCCCGCGCGGCATGAGCGCGGAGGCCGCGCCGCCCGCCTCCCGCGTCGCCTGTTCGAGCGCGCCCCACCGGGCCGCGCGCGCCGACCACGCGACCGCCACCGTGCAGGCCATCGCGAAGAGCGCGAACAGCGTGGCGACGCGCGTGAAGGCGAAGCGCCCGGAGTCGAGCGCGCCGATGGTCGAGGCGAACGGCTCGGCCGCGACGCCCGCCGCGCCCGCCGCCGCCTCGCGCCGCGCCTGCTCGACGCTGCGCTCGACCATCGTGCGCGCCTCGGCGGCGGTCGCCGGCCGGTGCGCGGGGTTCTTGGCGAGCAGCGTGTGGACGGCGAGCGCGAGCGCGCGCGGGACGTCGGGCCGCAGCGAGAGCAGCGCGGGCGGCTGCGCCGTCGCCTGCTTGACGAGCACGACCGACGAGAGCTGGTCCACGAAGGGCGGGCGCCCGGCGAGCATCTCGTAGAGCAGGACGCCGACGCTGTAGAGGTCGGTCGCCGGGCCGACGCGGTGGCCGAGGCACTGCTCGGGCGACATGTAGCGCGGCGTGCCGATGACGAGGCCGGACTCGGTCGTCGCGTGCGTGCGCGTGATGTCGGTCGAGTCCTGCAAGACTTTGGCGATGCCGAAGTCGAGGACGCAGACGCCGCGCTCGTTGATGATGATGTTCGAGGGCTTGAGGTCGCGGTGGACGACGCCGAGCGCGTGCGCCGCGGAGAGCACGTCGCAGATTTCGGCGGCGACGCGGACGGCGCGCTCGGGCGCGAACGGGCCTTCGCGCGCCAGCGTCTCGGCGAGCGTCGAGCCCTCGACGTACTCCATGACGATGAAGGGGCGGCCGTCGGCGAGGTGGCCGGCGTCGAAGATGATGGCCGCGCGCGGGTGCTTGAGGCGGGCCATCGTCCGCGCCTCGCGCATGAAGCGGTCGGCGACCTCGGGGTAGGCGGCGAACTCCTGCTTCAGGATTTTGATGGCGACGGGGCGCTCAAGGCCCAGGTGCGAGGCGCGGTAGACCGTGCCCATGCCGCCCCTGCCGATTTCGCACTCGACGCGAAACCGCCCGGCGATGATCTGGGGGGTGTCCATCTCCTGACCCTCTCGTTCGGGGAAAAGGGTCGCTGCGGACTGCGTGCGCCAGTTCTCTGCTTCTTCGGGAAGCGGGGCAGTAGAAGAGAAAAGGGGGCCGCGGCCGAGCGCCACGGGTGAAACCTGACTTGGGACAGTTAATTGTACGGGGAGAAACTTTTCGCCCGGCTCTAGCGACCGGGGCGGACGAGGGGAGAGTTTAGCATTTCTGCGGCGGGGCGCAAGGTTTTTCCGCCGCGCGCGGCCGGCGGGAAGGCTCGACGGGTCGGGGCGGGGGCGGCGGCGGCGCCACCCCGACCCGACTCATCTCGCGGCGCTCTTGCTAGAACCATGCCTTCTTGTTCTGGATGTAGGTGCGGACGAACTCCTCGTCGGACTTGGTGAGGTAGATGATGCCCTCGACGAGTCCGATGACGCCCACGACGAGGGAGGCGATGCCGCAGGTCAGGAACATGCCGACGACCCACGCGGCGAGCATGATGATGCCCTCGGTGTTGTAGCCGAGGACGAACTTGTGCACGCCGAAGCCGCCGAGGAGGATGCCGGTGAGGCCGGCCACCATCTTCTTGTCCGCGCCCTGGGCCTTCCAGTCGCCGGAGCCGGCCACCCCGGGCTGGTACGAGAGACCCTGCTGCTGCGGGGTGTAGCCGGGGTAGGAGGAGGGGGGCGTCTGCGGCGGCGCGTAGCCGCCCGACTGGTAACCCTGCTGCGTCTGCTGCTGCCCCAGGTCGCCGCTCTGGCGCCAGGACTCGGGGGCGGGGGAGGCCGGGAGCGTCGTGCCGCACTTCACGCAGAAGCGCGTGCCCTCGACGTTCTCGGCACCGCAGGAAGGACATCCGATCATCTTTCTCTCCTTTACAACCCGGCCCGCAGGCGGCGCGCTCGAACGCCGACCCGGCCGGGGCTTTAACTTTCAGGGGTGGAAAATTATTCGGGCCAAGCCGGGAGCCTTCCCCGCGGGGGCCGGCCCGGAAGCCCGACTTGATGGCGACAAGTCTTTCTCACAAACGGGGGGAAAAGTAAAGAGCCGTGAACCGTAAACCGTAAACCGTGACGAGTAAAAGCCTGTTCTTCTCTCGTCACGGTTTACGGTTCACGGTTCACGGGTTCATGTCCGGCACCCAGAACGTCTGGCCGGCCGCCTCGACGCGGCGGAGGCCGCGGGAGGGGAGCCGGCGCTCTTCGAGGCCGAGGTAGGTGAAGTGCGGCAGGTCGCTCAGCACGGTCTGGAACCAGCCGTGGCGCGCGAGCAGCGCTCCGACGCGCGGGTCGGCGTACTCCGCGACGTCGAAGGCGAGCATGGCGAGGTGCTGCGAGGCGCCGGGCGCGGCGACGGACTGGAGGATGCTCTTCTTGAAATCCTTGCTGAAGAAGATGCCGCCGCGCTCCAGCTCCAGCACGGCCGACGCCTGCTCGCGCAGGGGCAGGCCGCGCAGCCGCTCGGCCTCGCGGCCTTCGAGGCGACCCTGCGCGCACCAGTGGTCGAGCGCCGGGTCGCAGCGCGAGCGCCAGAGCCTCAGGGAGTCCGCGAAGCTGCGGCGGCCGGCCTCGCTGCCGCCGCGCGGCGTGACGCGCAGGCCCGCGAAGGCCGCCTCCTCGCGCGCGCTCATCAGCGCCGCCATCGCCGCCGGCTGAAGCTCGACGGCGGCGCCGTCGAGCACCTCCGCGCGCCAGCCCACCTCGCGCTGGAAGCGCTCGACCGCCTCCTCCGTCTCGAAGACGCACACGGCCGGGAGTCGCACGCCCTCCGCGACGAACATCGCGCCGTACTCTTCGAGCACGCGCCGCGTCAGAGTGTCGTCGGCCGTGCAGAAGCTCTCAAGGCTCAGGCCCCTGCGCGCGAGCGCCCTCCCGAGCGCCGCGTGGAAGGGCGAGGCGGCGCGGGCGCCCGCGCGCGCCGCGCACCCGGCCTCGTTCTCCCCATACTCTTCGACGGACAAGCCTGTGGGTTCTCCTCCCGGCGCGGCCTTCGGGCGCCGCGCCCCTCGGCGGGGCCGCGGCGGCGGGGCTTGTCCCCGCCCGCGCCGTGTGTGATAACACGCAGGGTCAATTGTAGACACACGCGGGCGGGCGCGGGCAAGCCGCCGCCGCGGAATTTCCCGCCCCGGCGACGCGGGCGGGCGGACGGGGGCCGGGGCGTATGAGTCAGACGGGGAAGTTCGAGGAGATACTGGCGCAGTACCGGAGGCACGGCTGGCGGCTGGCGCGCGTGCTGGCGCGGCCGGGGACGTTCGAGGGCGAGAGCTTCGAGGGCGCGCCGCTGGCCGAGTCGGAGGTGGACGCGATGTGGTTCGCGCGCCCCTCGGCCGAGGGGCGCGAGGCGTGGGAGCTGCGGCTGGTGGGCGACACGCCCTACGCCCTCTTCGAGCTGTTCGAGCCCGACGAGGAGGAGGACGACCGCGAGGACGTCCGCCGCGAGATGGAGGCCCGGCTGCGCGACTACGCCGGGGGGACTACCTCTGCCGCCCCATCTTGACGGGGATGGTGACGAGCTGCCCCTCGCGGAAGACGACTACGGGAATGACGCCGAGCGGCGTGGCCGCGCCCGCGCGGTAGCGCAGGTCGCCCGCCGTGCGGATGGGCTTGCCGTCGAACTCGACGATGATGTCGCCCTTCTTCAGGCCGGCGAGGTCGGCCGGGCCGTTGCGCTCCACGTCGTCCAGCTCGACGCCGTACATGTTCGTCCCGGGGACGCGCACGCGGTCGCCGTCGTCGAAGTCCACGTTGAGGACGGCGCGGCCGCCGGGACGCTGCCTGACCGGCTCCATGCCGCGGAAGGTCCCGCCGGGCCCGGGCGTCACCGTGGTCTGCCGCGTCTCGCCGTCGCGGACGTAGGTGACGGGGACGGGCTGGCCCGGCGGCGACTGGGCGATGAGGCGCTTGATGGAGGCGCCGTCGCGGACGGGCTTGCCGCCGTAGACCGTGATGATGTCACCGCCGACGAGCCCCGCCGCTTCGAGCGAAGTCCCCGGCCCGGCCAGGCCCCGTATCATGGCGCCGCCGCCGTCGGCCGTGTCGAACTCGTCGGCCTCGGCGAGCAGCGAGTTGACGGCGGGCGGGTTGTCGCCACCGCCGCCCCCGCGAGCGCGGTTCCGCGACATCAGGGAGAGCGGAATCATGCCGCCCGCTATCAAAAGCACCAGCGCTATCGTCAGCCAGAGCCACCAGCCGCCGCGCTTCGTGGAGCAGGGCTTGGCCCAGGGCGCGGCGGGCGGCGCGGCCAGCGCGGAGTTGGCCCCGAAGGGCTGGATGGGCGCGGCGCCCCACGTCTGGCGCGCGGCGAATGGGTCGGTCGCCGGCGGCGGCGCGGCGGCCGTCGGCATCGAGGAGCCGTCGAAGCGCTGCGTGGCGATGTACTCCTCTACGCCCTCGCCCAGGCGGTAGCCGCAACGGCGGCAGAACCTGAGTCCGGCGACGAGCGTGGCGCCGCAGCTCGGGCAGTTGACCGTATCCGTGTTTTCAGCTCGCATGCCCGCCCCTCCGTTTTGAGCAGTCCCGCGTCAGGTTTTGTCGGAATCCGGCTCGGCCCGTACGCGGGGGCGTACTTTCGTCCGGCGTCGTGTGCCAACAATATACGCCCCGTGGAGCGCCGCGGTTGCATCCGGCGCGCGCGGGACTTAGACTCGTCCCACGCCGGAACAACCGCCTTGACCGAGACATTTTGGCTCGCCGCGCCCACGGGCGCAAGCGGCACGCGGCGTGCTCTCGCTCGCAGCAAGGAGAATGACGTGGAAGTAACTAAGGCTCTGGCGGCGCTCCAGCCGCTCTACGGCAAGGACAACGTCGAGATCGTGACCGAGACGGGCGCGCGCGTGCGCGGCGTCGTCCGCAGCCTCAAGCAGACGCAGGCGCTCACGCGCCCCTCCGTCAAGATCGAGCGCCCCGACGGCGAACTCGTCAAAATCGCCTTCTCCGCCATCACCGAAATCATCGACCACAACCGCTGATAGGCCGTGAACCGTAAACCGTGAACCGTGACGGGAGGGTGCAACGCCTTCCCTTGTCACGGTTCACGGTTTACGGTTCGCGGTGCTATAGTATCCGCCGTTCGGCCCCCGGAGGGGCCGCGGGAAGAGTTTTACAGGCAATGACGATTGAGGATTTCGGAGCGCGCGTGGCGAGCGTGTGGCAGGGTTTGAGGCCCGCGACGCGCAGCATGGTCGAGCGCGCCCTGACGACATCGGCGCCGCCTCAAGGCCCGGCCGCCACCGCCACCCCCTCACGCCGCGAGACGCACTACGACGCACGCTCCGAGTGGGAGCTGAGCCGCCTGCTGGCCGCGCTCGACGAGCGGGCGGCCGAGGCGGGCGCCGACTCCCTGAGCGCCGAGCAGTCGCGCGACCTGCGGCGCATGACCGACACCTGCGCCGCCGTCCTCAACCGCGAGGCGCGCTCCTCCGAAGTCTTCGCGCAGCTCCTCGAGCGCGCGCTCCGCGACAAGGACTACGCGCGCGTCGACCAGATAGCCGACGCGATGTCGGCGCGGCTCACGCCCGGCGAGCTGTGCGAGACGGCGCGCCACCTCAACCCGGCCGTCCGCGCCGTGGCGCAGGAGGCGCTGCTCCAACTGCCGACCGGCATGCTCGTCGCCCTGCTCGGCGACCCGGTGGACGCCGAGACCGCCCGCACCGCCCTCGAATCCCAGGCCGACGAGTACGAGTCCGAAGAGGCGCGCATCGTCGTCAGCGCCCTCCAACAGGCCGACGAGATGGAAGACGACTTCTAGGGAAGGGGCTAGGGACTAGAGGCTAGGGGCTAGTTAAAAGGCTAGGGGCTAGTTGAAGTTTAAGTTCTTCAACTAGCCCCTAGCCTCTAGTCCCTAGCCTCTAGTCCCTAGCCTCTGCTCACATTTCGCGGAGGCGGGCGACGACCTGTTCGATGAGCCAGTTGGGGGTGGAGGCGCCGGCGGTGACGCCGACGCGGGTGGCGCCGGCGAGGTCCCGCGGGTTGATTTCGTCGGGCGTCTCGATGAGGTAGCTCTCGGGGCACTGCTCCTTGCAGACCGAGAGCAGCTTGAGGCTGTTCGAGGAGTGCTTGCCGCCGATGACGTAGAAGGCGTCCACGTGGCCGGCGAGCGCGCGCGCCGCGTCCTGGCGGTCGCGCGTCGCGGAGCAGATGGTGTTGACGACCTGCGGCTCCGCGTCGGACTTAGCCCTCACGGCGTCGGCCGCGTCGAGGAAGGTCTTGAGCTTGAGCGTCGTCTGCGAGACGACGAGCGGCGCGTGCAGCGGCGGCAGCGCCGCCACCTCCGAGGCGTCGCGCACGACGTAAGAGCGCCTGGGGGCGTAGCCGACGACGCCTATCATCTCGGGGTGGTCGGGGTTGCCGACCACGACCACGTCGCGCCCCTCGCGGGCGGCGCGCTCGGCCAGCTTCTGCACCTTGGTCACGAACGGGCAGGTGGCGTCGATGACGCGGTCGGCGCGGCCCTCAAGCTCGCGCTGCACCTCGGGCGTGACGCCGTGGGCGCGGATGACCGCCGTCAGCCCCGCGGAGACCTCGGCGGGCGCCTCGATGGTGCGCACGCCCTCGGCTTCGAGCCGCTGAATCTCCTGCGTGTTGTGGATGAGCGGCCCGAGCGTGCGCACGGTCGCGCCCTCGGCCAGCGCCCCCTCGACCATCTCGACGGCGCGCTCGACCCCGAAACAGAACCCGTACTCTTCGGCCAGTAAAACTTGCATTTCGGCTGTTAGATGTCGGCCGTCAGCCTAAGGATGCGGCTGACGGCCGACGACTTCCCTTCAAGTTAGCCCACGCCTTCGGGCGGCGGGGTCGAGGTGATTGGCTCGGGCGCGGGCGGCGCGTGGCGCCGGCGCCACTCGTCGCGCAGGCGCTCGGCCGCCGCGAGGCTGTCGTCAACCCAACCGATGTTCTTCTCGGCGAACCAGCGGACGCCGCCCCAGAAGTTTTTCTCGAACTCGCCCAACTGCCGCGCCGCGTCCGGCGGGAGCACGGCGAACGAGGCGTCGCACAGGAAGCGCACCGCGTCGCAGATGGGGTTGCCCGTCTTGTACCTGGAATCGTTCGTGTCAGCCATCAGTGGAGAACCTCCTTCCACAAGCCATACGGCCGAAACGCCACACACGTTCCGCGCCAGCCCATCTTAAAGAAGGGTGGGGGCAAAGGCAACGTCAGAAGCCCGGCCGTAAGAGAAGGCAGAAGGCAGAGTGCAGAATGCAAAATTGAAGAAAGGAGCCCCTCCTCCTCTTCAATTCTGCATTCTGCACTCTGCCTTCTGCCTTCTATGAGCCCTCCCTCACGGCCGGGCTTCCGAGTGGGCCAGCGCTTTTTTCACCGTCGGCCACATCTCGAAGGCCCAGAACTCGTAGCCCTCGTCGGAGGGGTGGAAGCCGTCGGGCGAGAAGAACTCGGGGTGCGAGGGGATGACGGCGGCGCTCTTGCCGAAGGAGTCTGCGAGGTGCAGGCCGTGGCGGGAGGCCGCCTCGGCGACGCGCGCGTTGAAGAGCCGGATGCGGCGCCGCGCCTCGTCGCGCAGGAAGGCGGGGACGGCCGGCGCGTGCGAGACGTCGGGCAGGTTCGAGACGACGACGGGCGCCCCCGTTTGCGCGCGCAGCCGCGCGACTATCTCTTCGAGGTTGCGCGCGAACTGCTCGGGGCTGACCTGCCGCGTCACGTCGTTGATGCCGATGCCGAGCGTGACGAGCGTCGGCGACTCCGCCCCGACGCGGCCGACCTGCGAGCGCAGCACGTCGGCGGTCGTCGCGCCGCTCACGCACAGGTTGACGAGCCGCGACCCCGGCCGCGCGCGCTCGATGCGGTGGAACAGACGCGCCACGTAGCCCCCGCCCTTGCGCGCGCCGACGCCCACCCCCGTCGAATCGCCGAGCGCCGCGTAGACGACCGGCCCCCCCTTGATTTCATCGCTCATCTCAAATCCCGAATTTGAAACCTCGACTCTCAGACGGCGGCCTCCGAGCGCACGGGCTCGCGCAGGACGGCGGCCGCGGCGGCGGCGGCGACGCGCGCGGCCTCGGGGTGCGCGTCCGTCAGGTTGGAGACCTGGAGGAGCGACTCGCCCGTGCGCGAGAGCATGCGGAAGAGGTCGCCCTCCTCGGCGCGCGTGCGGCGGACGAGCGTCGGCCAATCCATCCCGGCGGCCCAGCGCGCGGCCGCCGCCGCCGCCGAGAAGTTAATCTCGGGCGCCGGCTCTAACTCCTGCTGCCACTCGACGCTCGCCACGTCGTACGCGATGCGGTCGAACTTCGCCAGCGCCGTAATCAGCGCGTCGTCCAGCTCAAGCTCGCCGTAGTCGCGCTCGGCGTCCGCCGCGAGCGCCGCCATCAGGCCGGCGGCGCGCGGCGCGTCGAGCGCGGCGAAGAGTCCGCGCCCGATGGCCTCGCCGACGAGCAGCGGGCGGTCGAGGCGCAGGTCCGCGAGCCAGCGGCCGCGCTCGGTGACGCGCTCGGCGAAGAAGTCGAGGTAGCCGAAGTGGTGGAGCGCCCGCGCGCGCCGCTCGAAGGGGTGCCACGCCTCGCCGTGGACGGCTTCGAGCCGGCGCCCGAGCCGTTCGATACTCTCGGCCTCCTGCATGACCGACCAGAGCGCCTCCTCGCAGCGCGTCCGCGCGCCGCTGCCGTCGCCGCCCGCGAGCGACTCGATGAGGTCGTTGATGACGGCGACGGCCTCCTCGTTGGGCGAGCGCGCTTCGCGCAGCCGCGGCTCGCGCAGGGGCTTCGCGCGGTTCGACTGCACCAGCTCGAAGGCCGCGTCGCGCGCCGACTCCGAGAGCGCGTGCGTCTCCTCCCACACGCGGCCGACGCGTTCGAGCGCGAGCGTGACCCGCTTGCCGTTGTCGCGCACGCCCGCGAGGCCGTCGCCGCGCCGCTCGGTGACGAAGACGAGGCGGCGGCTGCCGCGCCCGACCGAGACGACGCGGCCGGGCACGACCTCGCGGTCGAGCCAGCGCAGGTAGGCGTCCGTGCGCGTCTGCGGCGCGTCTTCGAGCAGGCGCGAGCGCGCGCTCGACAGTCGCTCCAGCCCGCGCGCGGCCTCCGGCGGCAAATCGCAGCCGGCCTCCGTCAACTTCGCCTGCAAGCGCCGCTCGGCCTCGGCCCGCGCGCGCTCGATGCGCCCGACCTCCTCGGCCGCGTCGCGGCGCGCGTAACTGCGCTCGGCTATCTCGCGCACCTGCGCGAACGTGCCGTAGGCGTCGAGCAGGTTCAGGAGCGTCGTGTAGGTCGCGCGGAACTGGCTCTCCAAAGGGTCGGGGTCGGCGTGCAGGAGCGTCGCCAGCTTCTGCGGGTTCTGGTGGAGGCCCGGCGCGGCGACTATGAAGCCGACGCGGTCGCGCCCGCGCCGGCCCGCGCGCCCCGTCATCTGCTGTAGCTCCGACGCCGTCAACGTCTGCCACCCGCGCCCGCGCCTGACGTCTATGTTTTCGAGGACGACGGTGCGCGCCGGGAAGTCCACGCCCGCGGCGACGGTCATCGTGGCGAAGATTGAGTCGAGCAGCCCCGCGCTCATCAGCTTCTCGATGGCGAGCTTCCAGGCGGGCAGGTGGCCCGCGTGGTGCGAGGCGACGCCGCCGCGCAGGACCATGTCCCAGTGGCGGTGCTTGCGCACCTCCGGGTAGTGCTCGGCCAGTTCTTCGAGCACGCGGCGTCGCGCCTCGCGTCTTTCGGCGCCGGCCCCGCGGCGCGGGGCGTAGGCGGCCTCGGCGGCGGCCTCGTCGCAGCGCCGCCGCGTGGGGAGGAAGACGATGGCCGGCAGGAGGTCGTAGGAGCCGAGCGCCGCGAGCAGGATGGAGGGCGGCATCTCGGGCATGCCGGGGCGGCGCTGCGGCGGCGGCCCGCCGCGCTGGAAGCGGCCGTGCGCGCCCTGCCGCTCGGCCTTGGACGTTTGCGTGAAGCGCGCGATCTCGTTGTTGAAGTGGCCGCGCTCGTCGAAGAGCGGCGCCAGCCCGCCGTCGGGGAAGAGGAAGGCCGCGCGCAGGGGCACGGGGCGCGCGCCGGGGCGCGGGATGACGCGGCAGGGGTGGCCACGCACCTCGGCTATCCAGTCGGCGAACTCCTCGGCGCGCCCCACGGTGGCCGAGAGCAGGAGCATGCGCACGCGCGGGGGCGTGAGGATGATGGCCTCCTCCCAGACGTGGCCGCGCTCCTCGTCGGCGAGGTAGTGCGCCTCGTCGAGGATGACGAGGTCGGCCTGCAACTGCTCGCCGCGCCGCAGGGCGTCGAAGAGCTGGTTGCGGTAGACCTCGGTCGTGCCGACGATGAGCGGCGCGTCCGAGCGCTCCTTGCGGTCGCCCGTGAGGATGCCGACCTTATCCTCGCCGAACTCCTCGGAGAACTCGTGGTACTTCGAGTTGGTGAGCGCCTTCAGCGGGCTCGTGTACCACGCGCGCTGGCCGGAGGCCAACAGGCGGCGAATCTCCTCGCGCGCGATCCACGTCTTGCCGCTCCCCGTCGGCGCCGTGACGAGCACGTCCTCGCGTTCGAGCGCGGCGAGGGCTTCGAGCTGGAAAGGGTCGGGCTCGAAGGGCGCGGGGTCGGGCGTGCCGATGCCTTCGAGGAGCTGGCGCAGCGGGCGCGTGCGCGCCTGTTTCGAGGCGAGGCGCGAGGCCGTGTCGGCCGCCGCGGCCGCCGCCGCCGAGGGGCGGGAAGGGGCGCCCGACTGTTGACGTGAATCCTTTTGGCGGGAGTCCTGTCCGCCGCGGCCGGGGCGGCGGGGGGCGCGCTCGTCCTCGCGGGCCGGGCCGCCTTCGTCGCGCGCGCCCTCGCGGCGCGTGGGGGCGGCGTGGTGGCGGCGTCCCCTGCCGCCTTTGCGTGAGCGCGTCATGGGCGGATTGTACCGCAGGAACTTTGTTGAAAGCCCCCGCGTAATGCTAACTTTTGTGTGAATTTCGCAACGCCCGGGGGATATTGTGCGTCTAATCCTTCGTGATTTGCGGCCCGGCGGCGGCTGACGCGCCGGGCGGAGTTTTCAAGGGAATGTCGCAGCTTTTCGACAGATTCGAGGTCAACCGTGCGCCGCGCTGGCCGCTCATGTCGCGGCTCGTGGCGCTCTCGGTCGTCGCGCACGGGCTCTTCTTCGTCGCCGTCGTCTACATCCCCTCGCTGCGCGGCCTGCTCTACGTCGCGTCCTCGATGTCGGGCATCGAGTTCGTCAGCAGGGACTACGACCCGACGCTGCTCGGCCAGCGCGCCACCATCATCCAGCTCGGGCCGCACGACAAGCTCTTCTACCCGCCCGACTACTTCGGCGCGCCGCAGGTCGCCGAGACGACGCAGTTCAACCCCGTGCTGATCGCGCAGCCGACGCCCCCGCCGCCGCCCCCGCCTGTCTACCGGCCGCGCCGCGTCAGGACGCCGAAGCCGGCGCCGCAGCCGAGCCCGAGCCCCGAGGTCGCGGGGGCCACGCCGAGCCCGGAGGCGAGCCCGACGCCCGTCTCCGAAGAGGAGCGCAAGCGTGCCGAGGCCGAGATGGCCGAGACCGAGAGGCAGACCGGCGTCAAGCGCCTGAACATCAACCCGAAGCCGTGGGTTGACTTGGCCGCCGAGGGCAAGCAGCTGTTCGACGCGGGCAAGCTCAACCTGAACAGCTCCGTGGACGTGAGCGCCACGGCCGAGCGCGCCGACGACGGCAGGCTGAAGCCCGAGTCCGTCAACATCCAGTGGAACAAGCCGCCCGACGAGACGACCGAGCAGCTCGCGCGCAAGGTCATCACGGCGGTCAGCGAGAGCGAGATGCTCGTCACGCTCCAGGGCGCGAAGGCCGTTAACATGTCGCTCAAGCTCGACGAGAAGGAGGTCGCCATCGTCATCGCCAACGAGTTCACCTCGGCCGACGAGGCGGGCAAGTTCGCCAACGGCTACGCGACGCTCCTCCTCGCGGCGCGCATCGCGCGCAGCGGCACCGACGACGCCGAGCTCTACAAGAACGTCAAGGTCAGTCAGGACGACAAACAGTTCGTCATCACCTTCAGGATGCCGAAGGACGCGGCCGGCAAGATGATCGCCGACATCCTGAGCAAGAAGGCCGCGAAGGACGCGGGCGCGGCGCAGAACAAGACCTGACGCCCCGGCCGAAGGTTTGAGACCGTAAGAGAGCGAACCATGAGGGAATTCTTCAACCACATCTTTCACGCCGCGCCCGCGCCGACCGCGGGCGCCGCGCGTCAGCTCGCGCGCTTCGCCGTGCTCGGCGCCTTCGTCCTCGGCCTCGTGCCGGGCGGGCGTACGGCGCTCGCGCAGGCGCGCAAGGGCGGCGCCGCCGCCGCGCCCGAAGCGACGGCCCCGGGGGTCAAGAAGACCGCCAAGACCGAGGCGCCGAAGGCCGGCCCCGAGAAGGTGAAGACCGAGGGCGGGAAGGTGGACGTCAAGCCCATCAAGGCGTTCCTCGCGCGCTCGCGCCGCCTGCACGAGCAGGGCAAGCTCGACCTCTCGAAGCCGCAGACGATAGTCGTCGAGGGCGACCGCCGGGAGGACGGGACGCTGACCGGCGTCCAAATTACGGGCGACTCGGCCGCCGACCCGGCGCTGCGCGCCGTCGCGCAGGACTTCGTCGCCTCGGTCAACGACAGCCACGCGCTCGCGTTCCTCTCGGACGTCTCGCGCGTGCGGATGGAGTTCACGCTCGACGGCGAGCGGTTCAGGGCCCTGACGGCCTCGGACGCGCCCACGGAGCTGCGCGCCGAGGAGATGGCGCGCGGCTACCGGATGCTCATCAACGCCGGCCGCCTGATGAAGCGCGGCACGGACGAGGGCGCCCTCCTCTCGGGCATGAAGGTCTCGTCCAGCGGCAAGCAGCTCCTCATGAACCTCGACATGCCGCGCGAGCAGATGGGCAACATCCTCCTCCGCCAGATCACGCCGAACTAGCGCGCCCGGGCGCGGCGGGGCGGGTTGATTAATTTGTTCGTTGGCTCGTCGGTTCGTTTCGAATCGACCGACGAATCGGTGGACGAATGGCCCGATCCACTCCCTCCTTGCGCGCCCTTCCGCCGCTCACATACAATCGAACATCGGCTTACTGTCGTGACGCTCCGGCTTCGGAGGGGTCAGGCTTCCCTGCCCTCCCGCCGCCACGACCAGAGAGGGGCGGGGAGAGCCCGGGCCCCCTTACGGGACCAAAATCATGATAGATAAATTTCTGACCAAAGTTTTCGGCAGCAGCAACCAGCGCTACCTCAAGACGCTGCTGCCGCTCGTCCAACAGATTAACGACCTCGAAGCCTCGGTCAAGAAGCTCTCCGACGACGAGATGCGCGCGCGCGTCGCGGCGCTGCGCGAGCAGGTCGTCCGGGAGATGGGCGACACGACGGCCAAAGGCGACGAGGCGCGCAAGGAGCGCAAGCGCCGCACGCAGGAGGCGCTCGACCGCGTGCTGCCCGAGACGTTCGCCCTCACGCGCGAGGCTTCAGTGCGCTCGACGGGGATGCGCCACTTCGACGTGCAGCTCATCGGCGGCATCGCCCTGCACCAGGGCCGCATCGCCGAGATGAGGACGGGCGAGGGCAAGACGCTCGTCGCCACGCTGCCCGCGACCCTGAACGCCCTGACGGGGCGCGGCGTCCACGTCGTCACCGTCAACGACTACCTCGCCACGCGCGACGCCGACTGGATGGGCCGCATCTACAAGTTCC
>DASVTS010000131.1:0-44051 GCA_036387455.1 Pyrinomonadaceae bacterium | reverse complement strand
GGCGGACGACGGCGTATTCGAGCCCCGAACCCTTCAGCGCCGCGACGAACTCCTCGTGCGCGTCCACGTAGCCGAGCCCGCGCAAGGCTTCGGCGCCGTAGAGCGAGACGTAGACGAACCGGCGGACGCCCGCGCGGCGCGCCTCCGCGAGCAGGTTGAGGTTGGCGCGCAGGTCAACGTCCCGGTAGCCCGCGTCGGGCGGCGTGTACCGGAGCGCGAGGCTCCCGCCCAGGGCGGAGACGACCAGCGGGGCGCCCTCGCACGCGCCCGCGAGCCTCTCGGGATGGCGCGCGTCGCACCCGAAGACGTCGAGGTCTTCGTCTTCGCCCATCGTGCAGGGGTCGCGCACCATCGCGCGCACGCCGTAGCCGCGCGCCGCAAGCTCCTTCAGAAGGTACCGGCCGAGCCTCCCGCCCGCGCCCCCGCGGTCGACGACTTTCTGTTTAATCAGCTACCAGGCTATGCCGTAGTCCTCGCCGTGGTTGCTGGCGCCGCCCCACATCGTGCCGTGCGCGCGGTCGAGCATGATGGCGGTGATGGGGCCGGACGTGCGCTCCTCGTAGGTCAGCTCGTAGCCCATGCGGCGCAGCTCCGCGCGCACCCACGGCGGCATCGCCTCGGCGAGCAGGACGCGCCCGGGCCGCGTCTCGTGCGCGCCGAAGGAGCTGCGCATCTGGAAGCTGTTGATGTTCGGCGCCTCGGTCGCCTCCTGCACGGACATGCCGAACTCGACGACGTTGAGGAAGAACTGTAGGAGGTTCTGGTCCTGGCTGTCGCCGCCCTGCACGGCGAAGGCGAGGTAGGGCTTGGCGTCCTTCAGCGCGAGCGAGGGCGTGAGCGTCACGCGCGGGCGCTTGCCCGGCTCGATGACGTTGAAAGGCCCCTCGGCCGGGTCGGTGACGAAGCTCTGCGCGCGCTGGCTCAGGCCAATCCCGGTGCGCCCGGCGATGACCGCGGGCACCCAGCCGCCGCTCGGCGTCACCGAGACGACCCACCCTTCGGCGTCGGCCGCCTCGACCGAGGTGGTGCCCGCGTAGAAGGCGCGCTCGAAGTCCTCGTCGGAAGACCTGGAAGGCGGAAGGGCCGACAACTGCGCGGGCGGGCGCACCGTGTCCTGCGTCGCGGGCGGCGGCGTCGAGGGGTTGGCCGCCGGGCGGGCGTTCCACTTCTCAAGCTGGCTCTTGTACGGGTTCGCCTGCTGCCCCTGGAACGGGTAGGGGTCGCCGGGCGCGATGTTGGGGTCGTTACGGGCCGGGTTCATCTGCGCGGCGCGCTGCTTGGCGTAGTCCTTCGAGAGCAGCCCGGCGATGGGCTCCTCGGGCGGGAAGTACGGGTCGCCGTAGTAGAAGTCGCGGTCGGCGAAGGCCATGCTCATCGCCTGGTAGACCGTGTGGACGTAGCGCGTGCTGTTGAAGCCCATCCCCTTCAGGTCAAAGTTCTCAAGGATGTTGAGCGCCTGGAGCAGGGCCGGCCCCTGCGTCCAGTGCGTCAGCTTGTAGACTTCGACGCCCCTGTAGGTCGTCTTCACCGGCTCCTCCAGCCGCACCTTCCAGCCCGCCAGGTCCTGCGCGGTGATGAGCCCGCCCTCCTCCTGCGTGCCGCGCGCTATCTCCTGCGCGATGTCGCCGCGGTAGAAGCGTTCGTAGGCGGCGTAGATGGCCTCCTTCCGATTCTTGCCGGCGGAGAGGGCGCGCTGCTCGGCCTCGACCAGCTTGCGGAGCGTCGCCGCGAGGTCGGGCTGCTTGAAGACCTCGCCCGGCTGCGGGCCTTCGCGGCGCTCGCCCGGGTGCGGCAGCATCACCTCGCGCGAATACTTCCACTGCTTGAGCCAGCGCTTCTGCCCCTCGATGGTGTTGGCGAGCTGCGCCTCGATGGCGAAGCCGTCGGCCATCTGGATGGACGGGTCGAGCACGTCCTTCAGGCTGAGCTTGCCGAACTCGGCGAGCATCGTCATCAGCGCGCCCGGCGTGCCCGGCGTGACGGCCGCGAGCGGGCCGTACTCGGGCGGGTACCTCATCCCCTTCCCCTTGTAGAACTCGGCGGTCGCGCCCGTCGGCGCCACGCCGAGCCCGTTGACGCCGACGACCTTCCCCGTCTTCGGGTTGTAGATGAGCGCCTGCGTCTCGCCGCCCCAGCTGAGCGTGTCCCACATCGTCGAGGTGGCGCCGAGCATCGCGCAGGCGGCGTCCACGGCGTTGCCGCCCTTCTGGAAGACCATCGCCCCGGCGGTGGCCGCCAGCGGCTTGCCCGTGACGGCCATCCAGTGGCGGCCGTGCAGCGGCGGCTTCTGCGTGCGCTGCGCGCGCGTGCCGACCGGCGGGGCGGCCGAGCCGACCAGCAGGGCGGACAGCAGCGTCGTCAACAGTCTCTTGCTTAGACCCATCACTCCCTCCGTTCTGAGCCCCTGAAATTCGAGAACGATTCAACGCGGTTGCTGCTATTATTGCCCGGCCCTTAAATTTTACGAAACCGCCAGCGGCCCGCCGCCGCCGCAGGCCGTCGGTTCGGGTTCGCGCGGGGGGGAAAGATGAGAAAGTTCGTCCTCGGCCTTTGCCTGTTTTCACTCCTGCCGCCGGGCGCGGCCTTCACGCAGAACCGGCCGGCGCTCTCGCCGGAGACGCGCGAGTTCGTCAGCGTGGACGCGCCGGCGGTCGCGCTCGCGCACGTGCGCGTGATAGACGGCACGGGCGGGCCGGCGCTCGCCGACCAGACCGTCGTCATCTCCGCGGGGAAGATTCTGTCGGTCGGCCCCGCGGGCGCGGCGAAGATTCCCGAGGGCGCGAAGGTCTTGGACATGACGGGGCGCAGCGTCATCCCCGGCCTCGTCATGATGCACGAGCACATGTTCTACCCGACGGGGCGGCTCGCGCTCTTCAACGAGATGGGCTGGAGCTTCCCGCGCCTCTACCTCGGCTGCGGCGTGACCACCATGCGCACGGCCGGGAGCGTCGAGCCCTACACCGACCTCAACATCAAGCGGCTCATCGACTCGGGGCGCATCCCCGGCCCGAAGGTGCGCGTCACCGGCCCCTACCTCGACGGCAAGGGCGCCTTCGCCACGCAGTTCCGCGTCCTCGACGGCCCCGGCTCCGCGCGCCGCATGGTCAACCAGTGGGCCGACGAGGGTGTCACCTCCTTCAAGGCTTACATGTACATCTCGCGCGCCGAGCTGGGCGCGGCGATTGAGGAGGCGCACAAGCGCGGCATCAAGGTCACGGGGCACCTCTGCGCCGTCGGCTTCCGCGAGGCCGCCGCGCTCGGCATCGACAACCTCGAGCACGGCATCGTCGTGGACACCGAGTTCGTGCCGGGCAAGAAGCCGGACGTCTGCCCGCCGCAGAACGAGACCGTGACGCACCTGACGAAGCTCGACATCGAATCGGCGCCCGTGCGCGAGATGATACGCGACCTCGTCGCGCGCAAGGTCGCCGTCACCTCGACGCTCGCCGTCTTCGAGGCGTTCCTCCCCGACCGCCCGCCGCTCCAGCAGCGCGTGCTCGAAGCGATGACGGCCGACGCGCGCACGCAGTACCTCACCTCGCGCGCCCGCTCGGCCGAGCGCAGGGAGTCGCCCTGGGCCGCCGCGCTCAAGAAGGAGATGCAGTTCGAGCTGGCTTTCGTGCGCGCGGGGGGCCGCCTGATGGCGGGCACCGACCCGACGGGCAACGGCGGCGCGCTCGCCGGCTTCGGCAGCCAGCGCGAAATCATCCTCCTCGTCGAGGCCGGCTTCACCCCGCTCGAAGCCATCCGCATCAGCACGCTCAACGCCGCCGAGTATCTGGGCGAGGCCGACTCCGTCGGCTCCATCGCGCCGGGCAAGGCGGCCGACCTCGTCGTCCTGCGCGGCGACCCCTCCGCCAACATCAACGACGTCGAGAAGGTCGAACTCGTCTTCAAAGACGGCCTCGGCTACGACCCCGCCAAGCTCATCGACTCCGTCCGCGGCTCGGTCGGCTGGCGCTAGGCTTTCGGTTGCACAGCCCGCGTAGGGTGATAAGCTGAACTCAGTCGGAGGTGCCGAGATGTCGAACGCGATTCGCGCCGTGGTGCGGGGGGGAAGAATTGAGTTGCTGGAAGAGGTCGAAATCCCCGAAGGGACGGAACTCCTCGTCACGCCGCTCGACGAGGCGGAGTTCTGGCTGAAGGCGAGCGAAAACTCGGCCGACGCGGTCTGGGACAACTCGGAGGACGACGTGTATGCCGACCTACTCGAAAAATGAGGTTGTCCTCGTCCGCTTCCCGTTCTCGAACCTTGCCGGCTCCAAAGTAAGGCCCGCGGTCGTCGCCAACGCGCCTCACCCCTCGCAGGACGTCTTCGTCGTGCCCCTGACGAGCAGGGTTTCGCCCCTCCTGAAAGGCGAGTTCGCTTTAGCCGACTGGAACGGAGCCGGGTTGAACGTGCCCTCCGCGGTGAAGCGAGGTCTGTACACCATCCACCAAACACTCGTCGCCAAATCGGTCGGGCGGCTGTCGGCCGCCGACGCCGGCGCCCTTGAGCATTCCCTCCGCGGCTGGTTGGGGCTTCGCTGAGCCGAACCGCGCCGACAGTCCCCAAATCACAGCACCAATTCACGCCCGGCCGTCAGCCGTCGGCGCGGCCGTACTGGACGGGCCAGGGCGCTTCGGCGCCGAGCTGTCGCGCGGCGTGGAGCGGCCAGTAGGGGTCGCGCAGCTCCGCGCGGGCGAGGAGGACGGCGTCGGCCTTGCCCGTGGAGATTATCTCCTCGGCCTGCTCGGGCTCGCTGATGAGGCCGACCGCGCCCGTGGCGACGGACGCCTCCCTGCGTATCGTCTCGGCGAAAGGCACCTGGTAGTTCGGCCCGACGGGGATGCGCGCGCCAGGGACGAGGCCGCCGCTCGAACAGTCAATCAGGTCAACGCCGCGCTCCTTGAGCCAACGCGAGAGTTGGACGGACTGCTCCAGGTCCCAGCCGCCCTCGGCCCAGTCGGTCGCGGAGATGCGCACGAAGAGCGGCGCAGAGTCCGGGAAGGCGTCGCGCACGGCCTCGACGACGCGCAGCGGGAAGCGCGCGCGGTTCTCAAGGCTCCCGCCGAACTCGTCCGCGCGCCGGTTCGAGAGCGGCGAGAGGAACTCGTGCAGGAGGTAGCCGTGCGCCATGTGCACCTCGACGACCTCGAAGCCGGCGTCGGCCGCCCGTATCGTCGCGTCTACGAACTGGCCGGTGACGGCGTCCATGTCTTCGCGCGTCATCTCGCGGGGCGCTGGCCAGTCGCCGAAGGGCACGGCCGACGGCGCGAGCGTCTGCCACCCGCCCTCGGCTTCGCTCAGGGGTTTCCCGCCGCGCCAGGGCACGTCGGTCGAAGCCTTGCGCCCCGCGTGCGCGAGCTGGATGCCGGCGACCGCGCCCTGCGACCTGATGAAGGCGGCGATGGGGTCGAAGGCCCTCGCGTGCTCGTCCGACCAGAGGCCGGTGTCGCCCGGCGAGATGCGCCCCTCGGGCGAGACGGCGGTCGCCTCGACGAAGACGAGCCCGGCGCCCCCGACCGCGCGGCTCCCGAGGTGCACCATGTGCCAGTCGTTCGGCATCCCGTCGCGGCTCGAATACTGGCACATCGGCGAGACGAAGACGCGGTTGCGAAACTCCACGTTCTTCACCCTGAAAGTTGAGAACAGGCGGCTCATTGACTCTCCTTACGCGTTTCGATTTGGTCGGGGCATTCTACGCCGGCCCGGCCGCTCAACCCAGCAGCCCGAACCAGCGGTAGGCGGCGGCGGCTTCGCCCGCGAGGAAGGAGAGGAGGTTGGCGGCGGTGACGGCGGCGAAGTCGCGCCAGAGCGACGAGCCGGGCGCGTCGTTCCCCTCCCGCCCGAAGGCGAGCCAGAAGAGCGCGCACTCGGCGGCGGGCGCGAACGTCTCGGCGGCGGCGAGGTAGGCGCCGCGCGTCGAGCCCGCGAAGAGCGGCGGGAGGACGAGGACGACGACCGGGTACGTGCAGGCCGTCAGCCAGAACCCCGCGAAGAGCCTGCGGCGCAAGGGGTGACGCGGGGAAAGCAGGAGCGCGAGCACGGGCGCCTCCAACGCGACCGTGAACAGGTAGCCGGCGGGCAGGAAGCGCCAGAGGTCGGTGGTGTCCATGAGTAGACGGTGGACAGTAGCCAGCAGAAGAACCTTCGTCAGCGAATCGTCCGGGCGTCGGCCTCAACGGCCGTAACGCGGAGCGCTACCGTCTACCGTCTACAGTCCGCTCTTTCCTCATAGCGTCCGCAGCAGGAAGGGCACCTCGGCCAGCACGTGCGCGACGGCGAAGGTGAAGTAGAGGTCGCGCGTCGCCGGGTAGTCGGCGAGGAAGCAGAGCCAGAGCAGCAGGACGACGGCCGCGCCCGCGTAGAGCAGCGCGCGGATGAGCCGCGGCCAGCCCCTCCTGTGCCTCACGAGCGGCACGGAGCCCGCGCGCCACGGCAGCAGCCCCGTCCCCGCCGCCAGCGGCACGCCGACGAGCCACACGCCGTAGTGCAGCGTCTCAAGGAAGACGTGCGTCGAGACGAGCAGGTGCGTCGAGACGCCCGTCAGCAGCCCCGCGCCCGCGTGCCGCACGACGCGCGCCGCCACCTCGCCCCCGTCCGGCAGCGGCGCCGCCGAGGCCAGCCACCACCACAACGCGCAGAGCGCGAGCGGCAGCAGCACGAGGCACGCGCGGTACGCCCGCCGCCACGCGCGCCGCGTGCGCCCGAGCTGACGGTCGAGGAACCAGAGCGCGACGAGCGGGTGCAGGTAGACGAGCGCGAGCGAGAACCCATGCGGCGCGAGCCAGCACACGCCGACGAGCGCGCAGCCGGCGGGCAGCGCCCACGCCCACTCGCGCCGCGGCGTCTGCCGCGCGCGCGCCGCGACGAGCGCCACCACCCACGCGACCGCCGCGCTGTTCCACAAGGCGACCGACAGGTACCAGCGGTCTTCGCCCCACCCGGCCGCGCCGGGCGCGAGCGCGGCGTAGGCGGCCGTCAGCCCCGCGACGCCCGCGGCCGCCAGCGCGAAGAAGCCGCGCGAGCGCCCGAGCCGCGCCGGCATCCGCGTGATGAAGTAGCGCAGCTCCGCCCAGTTGTGCGGCCCCGCGAAGAGGAAGACCGTCGCCACCGACAGCCACAGCGGCGCGAGCCCCGCCAGCGCCGCCGCGCACGCCAGCACGCACGCGCACGCCGCGCCGAACGCCGCCGGGGACGCGGAGGCAGGCGCGGCCGCCCCCCGCCGCGCCTCGAACGTCACGAGCCGGGCCGCGCTCTGCACCTACTCCTCCTCACCGCCCCCCTGCGACTTCGCCGGGACGAGGAGCTTAATCTCGTACCCTTCCTCGACGACCTCGACGCGCACCCAGCCGGCGAGCGGCCTGGCCGGGGCGGCTTTGGTCAGCGTGCCCGGGTTCTGCGGCTGCCAGCCCGGCAGCCCCGCGTTGGCGTACGCGGCGACCGCGGCCAGCCCGGCGGCGGCGCACGCGCAGACGAGCAGCACGGCGGCGGCACGCCCCACCGCCGCCCCGCGGCGCGAGCGCACCAGCAGCAACCCCGTCAACACGACCGAGAGCGAGAGGAAGAGTCCCGCGACGACCGTGCCCGCGCCCCTGAAGGTGCCGGCCCGTGCGGAGTCGGCGCCGCCCTGTGTGACGCCGGCCAGTTCGTTCATCCGGCCGAGCTGCGAGCGCGGGATTTGCAGCCGCGCCTCGCGCAGTCCCTCCACGCGCTGAATCGTCATCTTCACGTCGGGCAGGTCCGTCCGGATTTCGTCGTCGCGGTGCGCCTTCTCCCTGCGCGGCAGCGCGATGTCGGCCAGCGCGGGGGAGGCGGCGACGAGCAGCAGCGCGAGGGCGGCGAAATGTCTGAAGGGTCTCATCGGGTAGGCTCCTTTTCTTAAGCGAAGAACTTTTGAAGGTCGAACTTTGAACGGGGTAAGTCTGTAATCTTGCGAGGCCGCGGGCGGAAGGGCGGAGGGCGGAGGACGAAGGACGAAGTGAAGGCAGTACGCCTTTCGTCCTTCACCCTTCGCCCTCGGTGATGGAGTTGCCGGGCGCGGGCTGGCGCAGGCGGCGCAGGCGCGACGAGACCTGGCTGCGGAGGCGGGAGGTTATCTGGCTGCTCAGCCTCTCGTCGCCCGTGCGGGAGGGCGGCGCGTCCGTGTCGAAGATGGCCTCGAACCACGAGGGCTCGTCCTGCGCGGAGTCGTCGCGGGCCGGCTCCGCCGCGGCCGACGCCGGCGGGGCGGCCGCGGGCGCTTCGGCCGCGTCGGACGTGCCGTGCGCCGCCGCTTCCGCTTCCGCTTCGGCCTCCTCCTCGCGCGCGCGGGCGAGCACGTCGCGCAGTTCCGTCTCGTAGAAGCTCCTCAGGCCCTCCAGTTCGTCCGCGAGGTTGAGCGCCGTTAGCACCGCGACCTTCGCCACGTCGTGGACGGCGAGCCCGGAGGCGACGGCGCGCATCCGCTCGTCCACGAGCCGCGCGACGCGCTCGACGTGTTCGCCGTCGCCGCTCGCCGAGCGGAGGCTGTAGGTCTGGTTGAAGATGTTGACCCTGACCGAACCGGCGTCTGTGCTCAAACCCTTTCGCTCCTTCCGGCGGCCACGCGCCCGCAAAAAAGCCCGCGGGGCGGCGGCGGCGCTGCTTGTTGGTCGCCGCATTATAAAGGAAGCGGGCACCCGGCGTCGGCGAAATTCAGCGCGGCGGGCGAGAACTCACATCTTCCTGACGAAGCATTTGCCCGGGAGCTGCCTGACGAGTTCGCGCATCTCCAGCCCGAGCAGCAGCGCCGAAAGCTCGTGCACCGCGAGGCCGCTTTGACCGGCGAGCGCGTCGATGTGCGCCGGCTCGTCCGCCGAGAGGAGTTTGAGGACGGCGCGCTCGTCGTCCGAGAGGCCGGCGGGAAGGGGGGCGGCGCTCCCGTCACGCGCCCTGCCTTCCCTCCCCTCCCGCTTCGGCTCCGGCGGCAGGAGCCGCGCGGCCAGCTCGGCCGGGAACTCCGCCACCACGTCCTGCCACTGCTGGACGAGCTTGGCGCCGGCGCCCTTGATGAGATAGTTGGTGCCGAAGGAGTTCCGGCTCGTGATGTTGCCGGGGACGGCGAAGACCTCGCGCCCCTGTTCGAGCGCGAGCCGCGCGGTGATGAGCGAGCCCGAATTCTCGGAAGCCTCCACCACGACGACGCCGAGGCTGAGCCCGCTGATGATGCGGTTGCGGTAGGGGAAGTTCTCCGCCACGGGCGGCGTGCCGAGCGGGAACTGCGTGACGAGCGCGCCGCCCCGCCCGAGAATCTCCTCGGCGAGCCGGCGGTGCTCGCGCGGGTAGACCTCGTCGAGCCCCGTCCCCAAAACCCCGGCGGTGCGCCCGCCCGCTTCGAGCGCGCCGCGGTGCGCCGCCGCGTCGATGCCGCGCGCGAGCCCCGAGACGACCGTCAGCCCGCGCGAGGCGAGTTCGCGCGCCAGCGCGTGCGCGACGTTCTGCCCGTAGGTCGAGGCGCGGCGCGAGCCGACCACGCCGACGCACGGCGCCTCAAGGCACTCGCGCCACGCGCCGCGCACGTAGAGCGTGACGGGCGGGTCGGGAATCTCGCGCAGCAGGGAGGGGTACGCGCCGTCGTCGAGCGGGAGGACTTCGGCGCCCTCCATCCCGCGCAGGCGCTCCAACTCGGCGGCGGCGGCCTCGTGCCGGTCGCGCAGCGCGATTGACTCGACGGCCTCGGGCCTCAGGCGCAGGCGCTCCAGCTCCGACCTGAGCGCGCCGAAGACGCCCTCGGCCGAACCGAACCTCTCCAGCAGGCGCGCGGCGGCGCGCGGGCCGACGCCCGGCGTCATGTTCAGGGCTATCCAGTCTTTCATCTCGGGGCGTGCGTGCGGCGGACGGCCGGAAGTGTCCGGCGGGTGTCGCGGGCCTTGCGGCGCGCGACTCGACACTTCCCTTTGGCCGCCTCGCGGGCGAGAACGTTAAGGTCGGCGGCGCGGCCGGGGCGCGCGGGTGAGACGCCCCGGCCGCGCCGCGCGTGTCAGGAGAAGATGTGCCCGCTCCAGACGAGGTCGTACTGCGCGCTCCCGCGCCGCGCCGAGACGACGCTGCGCGGGGTGAAAGGCGTGCCGCCTTCGAGGCGGTCGGCCAGCGAGTCGATGCTGAAGCTGACCGTGACGGGGTCGAAGTAGTCGTGGCCGATCCAGCCGGCGATGCGGTCGATGAGCCAGTTGAGGCCGATGGCGACCAGCGCGCCGACGACCTTAATCCAGTCCCTCTTCTGCTGCTGCGACCAGTTGACTATCTCCTGCGCGAGCTTCTTGGCGAGGTCACGAATCTTGCCGCGGAGGCTGCGCAGGTCGAACCAGTCTTTCTCGATGACGAAGATGTTGTTGATGTAGGCGACCGGCAGCTCCTCGGGCGCCGGCAGGTTGAAGGCGAAGAGCACACGGTCGCCGAGGCTCCTGGTGTCGCCCGTGTGGAACGAGCCGACGCCGAACGGGTCGGCGACTATCTCGGGCGAGACGACGGGCCCCGTCGCGCCGGTGGTGACGACGACGGCCGAGCCAGCGAGGTCAATCTCGTCCTTGCCCCACTCCTTCGTCTCCTTCACGCACTTGATGCTGTGGAGCCTGAGCACCACGCGCTTGAGCGGCAGCGTCCCGCCGCCGCCCTGGTGGCCGCCGCCCGAGCCGGGGCCGTCGCCGATGGGCCAGCGCGGGTCGTCGCCGCGCAGGGGGAAGTCGCCGTCCTCGCCGGGGAGGCGGCGCGCGGCCGCAATGCCGGCGCGCAGGCCCGCGCCCGCGGCCTGCGCCTGCTCCGCGAGCGGGACCGGCGAGCGGAAGTCGAGCCCGCCGAGCGGGCCGAGGCTCGCGGCGCGCTGCGCGGGCGGGACGGCGGCGGCGCCCGCGGCCCTCAACTTGACGGCCTGCTGGCGCGCGGCGGGCAGCCCGCGGAAGACGGAGAGGAAGATGTTCTCGAAGCTGTCCGCGGGGCCCTGGTGCGGGAAGCCCTGCGGGTCGGCGAAGTGCAGCGCCGCCTTCTGCGCGGACAGCTCCGCGACCTTGAAGACGATCTGCGCCGTCTGGCGCAACTGCTCGTTGCCGAGCGCCGAACTGCTGGAAGCGACGATGATGCTCATGTGAGTTCTCCTTAAAGGGTTGAGGCTAAAGCGAAATGTCTCGGCCCCGGAGGCGTGGCGGCGCTCCGCGTTGAGGCCGCGCGGGCGGGGCGAGCAGGGCTTATACCACCGAAGCCTCCGCCGCGTAAAGGGTCTGTGTGTGCGCCGGCGGACGGAAGGAACGTCCGGCGGGAGGCCGGGCGGGGCCGGGGTCTGGTTTGGCGGAGGCGTGTGGGAATCGAACCCACCCGCGCCTGCTCTCACAGGCGCGCGGACGGTTTTGAAGACCGCGCCGTTCACCAGAACGGATGCGCCTCCACACTCGGGCGGGACGGCTCCAACCTAAGTGGCGCGCGCCCGCGCTGTCAAGCGACGCGCACACGGCCGCGCCGCCCGCGCTTGACTCGCGCGCGGGCGGCCGTCCATGATTAACCGCGTCTATTAGACCGCACTTAAAATTCCTACCCCACGGAGTCGAAAAGTTTATGGCAGAAGCGGAAGCAAAGTCCGCGGCGGCGGCGTCCGAAGGCGGGGCGGGGCGCGCGCTCGTCCGCTACGAGGCGGCGGCGGGCGTCGCCGTCCTGACGCTCGAAGACCCGCCGGCGAACACTTACACGTACGAGATGATGCGCCAGCTCGACGCGGCCATCCTGCGCGCGCGGATGGACGAGGCGGTGCACGTCGTCGTCCTGACGGGCGCGGGCGAGAAGTTCTTCTGCGCGGGGGCGAACATCCAGACGCTGACGGAGATGACGCCCGCCTTCAAGTACTACTTCTGCCTCCACGCCAACGAGACGCTCTCGCGGCTGGAGCAGACGCCGAAGCTCGTCGTCGCGGCCATCAACGGCCACTGCGTCGGCGGCGGCCTTGAAGTCGCGCTCGCCGCCGACCTGCGGGTCGCGCGCAGGGGCGCCGGCAAGATGGGGCTGCCGGAAGTGTCTCTGGGCGTGCTGCCCGGGACGGGCGGGACGCAGCGGCTCGTGCGCGTCGTCGGCAAGTCGCGCGCGATAGAGCTGATGGCGGCGGGCGAGCTGTTCGACTTCGAGCGCGGCGCCGAACTGGGCCTCGTCAACCAGCTCTTCGAGGCCGACACGGCCGCGTCGTTCACGGAGCAGGTGCTGGCCTACGCGCGGCGCTTCACCGCGCCGGACAAGGCCGCGCTCGCCGTCGGCCGCATCAAGCGCAGCGTCCAGTCGGGCGCCGAAATCCCCTTCGAGTACGGCCTCGCCCTGGAGCGCGAACTCCAGCAGCAGCTCTTCCAGTCCGAGGACGCGCGCGAGGGGCTCAGTGCCTACGTCGAGAAGCGCAAGCCGGTCTTTAAAGGAGCGTGAACTGTGAACCGTAACCCGTGACGAGAAGAAAGGCCGCCCCTTTCCTTCCCGTCACGGTTTACGGTTCACGGTTCACGGCTTATCGCATGTACGAAAACATCAAGGTCGAATTCGAGGGCGGGGTCGTGACCATCACGCTGAACCGCCCGGAGAAGCTGAACGCGTTCGCCGGGCACATGCGGCGCGACCTGGCCGAGGCGCTGGAGCACGCGGGGAGCGACCCGGACGTGCGCGTCGTCGTCCTGACGGGCGCGGGGCGCGCCTTCTCGACGGGCGCGGACGTGGCGCGCATGAGCGAGCTGATGGAGCGCGGCGAGGCCGAGGAATTCAAGCGGCTGCTCGGCGCGGGGCGCCGCGTGCTGACCGCCATGCGGCAGATGCTCAAGCCGGTGGTGGCGGCCGTCAACGGCCCCGCCTACGGCGCCGGCTTCAACCTCGTCCTCGCCTCCGACATCCGGCTGGCGGCCGAGTCGGCGACCTTCAGCCAGTCGTTCGTCAAGGTCGGGCTGCACCCGGACTGGGGCGGGTCGTTCTTCGTGCCGCGGGCGGTGCCGGCGAACATCGCGTGCGAGATGTTCTTCCTCGGCGACGCCCTGGACGCGCGGCGCGCGCTCGAACTGGGCCTGGTCAACCGCGTCGTGCCGGATGCCGAGCTGGCGGCCGAGACGCGCCGGCTGGCCGAGCGGCTGCGCGCGGCGCCGCACGCCTCGGTCGCCGCCGCCAAGCGCGCCGTCTACATGAGCGAGCAGGAGAGTCTGGAGCGGATGCTCCAGTACGAGACCGAGGCGCAGCTCCAGTGCTTCCAGTCGCGCGAGGCGCGCGAGCGCGTCCGCGCCTTCCTCGAACGCCGCTCCCCGCGCGCCGAGAAGAATTAAAAGCCGTAAACCGTAAACCGTGAACCGTGACAAGAGGAAACTTCTTGTCACGGTTCACGGTTTACGGTTTACGGCTTTTCAATCCTTACGGGAGGTCGGGCTTCGAGAGGGGCGAGCCCTTGTCGCCGACGTAGACGTCGAGCACGTTGAAGTTCGCCGGGATCATCGTGGCGAAGGCGTGGTTGGTCACGAGCATCGAGCCGTGGCCGTCGAAGGCGATGTTGGCCGGCGAGTCGTAGGGGGAGACCATGCCCGGCGCGGCGTTCTTGAGGCGGCCCACCTCCGAGCCGTCCGGCCCGAGGACGGCGACGCCCGAGAGGCCCGGCGTGGCGATGGTGACGTAGAGGTTGCCGGACTTGCCGAAGGCGATGCCGTCGGGCAGGTCGGTCGGCCCGAACGCCTTGAAGACCTTGAGGTCGGACGCCTGCGGCGCGGCGACGAGCGGCAGCGTGTAGATGAAGGACTTGCCCGTCGGGTCAATCGTCACGGTCACGTAAGCCTTCGAGCGGTCGGGGCTCAGGCGGATGCCGTTGGCGCCGATGCCCTGGACCGGGACGGTGCCGAGGCGCGCGTCCTGGAACCAGACCTGCGGGGCGCCGCCGCCCGCGGGGACGCGCCAGACGGTCGCCTGCAAAGAGTCGGTCACGTAGGCGCTGCCGTCCTCGTCGAACGCGATGTCGTTCGGGAGCGCGGGGGCGTCGAAGGAGGTCGGCGAGCAGGGCGCGTTGTTGCCGTCGCACGCGGGCAGGTCGGGGAAGGGCGTCGAGTAGGACTCCTGCTGGCCCGTGCCGGTGTCAACGCGGTACATGCCGAGCTGGAGGTTGAGCACGTAGAGGCGGCCCTGGCCGTCGAATGCGATGCAGGAGTTGGCGTGCTCGTAGGCGAGCGCCTCGCCCTGCGTCGTGTAGGTCGCCTCCGTCTCGCCGGTGGCGCGGTCGAAGGCGACGACCGTCGAGGGGCCGGTGCCGGCCGTGCCGAAGCGCGCGGGCCCGGAGACGTAAACCCTGTTGCCCTTGACGGCGATGCCTTCGGGGAAGCCCGGGGGCGTCGGGAAAGTGGCCAGGACTTTGGCGTCGCCGTAGGGGCGGGACTTGGGCAAGTCGGCGCTGACCGACGGGACGAGCGAGGAAGAGGCGGCGGCCGCGGCGAGAACCGTGGCGGCGAGTCTGGTCAATTTCATCGTCAGGAACCTTTCTTCGGGTGGTGGTGTTGGGCTCAAGCGCTGGGCGACGCCGGGTGCCGGCCTGCGCGCTCCGGATGTCCTCTGCCCCCTAACGCGGGAGGCGCGCGCGGGAGGGATCACCCGCGGGAATATTTTTTTCGGGCGAACTTGATATACTCTGGACTCGCTTATGAAACTCGCGGACAGGACGGCCTTCATCACGGGCGGCGGGCGCGGCATCGGGCGCGCGGTGGCGCTGCTCTTCGCGCGCGAGGGGGCGCGCGTCTTCGTCGCGGCGCGCACGGCCGCCGAGGTCGAGCGCGTCGCCGCCGAGGTGCGCGCCGAAGCGGGCGACGACGCCGCGGCCGCGCACGCCGTCTGCGACGTGGCGGACCCCGGCTCGGTGGCGCGCGCCTTCGCCGCGGCCGCCGAGTTCTTCGGCCGCGGCCCGGACGTCCTCGTCGGCAACGCGGGCGTCGCCGACAGCTCGAAGTTCGCCCAGACCTCGGACGAGTTCTGGCGCCGCCACCTCGACGTCAACCTCTCGGGCACGTTCTACTGCATGCGGGAGGCGGTGCCCGGGATGGTCGCGCGCGGGTGGGGGCGCGTCGTCAACGTCGCCTCCGTCGCCGGCAAGACGGGCGCGCCCTACATCGCCGCCTACTCGGCCTCGAAGCACGGCGTGCTGGGCCTGACGCGCTCGGTCGCGCTGGAGGTGGCGCGGACGGGCGTCACCGTCAACGCCCTCTGCCCCGGCTACGTGGACACGGAGATGACGACGCGCGCGGTCGAGAACATCCGGGCCAGGACGGGGCGCGGCGCCGAAGAGGCGCTTGAGGCCATCAAGGGCATGAGCCCGCAGCACCGCCTCGTCACCCCCGAGGAGGTCGCCGCCCTCGCCCTCCTCCTCGCCTCCGAAGACGGGCGCGGCATCACGGGCCAGGCCCTCAACATCGACGGCGGGGCCGTACTTTTCTGAATGAAGACAATCAACCCTAAATCGCTCGGCCGGCCGCGCGGGTACTCGAACGGGCAGTTGGTGGGCGCCGACGCGCGGCTGCTGTTCATCGCGGGGCAGGTCGGCTGGGACGAGGAGCAGCGGCTCGTGAGCGACGACTTCGTCGAGCAGTTCGACCGCGCGCTGCGCAACGTGCTGGCGGTCGTGCTCGAAGCCGGCGGCGCGCCGGGCGGCGTCGCGCGCCTCGTCGTCTACGTCACCGACAAGCGCGAGTACCTCGCGCGCACGGCCGAGATAGGCGAGCGCTGGCGCGCGCTGATGGGGCGCCACTACCCGGCGATGGCGCTCGTCGAGGTCAAGGGCCTGCTCGAAGACGGCGCCAAGGTCGAAATCGAGGGCACGGCCGTGCTCTAGGCTTGGAGGAGGGGGCCCGCGGGCCGCGGGCCCCTTTGAGACGGATGCTCGAACCTAAAAGTTTTCTCTACGAAGTGCGCGAGGGCGTGGCGTGGGTCACGCTCAACCGGCCGGAGCGCCTGAACGCGCTGACGTTCGAGGTCTACCGCGAGCTGACCGACGCGTTCGCCGCGCTGCGGGACGACGCGGCGGTGCGCGCCGTCGTCGTCACGGGCGCGGGGCGCGCCTTCTGCTCGGGCGGCGACGTGCGCGACATCATCGGCGAGCTTCAGTCGCGCGACGCCGAGGGCCTGCTCCAGTTCACGCGGCTGACGTGCGAGCTGGTGCGCAACATCCGCCAGTTGCGCAAGCCCGTCATCGCGTCGCTCAACGGCACGACCGCGGGCGCCGGCGCCTGCATCGCGCTCGCCGCGGACCTGCGCGTCGCCTCCGCGGAGGCGCGCATCGCCTTCCTCTTCGTGAAGGTCGGGCTCTCGGGCGCGGACATGGGCGCGGCCTACCTCCTGCCGCGCGTCGTCGGGTTGTCGAAGGCGACCGAGCTGCTCTACACCGGCGACTTCATCACGGCCGACGAGGCGCTGGCCTGCGGGCTCTACAACCGCGTCGTCCCCGCCGCGGAGCTTGAGGCGGAGACGCGCCGCCTGGCCGAGCGGCTGGCGCGCGGGCCCTCGTTCGCGCTGGCGGTGACGAAGGAGATGCTGGAGCGCGAGCTGGACGTGACGCTCGACACGGCGCTCGAACTTGAGGCGCAGGCGCAGGCGGTCTGCATGCAGCACCCGGACTACGGGGAAGCCTACCGCGCCTTCACCGAGAAGCGCGAGCCGCGCTTCGGCGGCGCGCCGCCCGTGAAAGAATGACCCGCACCAGGCACGCAGCCGCCGCCCTCGCCCTCGCCGCCCTCGCGCTCTGCCCCGCGCCGCGCGCCGCCGCGGGCGTGGCCGCCCCCGCCGCCGACGACGCGCGGCGGGCGGCGGGCGGCTTCCAACGCGTGCCGAGAGTCACGTCGGACGCGGCGCCCGAGGCGTCGGCCTTCGAGTTCAAGGCGGGCGGCTACTTCTACCACATCGCGGCCAACGGCAACGGCCGCGGCCTGAGGGGCGAGAAGACGCGCCTCTTCAACCTCCGGCTCGACGGCCGCGACTACATCGAGGGGCTGCGCTTCTCCGTCTACGAGGGCGACCTGCTGCTCCTCTGCGAACTCTTCGACGGCGAGACGCACGCCGGCGTCGTCATGCGGGTCGAGCAGCCGTCCATGCGCGCCCTCTGGCGCAGCCTCGTCCCCGCCCCGGAGGTCGGCGAGCCTTTGCGCGACGGGCACGACCTCTACGTCACGGGCGCGGGCTTCGTCGCGCGCCTCGACCTGCGCACGGGCAGGTACTTCTGGCAGCACGGAGACCTCGGCGCCGGCGAGGCCGACGGCACGGGCGTCGTCCTTGACCGGCCTTTCAACTCCTTCGAGACGCCGCGGGTCGAGGGCGACGCGGTTCTGTTCCGCGAGCGGCCGGTTTACAATCAGCCCCGGACGGCCGTCTTCAAGAGGAAGACCGGCAAGCTCATCCGCATCGAGTAAGGGACGTGAGGCCGAATGCAGCGCGACCGCTTCATCGAGGAGACGCCTTTCTTCACGGACGAGCACGCGCGGCTCGCCGCGGGCGTGGCCGACTTCGCCGCGCGCGAGGTCGAGCCGCTGGCGGGCGCCGACGAGGGGCCGGGGGCGGACGGTCACTTCCGCGCGCTGCTCGGGCTGCTCGCGCAGGCCGACCTGCTGAGCTACGCGGTGGCGCGCGGCGACGGCACGCCGCTCGACGCGCGCGCCCTCTGCCTCGTGCGCGAGTCGCTCGCCTACCACTCGCCGCTCGCCGACCTCGCCTTCGTCATGCAGGGCTTGGGCACCTACGCCGTCTCGCTGGCCGCGCCCGAGCACGTCCGCGAGTTCTGGCTCTCCCGCGCGCGCTCGGGCCGCTCCATCGCCGCCTTCGCGCTCACCGAGCCCGAGGCCGGCTCGGACGTCTCGGCCGTCCAGACCGCGGCGGCGCGCGACGGCGACTCGTACGTCATCCGCGGGCGCAAGTGCTTCATCTCGAACGCGGGGCTGGCGGACTTCTACACGGTCTTCGCGCGCACGGGCACGCGCGCCGACGGGCGGGCGGAGCTTTCGGCCTTCGTCGTCGGCGCGCGCATGCCCGGCTTCCGCGTCACGGCGCGCACCGAGCTGGTGGCGGCGCACCCCATCGGCGAGGTCGAGTTCGACGGCGTGCGCGTGCCGGCCGAGGACCGCGTCGGGGCGGAGGGCGAGGGCTTCCGCCTGGCGATGCAGACGATGGACATGTTCCGCGCTTCGGTGGGCGCCGCCGCCTGCGGGATGGCGCGGCGCGCGCTCGACGAGGCCGTCCGCCACGCCCGGACGCGCCGCCAGTTCGGCGTCACGCTCGCCATGCACCAGCTCGTCCAGGAGAAGCTGGCCGTGATGCAGACCGAGCTGGACGCCGCGCGACTGCTCGTCTACCGCGCCGCGCACCTGAAGGACTCGGGCGCGGCGGCCTCGACGCTGACGCGCGCGGCGAGCGAGGCCAAGTTCTACGCCACCGAGGCCGCCCAGCGCGTCGTGGACGAGGCCGTCCAGATTCACGGCGCCGCCGGGCTGGTGCGCGGCTCGGCGGTCGAGCGCCTCTACCGCGACGTCCGCGCGCTGCGCATCTACGAGGGCACCACCGAAATCCAGAAGCTCATCATCGCCCGCGAGCTGCTGAAGGAGTAATCCAAAGTCTGACGCCGAAATCGTTCGCACGTGGCAGCACTACCATGAAACCCCTCTCGCCGGACACGTCGCCTGAAGCCCAGCAGGTGCTATTCGAGTTGACGCGCCGCACGCCGGTCTGGAAGCGGCTTCAACTGACCTGCGAGCTTGTGCAGACGACCCGCCTGCTGATGCTCGCCGACCTCCGCCGCCGCTTCCCTCACGAGGGCGAGGACGAGTTGCTGCGAAGGCTCATCGCACGCGTTCTGTCCCGCGAGGAGGTCGTGCGGGCGTTCGGCTTCGACCCGGCCGAGGAAGGCTATTAGAGGGAGCGCGACGGACGCATGGAAGGCCCGCTCGAAGTCCTGTCCCAGGTCACACGCGCGCTCGAAGAGTACGGCGTCACTTACGTCGTGGTCGGGTCTTTCGCCAGCTCGATGCGCGGCCTGTACCGGACTACCGCCGACATTGACATCGTGGCCGACATCCGCCCCGAGCACGTCCGCCCCCTCGTGACTGCCCTTCAGGAAAAGTTCTACGTAGACGAACAGGCCGTCCGCCGCGCGGTGACGCGGCACGGCTCCTTCAACGCCATCCACTTCGACGCCGTCTTCAAAGTTGACGTCTTCGTCGCGCGGGATGACGAGTTCGGCCGGCAACAGCTCGCGCGTCGCCGGGCAGAGAAAATCACGCCCGAAGCGGCGCAGGAGTTCTACGTAGCGACCGCCGAAGATACCATCTTGGCAAAGCTGCTGTGGTATCGCTCCGGGGGCGAGGTCTCCCGGGTGCAATGGGCGGACATGCTGGGCGTCATCGGGACTCAAGGCGTAGCACTGGACGTAGAATACCTCCGCGAGTGGGCGGACAGGCTCGGAGTCCAAGACCTGCTGGAGAAACTGCTCGCCGAAGCGGGCCCGGTTTAAGGCATGAGAATCAACGTCATCGGCGGGGGGCCGGCGGGGCTGTACTTCGCGCTCCTGATGAAGCGGCACGACGCGTCGCACGAGGTCGTGGTGTACGAGCGCAACCCGCCCGGTGCCACGTTCGGGTGGGGCGTCGTCTTCTCGGGGCGGACGCTCAGGAACCTGCGCGAGGCCGACGAGGTCTCGCACCGGCGCATCACGGAGAGCTTCGAGACGTGGGACAACGTGGACGTCGTGCTGCGCGAGAGCAAGGTCAGCGTCCGCGGCAACGACTTCTCGGGCGTCGCGCGCCTGCGCCTGCTCAAAATCCTTCAGGGGCGCTGCGCGGAGCTGGGCGTAGACCTGCGCTTCAACACGGCGGTCGAGGACGTCGGCGCGCTGGCCGCCGGGTGCGACCTGCTCGTCGGCGCGGACGGCGTGGGGAGCCTCGTGCGCGAGCGCTACGCCGAAGAGTTCCGGCCCGCCCTCGCGCGGGGGGGCAACAAGTACGTCTGGTACGGCACGCGCCGCCTGTTCCACGGGCTGACGCTCACCTTCCGCGAGTCGGAGGCGGGCGTCTTCGCCGCGCACTCCTACAAGTTCGACAAGGGGTTGAGCACCTTCATCGTCGAGTGCGACGGGGCGACGTGGGCGCGCGCCGGGCTCGACCGGATGGCGGACGCCGAGGCGCGCGCCTACCTCGCGCGCGTCTTCGGGCGCGACCTCGAAGGCGAGGAGCTTCTGTCGAACAACTCGCGCTGGATAAATTTCCTGCTGGTGCGGAACGGGCGCTGGAGTCACCGGAACGTCGTGCTGCTCGGCGACGCGCTGCACACGGCGCACTTCTCCATCGGCTCGGGGACGAAGCTCGCCATCGAGGACTCCATCGCGCTCTTCCGGCTGTTCGCGGCGGGGGCGGACGTAAGGACGGCGCTCGCCGAGTTCGAGCGCGCGCGCAGGCCCGTCATCGAGGAGTACCAGCAGGCGGCCGACGAGAGCCGCGTCTGGTTCGAGCGCGCGGCCGAGCACTACGCGCGGCTCGACCCGCTCCCCTTCGCCTTCAGCCTGATGACGCGCAGCCGCCGCGTGGATTACGAGAGCCTGCGGCGGCGCGACCCCTCCTTCGTCGCGGCCTACGAGGAGGCCGCCGCGCGCGCGTGAGGAGATTGATGAAGACGCCGCCCGGCCCGGTCAGCATTCTCGCCGCCCTCGCCCTCGCGCTCCCGGCGTGGGCGGCGGGCGCGGGCGCGCAGCGGGCGGGCGCGGGGCGCGAGGCGCTGGTGGCGCGCGGCACGCTGACGCAGGTCACGGGGCGGCGCACGGTGGCGCTGCTGGCCTCGAAGTCCCTGGTCGTGGACGCGCGCGACCCGGCGGTCGTCGCGCTCGAAGACTACAGGCGGGCGCTCTCCGGCCGGCCGCCGCAGGTGCACGCGGCCGGGGCGCGGCTCATCGCGGCCGAACTCAACAAGCACATCCGCAAGCACCGCACGATGACCGCGGCCGAGAGCTACGCCGAGGCCGACCTCATCCTCGTCTTCAAGGTGACGGGCCAGCGCCCTTCGGCCATCCCCAGACAGCCGTACGTCTGGGGCAAGCTCTACGTCATCGCGCTCGGCGCCGACCGCGCGGCGCGCGTCGTCTGGGAGTCCGAGGGCGACAGCACGCCCCCCGAAGAGGCCGCCGACGACTTCCTCAAAGCCTTCCGCGCCGCCCGCGGCGAAAAGTGATTGGAACGCTGAACGCTGAATGCAGAATGCAGAACTGTAAGACAGGAGGCCGGGTTCCATCTCGGGACGCCCGGCCTCCTTCTTTCAGTTCTGCATCCTGCGTTCAGCGTTCAGCGTTCCCAGGGCGGCGGGAGCAGGCGGCGGCGGCCGTCGCCGGAGAGCGTGACGCCGGGGTCGGCGAGCGCCTCCCTGTCCCAGAGCTTGCAGGTGACCTGCTTGTGCGACTGGTCGAGCGCCTCGCAGTAGTTGGTGTAGGTGCAGCGGCGCACCTCGGCGCCGCGCCCGGCGAGCGTCTTGAGGAACCAGTCGGGGTCGGCGAGCGACTGGCGGGCGGCGCCGACGACGTCCGCGTCGCCGCGCCGCAGAATCTCCTCGGCCAGCTCGAACGTGCCGACGCCGCCCGCGGCCACCACCGGCGTCTCCAGCCCCTCGGCCCGCACGGCCTCCCTCACCGCGCGCGAGAGCGGGAGGTTGCGGCCGAACGGCCCGCGCTCGTCCGAGAGCACCGTCGGCATGCACTCGTAGCCGCTCCGCCCCGTGTAGGGGTAGACGGCCTGCCCGACCTTCGGCTGCTTCGCGTCCTCGAACTTCCCGCCCTTCGAGACCGAGAGAAAATCGAAGCCCGCGCGCGCGAACTCCGCCGCGTAGAAGGCCGCGTCGCCGACGCGGCCGCCGCCCGCGATGACCTCGTCGCCGAGGAAGCGCGCGCCGACCGTGTAGTCGCGGCCCACGCGCTCGCGCACGGCGCGGTAGACTTCGAGGGGGAGGCGGGCGCGCGCCGCGGGCGAGCCGCCGTAGCCGTCCGCGCGGTCGTTGCGGCGGCTGAGGAACGAGGCCATCGTGTAGGCGTGCGCGTAGTGCAGCTCGACGCCGTCGAAGCCCGCCTCGCGCGCGCGGCGCGCGGCGTCGGCGAAGAGTCCGGGCAGGACTCGCGGCAGCTCGCGCACGTGCGCGAGCTGCGTGTCGGTCACGCGTTCGCGGTAGCCGAAGCGCAGCGCCTCCAGCTCGCGCCCGTCCAGAACCTTCTCGATTGACTCGTCGGGCGCGTCCCGCAGGAACGCGCGCACCTCGGCGTCGCCGCGCGCGAGCCAGCCCTCGTCCTCCGTCAGCTCGGCGAGCGCGCGGCGGTGCCGCTCGCCCACGTCGAGAAAGCGCTCGAAGAACTTCGCCTTCTCGGGGCGGCGTTTGACGGCGAGGAAGTCTATGAGCTGGATAAGCAGGCGGGTGCGGCCGCCGCTCTCGCGCCGGACGGTGTCGGCCAGCTCGCGCAGGCCGGGCAGGAAGCGGTCGTGGCCGATGCGGAGGAGCGGGCCGGAGGGCACGTCGCGGATGCCCGTCGCCTCGACGACGACGGCGCCGGGGCGCCCGGCGGCGAAGCGGCCGTACCACTCCAGATTCTCGCGCGTGACGAAGCCGTCCTCGGTCGCGCGCCACGGCACCATCGCCGGCACCCACGTCCGGCTCTCCAGCTCGACGGCGCCGACGCGGACGGGGCTGAACAGCAGCGAGCGCGCGGCCTCCTCGCGTGTCGGCCAGCGCGCCTCGGGGATGGAATGTCTGACGACGGGCTCGGGGTGCCACATAAGGTTTTCGGAGTGAGTGAGTGTAGCAGAGAGTTAACCGCGGGGGCACGGCTTTGAGAATTTGAGGTTCGGGATTTCGAGTTTCAAATAAGCCGTGCCCCCGCGTCCCTGTGGTTTAATGCCTTCCGGTCAGCTATGGCGATTCACGTCGGGACTTCGGGGTGGAGCTACAGGCATTGGGAGGGCGTGCTCTACCCGCCGGGGCTTGAGCCGCGCGGGCGGCTGGGGCTCTACACGCGCGCGTTCGGGACGGTGGAGGTCAACAGCAGCTTCTACCGCTGGCCGCGCCGCGCGTCGTTCGCGCGCTGGCGCGACGCCTCGCCCGAGGGGTTCGTCTGGACGTTCAAGGCGCCGCGCGCGATGACGCACTCGGCGCGGCTCTACGCGCCCGAGCGCCGCCTGGGCGAAGTCTGTGCCGGGCTCGAAGGGCTCGGCCGCAAGCGGGGCGTGCTCCTCGTCCAGCTCCCGCCGGGCCTCGAAGTTGACCCGCCGCGGCTCGGCTACTTCCTCTCCATCGTCCCCGCCGGGCTGCGCGTCGCAATCGAGTTCCGCCACCCGAGCTGGCACCGCGAGGAGGTCTTCCGGCTGTTGGAGCGGGCGGGCGCCGCCTACTGCGTGACGAGCGGGGCGCGGCTGCCCTGCGTGCTGCGCGCGACCGCGCCCTTCGTCTACGTGCGGCTGCACGGCCCCGACCACGAACACCTCTACGCCGGCTCCTACCCCGACGAAGACCTGCGCTGGTGGGCCGCGCGCATACGCGAGTGGGCCGGCGCGGGGCGCGACGTCTTCGCCTACTTCAACAACGACGGCGGCGGCAACGCCGTCCGCAACGCCGCGCGCCTGAGAGAGTTGCTGGGCGTCTGAGCGTTAGCCACAGAGACACAGAGGCACAGAGAATTAGGAAGGGTTAATGCGATCCCTTCCTAAACTCTGTGCCTCTGTGTCTCTGTGGCGAACTGCCTTGCCTGCCCTCTACTCGACCAGCACGCGGTCGGTAGCCCCGCGGCCGAAGGTCTCGGGCGCGTACATCTCCTCGGCCTTCGGCGGCGGGACGACGAAGAGGCCGGGCGTCGTCGCGCGCGCGAAGTAGCTGTACTCGTGCTCGCCCTCCCACAGCAGCGACGTGAACGCCTCGGCCCGCTCGTCGCGCAGGTTCTGGTGCTCGTACCACGTGCGGCGCCAGTAGCGCAGGATTCCCTCCTCGCGCGGCGCTTCGGGCAGCGGCCCCGTCGTCGCCAGCTCCGGGTTCAGCGCCTCTAGCCCCGCCGGCAGGGGGTCGACCAGCCCGACGTGGTAGCGCCGCGCCGGGTTGAAGAGCCGGACGCGCACGCGCACGCGCGCCCCCGCCTTCAGGTGCCACACGCCTTCCGCGTCGCGCCGCACGTCTAGGGGGTCGTCAACCGCCTCGTACGCGCGCCCGACGCGGAAGCCGAAGTCGGCCGGCCCGGCGCTCAGGCTCGCGGGCGCGTAGGTCGTGCCGACGCGGAAGTAGAGCCGGCCCGCGCCCTCCTTGCTGATGGTCAACGGGACGGGCGCGGCCGCCGTCCGCGCGGCCAGCTCCGACATCGGGAGTTCGAGGCTCCGGCGCTCCGTGCCCCGCCCCCTGAACTCCTGCTCGCCCGCGTAAGCCTGACCCAGCCAGACGCGCGCGACGAAGTCCGGCGTCTCCCGCTCGTAGGTCCTGAAGTAGCGTTCGAGCGCGATGAGGACGAAGACGTTCTCCTGCGTGTTCGACCAGCGCCCGCGCCGGCGGCCGTCGAGCAGGCCGCGCACGAGCTTCGGGATGAGGTCGCTTTGCGGCCGGTCGCCGATGAGCGCGTCGAGGATGACGCCGTCGGCGCGGCGGTCGGACTGGAGGACGGCGTAGGCGCCGTCCGGGTACGAGTCGGCGAAGTGCGCCGCGCCCGCCGTCTCCGCGACGCGGCCCGAGAGGTGGCGGCGCACGGCCTCGGCCTCCGGCTGGGAAGCCGCGTCGCCCGAGAGCACGGGCAGCAGCCACCCGTTCGCTTCGAGCGAGAGCTTCCCCGCCCCGCCCGCCCCCGCGAGGAGACGGCGCGCGCCCGCCGCGTCGCGCTCGCCGAGGAGCGCGCGCACGTAGAGCGCGTATGCCTCTATCGCGCGGCGCGACTCGGCGCTGTACTCCTTCGGAATCTTCGCCCCGATTTGCCGCAGGTAGACGAGCGCGCGCGCCTCGGCTCCCCGTCTGTCTCGAAGCCCGCGAGGCGAGCGCGCCCGAGCGCGTGCGCGACGTGCGCCGTGACGAAGGGCACCGAGCGCTCGCCGCGGCGCCAGAAGCCGAAGCCGCCGTCCTCGTTCTGTAGCCCCCGCAGCCGTTCGAGGTCGGACTTGACCGACGCGCGCAGCTCGCCGGGCGGCGGCAGGCCCTTCGCCCCGAAGGCCGCGAGCACGTCCCTGAGCGCGACCACCGAGAGGACGCGCGACGAGACTTGCTCGCCGCACCCGAACGGATAGCGGTAGAGGTAGATGAAGGCGTCGGTCAGCTCCTGCAACTGCGTCGAGGAGGTCTGCACTTCGAGCCCGCCGAACTCCGCCGCGGCCCCGGCCGGCGCCTTCACGCTCTGCGCGGCGGCGCCCGCGTCGATGACGCCGTAGGTGGCGAACGCCTCGGTCGTCGCCGGCGTGTAGACGGGGAGCGAGACTTCGGCGGCGTCCGCGGCGCCGCCCGCCTCCGACGCCGCCGCGACCTGGAAGCGCGCCGCGCCCGGCCGCGCCGCCGCGAAGGGGAAGCGCACCTCGACGCGGTCGTTCGCGGGCACGCGCACGCGCCGCCCCGCGCCCGCCGTCAGCACGGCGTTCGAGGCGCGCACGGCCACGTCCACGTCCGCGTCGCGCTCGGTCTGGTTCTGCAAGACGACGGGCAGCTCGGCGCGGTCGCCGTAGTTGAGGAAGCGCGGCGCCGAGGGGCGCGCCATCAGGGGGAGCCGCGCCGTGACGGCCGACTCGCCCGCGCCCGCGAGGCGCCCGCCCGCGACCGAGACGGCCGTCACGCGGTAGCGCGTCAGGTTGTCGGGCAGCCTCACGCGCACCTCCGCGCGCCCGGCCGCGTCGGTCGGGAGCGACGCGGCGAAGACGGCGAGCGCGTCGAAGTTCCGGCGCAGCGTCAGCTCGGCCGCGCCCTCCTCGCCCGGCGCGGGGGGCGTCGCGCTGACGGTGGGCGCGACGGTGGCCATCTCCGCCGCCATCCGGGCGGAGCGGAGCACCGGCATGTAATCCACATCCCCGACACCGCCCCCGCCTGCGCCCGCGCCCCCGGCGCCCACCACGGCGTCCGGGGTGCGCGTCAGCGCCTCGGCGCTCGCCAGCTCGACGTGCTCGCGCAGGTGGTAGTCGTCCGTCTCCGCGGCGCGCTCCTCGTAGAAGGCCGCGAGCGGGTCCGAGAGCTTGTAGCCCGTCAGCGCCAGCACCGACTCGTCCACGACGACGACCGCCGTGTCCGTCCCCTCCACGGGGCGCCCTTCGGCGTCGCGCACCTCGACGTCCACGAAGGTCTCGCGCCCCGGCTCTAGCGCCTTGTCGCGCGGCGTCGCCTTCACGCTCAGGCGGCGCGACGCGGGCGGCACCGCGATGTTGATTTCGCCCGAGGCGTAGGCCGGGCGCTTCGGCTGGCCCGGAAGTTCACGACCCTCCTCGTCCACGCGCGGCGCGGCGCCGACCAAATCCACCTGCACGCGCACGTTCGGCGTCCACGCCTCTTCGAGCGGCACGCGCAGGACGTGCGAGGGGCCGCTCATTTGGAAACGCTGCGTGCGCAGGACGCCCGAGCGCCTGAGCGTCAACACCCCTTCGGCCGGCGCGAAGGGCGCGCGAAGGAGTATCTCGGCCGTGTCGCCCGCGCGGTACTCGTCGCGGTCGGGTATCAGCTCGACCGTCTCCAGCTCGACGCCGCTGCCCAGCGGCACGCGCCCGCCCGCGACCCAGAGCGTCAGCTCGCTCTCGTTCAGACGCCCCCGCGCGTCGCGCACGCGCGCCGTCAGGCGGTAGACGCCCCCGCCCTCCGTCGGCAGCAGCACGCCCGCCTCACCGTCGCCGCTCCTCACCGCCTGCTCGCGCGCGTCCGCCTCCTTCCGCGTCCACTCGCCGCCCTCGTAGACGTCCTCGAACCGCACGAGCCGCAGCGCCACGTCGCGCCCCGCGAGCGCGCGGCCGTCGAGGTCCGTGACGACGAGGCGGACGTCGAACGGCTCGCCCTCGCGGACGAAGGTGCGCGCGGTCTTGAGCCCGACGTAGACGTCCGCCGGGTGGACGAGGAGCGTCGTCGCCGCGTAGAGCGTCTGCCGGTTCACGTCCGCGACGCGCGCCGTGGCCGTCAGGCTCGTCGGGCGCGGCGGGTCTACGGAGTCGAAGTCGAGGCGGAGCGCGTGACGGCCCGCCGCGTCGGTGCGGCTCTTAAACTGTTGGCTCGACTCTCGCCCCACCTCCACGCCGGCCCACCACGGCGTCCACACGCCGAAGGTGTAGTCGTCGCGCCCCGGCGGCGTGTACCCGACCGTGCGCGCCTTGACGTCCCACACGACCTCCGCGTCGGGCAGGCCGCCGCCCGCGTAGTAGCTGGCCTCGACGGTCGCGGTCGCCGGCTCGCCGACGAAGTGCGGCGCCTCCGACGCGCGCGCGACGACCTCGAACTCGGGGCGGCGGAACTCCTGCACGAGGAAGGCGTGCGTGTGCGTCCCGCCCCCGCCCGGCAGCGCGAACTCGAAGCGCGCCGTGCCGAGGTTCATCACCGGCGGGAGCTTCGCCCTGAGGTCGAAGCCCGCCAGCGCGTTGAGGCGCGCGGAGCCCTTCGCCACTTCGTTGCCGCGCGAGTCCCTGACGACGTAGTCGAGCGGGCCGCCGCCCCGCTGCTCGAACAGCTCGGTGCCGCCGCCCGGCGTCAGCGAGACGCGGCGCACCCAACCCTTGACGCTCACCTCCTCGCCCGGCCTGTAGAGATGCCGGTCGTCGAAGACGTACCAGGCTAGCTTCGTCTCGGCGTCCGCGCGCCGCCACGCGGACGCGCCGTCGTTGCCGTAGTCGGAGTAGGACTGCGGCAGTATCGCTACGTCGCCGCCGCGGCGCGCGACGAGCAGGGGGTGGCCGCTCTTATCGCGCGAGGCGAAGGCGACGCGCGCCAGCCCGTCCGCCCCGGTCACGCCCGAAACCTCCTCGGGCACGGCCGACACCGACACGCCCGCGAGCGGCCTCCCGTCGCGCAGCGAGTTGGCCCACGCGTAGAGCGCCTCCTTGTCCACGAAGGCGTCGAGCGCGATGTCGGTCGCCTGCAACCACACGTCCACGGCGCCGTCGTCGGGGCCGTACGCGCGAACGCGCGCGCGCGGCCCGACCGGCTCGACGCGCAGGAACGCCTGCCCGTAGTCGCCGTCGAACGCGGGCGAGAGGTCGACGGCCGTCTCGGACGGCTCGTCCGGCTTCGAGCGGACTTCGGCGACGCGCTCGAAGACGAGCCTGCCGGGCGGCCCGAGCTTCGGCCCGGCTTTCGCGTCGGCGTCCCGGCGCTGCTCCTCGTAGTCGCGGAAGTGGCCCCAGTCCTCGGGCGCGACGCGGTAGAGCGAGAGCTTCAGACGGCGCACGTTGACGCTGTAGACGCTGAAGGTGCGCCGCCGCTCGGGGTCGAGCACGACGAAGCCGTCGCCCACGGCGTAGAGCGCGGGCGGCTCGTGCCCGACGCGGAAGGTGAAGCGCGCGGCGCCCGCGAGCGTCTGCCCGAAGGCGTCCCTGACGGTCCGCGCGAGCGTGACGGTGTAGGTCGTCCCGCCGCGCTTGAGGCCCTCTATCTGAATCTCGTTCTCGGCAAGGGTGACGCGCGCGCGCTCGGGCTTCGGCGTGACGGTGACCTGCGCGTCGGCGAACGCGCCCGCGTCGAGCCGGTTGTTGAAGACCAGCCGCAGGTCGTCGGATGGCGTGCAGCCCTCCGGGCCGCCGCACTCGGCCCCCGTGACGCGCAGCGCCTCGTAGGTCTTGAAGGAGAAGGACTGCCGCGCCTTCGTCACGCGCGGGCCTTCGGCCGAGGGCGTGCCCGGCGGGACGACGACGCCGACCGTCGCGCCCGGCGGCAGCGCGTCCTTCGTCCGGCCGTCGGCCGACGCCGCGCGCAGCGCCACCCAGCGCCCCGGCTGAGAGCTGTTGACGAGCGCGCTCACCTCCGCGTCGGCCGCGACCTCCTCGGGCGTGGCTTCGCGCAGGCGCGGGGCGTGCGCGCCCGCCGCGCTCGTCGCGTTCGTCGCGTTCGTCGCGTTCGTCGCGTTCGTCTCTAGGCGGACGAGTTCGAGCAGGCGCGCGGCGTCAACGCGCTGGTCGAACTCTAAGAAGATGACGGCGTCGCGCGGCCGGCCCTCGCCCGAGGGGTGCGTGCGCTTGAGCGCGGGCGGCGGCGTCGAGAAGCCGTAGGCGAGTGGGCGCGCGAGTGCGGCGCCCGAGGCCGACTTCGTCCCGGCCGGGACTTCGACCCTGTAGTCGGTGGCGGCGGGCAGGCGCCCGCCCTCCGTCTCCGGACGGAAGACGAGCGTCTGCGTGCCGAGCCAGCGCCAGCTCCCCGCGACCCGCGGCGTGAGCACGGCGGGGGCGTGCGCGGCGGCCTCGTCCTGCGAGGCGACGGCGACCATCGGCTGCGAGAAGGTGACGCTGACGGCGGGCGCCGCCCCGACCTCGCCTTCGGGGGCGAAGCGCAGCACTTCGAGCGCGAGCGGGGCGACCTCGGGCGGCGGCGTCCGCGAGTGCTCGGGCGTGTCGAAGGCCGCGGCCACCGTCTGGCCCGCGCGCGGCGGTGGCAACGAGCGCTCGCGCAGGCTGAAGCCGCGATCGTCCGTCTCGTCGCGCTTGAGCGGCGGCAGGCGCGCGAGCAGGCGCGCGGTCTCCGACTCCGAGAGCGGACGGCCGCCGGCGACGCGATTCCCTCGCGCGGCCTCCTTCGGCGCGGCGCCCTCGCTCAGGCGGAAGCGCAGGCCCTTCTTCCCGCCCTCGCCCTCCGCCTCGCCTTGCGCGCCGCGCGCCGCGGACGCGCGCACGGGCGCGGGCATGACGTGCGTGAGCAGCGTCGTCAACATCAGCAGTTGTGATAGTGCGGCCCTCAGTCTCATGCGTCGTAGGTGCCCCCCGTTTATTGACACGAGCGCGAGGGAGACGGTTGGCGGGCCAGCCGTCTCCCTCACCTAAGACACCGCACGCGCGGACGCGGCTCCAATTTAAATCGCCGCGGCGCCGCGTCCTTCCTGAAGGTCGGCCTAGAACGTCAGCCTGAGCGAGAGCTGCACCGTGCGCGCGCCGCCCTCACCGTAGGCGGGGCCGAAGCCGCCGCCCTGCGCCGCCCACCCGGCGCCGCCCGCGGATAGGGAGCGGCCGAAGTAAGCGTCGGGACGCGGCGCCCTCAAGCTGCCGAACGCGAGCGTGGCGACGGGGTCTTCGAAGTTCGGGTGGTTGAGGAGGTTGAACGCCTCGGCCCTCAGTTGCAGTTTGACCTCGTCGCCGAGCTTGAACTCGCGTCGCAGCGCCGCGTCGAGCCGGTAGAAGGGGAAGCCGCGCAGCGCGTTCCTCCCGAGCGTCCCCTGCCGCCCCTGCTGCGCCACGCCCGGCAGCACGAACGCCGCCGGGTTGACGCGCCACCCGCCCGGCGCGTCCCCGTCGGCGACGTAGAGCGGCGCCCCGCCCGCGAGGTCGGGCCGCAGGAACCCGAGCCCGTAGCTCAGCGGGAAGCCGTAGACCACGTTCAAGGGCCGCGCCGACCGCGCGTTGAAGACGGCGTCGAGCGCCCAGCCGCGCGAGAGCGCGCCCCACGCGCCGCCCTCGAAGGGCGCGGGCAGCTCGTAGGAGACGAAGCCCGCGGCGGTGTGGCGCACGTCGAAGTCCGAAGGGCCGCGCTCGGCGCGCGCCTCGTCGCCGCGCAGCAGCGCGAGCGCGGGCGTGTCCTCCGAGAAGTCGTCGAGCGACTTGGCCCACGTGTAGGCGGCGACGGCTTCGAGGCCGCGCCGCAGGTTGCGCCTGAACTGGAGCCGCGCCGAGTGGTAGTCGGACGCGCCGCCGTTCGTCGTCAGACGCACGAGCGAGAAGTCGGGCGAAGGGTCTGTCAGCGTCCGCGTCAGCAGCAGCCGGCGCCCGGCCGCGCCGACGTAGCCGGCCGTCAAGCTCTGCCCGCGCCCGAGCCCGCGCTCGACCGAGACGTTCCAGCGCAGCGTGTACGGCAGCTTCAGGCCGGGGTCGAAGGCCGAGAGCGGAGAGGCGAGACGCGCGCCCGCGGGAAGCGTCGCCGCGCCCCCGACGGCGAACGGGACGTCGAAGGCCGCGCCGCCGACCTTGAACGGGTAGGAGTCCGCGAAGGCGCGGCCCGACTCGTCGCGCCCCGTGTCGTAGAAGAGGCCGAAGCCGGCGCGCACGGACAGCTCGCGCCCCGCGGCGTCCGACAGCTGGTAGGCGAGGCCGGCGCGCGGCGCGAAGTTGAGCCACGTCGTCCGCCACAGCGGCGTGCCCTGCGCGGCGGGCGCGAGGCGTGAAGGGTCTTCCGCCTGCGTGACGGCGAGCGGGCGCGTCGTGCCGCCGCCCGCGTGCGGCGCGGGCGCCAGCTCCCAGCGCAGCCCGTAGTTGAGCGTCAGCCGCCGCGCCGGCCTCCACTCGTCCTGCGCGTAGGCCGCGAGGTCTTCGAAGACGGGGCGCGAAGGCCCGGCGTGCGTGAACTCGCCCGCGCGCGCGGCCGTCGAGGTGAGCGCGCCCGCGACGCCCGCGAAGTAGAAGTCACGCTCCGACGCGCGCAGCCCGACGACGGGCGAGAGCCTTCGGTAGTCCCCGCCGAGCTTGTAGGTGTGCTCGCCCGAGACGCGGTTGAGCGAGCCGACGAGGTTGAGCTGGCGCTGGATGGTCGCGGCCTCCGCGGCGCGCGCGAGCGAGGCGCCGCGGCCGCCGAGGTCGAAGACGAAGGAGCCGCCCGGCTCCGTCAGCAGAGCGCCGGACGCCGTATCCGCGTCGGGCACGACGGCGCCGCCGAACGCGTCGAGCAGGCGCGAGCCGCGCGCCGAGACGCGGCTGTAGTTGGCGCGCACCTCGGCCACGGTCTCGGGCGTGACGACGTAGTTGAGCCCGCCCGTCAACGTCTGCGCGAGGCTCCGCACGCGTTCGAGCGTGTTGAGCGAGGCGCCGCCCGCGCCGCGCGCTTCGGCGCGCGAGCCCGCGGCGGCGTAGCGCGCGTTGAGCGTCAGGTCGGTGTTCCGGTTGTGGTCGATGCGGAGGCCGAAGACGTCGAGCCGCGCGGGCGTCGTGTAGCCGGCGGCGAACTCCGCGAAGCCGTCGGCGCGCGCCGGGCCCGTCGGCACGGGGAACGCTTCGAGGAAGGGCCGGACGGCCTCGGGCGCGGCGACGCGCGCGGCGAGGCCCGGCACCTCCGTGACGGAGAACGCGGGACGGCGCGCGCGCTGCCCCTCGTAGGACGTGAAGAAGAAGGTCTGATCCTTCTTCAAAGGGCCGCCCAGCGTGCCGCCGAAGTCGGCGAAGCGCCGCGGCCGCCGGCCGACGCCCTCCCGGTTGGCGAACCAGTCGTTGGCGTCGAGCGACTCGTGGCCGAAGTAGCCGAAGGCGGAGCCGTGCGCCGCGTTCGTCCCCGAGCGCGTGACGACGTTAACCTGCGCGCCCGTCGTGCGGCCGTACTGCGGCTCGACGTGCTCGGTGCGCACGGTCATCTCCTGCGCGGCGGCGGCCGGCGCGGCGCCGTTGGCCCCGCCGCCCGCGGCGAGCCCCGGCGCGGCGGCCGAGAGCGACGCCCCTGCGCCGCGGCCGGCGGGCGTCACGTCCACGTCGGCGCTCACGCCGTCAACCACGAGGCTGTTCGAGCGCGGGCGCTGCCCGTTGAAGGAGAGCCCGTTCCCCCCGCCCGCCGACGGCGCCGAGCCGGGCGCGAGCGTGGCGAGCGAGAGCGCGCTCCGCCCGTTGATGGGCAGCTCCTCGACGGAGCGCATCTGGACGGTGGAATTCAGCGTGGAGGAGTAGTTCACCTGCACCGGCAACGACGACAAGACCGTGACCGTCTCCTGCACGCCCGCGAAGCCGGGGGGCAGGGCGCTTCCGCCGGCGGCGACGGCCGCGCCCTGCGCGGGCGCGGCGGCGGGCGCCGCCTTCGAGGGTTCTTCGGCGGGCACGTCCACGCGGCGCGGCTCGCCGCCGTCGGTGACGACCGCGTCCTCGACCGCGACGAACGAGGTGAACTGCGTCAACAGTCTGAAGTCGAGCCCGAGCCGCGTAATCTCCTCGCGCAAGGTGCCCGCGGGCGTGCCCGTCTGCATGCCCGCCATGTCGCGCCCCATCAGCTCGTCCACGCGGCGGCGCGCCCAGAGGGTCGCCAGCACGTCGTGCCGCGCTTCGGCGTCGGGGAGCGTGACGGCGACCTCGCGGACGAAGTCGCCGCCGGCCGTCCTGCCGCGCAGGCGTATGCGGCCGTTCGCGCCGCCGGCGTAGCGGCCGACGACGACGACGGGCTTGGCGCCGAAGAGGTCGGGGACGTTCTTCGGGTAGACGTCGGAGACGGCCAGGCCCTCCCACTCGATTGCGACGTCGGTGAGCAGGGGGTCGCGCACGCGCTCGTGGAAGCGGCGCGCGGCGGCCGAGCCGGGGTCGGAGTCCCCGACGTACTCGACCTCGCCGCGGCCGTACTCGGCCATCTTGTCGAGCAGGAAGCGGTTGGGCGCGGAGCTGAAGCCCATCGAGAAGACGCGTGCCTTCGGGTGCTTCTGCACCTCGGCGATGATTTCGAAGTCGTTGCCGACGTCGCCGTCGGTCATGAAGCAGACGACGCGGACGTGGTCGGCCGAGTCCGTGTCGGCGAGCGCGGCGCGGATGGCCTTCATCATCTCGGTGCCGCCGTCGCCCCTGCGCGAGTCGAGAAACTTCTTCGCCTTCGAGAGGTTGGCGCGCGTGGCCGGGACGGGGCGCGGGAAGAGGACGTGCGTGTCGCCCGCGAAGGTGATGAGGTTGAAGGTGTCCTGCGGGTTGAGCCCTTCGAGCGCGAGCCGCATCGTCTCCTTCGCCTTCTCCAAGGGGAAGCCCGACATCGAGCCCGAGGTGTCGAGCACGAAGACCAGCTCCTTCGGGACGATCTGGGCGGGCGCGGGGCGCTCGGGCGGCTGGAGGATGAGCGTGAAGAAGCGCCCGCGCGAGGAGGCGTGCGTGAGCAGCGCGTCCTCGACGCGGCCGCCCGCCACGTCGTACTTGAGGACGAAATCTTTATTCGGGATGGCGGCGCCGCCCTTCAGGCGGACGAGCGCGCCCGCGCCCCCCCGCCGCTCGACCTCGACCTCGTGCGTGCCCGACGCCACGGCTTCGAGCGGCACGCCCGCGTCAATGGAGACCTCGACCGAGATGTCGTGCCCCGCGCGCATCCCCTCGGGCGGCGCGTCCGTGCGCGCCGCGCCCGCCGTCCCTGCGCCCGCGTCCTGCGCGCCGGACGCCTCCTGCGTCAGCCCGCCCGAGCTTTGCTGCGGCTGCGCGGCGGCGGCGTCCTGCCGCTCGTCCCCCTCACTCCCCTCTGGGTGAACGACCGCGGGCGGCCCCTCCGCCCCGCCGCCCGAAGGCGTGTAACGCTCGGCGACGACCATCGGGAAAGACCACTCGTAGGTGCCGGCCTCGTACCTGAGCGTCTCGACGTAGCTGATGGTGACTTTGACGGACTGGCCGGGGAGGATGTTGGCGACAGACTGCGTGAAGATGTTCGGGCGCTCCTGGTCGAGGAGCGTGGCGACGTGGCCGCGCGCGCGCGCCTGCCGGTAGGCCGCCTGCGCCTCCTCGCGCCGCATGATGCGGGCGCGGATGACGCGCCCGCCGACGAGCATCGTCATGTCGTCCACGGCCGCCCCCTGCGGCAGCGGGAAGACGTAGACGGCCTCGATCTTGTCCTCGAAAGGGTTCTCGAACTCCTGCGTGACGGTGACGCGCGAGATGAAGCCGCTGACCTCGGCGCGCACTGCGGTGTGCTTGAGCGGGCACTCACGCCCGAGCCGGCCCGAAGCGTCCGGCACGCGGAGCGAGCCCTGAGTTAATTTGTCGGCGGCCCGACGCGCGGGCCGCGCGGCGGCGTGTTCCGCCGCCGCGTCGAGTGCGAAGGCGAGCAGCGCGCAGACGAGCGCAAGGAGCGCCGGTCTGAGGAGAAGCGAGCGGTTCATATTCCCTCCGTTCGGACACACCTCGGCCGGGCACGGCCGGTCTGGGTGCTGCCGCGCGGTCGGGTCGGCTTGTTTTGTAGAAGAGTCCCGAGACCCCCGGCGCCGCTTCGGTGGACTCCACAGCGCGCCGGGTCGGACAGTAAGTAACGCTCCCCTTGTTTCCCTTATGGATGCGGTCTCGCGGGGAAAAGGTGGTCTGGGGTCGGGCGGGCGTACGAACTTTTAGACGCGAGCGGTAATCAAGCGTGAGGAATTTGCCACAGAGACACAGAGGCACAGAGATTTAAAAGTCAGAATTTCAACCCCGGTATTTCACATCTTAAAAATCTCTGTGCCTCTGTGTCTCTGTGGCTAACCGTCCTGATAGGGGAGCTTACCTGCGCGCCGCTAGCCTGAGCCCCGCGCCCAGTTCGAAGAGGCCGGGGACGGTGACGGGGAGGTGGCCGTTGACTTCGGTCTCGCCGAAGATGGCGCGCGCGGCGGCCGCCTGCGCGACCTCCTCGATGGCGTAGGCGACCACGTAGGCGGGCACGTCCTCGAACTGGCGGACGAGGTAGGGGCCGGCGAAGGCGACGACCGCGAGCGGCTTCTTCGTGGCGACGAGCCTGCGCACCAGCTCGGCCTGCGCCTCGGGCAGAGCGACCGTGCCCTTGCTCGCGGCGCGCTTGACGAAGGCGGCGACGACGACGCGCTCGGCCTTCTGCGCCTCGGCGAGCGCCGCCTCGTGCTCGGCCGCCGCGGCGCGCGGCCCGATTCTGATGACGCGCGCGCCCTTCGCCCGCCGCTGCACCTGCGGGATGAAGACGCGCCCCTCCTCCTCGTCCTCGTCGGCCGCGACGACGACGAAGAGCGTCGAGGCGGAGCGCGCCGGGTCGAGCGGCAGCACGTCGCCGCGGTTGCGCAGCAGCGTCAAAGAAGCCTCGGCCACGCGCTGCGCCTCGCGCACGTTCTCCGGGCGCTCGACGAGGCGGTTGACCGCCGAAGGGTCTACGAACCGCTGCCGCGCGAGCCCCAGCCTGTACTTCGCCGCGAGGAGACGGCGCACGGACTCGTTGACTCTCTCCTCCGTCAACTGGCCGGACTTCACGGCCGCCTCCAGCGCGTCCACGGCCGCGAGCGGGTCGGGCGGCGTGAGCGCGACGTCGGCGCCGGCCGTGACGGCGCGCACCGCCGCCTCGCCGTTGGGGTAGCCGCGCGTGATGGCGCCCATGCCGAGCGAGTCGGTGACGACGATGCCGCCGTACTTCAGCTCGCCGCGCAGAAGCCCGGTCGTCATCTGCGGCGAGAGCGTCGAGGGCAGCGAGTCGCCCGCCACGTCGGGCAGCGCGACGTGCGCCGTCATGACCGAGTCCACGCCCGCCGCGATGGCCGCGCGGAAGGGGACCAGCTCGACGCGTTCGAGCCGCGCGCGGTCGGCGCGGATGGCGGCCATCCCGATGTGCGTGTCCACGGCCGTGTCGCCGTGGCCGGGGAAGTGCTTGGCGGTCGAGAGCGCGCCGCCGTCGCGGATGCCCCGGACCATCGCCGCGACGAACTCGGCCACGCGGCGCGGGTCTTCGCCGAAGGAGCGGATATTGATGACGGGGTTGTCGGGGTTGTTGTTGATGTCGGCGACGGGGCCGTAGAGCCAGTTGACGCCCACGGCGCGCGCCTCCTCGGCGATGACCTTGCCCTGCCGGTAGGCGGCCTCCGTGTCGCCGGCCGCGCCGAGCGCCATGTTGGTCGTGAACGGCGTCCCCGACTTCATCTGCATCCGCAGGCCGCGCTCGTAGTCGGCCGAGACGAGCAGGGGCACGCGCGCCTGCCGCTGCAACTCGTTCGTCAGCGCGGCGACCTCGTTCGGGCTCCCGCCGCGCACGAGCACGCCGCCGACGCCGAGTTCCGCGACCTGACGGCGCAGCTCCGCGAAGCGCTCGCCGTCGAAGTTCATGTACTCGCTCTGCGCCGCCACGACGACGAGCTGCGCGACGCGCCGGCGCAGCGGGAGCGAGCGCAGCGTCTCCTCGACCCACTTCGCGGCGGCCGCGTCCTGCTTCTGCGCGGGCGCGGGGGGGGCCCCGGCGGAGAGAATCAGCGCGGCGAGCGCGAGTGTTACGATTCTGAAAGATGTTTGCTTCATTCTCTTTTAACTCAAGGCGGAAGCCCGACCGTGAGGGAGGGCGTCTGCCCCGGCCGTGCGCTTCGATGAAAGACCTGCGCCCTCCCTTACGGTCGGGCTTCCGCCACGCCGTGATAATATTCCTCTCGCCGCACGATGATACACGACCGCGAACAATCCGCGGGCGCCCGCGCGCCCGGAGGGGCACGGCCACGGCCGCGGCGGCTGGAGTGTCTGCTCTTCCTCACGCTCTGGCTCGCGTACGGCGTCGCCGTCAACTCGGGCAACCTCGAAGCCTTCACCTTGCAGCAGGCGGGCGTCGAGGCTTACGTCGAGCGCCGCCAGCTCCACCTCGAAGGCTCAAGCGTGCCGGCCTTGCAGGTCAGGCCGGTCGTGGACGTGTTCCTCTACGAGGGGCACCTCTACCCCGCGAAGCAGCCGGGGCAGTTCATGGCCGGCGCGCTCGCGTACCTCCCGCTGCACGCGCTCGGCCTCACTTACGCCGGCAACTATCTGTTGACGGCGGCGCTCGTCACCTTCCTCACGGCCTCGCTCGTCACGGCCGCGGCGGCGGTCGCCGTCTTCAGGACCGTGCGCGACTTCGGCGCGGAAGGCCCGCGCCTCTTCTGGCCGCTCCTCGCCGCGCTCTCCTACGGGCTCGGCTCGACGGCCTTCGCCTACTCCGGCATCGCCTGGCACGACTCGCTGGCCGCGGGCTACCTCGCGCTGGCGCTCTGCCTCCTGTTCAGGCTCTCGCGCGGCGGCGGCGGCGGGAAGCCGGGCGCCGTCGCGTCGGCGGCGGGTGCGCTGCTGGGGTTGACCGTGACGACCTCAATGCTGCCCTTCCCCGCGGCGGCGGCGGCCGCGCTCTACTTCGTCGCGCTGCGGCGCTGGCGGCTGCTGCCCGTCTTCGTCGCGGGCGGGCTCGCAGGGCTCCTGCCGCTGCTCGTCTACAACTATGTCTGCTTCGGGAACCCTCTGCTGCTGCCGAACGTGGCGGGCGACTACGGCGACACCTTCTTCCGGCCCTCGTGGGGTAACTTCGCGGCCAAGGCGGTCTTCTACGCGCGGATGCTGACGCTCTACACGCCGGTCTTCTGGGCGGGGCTCGCGGGGCTCGCGCTCTTCCCGCGGCGCCTGCGGCGCGAGCAGGCCGCGCTGACGTGCATGCTCCTCGCGCACGCCGCCTACGTCCTCAACATCGAGGCCGACGGGACGTGCCAGTGGGGGCCGCGCTACATGCTGCCGTTGATGCCGCTGGCGTGCCTCGGGCTCGCGGGGTTCGGGCTGCTGCGCCGCGCGTCGTCGAGGAAGGCGGCGGCGCTCTCCGTCGCGGCGTGCGCGCTCGCGTCGGGCTTCGTCAACCTCGTCGGCGCGGCGCACGGCGCGATGCTGTGTTACTTCCCGCACTGGGCGGTCGGGCGTTACCTCGCGGAGATGTGGGGCGGGGGCTGGCGCGCGCACCCGCTCGCGGCGTGGCTCGCGCTCCCTTTGTGCGCGTCGGTGCTGCTGCTCGCGCGCGAGGTCGTGGCGCGCGGGGCTCCGCCGGGCGTGGCGACGCCGCCGAAGGAGTGGTAAAACTTACGGACGGAATCAGCCACATGAAGCTACTCGGGATAGACGTCGGCACGGGCGGCAGCCGTGCGCTCGTCATTGACGGGCGGGGGCGCGTCGTCGCCTCCGCGACGGCCGAGCACGCGCCGTTCGCCTCGCCGCGGACGGGCTGGGCCGAGCAGGATGCGCGCGACTGGTGGCGCGCGAGCCGCGAGGCGGTGCGCGCCGTGCTCGACTCCGGCGGCGTGCGCGCCGAGGAGGTAGCCTGCGTCGGGCTGACGGGCCAGATGCACGGCGCCGTCCTGCTCGACGAACGGGACGAGCCGCTGCGCCCCTCCATCATCTGGTGCGACGTGCGGACGCACGAGCAATGCCGTGCGCTCACGGAACAGGTCGGCGCGGAGCGCCTGGTTCGACTCGTGATGAACCCCGCGCTCGAAGGCTTCACGCTCCCCAAACTGCTCTGGGTGCGCGAGCGCGAGCCCGAGGTGTGGGGGCGCGTGCGCGCGGTGCTTCTGCCGAAGGACTACGTGCGGCTGCGCCTGACGGGCGACAAGGCGACCGACGTGGCCGACGCCTCGGGGACGCTCCTCTTCGACGTGGGCGGGCGCAGGTGGTCGGACGAGATGCTCGGCCTCACGGGGATAGAGCGCGCGCTTCTGCCGCGCGCGTACGAGTCGGCGGAGGTGACGGGGCGCGTGTCGGCCGCGGGCGCCGAGGCGACGGGGCTGCGCGAGGGCACGCCGGTCGTCGCGGGCGCGGGCGACCAGGCGGCGGGCGCCGTCGGCGTGGGGCTCGTCCGCCCCGGCGCGGTCAGCGCCACCATCGGCACCTCGGGCGTCGTCTTCGCCGCGACCGACCGCCCGGCGCTCGACCCCCGGGGGCGCGTCCACACCTTCTGTCACGCGGTGCCGGACGGCTGGCACGTGATGGGTGTGACGCAGGGCGCGGGCCTCTCCCTGCGCTGGTTCCGCGACCAGTTCGGCGCGGGCGCCGACGACGGGCGCGACCCTTACGAGCGCCTGACGGAGGAGGCGGACGGGGCGCCGCCGGGCGCGGACGGGCTCCTCTGGGCGCCGTACCTGATGGGCGAGCGCACGCCGCACCTCGACCCGCGCGCGCGCGCCGCGCTCACGGGCCTGACGGCGAGCCACACGCGCGCGCACGTCGTCCGCGCGATTCTGGAAGGCGTCGCCTTCTCCCTGCGCGACACGCTGACCATCTTCGCGGAGATGAACGTCCCCGTGGAGACGATACGGCTCGGCGGCGGCGGCGCGCGCTCGCGCGTGTGGCGGCAGATACAGGCCGACGTCTACGGGCGCGAGGTCGAGCTGGTGGAGGCCGACGAGGGCGCGGCCTACGGCGCGGCGCTTCTGGCGGGCGTGGGCGGCGGCGCGTGGGGCTCGGTCGAGGACGCCTGCGCCGGGGCGGTGCGCGTGCGCGAGCGCGTCGCGCCGCGGGCGGAGGCGGCGCAGTTGATGGACGAACGTTACGAGGCTTTCCGGAAGCTCTACCCGGCGCTGCGCGGCGTCAACTGAAGGCGGCCCGTGCGCGCCGCGCGCCGAAGCTAAACAGAGGGACGAGAAGGAAGGGAGATTTTGAACATGACGCAAGACAAGTACGCGCCGAAGCCGGAGCACAAGTTCACCTTCGGGCTGTGGACGGTCGGCAACCGCGGGCGCGACCCGTTCGGCGACGCCGTGCGCCCGAGCCTGCCGCCCAACGACGCCGTGCGGATGCTGGCCGAGGTCGGCGCCTGGGGCGTCAACTTCCACGACAACGACCTCGTGCCGATTGACGCCACCCCGCAGGAGCGCGACCGCATCGTGCGCGAGTTCCGGCAGGTCTGCGAGGAGACGGGCGTCGCCGTCCCGATGGCGACCGTGAACCTCTTCTACGAGCCCGTCTTCCGCGACGGCGCCTTCACCGCCAACGACGCGCGCGTGCGCGCCTACGCCCTACAGAAGACGATGCGCGCGATGGATTTGGGCGCGGAGCTCGGGGCGAAGATTTTTGTGCTCTGGGGCGGGCGCGAGGGCGTCGAGACGGACGCCTGCCGCCGGCCCGACGAGGCCGTCAAGCGGCTGCGCGAGGCTTTGAACTACCTGTGCGAGTACTCGCTCGACCGGAAGTACGACTACCGCTTCGCGCTCGAAGCCAAGCCGAACGAGCCGCGTGCCGACATCTACATGCCGACGACGGGCGCCTACCTCGCGCTCATCCCGACGCTCGAACACCCGGAGCTCGTCGGCGTCAACCCGGAGGTGGCGCACGAGCACATGCCGGGCCTCAACATGACGCACGCGGTCGCGCAGGCGTGGGAGTCGGGCAAGCTCTTCCACATCGACCTCAACGACCAGGTGCCCGGCCGCTACGACCAGGACCTGCGCTTCGGCTCGGCCAACCCGAAGACGGCCTTCTTCCTCGTCAAGTTCCTAGAAGACGTGGGCTACGACGCGCCGCGCCACTTCGACTCGCACGCCTACCGGACGGAGGATTACGAAGGGGTGAAGGACTTCGCGCGCGGCTCGATGCGCACCTACCTCGTCCTGAAGGAGAAGGCGCGGCAGTGGAACGCCGACCCGGAAATCAAGTCCATCCTCGCCGAGATTGCCGAGACGAACGGGGACGGCGGCGTCGGCAGGTTCGAGCAGGGCGAGGCCGCGCAGCTCCTCTCGCGCGAGTTCGACCGGGCGGAGCTGGCGTCGAAGGGCTTGAAGTACGAGCGGCTCGACCAGTTGACGATGGACATCCTGCTCGGCGTCCGCTGAGCGCGGGGAGGGTTGCGAACGATGATTCCCAGACTGGACATCCTCCGGCGCATCACCGACGCCGGGCTCGTGGCGGTCGTCCGCGCCGAGTCGGCCGAGCAGGCGACGCGCATCGCGGACGCCGTGCTCGAAGGCGGCTGCCCCGCCGTCGAGATGACGTTCACGGTGCCCGGCGCGCACCGCGTCATCGAGGCGCTGGCGGCGCGCTACAAGCCGTCGGAACTCATCCTCGGCGCCGGCACCGTGCTCGACCCCGAGACGGCGCGCATCGCGATTCTGTCGGGCGCCTCCTACGTCGTCTCGCCCTCGCTCAACCCGGAGACGCTGCGCCTCTGCAACCGCTATCAGGTCCCGGTCATGCCCGGCGCGATGACGATACGGGACGTGATAGAGGCGATGGAGCTGGGCGCCGACGTCGTCAAGCTCTTCCCCGGCGAGGCGTTCGGCCCCGCCATCATCAGGGCCATCAAGGGGCCCCTGCCGCAGGCGCCCCTGATGCCGACGGGCGGCGTCGACCTCTCGAACGTCGGCGAGTGGATTCGGGCGGGCGCGGTGGCGGTGGGCGCGGGCGGGAGCCTGACGGGCGGGGCGAAGACGGGCGACTTCGCCGCCGTCACGCGCACGGCGCGCGAGTTCGTCACGAAAATAAGCGAGGCCCGCGGGCGGTGACGCGCGGCGTGAACCGAGAAGGGGCAACCGAAAAGGAGCAACTATGCGGGTCGTTACTTTCGGCGAGATTATGATGCGGCTGGCGACGCCGGGGCGCCTCCGGTTTTCGCAGGCGAAAGAGTTAGAGCTGACCTACGGCGGCGGCGAGGCCAACGTCGCCGTCAGCCTCTCCAACTTCGGCCTCGACGCGCGCTTCGTCACGCGCCTGCCGAAGAACCCCTTCGGCGACGGCGCCGTCTCGGTGCTGCGCGCGCACGGCGTTGACACCTCCGCAATCGCGCGCGGCGGCGAGCGCGTCGGCATCTACTTCCTTGAGACGGGCGCGAGCCAGCGGGCGTCGGTCGTCGTCTACGACCGCGCCGGCTCCGCGATTTCTCAGACGGGGGCTGGCGAGTTCGACTGGGCGAAGGTCTTCGACGGAGCCGGCTGGTTTCACTTCACGGGCATCACGCCCGCGCTCGGGCCGAAGGTCGCGGGGGCGACGGCCGAAGCCTGCCGCGCGGCGAAGGGGGCGGGGCTCACCGTCTCGTGCGACCTCAACTACCGCAAGAAGCTCTGGACGCCGGCGCAGGCGCAGGAGACGATGAGCGGCCTGATGGAGTGGGTGGACGTCGCCATCGGCAACGAGGAGGACGCCGAGAAGGTCTTCGGCATCAGGGCCGAGGGCGCCGACGTCGCGGGCGGGCACGTCGCGGCCGAGGGCTACGAGCAGGTGGCGCGCACGCTCGCCGGGAAGTTCGGCCTCAAGTCGGTCGCCATCACGCTGCGCGAGAGCCGTTCGGCCGACGAGAACGGCTGGTCGGCGATGCTCCTGCACGACGGCAGGGTTCATCAGTCGAAGAAGTACGACGTGCGAATCGTGGACCGCGTCGGCGGCGGCGACTCGTTCGCCGCGGGGCTCATCTACGGGCTCTTCACCGGCCGCGGCGCGCAGGAGTCGCTCGAGTTCGCCGTCGCCGCCTCGTGCCTCAAGCACTCCGTCAGCGGCGACTTCAACCTCGTCTCCGTCGCGGAGGTCGAGGCCCTCGTCGGCGGCGACGCCTCGGGGCGCGTCCAGCGCTGAACGTGTGCGCGCGGAGAATCGGCCGGCGTCGCGGCTGCGTCGCGGCCCTCGCCGCGACGGCGGCCGCCGTCCTGCTGCTCGCGGCCTGCGGGCTCTACCTTCTGGCGTCGCGTTCGGCGGGTGAGGCCGTGGCCGAGCACCCATACTTCAAACAGGACGCGCCGGGCCGCCCCCTCGTCATCGCGCACCGCGGCGGCGCGGGGCTCTGGCCCGAGAACACCCTCCACGCCTTCCTGCGCGCCGCCGAGTCGGGCGCCGACGTGATTGAGACCGACGTCCGCGCCACGGCCGACGGCGAGCTGGTCCTCTTCCACGACGAGAACCTTGACCGCACGACCGACGGCGCGGGGCGCCTGCGCCGGCTCACGCTCGCGGAGCTGAAGCGGCTCGACGCCGGCTACCGCTGGTCGCCCGACGGCGGCCGGAGTTTTCCGCTGCGCGGGCAAGGCGTGACCGTGCCGACGCTGCGCGAGGTCTTCGCCGCGCTCCCCTCGGTGCGCTTCAACATCGAGCCCAAGCAGCCGGAGCCGCCCGTCGCCGCGGCGCTCTGCCGTTTGATAAGGGAGCACGGGATGGCTTCGCGCGTGATGGTCGCGGCCTTCGGCGGCGCCGTCATGGGGCAGTTCCGGCGCGAGTGCCCGGAGGTGGCGACCTCGGCCAGCACCGCGGAGGTGTCGAGCTTTCTCGCGCTGCAAAGGGCGGGGCTCGTGGGCTCCTACGGCCCGCCGATGCAGGCTTTGCAGGTGCCGGAGGCGGCCGGCGGGGTGCGCCTGCTGACGGCCGACTTCGTCGCCGCCGCGCACGCGCGCAACCTGCGCGTCCACGCCTGGACGGTCAACGACGAGGGGGCGATGCGGCGGCTCGTGGCGCTCGGCGTGGACGGCATCATGACGGACTACCCCGACCGCCTCCTGAGAGTTTTGGGGCGCCCCGACAGGGTTAACCCTGTCGGGGCGCCCCAAAACTCTCAGGAGGCGGTCGGGGTAGTCCGTCAT
>DASVTS010000130.1:0-4366 GCA_036387455.1 Pyrinomonadaceae bacterium | reverse complement strand
CTGGAGCGAGAAGACGCCGACCTCCGAGATGCTGCGCGGGCCGGCGAAGTCCACCTGGAGCCAGTCGGGGAAGGCGGAGGTGGCGTCTCTCCAGCCGCCGCCGTGCTCCCAGTTGAGGCCCTTGCGGTCGCCGTTAATGGCCCCCGCGGGCGAGAAGTCGAGGCCGGGGAACTCGGCCTGCGTGGTGGTCGAGGAGGCCGTCGCCACGCCCCCGTTCGACGCCAGCGCGTAGTTCGTGAGCTGCGGCGCCGCGGCGGCGAAGTTCGCGGTCTGGTCGGCGGCGAGGCCGTTGAAGGCGTAGCTCGCCGGCTGGAACTTGTAATCCCCCTTCGAGGGCGTGACCGTGTAGCTGCCGCCCGCGGCGAGTCCCGCGAACGTGTAGCCGCCGTCGGCGCCGGTCGTGGCCGTCCCCGTCTGCGCGCCCGTGAGCGTGACCGTCACGCCCGCCGCGGGCGAGCCCGCCAGCGTAACCTTCCCGCCGATGGCGTAGGCCGTGACCTGCGCCGTCGCGGTGAAGTCCGCCGTCTGCGGCGCGCTCAGATTCTCGAAGGTGTGTGAGCCGGGCGCGAAGGTGTAATCGTCCTTGTACGGGTGGACGGAGTAGCCCTCGCCCGCCGCGAGGTTCTCGAAGGAGTAGCGGCCGTCGGCGCCGGTGGTCGTCTCGGCCCAGTCCGCGCCCGCGAGCGTGACGCTCACGCCGCCGACGGCGACGCCGCGGGCGTCGGCCACGCGCCCCGTGATGCTGTACTTCGCGGGCGGCGCCTTGACCGTGTAGTAGAGCGGCTCCGAGAAGGCCACGCCGACGCCGTCGTCGTAGGCGTAGGCGTAGAGGCTGTAAGTGCCCGCGGCCTGTCCCGTGAGGTCGAACCCGCCGTAGGGCGCGGCCGTGTCCGTGTTAATCGGCTTGAGGTTCATGCCCATGGCGTCGCCCAGGTAGAACTCGACGCGCTTGATGATGCGCCCGGGGCCGGCCTGCGCGTCGGCGGCGACGCGGACGGTCGAAGGCATGTCGAAGGTCGCGTTCATCGCCGGGGAGGTCAGCGTGACGGTCGGGGCGGGCTGCTTTGTGCCCGAGAAGTCCTGGAAGCCTTTATCCTGGGACAGGTACGTGATGGCGCGGCTCGGCGGCTCGAACGTCATGTTGCTCGACGAGGGGGTCAGCGTGTAGTCGCGGCAGCCCGCGACGCTCGGGAAAGAGTAGTTCCCCTGCCCGTCCGTCCTCGTCGCCACCTCCCCCTGCGGGCCGGAGAGCTTGACCGTCACGCCGCCGTAGCCCTCCTCGGGCCTGATGCTCATCGTCACGCGGCCGCCGACCCAGAAGGTGGTGACGCTGCCCGCGAAGTCGACCGTCTGGTCCGACGCGATGGCGCTGACCGTGTCGTTCTGCGTGGTGAAGGCGACGCAGGGCGAGTAGGCCGTCAGGCTGTAGTCAACGCCCGCGCGCAGGCCCTCGAAGGAGTAAGTCCCGTCGGCGGAAGTCTTCGTCCGCGCCCTCGCGCCGCCGAAGATGTTGACGTCCACGCCCGCGAGCGGCGAGCCGTCGGCCCCCGTCACGCGCCCGCCAATCTTGTAAGTCGCCTCGTCGTCGCCGACGTGAATCTTCGAGACGAAGCCGTCGCCCTCGCCGTTGCGCGTGCGCCGCAGGGCGCCGGCCGTCGTCGGGAAGGTGAACGAGGTGGAGCCGACGACGTAGGCGTCGCCCGCGCCGTCCACGGCGACGTCGAAGCCGGTGTCGCCCCTTGAGCCGCCGAGGAAGGTCGAGTAGACGAGCGCCGAGCCCGCCGGGCTGAGCTTCGTCACGAAGGCGTCGCTGGAGGGGCCGCCGAGGGTGCCCTGCACGGCGTTGCGGACGGGGAAGAAGTCCGAGTTGGTGCCGCCCGTCACGTAGGCGCTGCCGCCGGCGCCCACGGCGATGCCGTAGGCCGACTCGCTGAGGCCGGAGCCGAGGTAGGTCGAGTAGACGAGCGCCGTGCCGTCCAGGCTGAGCTTGGTGACGAAGGCGTCGTGGATGGTCTCCGTGTTGGCGAGCGCGGGCTGGAAGGCGTTCGCCACGGGGAAGTTGACCGAGGCCGTCCGGCCCGTGACGTAGGCGTGGCCCGCCGTGTCGAGGGCGATGGCCGTGCCGGAATCGCCGTAGCTGCCGCCGAGGTAGGTCGAGTAGACGAGCGCGTCGCCGGCGGCGCTGAACTTCGCCACGTAGGCGTCGCCCTCGTAGGCGCCGAGGCCGCCGAAGCTCTGCTGGAAGGCGTTCGGCGTCACGGGGAAGTCGGTGGTCTGCGTCTCGCCGACGACGTGCGCGCGCCCTTCGGCGTCAACGGCGATGTCGAAGGCGTTGTCGAGGCCCGAGGCGTTGAGCGAGTCGAACTTGGTCGCGCCGCCGAAGTAGGTCGAGTAGACCAGGGCCGCGCCCGAGGCGTCGAGCTTGGTCACGAAGCCGTCCCGGTCGCCGGCCCTCGCGGGCTGGAATGGATTCATCACGGGGAAGTTGTCGGACCAGGTGGAGCCCGCGACGTAGGCGTTGCCGGCCGCGTCGAGCGCGACGCCCCAGGCCTCCTCCGCCGAGGCCCCGCCGAGGTAGGTCGAGTAGACGAGCGCCGTGCCCGTCGCGTTCAGCTTCGCCACGAAGGCGTCGCCGCCCAGGCCGGGCGCGGAGCCGCCGAAGGCGAACTGGAACGCCCCGGCCGTGACGGGGAAGTCGTCCGAGAGGGTCCCCCCCACGACGTAAGCGTTGCCGCCCGCGTCCACGGCGATGTCGTAGCCCTGATCCCTGTCGCGGCCGCCGAGGTAGGTCGAGTAGACGATGGCCGAGCCGTCCGCGTTGAGCTTCGTCACGTAGGCGTCGTAGATGGGGCCGCCGAAGGTCGTCTGGGGCGCGCCCGCGGTGGTGGGGAAGTCCGTCGAGATGGTCTCGCCCGTGACGTAAGCGTTGCCGGCCGCGTCGACCGCGACGCCGTGAGCCCGGTCGTTGCTGCCGCCCCCGCCGAGGTAGGTGGAGTAGACGAGCACGGGGTCTATGACGAGCGGCCGGGACGGGTCGTGCGGGCCGACGGCGAAGCCGACCTCTTTCTTACCCTTGAGCACGTAGCGCGAGGCGACTTCGACCTTGCGGCCGTCGGGCGCCTCCTGGTAGGTGAAGGGCTTGCGCTGGCGGATTTCGCCGCCGCCCGCGGCGCCGAGCACGAGGTCGCCGGAGGCGTCCACGCGCAGGCGCGTCTGCCCCTCGAACGCGAGGCGAATCGAGCGCGGGTCGGCGCCGGGCGCGAGGCGGAAGTCGTATTCGAGCTGCCGCTGGTTGCCGTAGTAGACGAGGTCCACGCCTTCGTAGACGCCGCGGTACTCGACGCCGGAGAAGGTCTTGACGCCGGTGCGCCAGGCGGCCGGGTCGGCGCCGCGCAGGTAGTTGACCGCGCCGGGCAGCTCGCCCACGCCCGCGGCCTTGGGCGCGGCGCTCGCGCCGACGAGCCTCATGCGCAGCACGGAGGTGCGCGGCGCCGCGGCGCGGCCTTCGGAGTTCCCCGCCCCTTCGCCGCGGCGGAGTGCGAGGACGGCCTCCGTGCCCTTGAGGAACAGGCCGTAGCCGTGGCCGCGCGAGACGAAGTCAACGCCCGGCTCGGCCTGCCCGACGTTGGGCTCGAAGCGGAGCGGGAGCCGGCCGTAGCCCTCCCGCGCGCGCGCGCCGGCGGACTCGGCCGAGGGGGCTGCCGTCTTACTTAAAGCGGAGGCGTTCGGGCCGGCACCGGCCGCGCGGCGCGCGAGCGGCGAGAGACCGGACGCGAGCGCGGCCAGCGCGAGCGCGAAAAGGGCGGCGAAGGTGACGAGCCGGCCGGTCAGTCCGGCGGCTTGTGTCCCCGGGGCGGACGAGTGCGAGGTAGAGCGGGGCATAAAACTTTTAACTCCCTGTGTTCCGAACGTTGAGGCGCTAAGGTGGGCCGAAGTGTTATTTAAACGCCGGGGTCTTAAACATCACCGGGAACCCGTGCCAAATTCCTTGTAAGCTTTCACCGACCCGGCGCGCGGCCCGCAGCCGGGCGGGCACACGCTTCCCTTTAGAAATATTTTCTCCGCACTTAACAGTGCGCGGGCCCTGCCTAAAAATACAGGCCGGCCGGTCGAGTTGGCGTCCAAGTTGCCGCCGCCAGGACTCGGGCGACACGCGCGGCTCACACTTGCGCGGGGCCGCGCGCGCGAGACGCTTCGCTGACAGTCCGGGGCGACGTAATGGGCGGGGAGGCGCTACGCAGCGCGAAAAGGAAACCAGAGTGAGATGGACGAGAAGTTAATGCAGTTGCACGCGGCGCACCTTTTTTCGCAGCGCCTTCAAGCCCGGCGACCGTGAAAAAGCGGAAGGGCCGCCGCGCGCTCCCGA
>DASVTS010000129.1:0-43728 GCA_036387455.1 Pyrinomonadaceae bacterium | reverse complement strand
CAGGCGGCGTTCATCTCGGCGTCCTTGATGGTGCGCCCCGTCCCGCGGACGCGTTCGCCGTCGAAGACTGCTTCGACGTGGAAGGTGCGCGCGTGCGGCGGGCCTTCGGTGTCGACGACCTCGTAGGTGGGCGAGAGGTGTCGCTCCGACTGTAGACGCTCCTGGAGCATCGTCTTGAAGTCGGCGGCGGCGGCGGCTTCGGGCGTGGCCTCCTCAAGTTCGGGGCCGAGCGCGCGGCGGACGAAGCCCTCGGCCTCGGTGTAGCCGCCGTCGAGGAAGACGGCGGCGAGCAGCGCCTCGAAGGCGTCGGCGAGCAGCGCGCGCTTGCGCCGGCCGCCGGTCTTCTCCTCGCCGCGCCCGACGCGCAGGTAGTCGCCGAGCGCGAGGCGGCGCGCGACGCGCGCGAGCGTCTGCGCCGAGACGAGCCGGTGCTTCATGCGCGACAACTCGCCCTCCGTCACGTCCGGGTGCGTCTGGAAGAGCGCGGCGGCGACGACGAGGCCGAGGACGGAGTCGCCGACGAACTCGAAAGCCTCGTTGTGCAGCGCACGCGCCTCGACCTCGCCGCCCGCGCCCACCGTTTCGTGCGCCCACGAGCGGTGCGTCAGCGCGCGCTCCAGCAGGCGCCGGTCGCGGAACTTGTATTCGATTCTGTCTTCGAGGGGGGAGGCGTCGGGCGCGGGCGGCGGGTCGGCAGGGCTCGGCCCCTTCGCGTCGGGGCTATCCTCGTTCGTCATGCGGTGGATTGTAACAAAAACGCCGGGCGCGCCGTCCGACTTTCGTCTTCGGGTGCGCCCGGCGTCCGGAGTCTTGCTGCGACCGTCCCCCGACGGTGAAGCCCCGCGGCCTTCGAAGCCGCGCGGGACTTACGAGCGGGGCGGCTTCGGCGTCGGCGTGGCCGCCGGCTTGGCCGGGGTCGCCGTGGTCGTGGAGGCGGGCTTGGCGGTCGTGCCCGCGGCGGGCTGCGACGAAGCCGGCTTCGTCGCGGCCGGCGCCGTCGTCGCGGCCGGCGTCGTGGTCGCGGCCGGCGTGGTGCCGGTCGCGCCGTTGGCGCCCGAAGTGCTGGACGGCGCCGCGGGCGTCACGGGCTCCTGGCCCGGGATGGGCAGCGGCTTGCTGAGCACGCCGGAAATCAGCTCGTTGAGGCCCGTATCCTGGCCCTCGTGGCGCTGCTTGTAGAGGCTCGTCAGCACGGGCTTGAGCGCGTTCAGCGTGGCGCCGTACTTCGAAGGGTTGGCGTTGCTGAGCGCGACGGCGCGGGCGTAGGCGTCGATGACGCGGTCGAGCACGACGTTAACCTTGTTGAAGAGGGCGGCGCTCTCGGGCGTCTCCTCCTTGCCCTCGTAGAGCCGCTTGTACTCGTCGGCCAGCTTCTTCAGCTCGCCGTTGTAGTAGGCGGCGCCGAGGAGCTGGAACGTGGCCGGCTCTTTGGCGAAGACGCTGTTCGACTGCGCGACCTTGAGCAGCTGGGTGGCCGACTCCTCGGGCGAAGTCTCCAGCGACCAGGCCGCGATGTAGTAGCGCAGGCCCATCGGCGCGTCCTGCTGGGTGGCGAACGGCGCGTAGGTGTCGGAGGTCTTGCCCGACTCGATGAGCTGGAGCGCGGTGCGCGCCTCGGAGGCGGCCCTCGCGTTGAGGCTCTTGTTGCCCGACGAGTAGCTCTTGATGCCGGCGCCGACGAGCGCGAGGTGAATCCTCAGGTTGTCGGGGTTGGCCGTGATGAGCGGCTGGCAGGCGTTGAACGCCTCGGCCGGGTTGTCGTTGGCGGCCTTAGTGCAGTTGAACTCGACGACGGCCTTCTCGTACTTGCCGACCCAGTTCTGGATGAAGGTGGCGACCTTCTTGTCGGCCTCGTCGGGGCAGGTGCCGTACTTCGTCAGGTAATCCTTGCCGGACTCGTAGGCGGCCTTCTGCTGGTCGGGCGTGCCCTTGTAACCGGCGAGGAACTTCTGGTAGGTGGCCGCCTTCGCCTCCGCCTCGGTGGTGCAGGGGCTGGCAGGCGTCGCGGCCGGCGTCGCGGCCGGCGTCGCGGCCGCGTCCTGCGCGTGGGCCGGGAACGCGAACACCGCACCGAGCGCAGCAATTGACAGAAGTCTTAATGCGTTTTTCATCGGTCGCAAATCCTCCGTGCGCTAATCGAGCCTGATTGTTGGGAGATTTAAATTCTCGGGCGCGCGCTTCGGTCGGCCGCTGGAGCGTCGCGTTCGAAACCTCAGATGCGCGCCGTCTGCGGCCAGTTGCCGCCGCCGCCGGTCGTGCAGTCCGCGCCCGCTCCGCGGGGGGAGCGAAAGGCCGTTCGTCCTGAACATTGAACGATTTTCGCGCTGATACTGCACCAACCTCAGGAACGGTGTCAAGCCGAATGCCAACGAAGTTCCGGCCGCGCGGGCCGGGGCCCGTGGGCGGGGTAAAGTGCGGCATTTTCCGCCCGCCGAAATCAGAATGTAACGAGAAAACAACGGGAAAGCGGAAGGCCCGGCCGCCGGGCCGGGCCTTCCGCTCCGATGTCAGAGTACGAAGTCCGTACTTTCCTACTGGGGCTTGTCCGAGACGCGGCGCGGGCGGCCGACGCCGTTGTTCGGCTGCGGCGCGGGAGCCGACGTAGTCGGGGCGGGCGTCGCGGCCGGCCGGGCGGCGGCGGGGCGCTCGACTGACTTGGAGGTCTTCTGGAGGGCGGGCTGCTGCGTCCGCGCGCCCTGCGTGTCGCCCGAGTTGCCGTCGGCCTCGCTGACGACGAAGGCGTCCTTCGCCGCGTCGTTGGCCTCCAGCGCCTCGTCCTCGCGCTCCTCGTCCGAGACCTCGGCCGCCTTGCGCGGGTCGATGTGCGGGCGCGGCGCGAGCATGTCGTTGGCGAGCGCGGGCTGGCTGCCGGGCCTCGGCGCGAAGCGCGCGAGCTGGCCGAGGCGGCGGTAGACGCCGCCGGCGACCTCCGAGGCGTACTTCCCGCGCGCGTGCGTGCCGCGGAGGATGACCGCCACGGCGAGCTGCGGGTCGTGGACGGGCGCGAAGGAGGTGAAGAGGCCCAGCCAGGGGCGCGTGGGGCTCTGCTCGATGCAGGAGCCGGTCTTGCCCGCGACGGTCAGCATGGGGCTCTGGGCGCGCTTCGCCGTCCCGTAGTTGACCGCGCCGACCATGCCGGGGAGGATGCGGCGGACGTTGTCCTCGGGGATGTCTATGTCGCGCCTGACCTCGCGCTTGAAGCGGACGTTCTCCTCGGGGGTGCGCGGCAGGTGCGGGACGAGGAGCTTGCCGCCGTTGCCGATGGCCGAGGCCATGCGCGCGAGCTGGATGGCGGTGACCTCGATGTCGTCGCCGTGCGAGGACATGTGGTTGACGGCGTAGCCCTCCTTGAAGGAGGGGAGGCGGCCGGGCGACTCGGCCCGGTGGTTGATGCCGGTCGGCTCGCCGAGGCCGAGCTTGCGGGCGTACTCCATCATCTTGGGGAAGCCGACCTGCCCGCCGACCCGCTGGAAGTAGCCGTTGTTCGAGAAGGCGAGCGAGTCGGTCAGGTCGAGGCTGAAGCTGCCGGTGCCGATGTTGACCGTCTGCACGGGGTCGATGACGCGCTCGGTGAGGCCGGCGAGGCCGGTCACGAGCTTGACCGTCGAGCAGGGCTTGTAGCCGCGGCGCAGGCCCCACTCCTGGTTGACGACCGTGTAGACCTGACCCGTCTTCGGGTTCATGACGACGACGGTGCCGGCCTTGTCGCCGAGCGCCTCGACGGCGGCGCGGCGGACTTCCATGTCCTCGCCCGTCGTCTCGTCGCGGGCGATGTTGGCGGCGGCCTCGTCCTTGAGCGCCTGGTCGAAGGCGCGCTGGCGGGCGATTGCCGCGGCGATGCGGCGGGCGCGCTCGGCGGCCTCGCGGCGGCGGCGCTCGGCCTCGGCGCGCGCGGCGGCGATGCGCTCGCGCTTCGACATCCGGCGCGAGTCCTTACGCGACTCCTTCGCCGAAGCGCGCTCCTCGGCGCGCCCCTTGCGGCCGCGCTTCTCGGCGCGCTCCGACTTTGCCCCGCGGCGGTCGTTCTGCGCGCCGCGGTCGTTCTTGCCGCGCCGCGCCTCGGCCGCGCGCTCGCGCTTCGAGCCGCGCGCCTCCTTCTTCGAAGACGCGGCCTCGCGCCCGCGCTTGGCGGGGGTCTTGGCGGCGGCGGCGGCCTTGGCGGCCGGCTTCTTGGCTTTGGCGGCGGCCTCGGCCGAGGCGGCGGCGAAAATGAAGATGGCGGACAGGGCGAGCGCGACGGGACGGGGGAACCGGAACCTTGGGGTCATTGGCCTTCCTCGCTTAAAAAGCAAAGCAGAAGCGACCGACGCGGGCGACGTTGACGAGGGGGCGCCCGGCCGGACGGGTCAAACCGCTAAGACGCACTTAACAGAGATTTGATTGCGCGACAAACTTCGGCGGGCGCCGGGAAGGCGCCGCCGCGGGTGGCGGACTCGAAGTGCCGAAAAAAAGCTGTGCCCAAGCCTTCGCCGTTCAAGGTCTTCACTTACCTTCAGAACTTCAAATCGCACCGCGTAAGTTATTGGAGAGAACTGCTAGCGGCCTCCCGGAGGGGTTTGCGCTGGAGACCGTGGCGACTATACCATCTACAAAAGCCGCAGGGCAACAACTTTTACTAAACGTCGAGGGCGCCGGCGAAAGCCCCCCGCGGCGCCGGGGCCCCCGAAGCGTATGGGACTGCCGAGACTTTTCTACAACTTCCGCACGCGCCTCCTGATGGTGATGGCGCTGCTGCTCGTCGCCACGCTCGGCGTCCAGTATTACTTCGGCCGCATCCGCTCGCGCAACCGCGCCGTCCTCGTCGCCGGGCAGGAGCGGGCGCTCACGGCCTCCATCGCGCTCGCCAACGAGAGCATCACCTCCAGCAAGTACATGTTCCAGCTCGACAAGCCGGGCGACCAGTCCCTGCTGGAGCGGCAGAGGGGGCGCGTCGTCAACGTCCTCGTCGTGCGCGACCGCGACGGGCGCATCGAGGACAGCCTCGACCCGGACTACCGGCCCGAGACGCTGGAGAGCGGCGAGGCGCACTACTACTTCATCTCCGACACCGAGAACGTGCAGCTGCCGAAGCTGGTGGACGCGGGCGAGGCGTCGGCGGGCTTCAAGCGGCTGCGGCCGTCTTTGCCGACGACGACGCAGCCCGTCTCGGGCGAGCCGCGCACCTTCGCCATCCCGCTCCAGACGAGCAGCGGGCTCGTCTACGTCGTCATCGTGCTCGGGACGAACCCCATGAGCGACGGCTCCTTCTCCGAGACCGCGCGGCCGCTCGCCCCGACGCTCGCCATGATGCTCGTCTCCACGCTCGGGGCGGCGGTGCTCGTCTGGCGCTTCACGCGCCCCCTGAACGAGCTGTCGCGCGGGGCGCAGCGCGTCGCGGCCGGCGACTTCTCGTTCCGCGTCCCCGGCGCCGACCGCCGCGACGAGGTCGGGCGCCTCGCCGCCACCTTTAACGAGATGATTGCGCAGCTCGGGCGGATGCGCGAGCTCGAGTCGCAGGTCAAGCAGGCCGAGCAGTCGGCCGTCATCGGGCGCCTCGCCTCGGCCATCGCGCACGAGATTCGGAACCCGCTCAACTACATCAACCTCACGCTCGACCACCTGCGCACCTCGCTCGCCCCCTCGGACCCGCAGAAGCGCGCGCTCGTCGAGCGGCTGACGCTCCAGCTCAAGGCCGAGGTCGCGCGCATCAACACGCGCATCACGGAGTTCCTCAAGTACACCCGGCCCGCGAGCCTCGAACTCCAGCCGCTCGACCTGCGCGAGACCCTGCGCGACGCGCTCTCGATGGTCGAGATGCAGGCGGCCGAGGGCGGCGTCGAGACCCGCTTCGAGGAGGACGGGCGCGTGCCCCCGGTCGTCGGCGACAAGGAGGCTTTACGTTCGCTCTTCACGAACCTTATCATTAACGGCATGCACGCGATGGAGGGGCGCGGGGGCAGCCTGACGGTGAGCCTCTCGGCGGAGGACGGGCGGGCGCGCGTGCGCGTCAGCGACACGGGCGTCGGCATCGACGCCGAACACCTGCCCAAAATCTTCGAGCCCTACTTCTCGACCAAGGAGACCGGCACCGGCCTCGGCCTCGCCATCGCCAAGAAGGCCGTGGACGAGCACGACGGCTCCATCCGCGTCGAGAGCAAGCCCGGCGAGGGGACGACGTTTACGGTCGAGCTACCAACAGCAGGAGGGAGTGCGGAGCGCAGGGTGCAGAGTGCAGAATGAAGGCGGCCTGTCTTTCATTCTGCACTCTGCACCCTGACTTCTGCACGAGCATTCAATGGCACGCAAAAGCATTCTGGTCGTCGACGACGAGAAGCCGCAGAGGGAAATCCTTGAGGCGATTCTGACGGGCGAGGGCTACGACGTGACGACGGCGGCGTCGGGCGAGGCGGCGCTGCGCATCGCGCGCGAGCGGCGCTTCGACCTCGCGCTCACCGACCTCAAGATGACGGGCATGGACGGCATCGAGCTGCTCTCGAAGCTGCTCGCCTTCGACTCCTCCATCATCGTCATCCTGCTCACCGCGCACGGCTCGGTGGACTCGGCGAAGGAGGCGCTCCGGCGGGGGGCGTTCGACTACCTCGAAAAGCCCTTCGAGCGCGACGCGCTCCTCGACACCATCCGCCGCGCGCTCTCCCGCCTCGACGCGCTCGACCAGGAGATCATCTCGGCCTCGACCGAGATGGAGGCCGTCAAGAAGATGATCCTCAAGGTCGCGCGCTCGAACTCGACCGTGCTCATCCGCGGCGAGTCGGGGACGGGCAAGGAGCTGATCGCGCGCGCCATTCACAGCCAGTCGCCGCGCGTCGCCGAGATGTTCCAGGCCGTCAACTGCGCCGCGATTAACGAGAACCTTTTGGAGTCCGAGCTGTTCGGCCACGAGAAGGGGTCGTTCACCGGCGCGCACGCCGAGAAGAAGGGGCTCTTCGAGATTGCCGACCGCGGCACGCTCTTCCTCGACGAGATCGGCGAGCTGGACGTCTCGATGCAGGCGAAGCTCCTGCGCGCTTTGCAGGAGCGCGAGATTCGCCGCGTCGGCGGCACGCGCGCCATCAAGATTGACGTCCGCGTCGTCGCCGCCACCAACCGCGACCTGCGCGCGATGGTCGCCGACGGCCGCTTCCGCGACGACCTCTACTACCGCATCAACGTCCTCTCCATCGACGTGCCCTCGCTGCGCGAGCGGCGCGACGACATCCCCGTCCTGATGGACTTCTTCCTCAAGAAGCACACGCGCAACACCTCGCGCCTCATCCGCGGCCTGACGCCCGACGCGCGCAAGGTCATGCTCGAATACGCGTGGCCCGGCAACGTCCGCCAGCTCGAGTCCGCCATCGAGCGCGCCATCCTGCTCGCCGAGGCCGACTACATCACGGTCGAAGACCTCCCGCTCGAAGTCCGGCAGGAGACGCGGCCCGCCGCCGCCGAGGCCGCCGGCTTCAAGCTGCCCGTCGAGGGCGTCAACTTCGAGGACGTCGAGCGCAACCTGATACTTCAGGCGATGGAGCGCACCGACTACAACATCACGAAGGCGGCCAAGCTGCTCGGCCTCACCTTCCGCACGCTCCAGTACCGGCTGGAGAAGTTCGGCATCAAGCGCCCCGAGCGCCACGGCGCGAAGGACGACGGCGAAGAGGAGGAGGGCGGCGAAGAGTGAGCGACGTGAAAAGACTCCCGCCGCTCCTTCCGCTCGCCCTGCTCGCCCTCGCCGTGCTGGCCCCGGCGCAAACGGCCGCCGCGCAGGGCCGCGCCGCGGGCTTCGGCGGCGAGTGGAACTACGCCGTCTACGCCAAAGACAAGAGCGAGCTGCCGCCCGCCTACCAGGGCATGAAGCTGGAGGAGGTGCCCGCGTTCGCCATCGACATCACCATCCGGCAGACCGGCAACCGCCTGCGCGCCAGGTGCGGCGTCGTGGCGCGCTACTTCGCGCGCGTGGACGACTGCGACTTCACGGCCACGGTCAGGAACGGGTCGGCGCAGTTCACGCTGGGGAGCGGCTTCGGCGGCACGGCCACCGTCAGGCTCACGCTGCGGGGCGGGCAGCTCCGCTGGCAGACCGTCCGCCGCAGAGGCGTGAGCTACTACCCCGCCGACGTCACGCTCCGCCGGCTCAAGCCCGGCGAGACGCCGCCCTATTTCGAGAAGGAAGACGCGCGGTAAGCGCCCCCGCAAGACGCCGCCCGCGCGCGCGTTCATCACACGTTCCGCAAGACCCGAAGCCCACGGAGGATTTGATGAGACTGACGCTGACCTTAGCCCTCACGCTGGCGCTCGCCGCCCTGGCCGGCTGCGCCGGCGGCGGGAACGACGAGGCGCCGCACCAGGCCGCGGCCGTGCCCGAGCCGGCCGCGGGGGAGCGCGCGGCGGGCGGCAACAACGACGTCGCCCTGAAGACCGTCTCGCTCGAACAGACGGAAGACGGGCAGCCCCGCGCCGACGCGCCCGCCGCCCCCGTCGAGCGCAAAATCATCCGCAACGCGACGCTCACGCTCGAAGCCGACGACCCTTCGAAGGCCGTGCAGCACGTCGCCTCGGTCGCGCAGGCGCGCGGCGGCTACGTCGTCACCTCCGAGTCGAGGCAGCAGGGCGGCTCGCGCGACTCGAAGGGTTACGAGGTCTTCACCGTCGAGCTGCGCGTCCCGGCCGCGCAGTTCGACGCGGCGCTGGCCGAGATACGCGCCGCCGCCGGCGGCGTCACCGCCCAGAAGATTACGGGCAAGGACGTGACCGAGGAGTACATAGACCTCGAAGCGCGCCTGAAGACGCAAAGGGCGCTTGAGGCGCAGCTGCTCGAAATCATGAAGCGCGCGGACGCCGTCGCCGACGCCGTCGCCGTCCAGCGCGAGCTGACGAACGTCCGCACGGAGGTTGAGCGCGTCGAGGGGCGCCGCCGCTTCCTCGAAAACCAGTCGAGCCTCTCGACCATCAGCGTCACCATCCAGCCGCCGGCGCCGCTCGTCAGCACCACAGGCTTCTTCCGCAGCCTCGGCAAGGCGTTCGGCGACGGCGTGGACATCGCCGCCACCGTCACGCTCTTCCTCATCCGCGTCGTGCTGGCGCTGCTGCCCGTGGCGCTCTTCCTCGGCGTGCCCGCTTTCTTAATCTTCCGCTACCTCCTGCGCCGCGCGCGCCGCCGCCCCGCGCCCCCGCAGCCGCCCGCGCAGGAGTTCCAGCCCCCGGCCCCGTAGCGTTTACACCCGGCCGCCACTCGCTATAGACTCCGAGCCATGCGACTGAGAAAACTTCTCCCGGCATTCATCCTCTGCGCGCCGCTCGCCCTCGGCGCCTGCGACGGCGGCGGGCGGACGAACGCCAACACGACCGCCAACGCCGCCCCGACGCCGGCGACCGCCGCGACCGCCGCGGCGACGCCGACCCCGCAGGCGCAGGTCGTGACCGCCACGGTCGAGGAGGCGAGGCTCGCGGCCGGCGGCGCGGGCGAGGCCAGCGTGCGGCTCGACATCGCCCCCGGCTTCCACGTCCAGGCCAACCCGGCCTCCGACAAGTTCTACATTGCGACCGAGCTGCGCGCCGAGCCGCAGGAGGGCATCACGCCGGGCAAGCCCGTCTACCCCGCCGGCGTCCCGCGCAAGCTCGGGTTCGCGGACAAGCCGCTCTCGCTCTACGAGGGCAGCGTCCATATCAAGCTCCCGCTGCGCGCCGACGCCGCCGCGGCCAAAGGGCGGCACACGCTGCGCGCCCGGCTCCGCATACAGGCGTGCAACGACGAGGAGTGCCGGCCGCCGCGCGACATAGACGCGCCCATCCCCGTGACCGTCAACTGATTTTTTTCGCCGGTGGCGTGAGTGTCAGAGAGACGAACCGACGAGCGGGAGCCCGCCGAAGACTTCGCCGAGCCGCCCGGCGCCGCGCGCGACGAGGGCGTGGAGAGCCGCCCGCGCTTCGACTTCGCGCGCGCCCTGAAGGTCGCCGCCTGCGCGCTGTTCGCGGCGGCGGGGGCGCTCCTCATCTACGGGCGACCCGAGGCGGCCTTCATCGTCGCCGGGCTCGGCGCCTCCGCGTGGTTCCTCCACGTGCGCAACGCCCTCATCAGCAAGCACGATTTGGTGAAGGTCGGCGGGAGGAACTGGCGGCCGCGCCGCGAGGTCGAGCGCGAGACGGGCGAGGACGACGAAGACGGCGACGAAGGCTGAAGGCCGCTTCAGAACATGTCAGAGAAGGACAACTGCGCCTCGTCGCCCGCGCCGTCGTCCGCCCTGCCGCGCGCGCCGCGCCGGCCCTGCGCGCCGGAGCCGTCGCCGTCGAGCGCGCGGAAGACGGCCTTCGGGTTGAAGCGCAGGAGGCGCGGCGTCAGGCGGACGCAGGGGATGCGCCCTTCGCGCGCGAGGCGGCGCACGGTGGACTCGCTCACCTGCAAGACCCCCGCGAGCTGGCGCGCCGTCAAAAACTCCTCGCGCGCCTCTTCCCTGTTCGGGTGCGCGTCCTTCACTGTTCGTCCCCGTGCGCCCGCTACTTCCGGGCGGGTTCGAGCGAGAGCGCGACGCGGTAGATGGCCGCGCCGTCAACCTCCAAATCCTGCGTGGCCGGCTCCATCCCGTCGGCCTTCGCCGTCAGGCGGTACTTCGCGCGCTCGGGCGCCAGCTTGAAGCTGAACTGGCCGGCGACGTTCGAGACGCGGGTGTCGAGCTTCTTCAGCGAGCCGTCCGCCTCGACGCGCGCCAGCTCGACGCGCGCGCCGTTGAAGCTGCGGCCCGCGGCGCTGAAGACGCTCCCCCTCACCGACGCGATGGAGCCCTCGTCGATGGGGAGGTAGAGCCCCTCCTTGAGCGAGAGCGTCTTGCCCGCGCGCACCTCGACGCCCTCCATCCGCCCGACCTCCAGCCCCGGCTTGCGTAGCGTCAGGCCGTAGGAGCCGGGCTCGACGTTCTGGAAGGAGAACTCGCCTTTGGCGTTGGTCGAGACTTGCGCGACCTCCTGGTCGCCGCGGCGCAGGAAGACGCTCACGCCCCCCGGCGTCGCCCCGGCCGCCACGCGCACGCGCCCGCTGACGGCGCCCGTCGTCGGCTCCTGCTTCTTCTGCTTCTTCTGCGCCGAGGCGCCCGCCGGGGCGAGCGCCGAAGACGCGACGAGCGCGACCAGCACGGCAAACGCGGTCGGTAAAAATTTTCTCCGGGGCATCTTCAAAGGGGTCACTCCAAAGGGCGGCCGCGGGCATCAAAGCATTCTCGCGGCCGTGATTATAACACGCCGTTTCGTGTTGGTTGATGCGGCCCGGGCGGGCGCCTGTTGCCCGCGAGCGGGCGGCGCTGCCGGGGTCTGAGGCGCGTCTGGCGCGGGCGCCCGCCGCCGACGTATAATCCGACCGCCGGCCACTCCTCAGCCGCGACCCGCGCGACGCTTATTTATGTCGTCTCCGTCCGAACAGAGAAGCAGAGTCTTCGTGCGCGCCCTACTCCCGGCGGCCGCCCTCCTCTGCCTGCTCCTGCCGCCGCCGCCTTCGGCCTCGCGCGCGCAGGAGCCGCCGCCCGCGCCCGCGCCCGCGCAGCGCCCGGCGCCGACGCCCGAGGAGGTGGACGACGAGGACGTGTTGAAGATTGACACGGACCTCGTGCTCGTCGAGGTGTCGGTGACGGACGCGGAGGGGCGCGCGGTGAAGGGGCTGCGCCCGGAGGACTTCAAGCTCTACGAGGACGGCGACGAGCGCCCCGTGGCCTTCCTCAACGTCGAGCGGCGGGGCGGGGCCGAGCGGCCCGTGGCGGTCGTCTTCGCCGTGGACGTCTCGGGCAGCATGACGCCCGAGGAGATGTTGCGGCTCCAGACGGCGATGCGCTCGTTCTCGGAGAATCTGTCGAACCGCCCCTCGTCGTTCGCGCTGATGAGCTTCGGGATGAGCGCGCGCGTCGTGCAGGGCTTCACGAGCGACCCGCGCAAGCTCGACCGGGCGCTGGGGCGGCTCGCGCGCGAGACCGAGGGGCTTTCGACCCACGCCTACGACGCGGTGGACGACGCCGTGCGGCTGCTGGCGCGCAACGCCCCGCGCACGCTCGACCGGCGCCTGATGAAGCGGGCCGTGGTCGTCGTCACCGACGGCTTCCCCGTCGGCGACACCGTCCACCCCTCGACCGTCATCGAGCGTGCCAACCAGGCCGAGGTCAGCGTCTACACCGTGACGCTCCCCTCCTACACGCGCCTGCTCGCCTCGAACGCGCCCGAGCGCGCGCCGCTGCCCACGCCGCTCGACGTCTCGGGGCTGGTCGAGAAGACCGGCGGCACTAACTTCTACGCCACGGCCAAAGACTACGGGCCGCTCTTCCGGGCGCTGGCCGAGGAGGTGACCTCGACCTACGTCCTCGCCTTCTACCCGCCCGAAGAGAAAAGGCGCGACGGGCGCGTCCACACCGTCCGTGTGGAAGGCCCGCGCGGCCTCTCCGTCCGCCAGAACCGCACGACGTACAAGAGCCGTGAACGGTAAACCGTGAACCGTGACAGGAAGAAGAATTTGTCTTCCTTCCTGTCACGGTTCACGGCTTACCGTTCACGGCCTTTAGTATTCGTCTTCGTCGTCGTCGCCGAGGTCGTCGTCGTCGAGGTCGCCCTCGGCGATGTCGAGTTCGACGGGGTCGAGCCCGACGATCTCCAGCTCGGTCGAGCACTCGTCGCAGGTGACCGTGTCGCCTTTGTCGGCGTCGAGGTCAACGTGGACTTCGGCTTCACAGTCGGGACAGGTTCCTACCGGCACTGTTACGTTCCTCCAGGTTCTTTCGACGGGGAGACACGCCCGACCGCGGGTGAGCCCTCCGCGCCTTGACGCTCCGAAACTCCGCCGACAATCTAACCGCGCACGGGTGATTTTGCAACAGCCTTTCTCCCCGCCGCGCGGGCGTGTGCGGTGCCGTACGGCCTTTAGCTTTTGCGGCCGATTTTCTTTACAATCCCGGCCGATGCCTCATCGCCCAACTTCCGTTTCGGAGTTCGTCGCGCGCTGGAAAGAGTCGGGCGCGGCGGAGCGTGCCAACTGCCAGCCTTTCCTCGCCGAGCTGTGCGACGTGCTCGGGGTCGAGCGCCCGCGCCCGGCGCAGGCCGACGACGAACAGAACGCTTACACCTTCGAGCGCGCGGTGACGTTCCACAACGGCGACGACACCACCAGCACGGGGCGCATAGACCTCTACAAGCGCGGCTGCTTCGTCTTGGAAGCCAAGCAGGGCAGCGACCGCGCGCAGGCGTCGGCGCCGCCGTCGGGTGAGGCGCCGGAGACGGCGGCGAGGGGGCGGACGCGGAAGGGGACGGCGGTGCGCGGGACGCGCGGGTGGGACGTGGCGATGCAGGCGGCGCGCGGGCAGGCCGAACGCTACGTGCGCGCGCTGCCGGCGTCGGAGGGCAACCCGCCGTTCGTCGTCGTGGTGGACGTGGGGCACTCCTTCGAGCTGTATTCGGACTTCAGCCGCGCGGGCAAGACCTACGTGCCGTTCCCCGACGCGCGGACGCACCGCGTCCCGCTCGAAGATTTGGAGCGCGAGGAGGTGCGGGAGCGGCTGCGGCTGGTCTGGACGGAGCCGGCGGCCTTGGACCCGAGCCGGCGGAGCGCGCGCGTGACGCGGGGCGTGGCGGAGCAGTTGGCGGTGCTGGCGCGCTCGCTTGAGGAGAGGGGCTTCGCGGCCGAGCGGGTGGCGAACTTCCTGATGCGCGCCATCTTCACGATGTTCGCGGAGGACGTGCGGCTCATCCCGGAGGGGAGTTTCACCGAGGCGTTGGATTTGGTGAAGCGTGAAGGCGTCCGCATCTTCCCGCACATGGTCGGGTCGCTGTGGGCGACGATGAACACGGGCGGCTTCTCGACCGTCATCAGGAAAGAGGTCATCCAGTTCAACGGCGGGCTGTTCGAGGAGAGCGAGGCGCTGCCGCTCGACGAGGCGCAGTTGGATTTACTCGTGGCGGCGAGCCGCGCCGACTGGAAGGACGTGGAGCCGGCCATCTTCGGCACGCTGTTGGAGCGGGCGCTCAACCCGCGCGAGCGGCACAAGCTCGGGGCGCACTACACGCCGCGCGCGTACGTCGAGCGGCTGGTGATGCCGACCATCATCGAGCCGCTGCGGCAGGAGTGGGACGCGGTGCTGGCGGCGGCGGTGACGCTGGACAAGGAGGGGCAGCGGGGGAAGGCGGCGGAGGAGGTGAAGGCGTTCCACCGCCGCCTGTGCCGCGTGCGCGTGCTCGACCCGGCGTGCGGGAGCGGGAACTTCCTCTACGTGACTTTGGAGCACCTGAAGCGTCTGGAGGGCGAGGTGCTCGACGCGCTGCACGGGTTCGGGGAGAGTCAGGGCGTGCTGGAGGACACGGGGCTGACCGTAGACCCGCACCAGTTGTTGGGCATCGAGGTGAACCCGCGGGCGGCGGCGATTACGGACCTGGTGCTGTGGATAGGCTACCTGCAATGGCACTTCCGCACGCGGGGCGAGGCGCTGCCGCCGGAGCCGGTCATCAGGCGGTTTCACAACATCGAGTGCCGGGACGCGGTGCTTGAGTACGACGGGGTGGAGGAGGTGCGCGACGAGTCGGGGCAGGCGGTGACGCGCTGGGACGGGCGGACGACGAAGCGCCACCCGGTCACGGGCGAGGACGTACCCGACGAGACGGCGCGCGTGCCCCTCCTGCGCTACCTCAACCCCCGCAAGGCCGAGTGGCCCGAAGCCGACTTCATCGTCGGCAACCCTCCGTTTATCGGCCCTGCACGAATGCGACTTACTTTAGGCGATGGTTATGTCGAAGCCTTACGCAAAACATACCGTGATGTGCCCGATAGCAGTGATTATGTGATGTATTGGTGGGAAAAAGCAGCGGAGATAATTTCTAGGGGTAGGATTAAGAGATTCGGTTTCATCACTACCAATAGCCTACGGCAAACTTTCAATCGCAGGATTGTAGAAAATTACTTAACGGCAAAGACTCCAATCTCAATTGTCTTCGCAGTCCCAGACCATCCGTGGATTGATTCATATGAGGGTGCAGCAGTTCGCATCTCAATGACTGTTGCCGAATCAGGAACTCATGAGGGGACACTCATCAAAGTAGCAAACGAAGGCGACGGTAGCGCCGAAGGATTCAATGTTGAATTTGTAAGCAGCGCCGGAATGATATTTTCCGACTTAACCGTTGGCGCAAATGTAGCAGGAGCTGTTTCGTTGCAGTCAAACGAAAACCTAAGCAGCCGCGGTGTAGTGCTTCATGGTTCAGGCTTCATAGTCACGCCAGAACAGGCAAAACAACTTGGACTAGGATTCTCCCCGGACTTAGAAGAACATATCCGTCCTTACCTTAATGGTCGAGATTTAACTTCAATATCACGAAAGGCTATGGTGATTGATCTTTTCGGTTTAACTGAAAAGGAAGTACGTAATCGCTATCCGGAGGTTTATCAGTGGATTTATGAACGGGTCAAACCGGAACGCGACCAAAACAGAGATGCAACCTTCCGCGCAAAGTGGTGGATATTTGGTCGCCCGCGCCCTGAGTTACGTTTATATATTAAAGGTCTAGCACGATACATTGCGACAGTCGAAACGTCTAAGCATCGCTTCTTCGTATTTCTCGATAACTCCATTCTCCCTGACAACAAGTTAGTGAATATCGGACTTGCAGACGCATTTTTTCTTGGTGTGTTATCGAGTCGCATTCATGTTGTTTGGGCACTCGCAGCGGGAAGCCGTTTAGGTGTCGGGAATGATCCCGTTTATGTAAAGACTACATGCTTTGAAAAATTCCCCTTCCCCGATTGCGTGAACCCTCAACGCATACGGGAACTGGGCGAGGCGCTGGACGCGCACAGGAAGCGGCAGCAGGCGCAGCACCCGGCGCTGACCATCACGGAGATGTATAACGTGTTGGAGAAGCTGCGGCGCGGCGAGCAGTTGAACGACCGCGAGCGCGCGACGCACGAGCAGGGACTCGTCTCCGTCCTCCGCCAGCTCCACGCAGACCTCGACGCCGCCGTCTTCGACGCCTACGGCTGGCCCCCTTCACTCTCCGACGAAGACATCCTCGAACGCCTCGTCCGCCTCAACGCCGCGCGCGCCGCAGAGGAGCGCGCCGGCCTCGTCCGCTGGCTCCGCCCCGAATTCCAGAAACCCGCCGCGGGCGTCGCCGCCGCCTTCGGCGAAGAGTTCACGGCGGCCGCCCCCGCCGCCGCCAGGCAGGAGCGGCAGCCCTGGCCCAAGTCCATCCCCGAACAGGCGCGCGCCGTCCGGCAGGCGCTCGCCGCGCGGCGCGGCGTCGTCACCCCCCAACAGCTCGCCTCCGCCTTCAGACGCGCCAACGTCGCCCGCGTCGAAGAACTCCTCCAGACGCTCGTCTCGCTCGGCCAGGCGCGCGAGGTCAGCGCCGGGCGCTACGCCCCTTAAGCCGGCCGCCGACACCCCGCGCCGCGGCGCCGCACGAGAATATTTCTCGTGCGGATTCGTCAGGGCGGTGGCATAATGCGCGCGCATCTCACCAGCGGGTTTGCAAGGGGTCGGCTCAACCTTCTATCTACACTCACGAACCTCGGGGCGGGTCGTTTCCATTCGTAAGTCGGCCGCCGACAACGCACGGCCGTCGGGCTACGCCGTGCAGCCGCCGTCCTACACCCCGTAGCCGCGCGGCTGCGCCGTGTAGCCGCCCGACTGCACACCGTACCCGGGCGACTACACGATGCAGGCCGCCCGGTACATTGTGTAGCGGGCCGGCGCCGGAGTCTCGCGGCGCGGCTCATCTCCGTCAACTCCCTGCCGCGGCCCGTCGTGCGCGTCCTCCAAACTCGGGCGCACGCGCGACGGCCCCGGCCAACCTCACGACCCTCCGTCACAACGAAAGGAGCAAATGTATGCCGAGCAGATACAGCACCGATACCGTCGTCACGGACTGTGAACGCCTCGCGCGCGTCTGGACGGACAACCCGACCTTCTCTCTGGGCGAGGTGACGCTCGCCGGCCTCCAGTCTAAAATCGCGGAGGCGAAGCAGAAGCGCGAGCAGTTGGAGACGCTGCGCATGCAGGCCACCGCCCTCTCCAACGAACTCGAACAGCGCACGGCCGAGCTGGCGTCCATCAGGACGCGCGCCCTCAGCGGCTTCCGCGCGGTCTTCGGCCCGAACTCGACACAGTACGAACAGGCGGGCGGCACGCGCCAGAGCGAGATTCGCCGCTCCACACGCAAAGGCGGCTCCGGCTCCGGCACCTCGGGCCAGGACGGTTAGGACTTGAGCCGCACGCCGCACGCCGGGGCGGGCTTCCAACCCGCCCCGACTTCACCCCGCCCCGGCACCTTCCGCCTCACCACCGACTCAAAGAATCGAGCCGCCCGCGCGCCTCGGCCGCCTCGGGGCTGCGCGGGTGGCGCGCGAGGATTTCGCGCCACGCCGCGCCGTCGTAGCGGAACTGCTTCGCCGCGGCGTCGAAGGTGAAGGCGACGCCCTGCCTTCTCCAGCGGTCGAGCCCGTTGAAGTTAAGAAAGTAGCTGGCGGCGGGGGCGCCGCCCGCCTCCATCTCGCGCGCGTCGAGGCGGCGCGCGGCCTCGCGCGAGAGGCGCGCCGCCGCCCCCACGGCCGCGTCGCCGAAGACGAGCAGCGCGGCGGGCCGCAGCGGCGAGCGCGGGAACGCTTCGAGGAAGATGCGCGCCCGCGCCGCCCGCTCGAACTCCTCCGACGCGCGCGCGAGCCGCAGCACGCGCGCGTCCTCGCCCGCGACCCACGGCCGCGCCAGCGCCTCGGCCTGCACCCAGCCGCCCGTGCGGCTCGTCACAGAGACTTTCAGGAAGGTCACGCCCCCGCGCGTCTCGCGCGCGCCCGCGACCGCCACCGCGCGGCCGCGCCCGAGCCTCTGCAAAAGGTTCGCCGACAGCCGCGGCGCGTCGCGCAGCGCCGACAGGCGCTCGTCCACCACGAACGCGACGCGCCCGCCCGCGGGCGCCCTTCGCCTCGCCTGCGCACGCGCCTCCGCGGGGAAGACGAGCAGGAGCAGTACCAGCGTGACGGCGGAAAGTTTGAGTTGGGAGTGGGGCACGGCTCTGACCCTCCTTCGGTCGGGTTGGGTTGAGGTCGTCCCCTGGCGGAGGGTCTCTGTCTGCGACGCGCTCAGCGGCGGCGCGGGTTGGCGGCGAGGAGCGCTTCGAGCTTGGCGCGCGCGGGCGCGGCCTTCGTCTTCGACTCCGGGGGCCGCTTGGCGTGGTGCAGGTGCGTGACGGCGACGGCCAGCGCGTCCGAGGCGTCGAAGGGCGTCGGCGCCTCCTTCAGCTTGAGCAGCACGCGCATCATCTCCTGCACCTGCTGCTTCTCGGCCGCGCCGTAGCCGACCACCGTCTGCTTGATGAGGCGGGGCGCGTACTCCGCTATCTCGACCCCCGCGCGCTCAGCCGCGAGCAGCACCACGCCGCGCACGTGCCCGAGCTTGAGCGCGGTGTTCGGGTTGACGGCGAAGAACGCCTCCTCGACGGCGCACACGTCCGGCCGGAACTTCTCAATCAGCGCCTCGACGCCGACGGCGATCTTCAGCAGCCGCGCCGGGAACCGCTCGCGCGGGTTCGCCCTCACCGTCCCGAACTCCACGGCCGCGTACCGCCGCGCGTCGCCCTCGACCACGCCCCACCCCGTCGTCTCGCTGCCCGGGTCGATGCCTAAAACTCGCATGTGAAAGGCCGTAAACCGTGAACCGTAAACCGTGACAGGAAGGTGGCGTGAACCGTGACGGGTGACAAGAAGAAGGTTTTTTCTCTCGTCACGGTTTACGGTTCACGGTTTACGCGGAAGCCATGTCGGCCTCGTCCATGTCGAAGTTGGCGGAGACTTTCTGGACGTCGTCGTGGTCTTCGAGCGCCTCCATGAGCTTGAGCATCTGGCGGGCCTCCTGGCCTTCGAGCTTCTTGTACTCCTTCGGGAGCAGTTCGACCTCGGCGACCTCCGGCTCGACGCCCGCCTTCTTGACGGCCTCGAGCACGGCCTCGAAGTCGTCGGGCGAGGTGATGATCTCGAAGTTGTCCTCGTCGTCGCGGAGGTCTTCGGCGCCCGCGTCGGTGACTATCTCGAAGAGCTCGTCCTCGGGCTTCGCGTCCTTCGGCACGACGATGTAGCCCTTCTTCTCGAACATCCAGTTGACGGCGCCCGAGGTGCCGAGGTTGCCGCCGTTCTTCGAGAAGATGTGGCGTATCTCGGCGACCGTGCGGTTGCGGTTGTCCGTCATCGAGTCCACCATCACGGCGACGCCGCCCGGCCCGTAGCCCTCGTAGGTGATCTCGTCGTAGGAGACGCCCTCCTCGGCGCCGGTGCCGCGCCGGATGGCGCGCGCGATGGTGTCGTTGGGCATGTTCGCGCCCTTCGCGTCGGAGACGGCCTTGCGCAGCCGCGCGTTGGCGTCCGGGTCGCCGCCGCCGACGCGCGCCGCGACCTGAATCTCCTTAATCAGCTTGGTGAAAACCTTGCCGCGCTTGGCGTCCAAAGCGCCCTTCTTGTGTTTGATAGTGTGCCACTTCGAGTGTCCGGACATACGTGATGAGTTCCTTGACTGAGTCTGGTATTTGAACTGTGTGCGGGTCGAAAATATACCACAAGGCGAGGGTGTTTTCACCACGGAGACACGAAGACACGGCCGGAGCGTTTGAAAAGACGCCTCCCCGCGGCCAAAACTCAGCCCGTGTTCAGGAGCTTCAGCAGGTCGGCCGCGCTCGCCCCGGCGACGCGCACGACCTTCGTCTTCGACGCGCGGCCGCTCACGACCTCGACCGCGCGCGCCGGGACGCCCAGGGCTTTGGCGAGGAAGCGCGCCAGCTCCTCGTTGGCCGCGCCCTCGACGGGCGGCGCCGCGACCCGCACCTTGAGCGCGCCGCCGTGCTCGCCCCCGGCCGCCGTCCGCGACGCGCGCGGCGCGACCCGCACCGCGAAGACGAGCGCGCCGCCCTCTTCCCTGTAGTTAATCAACTTCAGACGCGCAGAAGCGTGGCCGCCACCGCGCTCTGGAGGAGGTTGAGCAGGAAGAGGACGACGATGGGCGAGATGTCTATCATCGCTATCGGCGGGATGATGCGGCGGAACGGGCCGAGCAGCGGCTCGGTCGCGCGGATGAGGAAATGCAGCAGGCGGTTGTGCGGCCCGACGCCCCACGAGACGATGATGCGCATGAAGATCATCAGCGAGTAGACCGCGAGCGCCCCGAAGATGACGTAGCCGACGAGCGAGATGGGCGAGCCCGCCGCCACGCTGGCCATCAGCCCGCGGACGGTGTAGAGCACCGTCCCGACGAACTGCGAGGCGAAGTAGCCGAGCAGGATGGAGATGAGGATGACGACCAGCGGCGCCACGTTCGGGCTGAAGCCCATCTGCACGACCGCCCTGCGGACGGGGTTGACGAGCGGGTCGGTCCAGCGCCGCACGAGGATGACGGGGCGGCTGAAGGGGTTGAGGTCGGCCTTGTTCAGTATCAGGCGCGCCAGCATCAGCACGATGACGACGAGGATGGCCGTGGCGATGGCGTACCAGACGAACAGGGCCGCCGCTGAGAAGTATCTGTCCATGATGTCTTCGAGCAGGCGCGCCGCCCGGGTCAAGCCCGGCCGCGCTCCCCTTAAACCTTAGAGCCCCTCTCGCCGAAGACGGCCGTGCCGACGCGCACGAGCGTCGCGCCCTCCTCGACGGCCACCTCGTAGTCGTGGCTCATCCCCATCGAAAGCTCGCCCGCCGCGCCGCCGCCGAACGCCCCGCGCGCCCCCCACTCGTCGCGCAGCCCGCGGAGTTTGCGGAAGAAGGGCCGCGTGCTCTCCGCGTCTTCGAAGAAGGGCGGGAGAATCATCAGGCCGCGGCAGCGTACGCGCCCGCAGCGCCCCAGCGCCTCGAAGACGGCGGGCAGCTCGCCCTCCGCCGCGCCGCTCTTGGTCGCCTCGCCGGCGAGGTCTACTTGGACGAGCACGCCGAGCGCGTCGCGCCCCTCCTCCGCGCAGATGCGTTCGAGCCGCGCGACGAGCGCGGCCGAATCCACCGTGTGAATCAGGTCGAAGAGTCGCACGGCGCGGCGCGCCTTGTTCGGCTGGAGGTGGCCGATGAGGTGCCAGCGCAGCGCCGGCGCCTCCGGCTTCAGCTCGTCAATCTTCGCCTCGGCCTCCTGCACGCGATTCTCGCCGAAGTCTTCGAGCCCGGCGTCGGCGGCCCCGCGCACGAGCGCGGCCGGGTGGGTCTTGCTGACGGCGACGAGCTTGACCTCGGCGGGCGCGCGGCCCGCGCGGCGCGCCGCCGCCCCGATGCGACTCAGGACCTCCCCGACTCGCCCGCGCAAACCCGACGCGTCTGGCTTCGCCTCAGCACTCATTGTTGCGATTCCGTTGTGAACGTTCACGACTATAACAAGCGCGCGAGCGCGTCCGCAACCGACCCGTACGGGCGCGTTTCATCGCCGCCCCGCGGGCGTGCGCCTTTCCGTACACCATTCGGAACGCCGCGACACTGTATCGTGTGCGGGGCGGCTGTTAACCTTCTGACGCGGGAGAAGTTTTGCGGGCAGACGGGCGCGCGGCGGCCGTGGCACGGTGCTTGTTTATCTATCGGCGAGTCGGGCAGCAACGATATTGCGCATCCGTCGGGGAGGCGAGGAGGGTTCCACAGATGAGGAGCAATGGTAAAGGTTATCTGACGAGGATGGTCGTGCTGGCGGTGGCGGTGTTTCTCGCCCTGCCGGCCTTGACGTTCGCGCAGCACGGGCGCGGCCGTCGCAACAAGGACGAGGTCTTCGTCAACGGCCACGACGCGCGCGACGGCCGCCACGACGGCCGCGGCCCGCGGCGTGACCGCCGCGACCGGCGCGACGTTGACGGCGACGGCGACTACGACCGGCGCGACGAATACATCATCCAGCAGGAGCGCCGCAACAACGGCTACGGCCGCGACGCGCGCGACCAGGATGGCGACGGCGATTACGACCGCCGCGACGAGTACATCATCCAGCAGCGCCAGCGCAACGGCGGCTACGGCGACAACGGCGGCTACAACAACGGCGGGTACCGCAACCGCGGTTACGGCAACTACGGCAACGGCAACTACTCGCAGTCGCAGCAGACGGCCCTGAACGCCGGCTACAACGAAGGCGTCAAGGAGGGCCGCAAGGACCGCGGCCGCGGCGGCTACCGCAACCTCGACGAGTTCAGCGCGTACCGCAACGCGACGAAGGACTACAACTCGCGCTACGGCGACCGCTACCAGTACCAGCAGTACTTCCGCCGCGGCTTCGAGAACGGCTACAACGACGGCCTCAACGGCAACTAAGCGGCCCACGGTTACGAACAAGGGGGGTCAAAAGAGGCCCGGGCGGCACGCCGCCCGGGCCTCTTTTTCGTCAAACGGGCGCCCGTTTGACAACCCTCGAACCCCGCCTTTAATATCTCCCTTCCCGCACGCGGATGTGGCGGAATTGGTAGACGCGCTAGCCTCAGGAGCTAGTGGCCGCAAGGTCGTGGTGGTTCGAGTCCACTCATCCGCATTTCAATTAATAAGTTAGTAAGAATCCTCCGGTCGTTGAAAGTGCCTTGACAAGCACTAGACTGGGGGATTTTCAATATCGGGATTAAAGTCTCACTTTTGGGTCTTATCAATATGTTCAGCGACCTTTAACCCTAGCTCTGCTAATTTTGTTCCTGCGGTTAGGAATTTCTCGTTTCCTAACGTGTAACTAGTCGCCTTCTTGACTCCATTCCAAGCTTTACCAAGCAGTCCAATTTCTTCACTCTGTTGATACTCAGTTACGATTTCTTCATTCTCAACAAACTGTATATACCCCTCATACATAGCAGTCTTGAACGCCTTTGCTCCTATCACTTGGTAATCTCGCAAGGCTTTTTTGATAATGCTGATATGCTGTTGGATGAAAGCTTTTACGTAATCTGGCAGTTCGCTTTCTTGTAATACGTCTTCAAGTTCTTTTAACGCCTCTCTTATAGCTCCTAAGTCTTCTTCACTAACTAAATCTTCCTCGTGTGGCAGCACCTCCGAACAGAATTTTAGCGTATGGAGTATAGGTTCGAGTGCTGCCTTATAACCATGCCAGTCGTTAAAAAGTAATCCCGGAGTGATGCGCTGTTCTATCAATGTAAAGGCAGGTTCATAGAGGTCTTCACTGAAATTACTTGCCTTCATCTGAGCACGAGTTTTCTCGATTTCGTCATATAAGAGATCGAGCATACGATTGACCTCAAATATCTTTTTTCTTCCATTAGGGTGCTGTATTTCAAACACTTTTGCGAACACTTCCCACATTTGCTGGTTGCCCGGTCGGGCACAGGCAGCAGATAACGTTGCATGGACGCGATAAGCAGAGTTGATGTGTTTTGGCATACTGTGAGTACCTTAAACAGTTTTATGGTCTACGCTTCGACTTGACTGGCAATTTCGTGGGCAAGTCTAACTCATCATCAATTAGCACGTCTGTAGAAACTCCCGCCACGCGAGCATAGCGCAGCAAAACGATGTAGGGTGGTTCGCGGGTTCCCGTCTCGAACCTTGAAATCTGATGGTAGGTAATCAGGTCTTCTACGCCGAGTCGGTAGAGTAGTTCTGTCTGGGAGAGACCAAGAGCCTCCCGAATCCGTAATAACTTCCCTGCTAAACGCTCCTGCCTCGGACGCGCTTTCCTTCCCATCAGAAGTTTCCTCCTGATGGGGTCGGGTGATTTAACTTGCTTTTATTACAAAATGGTAATAGGCTGTATGCGTTCAACTGAGTCGCCGTGAGTTCTAGCCTCTCAACGGCGATGCTCATTACTCCACTCTTGAGGATGAGCTACGCATGCGGCCGTTGCCTTATTTTCAAAGACACGAACGGGCGGAATATAGCACAGGAGGCGCGTGATGGGGATTCTAGTGTGTGATTAATGTCGGCACGCCTTGTGGGCAGGAAGGTTGTGCCGCGCCGCCTCCTCACTGTGGCGGTCGGGGAGTCGCTGAAAGGGCACGGCGGCTCCCTTTTTCAATGGGCGGTTGGTGTGATGCGGGCGCCCCTCGCCTCTCGGCGGGGGCGGGGCGAGGGGCGCGGGGAAGCTTGCGTTTCCCCGCGCCCCTCGGTGGTGTCAGTGGGAGGTTGTCGCCCGGTGTGGCCGGGAAGGTTGGTTACGGTTTCGAGTCCGGCGGCGGCTCGGTCGTGTCGGGTTTGGTGCGGCGCGGGCCGCGTTCGATGCGTTTGGCGGACTCCCAGCCGGCGAGCGCCGCGTGGTTATTGTGGAGCTTGTTACGGACGATGGGGTCGAGCTGGCGAAGGGCGTTCAGGCCGTTCTCGAAAGCCGCGTCCATCGAGCCGGCGGCCGTGACGCTCTCCCCCCTGCCCGCGTACTGCGCGTTGAGCGCCGCCTCGAAGGCCGCGAGGTTGGCCGCGAGGTCTTGAAAGACCCTCTCCTGCAACTCGCGGCGCAGGAACTCGCCTTTGAGCGGCTCGGCGTCCGCGAGGAAGGCCCGTGCGGTGTTGAGTAGCTCCTGGTCGTTCGCTTTGCGCGGGACGCGGAACTTGTCGGATACCCCGGGGCTATCCCCCGTCATCGTGCGCGCCGTCCGGCGGATGATTCTCAGGTCTTCCAGTATGGCCTCGCGCGCGGCCGCCTTGTTGGCCGTGCCCTGCCTCGCGGTGGTGCCGCCCGAAGTCTCCGCGGCGGCGAAACCTTCGATGTCCTTCGCGGCGCCCGCGATGACGTCGAACAGGTCACGCGCCAGAGTGTCCGGCGGGAAGAGGCCGTCGTGCGTGACGTCGAAATTGCGCACGCGCTTGAACGTGTCGAGCGTCCGTATTTCTAAGTCGTTCATGTGAGTATTCTCCGAAGTCTGGTGTTGATGAGGTGAGGGACGCCGGGGCAAGCCCCATTGCACCGGCCCGGGTTCGCTCTTCAATCGGCGGGAAAGAGTTTCACGCCAAGATGACCTGAATAGATGAGGAAGAAAGGGGCTCGACACCCGCCGGGAACAGCCTCACACCCGCCGAACCGACCTCGTCCTTGAGGAAAACGGCGTCACTATACCTGAAATCTTATCTCTTCCGCCGCCAAAATCATCTCCCGACCTGCCGGCGCCGTCTTTTCATTAGCTCTGCTTATACAACGGATGCCAAAATAGATTTCAACGGCGCCGGCGTAGCCTCAACAGATGCCGGCGGGTTCTCAACACATGGAAACGGGCTCTCAACGTATGGAAACGGCCCCTCTACAGACGCCGACGGCCTCTCAACACGTACCGATGACGTCTCGACACGTGCCGGCATTCACTCAACACCTGCCGGCGGACTCTCGACAGCCGGAAATGGGCTCTCGACAGATGCTTTTGGGGAATTCGACGCCGCCGGGCGCCATTTTCACACCGCCGCGGCTCTCTCAGTTCACGGCCTCGGAGGTGGCGTCGGGGGCGGGGGCGCCGGTGTGGTCTACGTGGAGGAGGGTGAGTTCCTGTTCGTCGGCGAGGGTGGAGTCGATGAGCGTCTGGACGCGGTAGGCGCCGGGCGCGGGGAACTCGACGTTGAAGAAGAAGCTGATGTTGTTGGCGACGCCGCCGTGGACGACCTCGAAGGGCGAGGGCTCGGAGAGGACGACGGGGCGCTGGCGGTCGCCGGTCAGAATCCGCACCTCCGAGAGGTGGCGCCCCTGCCCGCGCCACTGCGTGACGACGGCGAACTTCATCAGCGTCACCGGGAAGTGCTGCACCATGACCTGGTGGAAGACGCCCATCAGCGAAAGCTTGTTGCCGACCTCCAGCCGCACGTCGTCGCAGAAGATGGTGTAGGCCAGCGTCAACCTGCCCTCGTTCGCATCTGACATCGTTTCCCCTCCCGGTTCCCCGACCGTTTAATAAAGCCCCGGCACCAGACGCTTCGTCTCGCGCGCGTAGGCCGCGTACTCCCCGCCGAAGTGCTCGCCGAGCGCGGCCTCCTCCACGCGTATGCGGTAGAGCGTGGCGGCGAGCAGCGGGAGGAAGATGAGCGCCGCGCTCAGCCAGTTCGCCAGCGCGAGCCCGAAGCCGAGGTAGCGCAGCAGCAGCCCCGTGTAAGAAGGGTGCCTCACCCAGCGGTAGGGCCCGCGCCGCACGACCCTCTGCCCTTCCAGTATCGAGACGTTGACCGTGAAGTAGCTCCACAGCGCGCGTATCGCCGCCCAACGCAGCGCCGTCCCCGCGCAGAGCAGCGCCAGCCCCGCCGCGGACACGTAGGCGCCGCCCGCGCCGACGCGCCCGTAGTCCGTGAACGCGAGGGCGATGCCCGCCGGCACCGACAGCGCGCCCGACACCTCGTACGCCGCGAGCGAGCCCCTGTCCCAGTTCACCTTCGTCCGCACGCGGCGCCCGCGCAGGAGGACCTTCTCCGCGACGAACGTCGCGCAGTAGAAGGCGAGGGCCAGCGAAGGGAGGAGGTCGAATCTCACGTCACCCCGCGGGGGTCGTAAAGAGTAGAGGGTCGCCGGCCGCGCGGCGAATCAGGCGAGCCCCAGCATCGCCCTCAGGGCCGCCTCGTCGAGGACGTTCAGGCCGAGCGCCTGCGCCTTGTCGAGCTTGGAGCCCGCCTCCTCGCCCGCGACGACGTAGTCGGTCTTCTTGCTCACGGTCGAGGTCACGCGCCCGCCGCGCGCCTCGATGGCCGCGCGCGCCTCGTCGCGCGTCAGCGTCTCCAGGCGCCCCGTGAGGACGAACTGCCTGCCCGCGAAAGCCTCGCCCGCGGCCGCCGCCCCGGCGCCCGCCGCCAGCTCCGTCCGCACGCCGAACTCGCGCAGGCGCTCGCAGAGCCGGACGTTCCCCTCGTCGTCGAACCAGTCGCGCGCGGACTGCGCGACGGTGAGGCCGATCTCGTGGATGTCGTCTATCTCCTCGACCGTGGCCGCCCGGAGCCGTTCGAGCGTGCGGAAGTGGCGCGCGAGCAGCGCGGCCGTGCGCTCGCCGACGTGGCGGATGCCGAGGCCGTAGACGAGCTGCGGCAGGTCGCGCCCCTTGCTCGCCTCTACCTGCGCGAGGAGGTTCGACGCCGACTTCTCGGCCATGCGTTCGAGCGCGGCCACCTCCGCGAGCTTCAGCGTGTAGAGGTCGGCCACGTCGCGCACCATCTTCTTCTGCACGAGCTGGTCGGCGAGCGCGTCGCCCAGTCCCTCGATGCGCATCGCGCGGCGCGAGGCGAAGTGGAGCAGGCGGGCCTTGAGCTGCGCCGGGCAGTCCGCGGCGACGCAGCGCGAGACGACCTCGCCCTCGGGCCGCGAGATGCGGCCCCCGCAGACGGGGCAGCGCGTCGGCGCGCGGAAAGTCTTCTCCTTACCGGTCCGGCGAGATTTGACGACGCTCAGCACCTTCGGGATGATTTCGCCGCTCTTCTCGATGTTGACCCAGTCGCCTATCTTCAGCCCGAGCCGCCGTATCTCGTCCACGTTGTGCAGCGTCGCCCGCGAGACGACCGTCCCGGCGAGCTGGACGGGCGTGAGGTTGGCGACCGGGGTGAGCGCGCCCGTGCGGCCGACCTGCACGACGACGGACTCGACCTGCGTCGTGGCCTGGCGCGCGGGGTACTTGTAGGCGATGGCCCAGCGCGGCGACTTCGCCGTCGCGCCGAACTCGTCCTGCAGCGCCGTCGAGTTGACCTTGACGACCACGCCGTCAATCTCGTATTCGAGCCGGTCGCGCTCGGCCTCCATCGCGTTGCAGAAGGCGATGACCTCTTCGATGTCGGCGCACCTCGCGCGGTGCGGGTTGACGGTGAAGCCGGCGGCGGCGAGCCATTCGAGCGCCTCCCAGTGGGTGGCGAAGGGCTTGCGCTCGCCGCGCAGCACGTCGTAGGCGAAGAGGTCGAGGCGGCGGCGGGCGACGACCTTCGGGTCGAGCTGGCGGATGGTGCCGGCGGCGGCGTTGCGCGGGTTGGCGAACTTCGCCTCGTCCGCCTCCTCGCGCTCGGCGTTGATGCGCTCGAAGGCTTTGCGCGAAAGGTAAGCCTCGCCGCGAACCTCCGTCTCGCCCGCGGCGTCGGCCGCGCCCTTCAGCCGGAGCGGGATGCTGCGGATGGTGCGGACGTTCTGGGTGACGTCCTCGCCGACGCGCCCGTCGCCGCGCGTCACGCCGGTGACGAGCACGCCGTCCTCGTAGTGGACGGAGAGCGAGAGGCCGTCGATCTTCAGCTCGGCCACGTACTCGAACGCGCGCCCGTCGGCGAGGCGGCGGCAGCGCTCGTCGAAGGCGCGCAGGTCTTCGATGTTGTAGCTGTTGTCGAGCGAGAGCATCGGGCGGCGGTGGACGTACTCGGCGAACCCCTCGGCGGGCCGCCCCCCGACGCGCAGCGTGGGGCTGTCCGGCGTCCGCAGCTCGGGGTGCTCCTCCTCCAGCGCGCGCAGCCGCTCGACCAGCGCGTCGTACTCCACGTCCGAAATCTCCGGCCGGTCGTGGACGTAATAAAGCTCCTCGTGCCTCAGCACCTCCTCGCGGAGCTTCCCGATTTCCTCTTCGATGGTTTTCGCGGCGGTCGGCAAGTCGGCTGTCACACCCGGATGTTGATGTCGAGAACGGTCACGCCCATCATAAGGTCAACGCTCCGGGCGCGCAACAAAGTCGCCGCGGGGCTGGCGAAAGGCTGCACGGCTTGACGCCGCCCACTTCAGGGGAGCATCAGGTGTGACCTCCTGCCGTCCAATCCAAACGTGTGAATCGCGACCGAGTGCTTCCGCAGTAACACTTCGATCACCTGCACAGGGCAATTACCGACGCGTAGCCAGATGAATTTCGGTGGGTGGCCATAGAGCAAGCTGCGTTGCTGGAAGTCCGAATCCTTCGAGACGATAGTGAAGCCGTAGAGCCTGGCGTATTCCCAGATTTCCGCGTCGGCGGCATCCCGCAATCCCACCTCCCTGATATGGAGACTGTCGGGATAGATGTCTGCCAGCAGCCGTGCGAGACGAGGAGAAACATTCTGGTCAAAGAGCAGCTTCATACGTCGGCAGCGTCGCGAGCCTGCGCTCGCGGTCAGCGGCAAAAGCCAGGCACGCCTTGATGTCTTCGGCGGTCAGGTCGGGAAAGTCGGCGAGAATCTCCCCCTCCGTCATCCCACCTGCTAAGTACTCCAACACGTCCGTGACAGTCATGCGCGTCCCGCGGATGCAGGGCTTGCCGCTGCGCTTGCCGGGCTCGATGGTGATGATCTTGCGGTAGTCCATAGCGGGATGATAGCAGAACGCTGCTTCCCGTCGTTATCTGTTGAGCCGGACGAGGGCGCCGGTGGCGCGCCGGGGGGGCTCTCCGGCGTCGAGCTCGGCGAGGCGGTGGATGACGCGGCCGAAGTATTTGACGCCCTGGATGAAGTCGTCGAGGCGGATGTTCTCGTCGGGGCCGTGGGGGTTCGAGCCCGAGTAGCTGACGCCGAAGGAGACGACGGGCGTCGGCGGCTGGTTGGCGCCGCAGACGGCGCCTACGGGGCCGCTCGCCGGGTCGAGCGGGTAGACCACGGGCGGCTGGCCGTAGACCTCGCCCGCGCCCTCGATGGCCGCGCGCGCCACCATCGAGGAGGGCGAGGACTTGGCGTAGGGGGCCGAGCCCAGCTCGTCGATCTCCACGTCCTGGAAGCCGCGCTTGTCGAGGTGCTCGCGCAGCAGCGCGACGACCAGCTCGGGCGTGAGGTCGGGGACGAGCCGGAAGTCGAGGCGCGCGGTCGCCGCGCCCGGCAGCACCGTCTTCGCCCCCGCGTCGGTGTGGCCGGTGCGGATGCCGCAGATGGTGCAGGTCGGGCCGAAGATGAGCTCCTTCGCCAGTTCCCTCCCCGTCATCCCATGCACCCACGAGCCGATGCGGAACTCGCGGCGCAGGCCCGCCTCGTCCAGCTCGATGGTCTTGAGCATCTGCCTGTCCTCGGACGTGAGCGGCGCGACGTGCGACGAGAAGCCGTCGATGGTGATGACGCCCTTCGGCGAGACGACGGTCGAGAGCGCCTGCACGAGCCGCCACGCCGGGTTCGGGACGATGCCGCCCCACTTCGAGTGGAGGTCGGTGCGCGCCCCGTAGGCGCGCAGTTCGAGGAAGGCGATGCCCTTGAAGCCGAGGTTGATGACGAGGCGGTCTTTCGTGTCCTTGTAGCCGTCGTCCCAGATGCAGCCGTCGGCGCGCAGCAGCCCCGTGTTCTCCGCCGCGAAGCGGTAGAGGCTCGGGCTGGCGAGGCCGTCCTCGCCCTCGACGACGAAGCGCAGGCAGACGGGCAGCTTGCCGTAAGTCTTCTGGTACGCCTCGACCGCCGCGACGCGCGCGACGAGGTCGCCCTTGCTGTTCGAGGCGCCGCGGGCGTAGAGCACGCCCTCGTTGACGACGGCCGCGAACGGCCCCGACGACCAGTCGGTCAACTGCCCGACCGGCTGCACGTCGTAGCGCCCGTAGACGAGGAAGCAGCGCGGCCCCGCCCCGCACTCGCCGTAGATGATGGGGAAGCCGCTGCCGACCTTGAAGGTGCGCGTGCCCGCCCCGACGCGCTGCAACATCTGCTCGACCTTCTCCGCCACCGCGCGCATCCCCGTCCCGCGCGCCGCCACCGACGGCATGCGACACAAGTCTTGCAAGCGCTCCGTGAACGAGCGCGCGTGCCGGTCAACGTACCTGTCGAAGCGCGTAAAGGACATAAGTCAGAGCCGTGAACCGTGAACCGTGAACCGTGACAGGAAAGAACGGGTTTTATCTCGTCACGGTTCACGGTTCACGGTTCACGAAAGAAAAGGTATCTGGGCCGGGACGGTTCGCGGTCGAAGCCGGCGCAGACGAGCCCGTCGCCGAGGGCGCTCCGGAACTCGCCGCGGATGCGGAGGAGTTCCGCGCGCGCGGCCGCGGGGTCTTCGGCGACGAGCGCGCTCCAGTCGGGGGGAATCGTGACGGCGGCGGCGGGCTCGCCCGCGGGCCCGGGCGCCTCGCCGCGCGCGAGCGCCTCGACGCGCGGCGAGTCCAGCTCCCACTCGGCGACGAGCCGGTCGGAGTCTAAGCCGAGCGGCTCGGCGAAGCGGCCCGTCACGGTCGAGTAGTCCGTGCCGTAGTAGTTGACGGCGTAGCTGCGGACGACGACGCCGAGGCGGTTGAGGTTGAAGTGCGCGTTGCGCGACTGCGCCGGGTCCCACGTCCAGCGGATGAAGCGCCGCCCCTCCGAGAGCACGCGCGCCCGCTGCGCCCACTTCAGGCGCGCGCCGACGCCGCGGTTCTGGTAGTCCTTCGCCACCGCCATCATGTGCGAATAGCCGATGGTCTCCTCCGCGCCCGCCCCCGGCTCCCGACGCGCGGCCAACTGGTTGAGGACGAAGCCGACCAGCCTCTCGCCCGCGAAGGCGCCGAGCGTGAAGCCGCCCGCGCTGCGCGCCACGATGAGGTGACGGCGCGGCGACAGCTCGAGGTCGGGCAGCCCGAACGCCTCACGCTGAAGGCGCACGCACCGGTCGAACTCCTCGACCGTCGTGCACTCGCGGATGTCTACCCCGTCGCTCTCGGCCATCCCCGGCACCCGCCCTCAGACCTCCACCGTCCTGTACCAGTCCGCGGGGACTTCGTCGAAGCGGCGGCCGCCGGCGCGCTCGGCCACGTCCGCGACGAAGTTGACCAGCGTCAGGCGCCCGCCCCCGCGGTAGCGCGGCCCGACCGAGTCGCGCAGCTCGCGCGTGTAGGCCGCGACGCCGCTCCCGATCTTGAAGAGCACGAGGCGCTCCGTGTCGCCGTGCTTGAGGAGCCACGCGACCTTGCGCATCGAGACTATCCCGCACTCGCCCCAGAAGCGGAAGCGCGCCCCCGCGCGCGGCCCGCCGCCCCCGCCGTCGTTGAGCGAGACGATATCCGGCTTGTAGCGCAGGCCCACTGGCAGCTCCACCTCAAGGTTCGGGTACTCGCCGACGAACATCGTGTACCCGAGCGCCTTCATCAGCACGTGGCCGTAGGACTCGCCCCGCCGCTGCCAGAGGCGCACGCCCCGCCCGGCCAACTCGTAGACGTGTAACGGCAAATGACTGACGGCGCCCGGCGGGATAAAGCTCCCGCCGCCCCTCCCCGCGTGACGACGAAAGTTCTGACTTAATGTTCGGAATCTTATCTCGTCGCCCGCCGCTTGTCACTTCCAACCGCGCGCGACGCCGCCCGCGGCCCGCGCCGGCGGATTTTCTTTGCCCGCGGGCCGTTCGTTGCTACAATGCGCCCTTCAGTTCGGCGACACTCTCATCAGGACGAACGCCCACCCCGGAGGCTCCGAAATGACCTACCACACGCCCGGCCGGCCCAAGCCCGGACGGACTTCTGCCCTCCTTCTCCTCGCGGCCGCCCTCTCCTTCTCCTCCTGCAACCAGGTATTTTTCAAGGACTCGGTCGCCGCGACGAACCGCGTCAAGGCCGAGCTGGCCGAGGCCCAAAGTATCACGGGCCGCCTCCTTCAGGCGTCCCTCGTCTCGGGCGAAGAGGCGGGGAGACTTACCGACACCCTCAAAGGGGCCGAAGTCATCAACGCGAGGCTCGCCGGGAAGCTACAGTCAGCGCTCGAACGGCATTTGCCGGAAGACGACAAAACGCTGCTGGACGACTTCGTGGGCGTGGCCCAACAGGTCAACACCTTCGAGCTTCAGGTCTCGACGCTGGGCAACGCCAGGGCGAGGGAGGGCTTCCAGACAGTCCTGACGCTAATCAACGGCGACCTGCTGGTTACCGCGGAAGCGCTGGCCTGCAAAAACATTGAACGCTGCATGAGGTGTTCGGACGAGCACATCTACTGTAAGGCGTAGGCGAAGCTTTCGGGCACGGAATGACCGGGGCGGGCGGGCTTGAACCCTGCCCGCCGCTTTGAGGATTCTATTTCGTCGGCTAGTCGGCGAAGGCGACGGTCAGCTCGCGCAGGGTGGCCGAGTCGGAGGCGTCGGCGCGGGCGGACTCCTCGCGGTTGACGTGGCGGTAGAGGATGTCGCGCTGCTGCGGGCGGAAGCCGGCCTCGCGGATGAGGTAGCGGAGCATCTTCTCGTCCGCCTCGTTGTGCGCGCCGGCCGCGGAGACGACGTTCTCCTCAATCATGATCGAGCCCATGTCGTCGGCGCCGAACCGGAGCGCCACCTGCCCGAGCCTCAGCCCCTGCGTCAGCCACGAAGACTGGATGTGCTCGACGTTGTCGAGGAAGAGGCGCGAGACTGCCAGCATGCGCAGGTAGTCCATCCCCGTCAGCTCGTCCTTTATCTTCCTCCCGAGCGCGGTGTTCTCGCGCTGGAACGTCCAGGGGATGAAGGCCGTGAAGCCGCCCGTCTCGTCCTGTAGGTCGCGTATCCTTTGCAGGTGGCGGACGCGGTGCACGGTGCCGTCGCCGATGCCGAACATCATCGTCGCCGTCGTCCGCAAGCCGACGCGGTGCGCGGCGCGCATCACGGCCAGCCACTCGTCGGTCGTGCACTTGGTCGAGACGCGCCTGCGCACCTCGTCGTCCAGAATCTCGCCGCCGCCGCCCGGCATGCTGTAGAGCCCCGCCTCCTTCAGCCGCCCCATAATCTCCTCGTAAGGCAGCTTCGAGATGAGGTGGATGTTGTGTATCTCGGGCGGCGAGAAGCAGTGGAGCTGGAAGTCCGGGTAGCGCGCGTGGAGCGCGCGCAGGAGGTCCTCGTACCACTCTAGACGGAAGTCCGGGTGCAGCCCGCCCTGCATCAGCACGCCCGTGCCGCCGAGCGCGATGGTCTCGTCGATGCGCGCGCAGATGTCTTCGAGCGTGCGGACGTAGGTGTCGGGCTTGCCCGGCCTCCGGTAGAAGGCGCAGAAGGTGCAGACGACGTTGCAGACGTTCGTGTAGTTGATGTTCCGGTCGATGATGTAGGTGACGACGCCCGAGGGGTGCTTGCGCCGCCGCGCCTCGTCGGCCGCCACGCCCATGCGCGCCACGTCGAAGGATTCGAGGAGCGCCGCGCACTCCTCCGCCGTCATGCGCCCGCCCGCCAGCACGCGGTCGAGAATGGGTTGGATGTCTGTCATCGTCTTATCGCAAATTCCAAATCTGAAATCTCAAATCCGCATTCCGCCAGCCGCGCCCGACGCGGCCGCCGGGCGGGAGCGGCTTTCGCCGGAGTTTTTGGGGGCGCGTCCCGCCCGTCCCGCCTCGGCCTCAATCTTATTCAACATCCGTGCCGACGAATTTCAGTGGCCGCAGGTCGTCGGTGACGCCGTGCTTGTGCGCGAGGCGGAAGAAGAGTTCGAGGCCGGCGCGCATCTCCTCGTCGAGCTCGAAAGCGATGTTGCGGGTCAGGTAGTGAATCAGCTCCTCGCGCGGGCGCCCCAGTTCCCTCTCGTAGACGTCCACTATCTGCCCGACGCTGGCCAGGCCCTCGTCGCGCGCGCCCGCGAAGTCCACCGCGCGCACGCGCGCCGACGCGCCGCGCTGCGCCATCCACATCGCAAAGACGAAGCCGAGCCCCGTGTGCTCACGCCACAGCGCCGCCATGTCGTAGACGCGCAGGCCCCGCCGCTCGAAGGTCATCGCCGGGTCGCCGATGACCAGCGCGGCGTCGTGGCGCGCGAGCATCCGCCCCAAATCCGGCTCCGCCTGTTCGAGCCGCGGCGCGCGCCCCAGGAACTCGCGGCAGATGACCTCGACGAGCGCGGCCGACGTCCGCGACTCGACGCTGAGCGCGACCGACTCGACCTCTTCGAGCCGCGCGCCGCGCGTGACGAGGACGACGCTGTGAACCTCGGCACGCGCGCCGACGCAGACGCCGGGCACGATGGCCGTCTCGGGCAGGCGCTGGTACTCGATGACGGGCACGAGCGCCGCCTCGACCTGCCCGCGCGCGAGCATGTCGGCGCAGCGCGCGGGCGCCGTGTCGGTCAGCAGCTCGACCTCGCCTCGCCGCCGCCCGCGGGCGAAGCTCCAGATGAGCGGGGCCGTGTTCAAATAGCTCGACGCGGCCACGCGCGGTGCGCCGCCGCCGCCCGCCCGAACTCTCTCCGACTCTTCCCTCAACGCGCCTCCGAAAGTCATCCTTTGACGGCCTTCGTGATGCTAACCCACGCGCCCGCGCGCCCGCAACAACACGCCCCGCCGCCGCCCGGCGCCGCGTTGACACCCGCCCCACACGCCCTTACCATTCACTCCACTCATGCCGCTTTACGACATCAGCGTGCCCGTCGCGCCGGGCGAGACGCCGACCTACCCGGGCGACCCCGGCATCGAGGTCGGCTCGTGGAGCGCCATCTCGCGCGGCGACGCGGCGAACGTCTCGGTGCTCAACTTCGGCGCGCACACGGGGACGCACATCGACGCCCCCGCCCACTTCATCGAGGGCGCGCCCGGCCTCCCGTCGCTCCCGCTCGACGCGCTCGTCGGCGAGGCGCGCGTCGTGGAGATTCCTCCGGACGCCCGCGCGGTCGAGGAGGGGCACGTCGGCGCGGACGCGCTCGGCGGCGCGTCGCGCGTGCTCTTCAAGACGCGCAACTCGGCCTTCTGGGGCGAGGCCGGCGGGCGCTTCCGCGAGGACTTCACCTACATCGAGCCGGCCGCGGCGCGCGCGCTCGTCGGCGCGGGCGTGCGGCTCGTCGGCTTCGACTACCTTTCGGTCGAGAAGTTCGGCTCCGAAGGATTCGAGACGCACCTCGCGCTGCTCTCGGCGGGCGTCGTCATCGTCGAAGGGCTCGACCTGCGCGCGGTCGCGCCCGGCCTGTACGAACTCTTCTGCCTGCCGCTCAAAATCGCCGCCGGCAGCGGCGACGGGGCGCCGGCGCGCGCCGTCCTGCGCACGCCCGGCTGAGTCGGCCCGGCCCGGGAGAAAGAGATGATTGAAAAGGTCAACCTGTCGGAAAAGTTCGGCCTCTTCGCCGAGCACTGGAGCCCGAAGATAGCGGGCGAGGTCAACGACTCCTACGTCAAGCTCGTCAAGTTCCGGGGCGACTTCGTCTGGCACAAGCACGACGACGAGGACGAGCTGTTCCTCGTCGTCAAAGGCGAAATCACCATCCGCCTGCGCGACGGCGACGTGCGTCTGGCCGAGGGCGAGTTCGTCGTCATCCCGCGCGGCGTCGAGCACAAGCCGGTGGCCGACGCCGAGGCGCACGTCCTCCTCTTCGAGCCCAAGACCGTCCTCAACACCGGCGACGTGGTCGAGGAGCGCACGCGCCACGTCCTCGACCGCATCTGAGCGCGCGGCGAAAACCCGCCCGCCCCGCGCGACGTATACAGTTGCATGAAATCCCGACCGACACCCGACGCGGGCCGCGACGAGGCCCCTTCTCGGACGGAGTTCGCGGCCGAGCGCGCACGGACGGCGCGGCTCGGGGTTCCCGAACTAATCTCGCGGCTCGAAAGCGAAGACCTCAGGACGCGCTTCCTCGCGGAGATGTGCCTGCGCGACGCGACGAACACCTGACTCTCCTTCCGCCCCGCGGCTCCGCGGGCAGAACGCGAGCGCGCCGTGCGGGAATGGCGCGAGTGGTGGGAGGGGCGCCGCACGACCTTCAAAAAACGCTGGCGGCAGGAAGACCGAGAAACCCCCTAATGACTAACTCAAAACCGGAAGCGCCCGCGGCGCAGGGCAAGGCCGAGGGCGCGGACGTCAACTCGCCCGGCTACCGCGAGCGCGTCTTCGAAATCGTCCGCCGCATCCCCGCGGCGCGCGTGATGACCTACGGCCAGCTCGCCGAAATCCTCGGCCAGGGCTACACGGCGCGCACCGTCGGCTTCGTCATGCACTCGGCCGACCAGTCGGTCCCCTGGCAGCGCGTCATCAACGCGCAGGGCGCCTGCTCCACCGGCCGCGTCATCTCGCCGCCCGACCTCCAACAGCGCATGCTCGAATCCGAGGGCGTCGTCTTCGACGCGAAGGGGCGCTGCGACCTCTCGCGCTACCGCTGGACGCCGGAGGAGTACGAGGCCGGCGGCGAGGTCGGCGGCGGCGACCAGCCCAGCCTCTTCGGCGACTGAGGGCAAAACGCCTTTGAGATTCCTGCCCCTAAAGCCCGCAGAAATTGAGGGTTAAAGATGAGTGACGAGCAACTTCAGACACGCGCCCCCTACGCCATCAGCGAGCCGCGCTTCTCCGTCTCGCCGCAGATGGTGACCACCGCCTTCGAGCTTCCCGGCTTCCGCATCCGGCAAAATCTCGGCGTCGTGCGCGGCATCGTCGTCCGCTCGCGCAACCTCTTCGTCAACATCGGCGCCTTCTTCAACACGGTGGTCGGCGGCAACATCACCGCCTGGACGAACCTCTGCGAATCCACGCGCCGCGACGCCTTCGAAATCATGGTTCAGCACGCCACGGAGCTGGGCGCCAACGCCATCATCGGCGCCCGCTACGACGCGACCGAAGTCGCGCAAGGGGCGACCGAAGTCCTCGCCTACGGCACCGCCGTCGTCGTGGAACCCCTTGACGGCGCAGGGATTTACGGCTCGTGACCGGGGACGCGGGGGCGGCGGGAGGGTTGACGGCCGAGGAGCTTTCGCTGCTCGAAAAAACCTTCCGCGAGGTGCCCTACGTCGGCCTGCTCCGGCTGGAGTTCGTGGCGGCCGAGCGCGGCGCGGCCACTTTCGCCCTCGAAGCGCGCGAGGAACTGACCCGGATGGGCGGAATCATTCACGGCGGGGCGGTCGTCTCGCTCATGGACACGGCCGCCGCCTGCGCCGTCCACACCCTGCTCGAACCCGACGGACGCACCGTCACCGTTGACCTCACGGTCCATTTCCTCCGCCCCGCCGGCCCCGGCCGCGTCGAGGCCCGCGCCCGAGTCCTCCGCCGCGGGCGCCGCGTCGTCATCCTCGGCGTCGAGGCGCAGGACCGGCAAGGCGCCCTAATCGCAACTTCCACAATGACTTACTATATCCAGAGCTAGTCCCCGTCCCGCCCGTCCCGCCAACTTTCTCATAAAGTCGGCGCCCCCGTCCGGCCGCCGGACTCCCCACAGTGTCCGGTTCGACACAAAATCATAAAATCTCATGGACAAACTTCGTTGCCGTGTGTAAAAATGTGTTTGCCACTAGGCCCGCCAAAGGTCTCAGTGCCTTCTTTGCACCCTCGGAGCCCGCTTCTCGCCCTTAACCGTTTCCGGCTGGGACCGCCGATGCTCTCGCTCTACAGCGCCCTTCTCGCACAACACCCGCGCCAACTGACCTCAGTCCGTTGCGCGGAGCCTACCATTGTGCAGTTGCAGCGGTATTTCGAGGACGTGGTGCTAGAGAACAACCTCGCGGCGCTGGTGGTCGAGAGCCTCCTGCCCGAGGCGCAGCGCTCGATGCGCGACATCGCGCGCGTGCGCGAGGTGGGGCGCCTCGCCCGCTACTCTTTTTTCTTCGCAGCGCCCGAAGACGCGCTCTACTCGGCGCAGCTCTCCGACGGCTCGTCCGAGCGCGAGCCGTTCCTCGTGGAGAAGACGGGCGAGGCCACCACGCGCGAGCGCTTCGTGGTCATCGCCGACGCGAGGTTTTCGGCGCTGATGGCCTCGGTCAGGACGGAGGAGGAGGGGCAGGAGTCGGCGGGCGACGAGGTCATCTGGTCGTTCGAGCCGGACATCGTCTACTCGGCGCTCGAATACCTGATGGCGCGCGTCACGGCCGAGGTGCCGACGCACGCGCGCCTGTTCGCGAAGGCGGTGCGCACCTGCGTGCCGAAGACGACTTCGCTCCAGCTCACCGTCTCGGTGACGACGAAGCTGGCGCGGCTCCTCCAGGAGCAGGCCGTGCGCGAAATCGCCGTCAACCGCATCTCGACCGCCATCCGCAGCTCGCTCGAGCTGCCGAGCGTGCTCCAGACGACGGTCAACGAGGTCGGGCAGGCGCTCGGCGCGCAGACGAGCGCGCTCTCGGTCGAGGGCGAGCACGGGCAGGCGTCTCTGACCACCTACTACTTCCGCGACGGCGCCTCGGGCGAGGACGTCCGCGAGGAGCTGCACGGCGACATCGAGGCCATCGGCGTGCGGCTGCGCAGCCGCATCAAGACCTACGTCCACGACGGTTCGAGCGGGGCCGACGAGACGGACGTGCGCCCGCTGGCGGCCGTCCCGGTCATCTACCACGACCGGACGATGGGCGTGCTGCTGGTCACGTCCGACAACCCGCAGCGGCTCTGGCAGGACAACGAGGTGATGTTGCTGCGCACGGTGGCCGACCAGGTCGCCGTCGCCGTCAACCACGCGCGCCTCTTCCAGCAGATGCAGCACCAGGCTCTGACCGACGGCCTGACGGGCTGCTTCAACCGCCGCTTCTTCGAGATACAGTTGGAGCGCGACCTGCACCTCGCGACGCGGATGCGCCAGCCCGTCTCGCTTATCCTCTTAGACATCGACCACTTCAAGCGGGTCAACGACACGCACGGCCACGACGCGGGCGACGCGGCGCTGCGCATCCTCGCGGGCGCCCTGCGCGAGGAGGTGCGGGGCGTGGACACCGCCGCGCGCTACGGCGGCGAGGAGTTCGCCATCATCCTCCCGCAGGCCGGCCCCGAGGGCGCGGCCGTCGTCGCCGAGCGCCTGCGCTCGCGCATCGAGCGGACGGAGGTGCCGGGGGTGGGGTGCATCACGGCCTCGCTCGGCGTGGCGACCTTCCCCGGCGACGCCAGCTCGCGCGAGCTGCTGGTGACGGCCGCCGACCGCGCCCTCTACCTCGCCAAGCGCTCCGGGCGCAACTGCGTCCGCACGACCGCCGACCTGCCCGCCGACGACGCCTTCTCGCACCCGTACGAGCCGGTGATTCCCGTCCGCGAGACCTGCGAGGTCTTCAACACGCTGCCGGCCGAAGCCCCGCCCGCGGCGCCCGCCGCGCCCGACCTGCAAGAGCCGGCCAACCCGCCGGTCGTCTGAGCCGGCCGGGCGGATTCGTTCGACTTTTCCACGGAACAAGCTTCGAGGACGCGGCCCGCCGGGGCCGCGTTTGTCTTTGCGGGGGAAAATCGCGCATCATAGGCGGCGAGGTATTCGTAAAGGACAGGCGAAGGTTTTCGGCGGCCCGGGTTTCGAGCGGGCCGGTCTGGCGCTCATGGACGATCTGCGAAAATTCGCGCTCTACTTCCGCCCGTACAAGAAGTCGCTCGTGGCGGGCGTCCTCTGCATCCTCGCCGGGACGGTGGCCGGGCTGCTCATCCCCGTCTTCGTCGGGCGGGCGGTGGATGACCTCGGCGCGGGGCCGACGTGGGAGAAGGTCACGCGCTCGGCGCTTCTGGTCGTCGGCGCCAGCCTCGTCAGCGGCGTCTTCCTCTTCCTCCAGCGCCGCATCCTCATCGGCATGTCGCGCCACGTCGAGTACGACCTGCGGCAGGACTTCTACGCGCACCTCCAGCGCCAGCCGCTCACCTTCTTCCACGAGCACCGCACGGGCGACCTGATGGCGCGCGCCACGAACGACCTCGCCGCCGTCCGCCAGCTCGCCGGGCCGATGGTGATGTACACGCTCCAGACGGTCTTCGTCGTCCTCATCATCCTCCCGCTGATGCTGAGGATAAGCGTGCGGCTGACGCTGCTGCTCTTCGTGACGATGCCGCTCGTCTCGTTCACGGTCAAATACTTCGGCCAGCAGGTGCACGTCCGTTTCGAGAAGATTCAGGACTTCTTCTCGCAGATCACGGCGCGGGCGCAGGAGAACATCTCGGGCGTGCGGGTCGTGCGCGCCTACGCGCAGGAGGAGGCGGAGGAGGCGGCCTTCAACGCCCTGAACCGCGAGTACGCGACGCGCAACCTCGGGCTCGTGCGCGTCTCGGCCATCATGCGCCCGCTCATCCAGTTCGTCATCGGGCTGGGGATGGTCTTAATCGTCTGGTACGGCGGCGTGCTCGCCGTGCGCGGCCGGATAACGCCGGGGCAGTTCGTCGAGTTCACGCTCTTCCTGATGCGGCTCATCTGGCCGCTCATCGCGCTCGGCTACGTCGTCAACCTCTACCAGCGCGGCACGGCGAGCCTCAAGCGCATGAACGCCATCCTCGCCGTCGAGCCCGCCATCAGAGACCGCGACGGCGCGGCCGCGCTGCCGCCGGTGCGCGGGCGCATCGAGTTCCGCGACCTGACTTTCTCTTACGGCGAGCACCTGCCGCCCGTCCTCAAGGACGTCGACCTGACCATCGAGGCCGGGCAGACGGTCGCCTTCGTCGGCCGGACGGGCTCGGGCAAGTCCACGCTGATGAACCTCATCCCGCGCGTGGTCGAGGCGCCGCCCGGCACGGTCTTCGTCGACGGCGCGGACGTGCGCGACTACCCGCTGGCTCAGTTGCGCGCGGCCGTCGGCTACGTCCCGCAGGAGACCTTCCTCTTCAGCGAGACGCTGGCCGAGAACGTCGCCTTCGGCGTCGAGAAGTCCGGGCGGGCCGACGTGGAGTGGGCGGCCGAAATCGCCGGGCTCGCCGACGACGTGCGCGACTTCCCCGCCGGCTTCGAGACGCTGGTCGGCGAGCGCGGCATCACGCTCTCGGGCGGGCAGAAGCAGCGCACGGCCATCGCGCGCGCCGTCATCCGCCAGCCCCGGATACTCATCCTCGACGACGCGCTCTCGTCGGTGGACACCTACACGGAGGAGAAAATCCTCGGGCGCCTGCGCGGCGTGATGCGCGAGCGCACCTCGCTCATCGTCTCGCACCGCATCTCGACCGTCCGCGACGCCGACCTCATCTGCGTCCTCGACGAGGGGCGCATCGTCGAGCGCGGGACGCACGAGGAGTTGCTCGCCGCGGGCGGCGAGTACGCCTCGCTTTACGAGCGGCAACTGCTCGAAGAGGAGCTGGCGGCGAGTTGAGCGCCGCGGTCTGAAGGGGGGAAGGCAACGACGGATGTGGAATCAACCGACGTCGAGGCGGCCGGGCGCCGACCCCGGGCCGGAAGGCCGCCTCCGCGTGATGCGCATACTCTGGGCCGTCTTCCTGACGAACGTCGGCCTGTTCGTCGTCGTCACCCGCTTCGTCCGCGCCGACTCGGGGGCGGCGGACGCGGGCGTGCGAGACAACCCGACGCTGCTCTACGCCCTTGCGGCCGCGGGGCTGGCGTCGGTCGCCCTCTCCTTCGTCCTGAAGGCCGGCTTCTACGGGCGCGGGGCCGAGCGGCAGGAGCCGGCGCAGGTGCAGACCGGCTTCATCCTCGCGCTGGCGCTCTGCGAGGCGGCCGCGCTGCTGGGGGTGGTGGGACTGTTCGTCACCTGGAACGACTACGCCTACCTGCTCTTCGCGCTGGGCGCGCTCGGCATGATTCTGCACTTCCCGCGGCGCGAGCAGGTGCAGGCGGCCTACTACAAGTCAACGGCGTGAGCCGGGCCGCCCGCGCGGCCGGACGGTCTTAGAAGAAAAGTATGTCGGCAGAGGCGAAACAGTTTCACGAGGAGGAGGCGCTCAAGCAGTTCGACCGCGGGAGCGCGCGGCGCCTGCTGCGCTACCTCAAGCCATACCGGCGGCAGATCGTGCCGGCGCTCCTGCTGACGCTGCTCGTCAATGCGCTCGGCGTGGTCGAGCCGAAGTTCTTCCAGTACGCCATCGACTGGCACATCCTCCCGAAAGACCTCTCGGGGCTCCAGTGGCTCGCGCTCGCCTTCCTCGGCGTGAAGCTCCTGCAAATGCTCGTCTCCTACCTCCAGGCCGTCCTGCTCCAGTCGGTCGGGCAGCACGTCATGTACGACCTGCGCTCGGAGCTCTACGGGAAGTTGCAGCGGCAGGAGGTGGCCTACTTCGACCGCAACCCCGTCGGGCGCATCATGACGCGGCTGACCTCGGACGTGGACGCCTTAAACGAGCTGTTCACCTCGGGCGTCATCGAGGGCCTCGGCGACGTGGTGATGGTCTTCGCCATCATCGGCTTCATGGCGTGGATGGACTGGCGGCTGACGCTCGTCGCGCTCGTCACCGTCCCGCTGCTGTTCGCGGCGACGACGTGGTTCCGCAGGCACGCGCGGCGCGGCTACGACCTCGTGCGGACGAAGCTGGCGCGCATCAACTCGTTTTTGCAGGAGCACATCTCGGGCGCGCAGACCGTCCAGATTTTCAACCGCGAGGAGAAGTCGCTGCGCCAGTTCCACGGGGCCAACGACGACTACCGCAACGCGAACATCGAGACCATCTTCTACTACGCGGTCTTCTTCCCGCTCGTGGACTTCATCGGCTCGCTCGGCATCGCGCTCATCATCTGGTACGGCGGCTGGCGCGTGATGCAGAACACGCCCGCGAACGAGGTGCTCTCCATCGGCGCGCTCGTCGCCTTCATCCAGTACTCGCAGCGACTCTTCCAGCCCATCCGCGACATCTCGGATAAGTACAACGTCTTCCAGGCGGCGCTCGTCGCCTCGCACCGCATCTTCCGCACGCTCGACCAGCCCGTCACGGTCACGAGCCCGGAGCGCCCCGCGAAGTCGGGCCGCGCGCGCGGCCGCGTCGAGTTCCGCAACGTCTGGTTCGCTTATAAAGATGAGGACTGGGTCTTGAAGGACGTGTCCTTCGCGGTCGAGCCGGGGCAGACCGTGGCGCTCGTCGGCCACACCGGCTCGGGCAAGACGACCATCACGAACCTCCTCATGCGCTTCTACGACGTGCAGCGCGGCTCGATACTCCTCGACGGCGTGGACGTGCGCGAGTGGGACTTGAAGTCCCTGCGCGAGAACTTCGCCGTCGTGTTGCAGGACGTCTTCCTCTTCAGCGGGACGGTCGAGGGCAACATCCGCCTCGGGCGCGAGGAGATAGCGGACGAGCGCGTCGAGTGGGCCGCGCGCGAAGTCCACGCCGACGGTTTCATCGGGCGGCTGCCCGAGGGCTTCGACTCCGAGGTGCGCGAGCGCGGCGCGGGCCTCTCGGTCGGCCAGAAGCAGCTCATCTCGTTCGCGCGCGCGCTCGCCTTCGACCCCGTGCTCCTCATCCTCGACGAGGCGAC
>DASVTS010000128.1:0-73888 GCA_036387455.1 Pyrinomonadaceae bacterium | reverse complement strand
CCCCTTGCCGATGAGCGCCTCGATGAGCGCGACCATCGGCGACTCGCGCAGGTCGTCCGTCCCCGCCTTGAAGCTGAAGCCGAGCACGCCGACGCGCCGCTTCCCCGCCGCCAGCACCATCTCGACGGCGCGCTCGACCTGGCGCCGGTTGCTCGGCAGGATGGACGACAGCAGCGGCACGTCCACGTCCAGCTCCTTCGCCTTGTAGTTGATGGCGCGCAGGTCTTTGGGCAGGCAGGAGCCGCCGAAGGCGAAGCCGGGCTTGAGGTAGTAGGGCGAGAGGTTGAGCTTCTCGTCGCGGCAGAAGACCTCCATCACCTCGTGGCTGTCGATGCCGAGCCCCTTGCAGACGTTCCCGATCTCGTTGGCGAACGAGACCTTCAGGGCGTGGAAGCAGTTGCACGCGTACTTGACCATCTCGGCCGACTTGACGGCCGTGACGTAGAGCGGCGCGTCGATCTTCGAGTAGAGCCGGCGGACGGGCGCGGCCGCCTCCTCGTCGTCGGCGCCGACGAGCGTGAAGGGCGGCGCGTAGAAGTCCTTGAGCGAGCTGCCCTCGCGCAAAAACTCCGGGTTGATGCAGACGCCGAAGTCGCGCCCCGCCTTCTTGCCCGAGTAGACTTCGAGCGCCGGCACGACCGTCGCCTCGATGGTGCCCGGCAGCATCGTGCTGCGGATGACGACGGTGTGCCGCGCCGGCTTCGCTTCGAGCGCCTCGCCTATCTCGCGGCAGACGCGCTTGACGTAGGTCAGGTCGAGCGAGCCGTTGGCGTGGCTCGGCGTGCCGACGCAGACCAGCGACACCTCGGAGGCGGCGACCGCCTCCGCCGAGTCGGAGGTCGCGCGCAGGCGCCCGGCGCCGACCATCTCGGCGATCAACTCGCCGACGCCGGCCTCGACGATGGGGCTCCGCCCGGAGTTGATGATCTCGACCTTGACGGGGTTCACGTCCACGCCCACCACCTCGTGCCCCTCTTTGGCAAAGCACGCGGCCGACACGCACCCGACGTAACCCAGACCGAAAACGCTCAGCTTCATCTCTTTATTCCCTGCTTTCGCTTCTGTCTTCCGAGAATTCCTAACCGCCGCCGACGGCGCTCAGGCCGCCGTCGGCTCTCCGCTCCCCAGCCGCGCGTCGCGCGCGGCGGCGCCCGCGCCCCGCGCGACGGCGCGCTCGCACAGCGCCGCGAACTGGTCGGCCACGCGCTCCCAGCCGAAGTTCTCGCGCACCGTCGCGGCCGCCTGGCGGCCGAGCCCGCGCGCGAGCGCCTCGTCGCCGAGCACGCGCACCACCGCGTCGGCGAAGGCGCGCGGCGTGTCGGCGATGAGGACGTCCCGGCCGTCGCGCAGGGGGAGGCCCTCCGCGCCGACGGTCGTCGAGACGACGGGCATCTCCATCGCCATCGCCTCGTAAATCTTCAGGCGCGTGCCGCCGCCCACGCGGATGGGGACGACGTAGGCGGCGGCGCGCTCCATGTAGGGCCGCACGTCCTCGACGCGCCCCGTGACGATGATTGACGGGTCGCGCCCGGCCAGCTCCAGGAGGCTCGCGTAGGGCTTGCGCCCGACCACGGTCAGCTTCACGCCGGGCACGCGCTCGCGCACGAGCGGCATGACCTCGCGCGTGAAGAACTGGATGGCGTCCTCGTTCGGCAGCCAGTCCATCGAGCCGGTGAAGACGAGGCCGTGCGGCTCGCGCGGCCCGGCCCCCGAGGGGCGGAAGTAGTCCACGTCAACGCCCGTCGGCACGTCCGAGACTTCCGCCGCGCCGTACTCGCGCCGCATCAGCTCGGCGTCCTCGCGCGAGACGGCGACGACGGAATCGAAGCGGCGGCAGGCCGCGCGCTCGAACCTGCGCGCCTTCAGCCACTGGCCGTAGAGGTACGCCTTCTTGAGCGGGTTCGCCTGCACCTCGTAGTGGCGCCGCCAGATCATCGCCTCGACGTTGTGCTGGAAGAGCACGGCCGGCACGGGGAGCGAGCGCGGCACGTTGACGCTCGGCATCAGGAAGTCGCAGACGACGACGTCGAAGCCGGCGGCGCGCGCCTCCAGCTCGCGCCGCATCCCGGCCGACTCGTACTTCCGGATGAAGTACGGGAGCGGCGAGGCGAGGTTCGCCGCCAGCTCGGCGTAGAAGCCGGCGGTGAACTTCGGGCGCGTGCGGTGCGGCACGCGCACCAGCTCGTGGCAGTACTCGCCGGCGAGCGACGGCGCTTCGGGCGCGGCCGAGCCGTCGTCGAGCGTCAGGTAGGTGACGTGGTGGCGCCGCCTGAGCGCCCTGAGCATCTGGTAGGTGCGAATCCGCCCGCCCTTGTCGACGGGGTGGAGCAGTTCGGTCTTGAGCCAGAGTATGCGCACGATTAATTCCGTTCTACCCTCGAATCAGATGCCGTCTAGCGGCCGGCGCCGGCCGGGGCGGCGGCCGTCACAGCCAGTTCGGGCTGCGGCCCGCCCGCTGGCTCCTCGCCGTCGAAGAAGCGGCGCTGCCACATCTCGAAGTTGACGAGCGCCCACAGCCGCTCGGAGTGCTGCTCGCCCGCGAGGTGGCGCGTGACCAGCTCGCGCACGAACGCGGGGTCGAAGATGCCGCGCGAGGCGGCGCGCTCGCCCGTGACGTACTCGTCGAGCAGGTGCCGGTACTCGCCGCGGAACCACTTGCCGACGGGGACGGGGAAGCCCATCTTCCCGCGCCGGAGGATGGCCTCGGGCAGCACGCCCGCCATCGCCCGCCGCAGGACGTACTTCGTCTGGAGCCCCCGCCGCAGCTTCATCCGCTCGGGCAGCCGCGCCGTGTACTCGACGAGCTTGTGGTCGAGGAAGGGCACGCGGCTCTCGATGGAGGCGGCCATGCTCATCTGGTCCTGCTTCATCAGAAGCTCGTGGAGGTAGGTCTTCGTGTCGGCGTAGAGCATGCGGCCGAGCAGCCCCGCGGAGTCGGACGCCTCGAAGTGGCGGCGCATGTCGGCGTAGGGGTCTAGCGGGGCGCCCGCGCGCTCGCGCGCCTCCGGGGTGAGCAGCCGTCGCTGCGAGGCCGCCGAGAAGACGGCGAAGTTGTTGAAATAGAGGCTCTCGACGTCGGGCTCCAGGCAGAGGAAGGTGCGCGTCAGCTTGTGGCGCGCGCGCGAGCCCACGGGCAGCGCCTCGACCCGGCCCGCGACGGCCCGCCGCAGGGCGCGCGGCACGAGGCGGTGGTAGTGCGGCGCGAGCGAGAGCTGGAGCAGCGTCTTGTAGTAGCGTTCGTAGCCGGCCAGCGTCTCGTCGCTGCCCTCGCCCGTGAGCACGACCTTGACGTGGCGCGCGGCCAGTCGCGAGACGAAGTAGAGCGCGACGCTCGAAGGGTGCGCGAGCGGCTCGTCCTCGTGCCAGACGAGGCGGGGCAGCGCGTCGAAGAACTCCCGGGGGCTGACGACGACCTCGTGGTGGTCGGTCTTGAACCGCTCGGCGACGAGGCGCGCGTAGGACAGCTCGTTGGCCTCGCGCTCGGCGAAGGCAACGGAGAAGGTCTTGATGGGCTCGCTGACGAGCCCGCTCATCACGGCCGCGATGGCGGAGGAGTCGATGCCGCCCGAGAGGAACATCCCCAGCGGTACGTCGGCCATCAGCCGCAGGCGGACGGAGGTGCGGAACAATTCCGACCACTCGGCGACGTACTCGTCGTCGCTCCTGGCGCGGCCGTCCCCGCCGTCGTCGTCGCCGCCGCCGTCGGGCGCGAAGCTCAAGTCCCAATACTTTTCAATCTTGACCCGCCCGTCGCGCCAGAGCAGCGTGTGGCCGGGGGCGAGCCGGTGGACGCCCTCGAAGAGGGTCGCGTCGCCGGAGGTGCCGTGGTTGGCGAGGTAGTCGGGGAGCGCCGCGTAGTCGAGGCGGGGGCGGACGGCGCCGGCCGCGAGCAGCGACTTGATCTCCGAGGCGAAGTAGAGCGAGCCGTCGGGGGCGTGGACGTAGTAGAGCGGCTTGACGCCGAAGCGGTCGCGGGCGACGAACATCTCGCGGCGGCGCGAGTCCCAGATGGCGAAGGCGAACATGCCGCGCAGGTCTTCGACGCACCGGGCCCCCTTCTCCTCGTAGAGGTGGAGGATGGTCTCGGTGTCGCAGTGCGTGCGGTAGGTGTGTCCGCGCTCTTCGAGGCCGGCGCGGAAGTCGGCGTGGTTGTAAATCTCGCCGTTGTAGACGACGTGCAGCGTCCCGTCCTCGTTCGGCATCGGCTGGTGCCCGGCGGCCACGTCCACGATGGAGAGGCGGCGGTGGCCGAGCCCGGCGTTGCCGTCGATGAGGATGCCGTAGTCGTCCGGCCCGCGGTGGCTGATACAGTCGCGCATGCGTTCGAGCACGCCGCGCTCGACGCGCCGCCCGCCCGCGCCGTCGTAGAGGACGATGCCGTTAATCCCGCACATAAGTACTCACCCCGTCTAACTCGTCTACGCCTTCGTCGGCGTCCGACGAACGGCCGCCGTCTCGCGGCGCCGTGAACTCGAAACCGCCGCCGCCCGGCCCGTCCGTCTCCCAGCCCTCGCCGCCGCGCCGCGCCGAGAGGTGCCACGCCGGCCCTGCGGCCTCGGCCTTCAAGACCCCTTCGCCGTCGAGACACAGTTCCCCCCCGGCGCCGACGACGACCAGCTCTTCGAGCGCGCCGGTCTCCGCGTCGAAGCGGAGCCACGCCCAGTCGAAGCCGGAGGCGGCGCGCGGGGCGCGCACCTCCGCCGCGCCGGCGGCGCGCACGAGGAGGAGGTCGCGCCAGGCGCCGCGCCGCAGCTCGAAGGCGCGGCCCCCTTCGGCCTCCAACTCCCGCAGCCGCGCCGCGGGGCGCGCGCCCGCGCCGTGCGGCAGCACGAAGGCGAACGAGTCCGAGCCGCCGTCCGTCGTCAGGCTGCGCGTGCAGACCGCGGCCGGCTCCCGCGCGCCGTAGCAGCGCGAGACCCAGCCGGGGCGCCGCCCCCACGAGCCGTCGGCGCGCGGCGCGAGAATCTCAAGGCCCGCGGCTCCCGCCCCGTTGACGCGCACGGCGGAGGCTTCGCCGCGCTCCTCGACCGAGGGCTCGGCGCCCGGCGCGAAGTGAAAGTGCGTCTCGTAGAGGTGCGGCGCGGCGGGCGCGGCCGTGCGCGCGCGGTCGAGGACGACCCAGTAGTCGCCCTTGAGGAAGAGGACGGCGCGCTCGTACTCGACCGGCGGGTCGAGCCGCAGGTAGCCGTCGTGCGAGCCCTCGAAGAAGTCGAAGCGGGCGGCGGCGAGCCAGCGCCGCGCCTCCGCGCGCGCGACGCGCGCCCAGCGGAAGGCGCCCGCGCCCGGCACCGAAGACGGCTCGCCGTCCACGGTCAGCGCGTTGTGCGCGGCGGTCGCGCGGAAGCGGTCGCGCTCCTCGCGCGAGCCGGTGTAGGTGTAGGTGCCGGGGTCTACGAGGAGCGCGCGGCCGCGCGCCGCGAGGTCGAACGAGAGCGCGTCGGCGTGCGCGTGCCCGCCGCCGACCTCCGCCGCGCCGTGCGGGCCGCAGTCGAGCAGCATGTAGTTCGAGTCCGCCGCCCAGCCGTCGCGCATCACGTAGTAGCCGCCGTCGGCGAAGGCGCGCGAGAGCCCGGCGGGCTCTCGCGCGTCGAGGGCGTCGAAGCGTTCGAGCCCGGCGGGGCCGAACAGCCAGAGCGTCTCCTCGGCCGCGCGCCCGGCGACGAACTTGTAGTCGGCGCGGCCGAAGAGCGCCGCGCCGTTCGAGAGGGCGGCGCGGAAGTCGTCGGCCGCCCGCTCGTCGAGCGCGGCGAGACGGCCGCCGTCGTCGTCGCCGACGAGGGGCGTCGTCCCGTCGGGGCGCGTCACGTACATCAGGTGGTCGAGCAGCGCCGTCAACTTCGGCGGGAGGAGCGCGTCCCAGCCCTCGCCGTTCTCGCGCGCGAGCAGCGCGAAGTGCGTGTAGAAGTCGGCCGTGTAGCGGTGGTAGTAGGTTGACTGCTCGAAGTAGACGCCGTCGGGGCGGACGTGGCGCGGGAGCGCGGCGAGCAGGATGCGGCGCCCCGTCTCGCGCCAGCGCGCGGCCTCGCGGAACTCCGGCAGCAGCGTGCCGAGGTGGTAGAGCCCGAGCGCCTCGCCCGTCAGGTGCGTGTTCGGGCTGAAGTAGGTCGAGAGGTAGGTTTCGAGGTGGCGCGCGCTGAGGTAGAGCAGCTTCGAGAGCAGGAGGAAGAGGCGCGGCGTCAGGCTCGGCGAGCGCCGGAAGAAGTGGAGCGCCCAGAGCCACGAGACGGAGCGGAAGGCGACCTCAAGGCTGCTCGCCCAGTTGACGCCCTGCTTCGGCGGGTTGGCCTCGGCCCACTCCTCCGCGTAGCGCGCGAAGCCCTCCGCGAACCGCTCGTCGCCCGTGCGCCAGTAGGCGCGGCCGAGCGTCTGGAAGAACTGGTGGCGGTTCAGCTCCCAGACGACCTTCTTGTCGCCGGAGACCTTCGGGTCGAGGAAGTCTATGCGGCTCCAGTGTGCGCGGGGCGTGCGCACGCGCGCCAGCGGTTCGAGGTGCCAGTCCACCGGCGAGCCGAAGTCGAGGCCGCGCAAGCCCAGCAGGTCGAAGCGGCCTTCGAGGACGCGCTCGGCGCGCGCGACCGCGGCGCCGCCGTCGTCGTCGAAGCGCGAGCGCAAAGCGGCGCGCGTCGCCGCCTCGTCGTGGAAGCCGGCGAAGAAGCGCGGCGCCGCGCGGCGCCGGAAGTTCTCCAGCCAGCCCTCCGCGTTCGGCGACGGGCGGCCTTCGCGCGAAGGGTCGAGCAGGCGGAAGAAGGCCGTGTCCGAGGGGACGCGCGCGAGCCGCGAGAGCCCGGCGCGCTCGGCGCGCGCGGCGAGCGCCTGCGCGCCGCGCACGCGCAGCTCCCTGGCGCTCCGGCCCTTCAGCTTCCGCAACTTGTTCAGCACGTCTCCCATTAACGTCGTCCCGCCGCCGCCTTCCTTAAAGCAGCCGCGCCCCCGCCGGCACGCCCGCGCCGCCCTCGGACGCCCGGCCGTGCGCCAGCTCCCCGTACAGTCTCAGCCACTCTTCGCGCACGGCGGGCCAGGTGAACTTGGCGCTCTCCGCGCGCGCGCGCCGCGCGAGCCCGAGCGCCAGCCCCTCCTCTTCCAGCAGCCTGAGCGAGGCGGCGGCCATCGCCTTGTGGTCGTCGCGCCCGACCATCAGGCACGTCTCGCCGTCCCTGACGATGTAGGGGATGCCGCCGACGCCGGTCGTCACGATGGGGAGCCCGGCCGCCATGCACTCCGTCAGCGACGAAGGCATGTTGTCGAGGTCGGGCGCGTTGAGGTAGACGTCGGCCGCGTCGAGCAGCCCCGGCATCCCGTCGTGCGGGACGAAGCCGACGAACTCCGTGTTGCGCAGCCTCAGCTCCCCGAAGGCGAGCCTCTCAAGCTCGGCGCGCAGCGGCCCGTCGCCCGCGACCGTCAGGCGCGCCTCCGGGTAGCGCTCCTGCACGAGCCGGAAGGCGCGCAGCGCGCACGGCACGTTGTAGAGCGGCTCGTGCAGGCGCCCCGTGAGGAAGACCGGGCGCACCGGGCTCCGCTCGCGGTAGCGGAACCGTTCGAGGTCAACCATGTTGTAGATGGAGAGCGCGCGCAGTCCGTAGCGCGCGAAGACGTCCACGAGGTAGCCCGACGGCGCGACGATTCGGCTGGCCCAGCGCATCGTCGGCGCGGCCGTGCGCGGCCAGTTGGCGAGGTGGTCGTCGGCCTGCCCGCTGCGGTAGTTCAGGACCGACCTGCGGCCGAATAGGCGCGCGACGAGGAGCGCGGGGGCGGCGCTGAGCAGGTAGGAGTAGTACGAGGCCGAGAAGACGTGGATGACGTCGTAGCGCGGCACGCGCGCGACGAGCAGCGCGAAGTAGAGGGCCGTCGTCACGACCGTCCGCACGTACCTGATGGTTTGCAGCCGTCGGAGCGCGCCGGGCAGACGCGGGTTGTGCGGCAGGAACCCGACTTCGAGCGACGGCTCGGCGCCGAGCAGCCCGAGCAGCCGCGCCGCCATCCTCGACTGCCCCCCGTTAATCTCCAAGGACGGCGCGACGATCAGCACGCGCACGCGCGCCCCGGCCCCGCCGCGGGCGGCGAGGCGCGGGTTCGACTCTTCGTGTCCTTCCTGCTGTCGCATCGTGGTTTCGGCGGGGATGGATGTCTCGCCCGGCGGGAGTCTTCGGCGTGCGCGGGGCGGCGGCCGGCGCGCCCGCCTCCTTCACATCATAAACTATCTCCGGCGCCGCGCGCCGCCTCCGCGTGCCGCCGCCGCGACGGCTCGCCCCCCGGCGCGCCCGGCCCCCCGAGCAGCCGCGCGTAGAGCGCCTCGACGCGCGCGAGCTGCGCCTCGCACGAGAACTCCTCCCGAACCCTCCGCAGGCCCCGCTCGCCCATCTCGCGCGCCCGCACGGGGTCGGTCAGCAGCTCCGCGATGCGCGCGGCCATCGCCGCGTCGTCGCCGGGCGGGACGACGTAACCCGTCTCGCCCTCGGCGACGGCCTCGGCCGCGCCGCCCACGTCCGTGGCCACGACGGGGCGCGCCGCGGCCATGTATTCCGTGATGGAGTTGGAGAAGCCCTCGACGCCGCGCGAGCTGAGCACGCACACGTCGGAGACGGAGAGCAGCTCGGCGACGCGCGCGCAGCGCCCCGTGAAGAAGGCGTGCCCCTCCAGCCCCAGCTCCGCGGCCAGCGCGCGGTAGTGCCCGACGAGCGCGCCCTCGCCCGCCAGGACGAAGGCCGCCTCGGGGACGCGCTCGCGCACGCGTCGCGCGGCGCGCAGGAACGTCGCCTGGTCTTTGACGGGGTGGCGCATGTTGGCGACGACCGTGACGAAGCGGCGGCCGCCGTCGCGCGGCAGCCCGAGCGAGGCGAGCACCTCCTCGCGCCCCTCGCGCCCCTCACGCTCAAAGCCGCGCGGCGGGCGGACGCGGTCGATGTCCACGCCGTTGTAGATGGTCACGACCTTGCGCGCGGGCACGCCGTCGCGGACGAGCTGGCGGCCGACGGCGTCGGAGTTGGCGGCGACGACGTGCGCCAGTTGGAAGGCGCGCCGCTCGACGAACTTCTGCGCCGCCGTGCGCATCCCGTCGGTCTCGCGCTTGGCGGCCACCCGCGCGGGCACGCGCGCCAGCGCCGCCCCGAGCATGCCGAAGACGTTGGTGTAGAAGTCGTACGTCTGCACGAGGCGGACGCGGTTCTCGCGCAGGTAGCGGGCGAAGCGGCGGAGCTGCGCCGCCATGTTGAGGTCGTAGAAGCTCGTCAGAGGGAAGCCCGGCACCTCGCCGACGAGCGCGCGCGCCTCAGGGAGCAGCGGCCCTTCGGCGTCGAGGCAGGCGAGGCGCACGTCGTAGCGCCCGGCCTCGCTGAGCAGGCGCGTCACCTGCACGGCCTGCCGCTCGCTGCCGCCCTGGTTGAAGCTCCCGACCATCTGTAGAACGCACGGCTTCATAAGTGGACTTCAGGCGGAGGCGAGCGCCGCCGGCTCGCCTTCGAAGGCCCCCTCCCCGGCGCGCTCGTCGCGCTCCTGCCTCAGCCACGTCTCCAGGACGTAGAGGTACCAGAGTTGGTTCGGCGCGGCGCCCTCGCGCCCGGCGCGTTCGAGCCGCGCCAGCGCCGCCGCCGGGCGTATCCAGCCCTGCTCCGCGAGCAGCGAGTCGCGCAAGTGTTCCTCCACGCGCCCGCGCCAGCGCCCGGCGACCCAGCGCCCGACGGGGATGCCGAAGCCGCGCTTGCGGCCCCGCGCCACGCGCTCGCCGACGCGGCGGCGCGCAAGCTCCCTCAGCACGGCCTTGAGCGTCCCGCCGCGCAGACGCACCGCGTACGGGAGCGCGGCGGCGAACTCCCAGAGCCCCTGGTCGAGGAACGGCGCGCGCGACTCGAGCGAGTGGTACATCGTCGCCCCGTCCACCTTCGTCAGGTACTCCCCGACGAAGCGCGTGCGGCGGTCGTAGCGCAGGAACTCCGTGAGCAGGTCGCGCGCCGAGGCGTGCGACCACGCAATTTCGCGCTGCGCGACCGTGGCGCCGGCGAGCCTCTCGCCGAGCATCCCGGCGCGGCGGTAGGCCGGCAGCCCGTCGTGCGCGCAGGCCACGGCGCCCAGTCCGCCCGCGGCGTAGTTCATCAAAGAGGCCGCGCGCCTGAGCGGCCCGACGCGCGGGAAGCCCCCTTGCGACGCGAGCCACGCGCGCGCCGCCGCGGCGGGCATCAGGCGCGCGAGCCTCTGCGCGAGCCGGAAGTGCCTGTGCTCGGGGTAGCCGAGGAAGACGTCGTCGCCACCGTCGCCGGTCAGGAGCACGGTCGCCTCCGCCGAGACGGCGCGCGAGACGCGCAGCATCCCGAGCGCCGACGAGCACGCGAACGGCTCGCCGTAGGCCGAGACCAGCTCTCCGACGTCGGGCGCGTCGTCGGCCGAGACGTCCAGAACCTTGTGGCGGATGCCCAACTCGCCCGCGGTCGCGCGCGCGTCGGCCGTCTCGTCAAGAGGGTCGCCGGGCGTGCCGACGGTGTAGGCCGTCACGTCGCCGCCGAGCCGCGCGACGGCCCAGCAGACGAGGCTCGAATCCACGCCGCCGCTCAGGAGCGCGCCGACGGGCACGTCCGCGAACAGGCGCATCTCGACGGCGCGCAGCAGCAGCCGCTCGGACTCCTCGACCGCCTCCTCGAAGTTGACGCCCCCGCCCCCCGTCTCCTCCGCCGCCTCCGGCGGCCGCCAGTACTCGCGCGAGTTGACCGCGCCGCCCTCCGACCACTCGACGATGGTCGCCGCCGGCACCTTGCTGACGCCCTCGTAGATGGAGCGGTCGTCCGTGACGTAGCCGAACTCCAGGTACTCGACGACGGCCTGCTCGTCCACCCCGCCGGCGAAGCCGCCGCGGCGCAGCGCGCGCGCCGTCGAGGCGAAGGCGAGCGAACCGTCCGGGCGCGCGGCGTAGAGGAGCGGCTTGACGCCGAGGCGGTCGCGCACGAGGAAGAGTTTCCGCGCGCGCGCGTCCCAGAGGCCGAAGGCGAACATGCCGCGCAGGCGCGCGACCAGGGCGTCCAAGCCCCACTCAAGGTAGCCCTCGACGAGCACCTCGGTGTCCGTCCGGCTCCGGAAGCGGCGGCCGCGCGACTCCAAATCGGCGCGCAGCTCGCGGAAGTTGTAGACGGCGCCGTTGAAGACGACGCCCACCTCTCCGCCCTCCGAGGTCATCGGCTGGCGGCCGGCCTCGCTCAGGTCGAAGATGGCGAGGCGCCGGTGGCCGAGGACGGCGCCGTCCCAGGTCTCAAGCCCCTCGCCGTCGGGCCCGCGCCGCGCGAGCGCGCGCAGCATCGCCGCCACGCGCCCGCGCGCCGCGCGCCCGTCCGACTGCCCCACGACTCCGGCGATTCCACACATACGATTCCGGCGGCGCCGCGGCGCCGCCCCCCTCCTTACTCGGCCAGCGCGTGCGACGCGTCGGCGGAACTCACGGAAGCCGACGCCTCGGACGCCGCCGCGTCGCGCCACCCGAGCGGGTAGACGACCGGCGGCAGCTCGACGGCGGCGAGCAGTTCGTCGGCCGCCCCCCGGCCGAGGTCGCCGGCCAGCGAGACCGCGCCCGGTGCGAAGTCCGCGAGCGGCCAGCGAAAGGCGTCGAAGGCGTGGCGCACGACGGGCACGCGTTCCGGCTCGTAGCCGAGCAGGCGCGCGCCCACGTAGTCGACGGCCGCCGCGCTCTCGCCCGCGAGCAGGAGCCCGAGCGGGAGCGGCTGCGGCGCGAGCGGGCCGTTGCCCTGCCCGGCCACGACGGCGTCCACGACGTGGAGGACGCGGCGCTGCGGCGCGTCGGCCATCGTGGCGTCGGGGCGGCCGTAGAGCAGGACGCGGTTGAGGTCGAGGCAGGTGCGCCAGATGGTGTCGTTGCCCGACCACGAGCCCTCGACGCCGAGCCGGTCGCCGCCCGTCCGGTGCAGCACGCGGTAGAGCTGCGTGGCCGCGCCGGCCCACGCGCGCCCGGCCGCCTCGGAGGCCGCCTCGTTCTGCCGGTCGAAGACGTATTCGAGGGCGCGCTTGACGGGGCTCGCGCCCGGGTAGCAGTCGCCGCCGCGCGCCGAGCCCCCCAGACGGTGGTGCGGCAGAAACTCCTTGTTGCCGTTGACGCCGATGAGGTTCTTGAGCGCGCAGGTCACGCCCGCCTTCATGTGCGTCTTCAGCTTCGGCAGGTTGATGACGACGTCGGCTTCGAGCGCCTCGCGGGCGACGAGGTACTGGTGGCGCCCCGGCGCGTGCGTGCGCGCGAGCAGGCGCGGGTCGTAGCAGGTGACGCGGAAGCTGCCGCGGCCGTCCGTGACGGGTTCGAGCAGGCTCTCGCCGCCGAGGTCGAAGAGGGAGAAGCGGTCTTCGGGGCGCACGCCCTCGGAGGCGCGCCGGACGCCGCCGTCGAACGAGCTGACCGTGCGCCGGAAGTCGCGCACGCCGCGGAAGCGCGGCCCGCGCGCCGCGAGACTTTCGGCCCACGCGCCGAGCCCCGTCGCGGCGAGCAGCGCGTCGAAGTCGCAGCCCTGCACGGGCGCGTCGCCGACCAGAACCTCGCCCGCCCCCGCCGCGAGCGCCGCCGCGACGACCGCCCGCACGACCGACGCGTGCGTCAGCAGCGGCTCGACGCCCCAAGGCCCCTGGTTCTCGTGCAGGACGAAGTTCGGCTTGACGAGCACGCGCGCGCCCTCGGCGACGACGCCGCCGAGCGGGCCGCGCCCGCCGCCTCCACCACCGCCTCCGCCGTCCCACCCGAGCGCGGCGCACGCGCGGGCGAGCGCGTGCGCGACCTCGCCCCCGGCCCCATCGCCGTCGCCGCCTTCGTAGCCGCCTGCGCGCGCCGCCGCCACGCGCGGGTCGAAGTTGTACGCGCCCGCGCTCATGCCCGCGCACCCCCTTTCGGCGGCTCGACCTCGCTGACGACCGGGCGCCACTTGTTCGCGCGCGTGCGCGGGATGGAGTCCACCAGCACGACGTCGAGCCTCAGCCCCGGCAGGTTCGCCGCGACGGCCGCGCCTATCCGTCGGCGCGCGTCGTCGCCGAAGCCGTTCTTCGGCACGACGCGCAGCTCGACCGTGTAGTCGGGGCGCTGGACGAACATGAACTCGCGCACGGGGTAGTCCTTGAGCATGTGCGGCAGCCCGAGCCCCTCGACCCAGCGGCCGTCGGGCAGCCACAGCCGCGCCGACTCGCGCCCGAGCACCTCGCGCAGCGCGAAGCTCGGGTGGCCGGGGCGGTCGCCCTCCGCGAAGCGCCCGACGTCGCCCACGCGGTAGCGGAGCATCGGCATCCCGTCGGCGCGCAGCTTGGTGACGAGGATGGGGGCGTCGCCGCCGTCCGTCTCGGGCTCGACCATGACGCAGGGCCAGTCCACCTCGTAGTCGAGCGTGCGCCAGGGCTCGTACTGGAAGGCGAGCAGCCCGACGTCGCGCCCGCCGTAGCGCTCGTGGACGGGGCGCCCGAAGACCTCCTCGATGGCCTCGCGGAAGCGCGGCAGGAGTTTCTCGGCGCCCGTGACGAAGCAGCGCGTCGGGTAGCTCGGGCGCACGCCGCGCTCGCGCAGGTGCTCGGCGAAGAGGCCGAGCGGGCTGGCGTAGGCGATGACGCAGGCCGGGCGCCACGCCTCGAACTCGCGGTGGTAGGCGTCGAAGACCTCCGCGGAGAGGCGGAAACAGTCGAACCAGCGGCAGTTGGCCTCGAAGTCGTGGAAGCGCTCGCGCCAGGTCGAGCGCGCGACGGGGTCGAGGTGGTGCCCCCAGAAGAAGCCGGTCGCCACGCCCGTCGCCGCGCCGACGCGCGCGTGCGCGTACTCCATCCCGCTCTCGCGCCAGCCGCGCTCCTCCGGCCCGAGCCAGACCTCGGTCGGCGTCCCCGTCGAGCCGCCGGTCGCGTCCCGGCGCAACTGCGCCGCGGGGACCGACCCCGAGACGAGCGCGCGCCCGGCCGCGAGGACGTCCTCGCGTTCGAGCACGGGCAGGCGCGCGAACTCCTCGAACGAGAAGTCCGTGCGCGGGTCGAAGCCGAGGCGCTTGAAAAGGTCACGGTAGTAGACGGTGTCGCGCGCCGCGCGGCGCACCGACTCGCGCAGGCGCCCGAGCACCCACGCGCGCCGCTCGTCCTCCCCCCAACTTTCTGTCTGACGGCGGAAGCGCATCCCCTCGTCGAAGGCCAGCAGCGTCGGGCGCGTGGCGGGGCGCAGCCGCCGCTGCGCGCGCGCGAGCGGCAGCAGCGCCCGCCGCGACAGCAGCTCGCGGGCCCTCATCGGCAGGCTGTGCGCTCTCGTCTCCATGTACTTCAGTTGCCCCGCGGCGCCGCCGCCTCCGGGCTGCCGAAAGAGCCCGGGCGGAGGGCGAGCCGCAGCAGGTGGCGCAGCCGCGCCGGCCTCGCGTAGAGCGTCGGGCAGTTCACGAGGACGAGCCGCGCGGCGGCCGACGCCAGCTCCGTCTCCCCTTCCGCCGCCAGCCGCTCGGACGCCTCGTAGACGGCGACGCCGGCCGTCCAGCGCCGCTCGACGTAGTCGCGCCAGCGCGGCAGCAGCCGCAGCGTGCGCGGCGCGGACGTGCGCGGCGCCCGGCGCCCGGCCGCCTCCTCGTAGACGTTCAGGTACGCCTCCGCCATCACTTCGAGGCCGAAGTGACGGCGGACGAACTCGACGCACTTCGCGCGCCGCCCGCGCATCCCGGCCGGGTCGCCGAGCGTCTCGATGAGGAGCGCCGCCAGCCGCTCGGGCGTGATGTCCGGCGGGTAGAGCGTGCCGCCGCCCTCCGCGGGGCTGATGACTTCGTTGACGCCGACCACGTCGGGGCCGACGGCGGGGCAGCCACACCCCTGCGCCTCCGCGAGCGTCAGCGGCAGCCCCTCGCGGACGGAAGTCGAGAGGATGCAGCCGCCGCTCTCGGCCACGCGGCGGTAGAAGTCCGGCAGGTCGTTCTTCGCCACCATGCCCCAGAACTCCGCGTGCTCGCCGAGGGTGCGCGCGGCCTCGGGCACGACCTCCGCAACCTTCTCGGGGCCGTAAGGGTCGGCTATCCAAATCCGCATGCCCGCGGAGCGCAGCGCCGGGGCGACGGCCGCCAGCCGGTCGATGCGCTTGTGAACCATGTCGGTGCCGCGCCCGACCCACGCCACGACCGGCCCGCCGCCGTCGGCCGCGCCGCGGCCGGCGTCGGCGCCGTGGCCCGCGGCCGGGCTGAACCGGCCGGTGTCCACCGCGTTCATGATGAGGCGGACGGGCATGTCGGTGGACTTAGTCTGCTCGCGCGCCTGCCAGCGCGAGCAGCAGACGAGCGCGTCGCAGTTCGCGGAGTCCCAGCCGGGGACGACCATGCCGTGCGCCGTGATGACGAGTCTGGCGCCGGCGGCGCGCACCGCCTCGATGCCGTACTTCCAGTCGCCGCTGTTGGCGTGGACGACGTCGTAGCCGCGCGCGCGGACGAGCTTGAGGAGCGCCGCGAGGTCGCCGAAGTGCGCCGCGTAGCCTTCGGGGAGGAACTGCTCCATCGGCCCGCGCTTGAAGAAGAAGAACTCGCACTCGTGGCCGCGCGCGCGCACGAAGGGCGCGAGCGAGGTCATGAACTGCTCGACCCCGCCGATTTCGCACCACTCGTAGGCCAGAAGTATCTTCATCGGCTCAACGTCCCCCCGGCCGCCGCGCGCTTCGACGCCAGCAGCAGGCGCCCCGGCGCGCTCTGCCTCAGCCACTTGCCGAGAAGCGTCCGGCGCTGCGCCGCGTAGAGCCGCGTCGAGCGGAAGTAGCCCGGCGGCAGCCCCGAAGCGACCGCCGCGCGCCCCGCCGCGCGCCGCAGTTCCGCCACGTCCGACAGGCGCACGCGCCCCGCCGTCTGCCCCTGAACCTTGTCCCTCAGTTCGAGCGCCGCCCCGGCCTCCGTGTCGCCGAAGAGCGAGCCGGCGTGGAGGGCGGCAACCGGGTGTTGCCCCGCGCGCCCGGCGCCCGACGCGCGCGCCGTGACGCTCGCCGAGTGTACACGGTAGCGGACGAGCGGGCGCGGGATGTTGGCGAGCCCCGCGACGAGCGCGACCCTGAGCCAGAGGTCGTGATCCTCGTAGGGCATGCGGTCGGCGTAGTTGCCGGCGTCGAGGACGACCGAGCGGCGGAACATGACTGTCGGGTGGTGCAGCGGCGTCGCCCAGCGCGCGTGCCAGCGCAGCTCGGCGTCTTCGGTCGGCAGGTTCCAGGCTTCCGGGCAGGGGCGTACGCGCCCTTGCTCGTCGATGTGCTCGACCCACGTCCCGACCGCCCCGACCTCGGGGCGTGCGGACAGGAAGGCGACCTGCTCCGAGAGCCGGCCGGGCAGGTTCACGTCGTCGGCGTCGATGCGCGCGCACAGCTCCGTCGGGGCCTGCTCGACGAGGCGGGCGAGCGAGACGCCGAGGCTCAGGGGCTCGTCGGCGACGACCCGGCCGGGCAGGCGCGACGGTATCCAGCGGCGCAGCTCGTCGGCCGTGCCGTCGGTCGAGCCGTTGTCCCACGCCAGCACCTCCCAGTCGCGGTAGGTCTGCGCCCCGATGGAGGCCAGCGTCTCGGTAATGTACGGCATGCCGTTCTTCACCGGCAGCAGCCACGTCACGCGTCCGCCCACGTCTTCACCTCCCCTCCCGCCTAAGCGTTTTTTACGCCCGCGGCGCCTCCCCCGAGCAGCGCCGCCTTCCGGCGCGCGTGCCTGAAGACGCCCTGCGGGTAGTGGCGCAGCAGAGCGCGCGCGTCGGCGGCGGCCGGGCGCCACTCGCCCGCGCGCATCCGCGCGCGCGCCCGCTCGAAGAGCATCTCGCCGTAGGAGGCGCGGATGGTCTCGACGCCGTCCCTGTAGGCGTCGCGCAGCCGGCGCTCGCCCCGGACGTGCGGGCGCTGCGCGCGCAGCACCGCCATCGAGCACTTGAGCATGAGCGCGTAGTCGTGCGAGGTGTTGGCCGGGTGCAGCCGGTACTCGACCACCGGCGCGTGGTGGCAGACGACGGGGAACCGGCGGGCCAGCCGCAGGTACAACTCCCAGTCGCCCGCGTGGTCGGCCGCGCCGTCCCAGGCGGGCGCCGCGTCGAAGACGTCCCGGCGGTAGATGACCATCCCGGGCAGGGGGATGTGGTTGCGCCGCAGCAGCGCCTCGTAGTGGTCGCCCTCGACGCGCGGCTGCGGCGGCGTCGGGGCCGGCGAGCCGTCGTGCGCGATGGCCCGGTAGCGGCCGTAGGCGAAGGCCGCCGCGGGGTGCCCGCCGAGGGCAAGCGCGCCCGCGCCGAGCGCGCCCGGCAGCAGGCGGTCGTCGCCGTCGAGGAAGACGACGTACCGGCCGCCGCTCGCCCGCAGCCCGGCGTTGCGCGCGGCGGCCACCCCCTGGTTCCGCTGACGGATGACGCGGACGCCCTCGAACCCTTCGGCCACCGCCGCCGAGCCGTCGGTCGAGCCGTCGTCCACGACGACGACCTCGACGCCCGGCCCGCGCTGGGCGAGGGCGCTCCCGACCGCCTCGCCGAGGAAGGGCGCGTGGTTGTAGCAGGTGATGACGACCGAGACGTCCGTCTGTTCTCGTGTGCTCATGCGGGTCTGCTCGCGTCTAGACGCACGTCGCCGCCTCGTCGGACTCCACGGCGCCGTGCGCCTCGCCCGCCTGCCGCACGCGCCAGGTGTGCGGCATGTAGAAGATTCCCCGGGTCAGCTTGCCCGGCTCGACGCTCAGGGTCAGGCAGCGGTACTGCCAGTCGTTCCCCTTGATGGTGGCGTCAACGTAGTAGATGCCCGGCCGCAGGCTCAGCTCCGGGCAGCGGAACTCGACGACGCCCGGGCCCGGCGCGAGCGGGAAGCCGCGCCCGTCCGACTCGGTCGTCAGGTGGCAGTGCAGCTCCCCGTCCTGCGAGTAGAAGAAGATGTCGAAGGCCGCGTCCTCGACCTCGCGGCGGCAGTCGAAGGCGAGCCGCGCCCGCGCGGGCCGGCCCGTCGAGAGGCTGGTCGTCGCCGCCCCCCCGGCGTCGTAAAAATCGAGCCCCGTGATGAAGGCGTGGCGCGGCAGGTTCTCGGCGTCGGCCGTGGGCGGCGCGGAGGGCACGAAGCCGGCGTCGCCCTGCTGGTAGGCGGCGACGACGTCGCGGGGCGGCCCGTCGGCGGCGAGCTGCCCCCGGCGCATGAGCAGCACGCGGTCGCACAGGCGCTCGACGGCGCCGAGGTCGTGCGAGATGAAGACGATGGTCTTGCCGGCGCGCTTGAGGTCGAGGATGCGGCCGAGGCACTTCTGCTGGAAGGCCGCGTCGCCGACGGCCAGCACCTCGTCGAGGAGCAGGATGTCCGGGTCGAGGTGCGCTGCGATGGAGAAGCCGAGCCGCACGTACATGCCCGAGGAGTAGCGCTTGACGGGCGTGTCGATAAACTCGCGGACGCCGGCGAAGTCAACTATCTGGTCGAGCTTGGAGGAGATTTCGGCGCGGCGCATCCCGAGGATGGAGCCGCTCAGGTAGACGTTCTCCCGGCCCGTCAGCTCGGGGTGGAAGCCCGAGCCGACCTCGATGAGCGCCGAGAGCCGGCCGCCGATGGTAATTTCGCCCGAGGTGGGGGCCGTGATGTTCGACAGCAGCTTGAGGACGGTGCTCTTGCCGGCGCCGTTGTGCCCGATGATGCCGACGGCCTCGCCGCGCCCGATCTCGAAGGAGACGTCGCGCAGGGCGTAGAACTCGCGCCGCCGCGGCCTGAGCGCCCGCAGCCTTCGCACCAGCGGGTGCGTGCCTTCTTCGGGCGCCGACTCCTGCCGCACCCGGTACACCTTCGAGACGCCTTTGAACCGCAGGTCGATCATGGCTTCGCAGTCACCCAACTAAATCACGTCGGCGATGGTCGCCTCCACGCGCTTGAAGTAGGCGTAGGCGGCGGCGAGCAGGAGCAGCGAGGCGGCCGCGGAGGTCGCCAGCAGGCGCGCGTCGGGCGCCGCCCCGTGCAGCGTCGCGTTGCGGAAGCCCTCGACGACGCCGACGAGGGGGTTGAGCATGTAGAGGCCGCGCAAGCCCGCCGGCACCGCCTCCAGCGGGTAGACGACCGGCGTGGCGAACATCCAGAGCTGGAGCAGGAGCGGCATGGCGACGCCGATGTCGCGCACGCGCACCTGCGTCGCCGAGAAGACGAGCGACGCGGCCGTCGTGAAGACCACCAGCACGGCGACGACCGGCAGGGCGTAGAGCGCGCCCGCGCCCAGCGGCACGCGGTAGTAGGCGAAGAGCGCGAAGAAGACGCTGGAGGCGACGGCGAAGTCGAACAGCGCCGCGAAGACGTAGGTGAGCGGCAGAATCTCGCGCGGGAAGTAGACCTTCGTCACGAGGTTCTGGTGGCTGACGAGGCCGTTCGTGGCGCTGGTGAGCGCGGTGGAGAAGAACGTCCAGGGCAGGAGCGCGGCGTAGGCGAAGAGGGCGTAGGGCACGCCCCCCGTGCGCACCCGCGCGATGTAGGAGAAGACGAGCGTGTAGACCAGCATCAGCGAGAGCGGCTGGAGGACGGCCCACGCCGCGCCGAGCGCCGACTGCTTGTAGCGCACCTTGATGCGGTGGACGCTGAGCGTGTAGAGCAGGTCGCGGTAGTGCGCCAGCTTCCGCAGGTCGTTCGCCAGCCCGCCCCACGAGAAGGCGGGCGGGCGGATGGTCGTCGCCCGCCGCGGCTCCGGCGGCCGGGCGGCGACGGCGGCGGCGGCCGGGCCGCCGGAAGTGTTCACAGACATCGTCGGTCGTCCCCCCCTCGGCCCCTCACGACTGAGGCGCCGCCTTGCCCGCGACCGCGCGGCCCGAGGCCCCGGCCGGGCGGTAGAAGTGCTTGCCGTAGATGAAGCCGGCGAGGTTCCAGGCTTCGAGCTCGCCCGCGAAGCCCCGCGCCGCGTCGCGCCCGAGCGCCGCCCCGGCCGCACCCAGCAGGCCGCGCGCGGCCTTCCCGTAGAACCAGCGCGGCACGCCCAGCAGGTACGCCACCGGCGAGCGCCGCTCGCGGTCCATCACCCCGTGCGAGACGGCGCGCCAGAAGCACCAGCGCCGGTAGTAGCTCTTCGTCAGCCGCTCGGGCGGGATGTAGTGGTAGATGACGAGGTCGGGCAGGTAGAGGCCGCGCCCGCCGGCGGCGAGGACGCGCTGGTACATGTCCTCGTCCTCGCAGGCGAGCAGGTGCCTGTCCGTGCGGCCGAGGTTGGTCGAGTAGGGGCCGACGCGGCGCAGGAGCGAGCGCCGGAAGACGGCGTTGCCGCCCATCAGGACGCCCGGGTAGTTCTCGTCGTAGGGGAGCACGCGGTCGCCCGCCTCCACCCAGCCGATGACGCCGCGGTAGCTCTCGGGCAGCCACACGGGCTGCGGCGCGCCCCAGCGCGGGTAGTAGGGGCCGCCGACGAAGTCCACGCCCTCGTCCTCGAACGCTTCGGCCGCCCGGGCGTACCAGCGCGCGTCCACCTCCTCGTCGTCGTCGATCATGCCGACGAGGTCGCCGTCGGTCGCGGCGATGCCGGTGTTGAGCGCGTGCGACTTCCCCTGCCTCCCCTCGAAGAGGTAGGAGAGCCCGACCTTACCGCCGGCCTTCTCCTGCCACTCCTCCGTCACCTGCCGCGTACGGTCTTTGGAGTTGTTGTCCACGACGGTGACGCGCACGTCGAGGCCGGGCGGCACCTCCGCCGCCAGCAGGCTGGCGAGCGCGCGGCCGAGCAGGTCGCAGCGGTTGTAGGTGGCGACGAGGACGTCGAGCTTCACGGCTTGACCCCCACGGCCTGATTCCGTCCGGCCCTCAGCAGGTAGCGGTCGCGCAGCCTGTAGGCGCGCAGCAAGAGCCCCGGCGCGAGCCGGAGCAGGCGGATGGCGACCGCGAGCTTGCGGCTGCGGAAGAAGCGGTTGGCCTCGCCGAGCCCGTCGGCGGCCGCCCGCGCGTCGCCGCGCAGGAAGGCGCGCTTCCCCTCCTGTAGGCGCAGCTCGGCGCGGAAGCGCCCGCGCGCGCGCTCGACCAGTTCGCGGCGCTCTCGGTCGAGCCCCGGCGCGCCCCCGGCCTTGTCGAGCACGCGCAGGATGTCGCGCGCCATCAGGACGGGGTCGGACGAGAGGCTCCCGGCGTGGCGCCGGTAGCGCGCGAGCACGCGCCGGTGGTAGGCGATGCGCCCGCCCCGGCAGAGGATGCGGAGCCAGAGGTCGAAGTCCTCGGAGCGGCTGAGCGACTCGTCGAACCAGCCGGCGCCGACGACCGCCTCGCGGCGCGCGATGACGTAGTTGACGATGGTGCACTGCTGCGTGAGCAGCCCCTCGAAGGTGACCTCGCCGTCCGAGGGGTTCACCTCCATGTAAGTCCGGCCGGCGTGCTCGCCCTCGCCGAAGATGAGCGCGTTCGGGTAGAGCAGGTCGAGCGTCGGGTCGGCGCGCATCGCCGCGACCTGCACTTCGAGGTAGTCGGGCTCCCACAGGTCGTCGGGGTCGAGCATGGCGACGAGCGGCGCGCGCGCGGCGCGGATGGCGGCGTTGCGCGCCGCGCTCACGCCGCGGTTCTCCTGCCTGAGGTAGACGATGCGCCCGCGGTAGGGCGCGAGCACGCGCTCCATCTCCTCCGTGTCGGGCGAGCCGTCGTTGACGACGACCACCTCGAAGTCCTTGAAGGTCTGGGCGAAGACGGATTCGAGCGCCTCCGCGATGTAGGGGGCGCTCTGGTAGGCGGGCATGATGACGCTCACGGCCGGCGTCTTTTCCGCCGGCCCGGCCGCGCCCTCGACGTCCCGCGTGGGTTCCATCCGTCCTACGTCCTCCCTCACCTTCAAGCCTCGCCCCCCCCGGCGGGCGTCCGCGGCCGGAGCTGGCGGCGCGGCACGCGCCCGAGCCCCAGCAGGAACCCGGCGCCCCACGCCAGGTGAATCAGAAGGAAGCTGACGGGGAGGAGCGGAAGCAGCTTCAAATCCCCCGCGCGGCGCGCCGCCTGGAGCGCCGAGGCGAGGGCGACCGCCGCGTACATCCCGACGACCGCCGCGAGCAGCCAGCGCGCCGGCGCCAGCCACAGGCCGAGCGCCCCCGACGCGGTGAGCGCGCAGACGAAGGCGGGCGCGGCCAACTGGCGCGGCTTGACGGAGCGCGGCGACAGCCTGACCATCCGCGCCTTCCAGACGCCGTAGCGGAAGTACTGCCGCGCCAGCGCCCCGAGCGTCGGGCGCGCGAAGTAGGTGCAGTAGCCCGACGTGTCGAGCAGCACGCCGCCGCCGCCCCGGCGCACGCGGTAGTTGAAGTCGTAGTCCTCGTTCGCCAGCAGCCCCTCGTCGTACCCGCCGAGCCGGCGCCACAGCTCCTTCGTGAAGACGCCGAAGGGCACGGTGTCTACGAACTGGCTCGGCGAAGAGTCGCCCCCGACGCGGTACTTCGCGTCGCCGGCGCCGAAGGGGTGCGAGACGGCGGCGGCGTTGGCGCGCGCCACGAGCGTGTCCGCGCCGGGGCTGATGCGCCACGGCATCCCGACGACCGCCACGCCCTCGCGCCCGAGCTGCGCGAGGCAGCCGCGCAGGTAGTTCTCGGAGGGGACGGAGTGCGCGTCCATGCGCGCGATGACGCGGCCGCGGGCGGCGGCGATGCCGCGGTTGAGCGCGGCGGGGATGTGGCGCGCGGGGTTGTCGATGAGGCGCACGCCCGCCTCCGGGCGCGACGCGATGAAGCGCTCGACGGCGGCGCGCGTCCCGTCGGTGGACATGCCGTCGACGACCAGGATTTCGAACTCCCCTTCGCCGCGCTGCCGCGCGACGTTCTCCAGCACCTCGACGATGAACCGCTCCTCGTTAAAACAAGGGATGACGACCGACACGGAGGGCGCCTCCTCGTGCGCGTGCGCGGCCCCGCCGCCGCGCCCGGCGCGGGCTTGCGCGGCGGCCTCCCCTGTCGCTGTCTGACGGCACTCGATCATCCGGCTCACGCCCGCGGGCCGCCCGCGCGCCCTCACTCGGCCACCACGCGCGCGCTCCGCGCGTCGTACAACACCCAGCCGTCCGCGGCCGCACCCTTCGGGACGGGCGGCCCGGCGTCGCCCCCGCGGGCGGGCCCCGCCCCCTGCTCCCGCCCGAGCGCCTCCGCGCGGCCCCCCCTCACCTCGCCGGTCGTGGCGTAGACGCGGCGCAGCGCGACGGCGAAGCCGACCAGGTAGTAGACGTACCACTGGTAGGCGATGGAGCCGAAGAAGCTGCCGATCATGTAGGCGACGAGGCTCGCCTGGAGGCCGACGGCGAGGTAGTAGAAGTTAGACGCGCGGCGCGATTCGAGCGTCGCCAGCTCGATGCGCTTGAGCCGCCTGAGCGGCGTGACGATGAAGAGCACGTAGAAGGCCAGCGCCGCCCACCCCATCTCGGCGGCGACCTGCGTGTAGGAGTTGTGCGTCACCGCCTCGCGGATCGAGATGATGTGGAAGTTGCCCATCCCGAGGCCGAACAGCGGGTTGGCCAGCGACGCCTTCACCGAGAGGAGCAGCAACTGCTGGCGGGCGCTCGACGAGCCCACGGGGTCGAGGCTCGGGTCGATGATGGAGAGCAGGCGCCGCGAGTAGCCGCCGGGCGCGAACAGCATCATCAGGACGGCCGCCGCCGCCATCAGCGCCAGCACGGCGAAGCGGTTGCGCCGGCCCAGCTTCCACGCGAGCACCACCGACGCCCCCGCCAGCCCGAGGAAGCCGCCGCGCGAGAACGTGACCATCATCCCGCCCATGAGCAGGAAGAGGCAGCAGGCGTAGAAAAGTCTCCGCACCCCGCGCGACCCGAACATGAAGGCCACGACGACCGGGATCATCGTGATGAGGTGGATGGCCATGTCGTTCGGGTTGCCGAACAGGTTGCCGATGCTCCCCGTCACGCGGTAGCCCTCGACGGTGAAGAGCCCCCGCCGGTAGTCGTTAATCGCCCAGGCGCTCAGCAGGCAGCCGACCGAGACGCCGAGCAGCAGCATCCAGCGCAGGCGGCGCATCGTCCGCACCGCGTTGACGATGACGAGGAACATCAGCACGGCCTTCAGGAACGGGTCGTTGAAGGTCGCCAGCGCCTCGCCGGGGTCGAGCGCGAGCGGCACCGAGAGCAGCGCCGTCAGCGCGAGGAGCAGGAGCAGGTTGACCTCGCGCGGCCGCGCCGTCAGCGTGCCTTCGAGCGAGAGCTGCGTGGGGAAGAAAGCCAGCAGCGTCGCCAACCCCGCCCAGAACGCCATCGACTTGAACGAGGAGAGGAAGGAGATTTGCTCGTAGGGGCGGTAGTAGAGGATGACGGTGAAGAGGAAAAGGCCGGCGTAGGCGAGGGGGTGCCCGCGCCTGGTGCCCCAGCGCTCCAGCCACAGCTTCCCGCGGCGCCGCGCGGCCGACGCCGCGGCGCCGCCCACTCCGGGGCCGCCGGGCGGCGGCGCGGGCGCGTCCGCCCGGTCCGCCCCGCCCTCGCGCGCGGGCGCCCGCCGCGGCGGCGCGACGGGCTCGTAATCGCTGGTCAGTTGAGGCGACACCGTTGGCACTCTAAAACCAAGGCGGACGCGGTAAAGCCCGCGCCCGTCTCCGCCGCCGAAGGCCGACGCCGGGCAACGGCGTCGGCTGATGTCCTCCCCGCCCCCCGGGGCGCGGGCGCTTAAACCGTGACGCTCTCCTCGACGGCGGCCAGCACGCGCACGCGCTCGCGCAGCGCCGTCTCGAACCGCCGCGCCTCCTCGACGCCCGCGAGCGAGAGCGCGCGCAACTGCTGCTCGATGCGGCGGCGGTAGTCGGAGACGAGCGAGTCGGAGACGTTCAGGCGCGCGGCCGCTTCGAGCTGCGTGATGTGCGCCGGGCTCAGGTAACAATACCACAGCACGCCGAGCATCCGGTCGTACTGCTTCGACTTGCCGCGCACGGCCGCGTGCAGCCCCTGGAGGAACTGGTCGACGTAGGTGGCCGCCTCGTCCTCGGACTCGCGCCTGAGCAGCGACTGCTCGGGGTTCTCGCCCCCGTCCACGGGCTCGAAGCCGCGCCCCTCGTCGGTGTCGTCGCCGCCGATGGGCACGAGGTAGATGTCCATCACGGGGAGGCGCGACATGACGAGGCCGCGGAGCGTCCGCACGTCCACCGGCGAGTCGCACGCTTCGAGGACCGAAACGATGAGGTCTTCGAGGTCGGAGTTGCTGATGATGATCTGCGCGTCGCCCGTGCAGCCGACCATGCGCGTGTCGCGCTGGCGGACGGGGATCATGTGCACGCGCTCTTCGAGCTCGGCCTGCGCGCGGCGCTGCTTGTCGGCCCTCCACTCGCGCAGCCCGTAGACGCGATCCACGAGGCGGCGGTGCGGCTCGTCCTCGCCCGCGCCCGAGTCCACCCGGCGGAAGTTGGCGGAGGACTGGATGATGGTCGAGATGCGGCGCGCGAGCCGGTAGCTCTCGGGGTGGCGCTTGCGCAGCTCGGCCGTCAGGAGGTTCGTCAGCTCGATCTGGCTGACCTCGCACTCGATCTCGGCGTCGGTCATCTCCGAGTCGAGGTAGTGCTGGAAGCGGGACTTGGCGAGGAGGGTGACGAAGAGTTCCTGCGTCAGGTCGAGGTAGGCGCTGCCGCGGTCGCCCTCCTCGACGAGGAGGCCGGCGCTGTAGGAGGCGCGCACGAGCGGGTGGTTGACGACGAGGCGCTGGAGTTCGGTCCAGAGGCGCGAGACGTCCGAGCGGCGTAGCGTCTCGACCCAGGCGCCGGCGTGGCGCGGCGGGCGCTCCTGAGCGCCGTGCGTGCGCCCCGGCGGAGTGGGCTGTGTCTCTTCGGTTGCGCTCGTCATGGGGTCGCTCAAGTGATGATCTTGGTCGGCGGTTGTGGCAGCCATGTTACCGGTTCTGAACAGTTAGGAGCAAGGCCGGAGGTGTCCAGATGCGTCCGCTGAGGGGGATTGTTGAATGGGTACGTCGGGGCGGCTCGGGGGCCCTCCGGCTCGGCTCACGCGGCCGGAGGCGAGACGAAAAAATCCGGGAGGGACATCTGCGCTCCGCTGGCTCTGGGGTTTGAATGGTGACCTTGCAGGGGAACCCGCGCCGGTCTGCCGCAGAGGAGAATGGCGCGGCCACCGTGAAGGGGCGTCGGGTCTTTCATGCGGCTGCCGACCGGGCGGCCGCCCCGAACACTTTGAGATGGTAGCAGCAATCCCGGGTTTGAGCAACATCTTTTTACATGACGGCCAAGCCGTTGAAAAATCAGGGGGAAACGGGTGGCGGGGGCGGCCGCCGCGGGGAGGAAACTTTGGAAGTGTCGGGGGATTGGTACTTTACCTCCGATGCACGAGTGAAGCGCCCAAAAAGGGTTCAGTCAGGCCGGCCCCGGCCTCCAGCCGCTCGGCCGGCGAACTTCGCCCGACCCGCGCTGTGCTTTACCGAATCAGCGTTTCCGCTCGCGCGCGTCGCCGATAAGGCTCCCCCCGACCGGCCGGCGGCCAGAAAACGAGAGACTGCGAGGAGCACTCATGCCTTCAACGAGCACAGCCCGGTTCCGAAAACTGCGGACTTGCCCACAGACTGAAGCCCTTCTCACTTTCTGCACGGGCGCGCGCGAGGGGCGCGTCGCCGAGCACGTCGAGTCGTGCGACTTTTGCGGCGCGGAGGTGCTTTTACTCTCCCGCCACGCGCCGCCGGCGGACGCTCTCCCCTTCGCCGCCCTCGCGCTGCCGGCGCACCTGCGCCGCCTCGCCCAAGACGTCCTCTCCGAGCCCTCCCACGACAGCGCGCGCTTCGCCGAGGCGCTCCTCGAAATCGAGCGCCTGACGCTGACGGACGCCTGAGAGGGGAGCAGACAGTAGCCGGTAGAAAGACAGGCGGCGCGTCCCGGTCGTAAGCAGGGCGCGCCGCCTGTTTCAATCTACCGGCTACTGTCTACTCTCCCCTTCCCGCCCCGTTGTAAATCTCTTCGATGAGGTCGTGGTACTTCTCGTCTATGACGCGGCGTTTGACCTTGAGGGTCGGGGTGAGTTCGCCGCCGTCGATGGAGAACTCGTCGGGGAGGAGCGCCACGCGGCGGACGCGCTCGTAGTCGTGGAGCGGGCGGGTCAGTTCGGCCACTTCGGCCTGCACCAGCTTGACGGCCGCCGGGTTGCGGCTCCAGGCGACGCGCGGCGTGTGCTCCTCGGCCTGCGGCGCGGGGAGCGCGGAGGCGAGCGCCTCCCAGTCGGGGACGATGAGCGCGGCCGGAGCCTTGCGCCCCGCGCCGACGACGACGACCTGGCTCACGTACTGGCTCTGCTTGATGAGGCTCTCGACCAGTTGCGGCGCGACGTACTTGCCGTTCGAGAGCTTGAACAGCTCCTTCTTCCGGTCGGTGATGTGGAGCCGGCCCGCCTCGTCAATGCTCCCGACGTCGCCCGTGCGGAACCAGCCGTCCTCGGTGAAGACCGCGGCGGTCTCGGCCTCGTGGCCGTAATAGCCCTGCATCACGTTCGGCCCGCGGACGAGGAATTCGCCGTCGGCGTCCGTCCTAACCTCGACGCCGGGGAACGGCAGTCCGACCGAGCCGACGCGGTTGTCCTCGGGGCGGTTGGCCGAGACGATGCAGGTCTCGGTCATCCCGTAGCCTTGCAGGATGACGACGCCCGCGCCGAGGAAGGCGTAGGAGAGCGCGGGCGAGAGCGGCGCCCCGCCCGAGACGAAGAAGCGCAGGCGGCCGCCCACGCCCTCGCGCCACTTCTTGAAGACGAGGCGGCTCGCCACCTCCTGCTGAATCTCAAGCAGCGGCGGCACCGTCTCGCCCCTGTCCTTCAGCTCCGCGTGCCGCTGCCCGACGCGGAGCGCCCAGTTGAAGAGCCGCGCCTTCCAGCCGCCCTCGGCCGTCCCCTTCTTGACTATCTTGTGGAAGACCTTCTCGAAGAGGCGGGGCACGGCCGTCATGATGGTCGGGCGCACCTCGCGCAGGTACTCGCCGACGACGTCGAACGACGGCGCGTAGGCCACCGAGACGCCGCTCCAGCAGAAGACGTAGAAGACGACGCGCTCGAAGATGTGCGAGAGCGGCAGGACGGAGAGCGCCACGTCGGTCGGGAGGATGGGGAGCGAGCTTGAGATGGCCCGGACGTTGGCGACGAAGCTGCCGTGCGTGAGCATGACGCCCTTCGGCTCGCCCGTCGTCCCCGACGTGTAGATGACGGTCGCCAGGTCGTCGGCGCCGACGGCGTTCAGGGCGCGGCTGAAGACTTCGGGCTCGGCCGAGTCCATCTGCGCGCCGGCCTGCTCCAGCTCGAAGAGCGAGAGCGCGCCCTCTTGCCCCTCGGCCGCGTCGGTGTCGAAGAAGACGACGCGCTCTAAGGTCTCGACCGGCTCGACGCCGGGGCGCGCGTGGCGGTAGACCTTCTTCCCCGAGACGAAGAGGACGCGCGCGCCCGAGTCTTCGAGGATGTAGCGCACCTGCTCGGGCGCCTGCGTCGTGTAGATGGGGACGTTGACGGCCCCGAGGCTGAGGATGGCGAGGTCCACGACCGACCAGTCGGGGCGGTTCTCGGAGAGGAGCGCCACGCGGTCGCCGCGCCGGACGCCGAGCGCCGAGAGGCCGAGCGCGACGGCGCGCACGCGCTTGATGATGGCCTCGCCCGGGATGTGGAGCCACTGCCCCTTCACCTTCAGGCTCAGCGCGTCCGCCTTCGCGTGGCGCCCCAGCGCCTCCAGGCACATCCCCGGCACGCTCGCCGCCATCGCCGCATCTTCTCCAGGTTGAGCCATAAATTTAGTACTGAGTGCTGAGGACTGAGGACTGAGTGAAAGCCCTTGTCTTTTCACTCAGTCCTCAGTCCTCAGCACTCATCACTTTGCCTGTACCCTTTCCGCGAAGTAGGCGACCGTGCGCTTGAGCCCCTCGCGGAGCGGCACCGTCGGCTCCCAGCCGAGGAGTTGCCGCGCGCGCGTGATGTCGGGGCGGCGCTGGCGCGGGTCGTCTTTGGGGAGCGGGCAGGAGCGCACCCTCACCTCGACGCCCGCGGCGCGCCCGACCTCCTCCGCGAGTTCCCGCATGGTGAACTCGCCGGGGTTGCCGACGTTGACCGGGTCGTGGACGTCGAGGCCGCCGGGGCTCCCCGGCTCGACGTTCATCAGGCGCACCATGCCGTCCACGAGGTCGTCCACGTAGCAGAACGAGCGCGTCTGCTCGCCCGTCCCGTAAATCGTCAGCTCCTCGCCCCTGAGCGCCTGCACGATGAAGTTCGACACGACGCGCCCGTCGTGCTCCAGCATGCGGGGGCCGTAGGTGTTAAAGATGCGGATGATGCGGGTGTCCACCCCGTTCTGCCGGTGGTAGTCCATCATCAGCGTCTCGGCCAGGCGCTTCGACTCGTCGTAGCAGGAGCGCGGGCCGATGCAGTTGACGTTGCCCCAGTAGTCCTCGGTCTGCGGGTGGACCTCCGGGTCGCCGTAGACCTCGGAGGTCGAAGCCTGAAGTATCCTCGCCTTGACGCGCTTGGCGAGGCCGAGCATGTTGATGGCGCCCATCACGCTCGTCTTGACCGTCTTGACGGGGTTGTACTGGTAGTGGACGGGCGAGGCCGGGCAGGCGAGGTTGTAAATCTGGTCGACCTCTAAGAGTATCGGCTCGATGACGTCGTGGCGGACGAGCTCGAACCGCTTCGAGTCCATCAGGCGGTAGACGTTCTCCCTGCGCCCCGTGAAGAAGTTGTCGAGGCACAGGACGTCGTGCCCCTCGGCGAGAAGCCTCTCGCACAGGTGCGAGCCGATGAAGCCCGCGCCGCCCGTCACCAGTATCCGCATCGTCTCTCCGCCCGAAGCCTTAATCTCTTGTGCCCCCGCATTGTAACAGCCATCCGCTCAGGCGGCCGCCGGTTCTTCGCGCGAGTCCGCGCCCCCGCCCTGCCGGCGGCGGCGGCGGCGGCGGCCGCGGCCGCCCGACTCGGGCTCCTCCACGCGGCCGTTGACGGTGGCGAGCGCGGCCAGCAGGAGGAAGAGGAGCGCGTTGGCGGTCGTGTGCAGGGTGAAGTCGAAGAAGCTGTGGACGAGCGCGCCCGCGCACCCGCCCAGCGCGCCGAGCGCCACGCCGCGCCGGAAGCGGTCGTGCGAGTGCATCCGCCGGAGCGCCGTCCAGAACAGCAGCCCCACGAAGGCGAGGCCCAGGAAGCCGCCGACCGCGCCCGCGTCCGAAAGGGTTTGCAGGTAGTCGTTGTGCGCCTGCTCCAGCCGGTACATGCCGTTCCCGGTGTCGTAGCGCGGGTAGGCCGCGCCGAACGCGCCGAGCCCCGCGCCCAGGACGGGGTGGTCGCGGATGATGCCGAGCGCGCCGCGCCAGAAGTGCGCGCGCCCGGTCGTCGGGTCGTCGCTGTAGACGGTGCCCGCCACGCGGGTGAGCGCGTCCTCGCCGCCGAAGTAGAGCACGCCGACCAAGACCGCCAGCACCAGCGCGAACCCGAGCCCGACGCGGGCCGCCGCCGAGCGCAGGCGCGACCCGCGGCCGACCTCCTCGCGCTCGCGCCCGCGGCCCCGCGCCGCCGTCGAGACGACGGCGAGGAACAGCACCTCGCAGACCATGCTGAGCACCCCGCCGCGCGAGTTCGTCATCACGAGCGCGACCGCCATGATGGCCGAGGCGAAGGCGTAGAGCGCCATGCGCTCGCGCGCGACCGCGCCCGCGAACAGCAGCCCCAGCGGCATCGCCAGCGCCAGCTCCATGTAGCCGGCGAAGTGGTGGCGGTTGATGTAGGGGCCGAACGGCTCGGAGTTCTTCGGCTCGCGCACGAAGAAGATGGTGCGCGGGTTGACGAAGTGCTGCATCAGCCCGTAGACGGCGAGCAGGAAGCCGAAGACGACGACGAGGCGCGCGACGAGGCGCAGGCGGCCCGGGCTGTCCACGAAGGCGAGCGCCGCGGCGAAGTAGACGAGCAGGCCCGCGACCTGCACGAGCACGACGCGCGTCGCCTGCGGGTCGTAGGAGATGGCGCCGCCCGCCGCCCCGCCAGCGCCGAGCGGGAGGAGCTGCACGACCCCGACGGCGAGCATCCCGACGAGCGGGAGCTGCAAGGCGTTGCGGCTCACGCGCAGCACGCCCGTCCGCCACGCGTCCAGCATCCAGAGCACGAAGACCAGCGCGGCGCTCAGCTGGAAGGCCGAGAGCGCCCACCAGTGGACGGTGCCGAAGGCGAGCGTCGTGGTGACGACCGCGAGGCAGAGCATGAGGATGATGAAGCGGCTCCAGACGGTGTGCGGCAGCTCGCGCGCGGACGGCGCCGCCGCGGGCGGCGCCTCCGGGCGCGGCGGCGCGGCGGCGGCCGGCGTGAGCGCGGCCTCAGCGCCCGGCGCCGGGGCGCCCGCCTGCGCGTTCGAGGTGGAAGTCGTCATACCAGATTTTTCCGAAGATGGGGCAGACCCCGTCGGGGCAGGCCGCGCGCGCGAGCCTCACCAGCACGGCCTCCGTCCGCGGCCCCGTCGTGAACTCCAAAGAGACCTGCTGCCAGTCGTTCGTCCCCGAGGGCGCGGGCGGCGTGACCGCGAGCACCGCGTCCGGCGCCGCCGCGTCCGCGACGAAGGCGACGGGCGGCGCCGCGCTCCTCAGCTCGTCGGTCTTGAGCCAGAGGCTCAGGCGGTAGCGCGCGCCCGGCTCGGCCGCGACCACCTGCGAGACGTTGCGGAACTCCACCTGCCCCGACGCGCTGAAGTCCACGCGCAGCGAGCGCCGCCCCGCGTGCCCGGCGCGCGCGTCGAGCGCGACCTGCGCGCCGGGCGCCTGGCTGACTTCCCACCGGAACAGCTCCCGGCCGGGCTGGCCGATGTCGGACTCGAAGCCGCCGTCCGTGACCTGCCCCTCGGCGAGCCCGCCGACGCCCGCCTCCGAGAGCACGCGGAGCGCGCGGCGCTGCTGCCCCTTGCCGTAGAGCGCGCGCGCGAGCGCGTCGCCGGCCGGGGCGTGCGTGCGACGATCCTCGGGGCTGAGGCCGGCCCAGACGGAGAGCGCGTCGTCGAAGCGTCCGCGCCCGGCCAGCACGCCGACCAGTTGCGCGCGCGCCAGCGGCGTGTTCCCCACCGTCTCGATGACGCGCGCCATGTCCGGCCCGTAGACCTGCCACGCGAGGTTGAAGACCTGCGGCCGCAAAGAAGAGTCGGCGTCCGCCGCGCGGCGCAGCTCGGCGAAGGCCGCCTCGGTCTCGCCCCCGCGCAGCAGCGCGTTGCCGAGGTGCCAGCGCGGCTGCGCGTAGTTGGGCGCAAGCTCCGCCGCGCGCCGCAGCGCGGCCACGCCGCCCTCCGGGTCGCCGAGCGCCGAGCGCGCCCGCCCGACCTCCGTCCAGACGAGGTAGTCGTTGGGCGCCAGCGCGGCCGCCGTCCCGTACTCTTCGAGCGCGCGCGGCACGCTCGCCGGGTCGAAGCTAATTTGGTGCAGCCGCGCCAGCATCAGGTGCGCGAGCGGGTCGCGCGGCGCGAGCCGGACGGCGGCCTCGGCCGACTCGAACGACGCGGCCGGGTCGGTGGCGTACGAGGCCGGCGCCGTCTCCGCCATCGTGTTCCCCACCCCCCAACGCACCCCGTACCACGCCGCCCACAGCGCCGCCACCGCCAGCACCGCCAGCGGCAGCCGCGCCCACACGGGCCGGACGTTGATGAGTGCTATCTGCTCTGACATAGGGGCTAGGGGCTAGGGGCTAGTTTTTGGTTGAGCCTCTGCGACGTAGCCGTCTTCACTCCGGACTGCGCTTCTACTGAGTTGACAGCGATTTGTAGAGGCCGCGCAGCATCTTGCCGACCTCATCTAGCTGACTCAAAATACCCTTCGCCGTGTTCTCAGCCATATAATTTAAATCAACACTGAGAATAGTCTGTGCCTCCAGCTCCGCGACGGAGCCCATTGCTATCGAGATAAAATGCTTGAACTCGCCACTACCGGAACGCGCATGCCCCTCCGCGAGGTTCGACGGAATTGAGACTGCCGCCCGGCGCATCTGGCTGACGAGGCCGAACTTTTCTTCCGACGGGTATAACGAAGTCGCGACGTAGACGGCCTTAACCAAACTCATCGCCTTACGCCACACTTCTAAGTCCCTGTAACTCTTAAGGGTCATCTCCCACGTTAACTACTAACCAACTAGCCCCTAGCCTCTAGCCCCTAGCCCCTAGAATTCGTGCCCCACCAGCTCGATCTCGATGCGCATGCGCTTGAGGGTGATCTGGGCGTCCTCACAGTCGCGGCGGATTTCGGCGATGCGGTCGTCGCCGATGCGCGAGCTGGAGATGAGCACCTCCTCGACCGACTGCTCCTCGCAGATGCGGCGCAGGTGGCCGTTGCCGCCGAAGACGCGCAGGCCGTGGATGACCTTGCCCTTCTTGAAGGGGTCGTCGTCCACGAACCCGACGGGCGTGTACTGGAGCCGGAGGTTGTTGCGCATCTCGCGCAGGAGCAGCTCGCCGGCGTCGCCCGCGCCGTAGATGAGCACGCGCCGCCCGCCCGACGTGGGCGCCGGCAGGAGCTGCCGGAAGAGGCGGAAGGCGACCCGGCTCCCGGCGAGCATCAGGAAGAAGAAGATGGCGTCGAGGACGAAGACGGCGCGCGAGAAGCCCTCGAAGCGGAAGGCGAACAGGAGCGCCAGCACGCTCGCCACCGACCCGGCGGCCACCGCCTTCGCGTAGACGATGAGGTTGTCGAGGCTGATGTAGCGCCAGAGGCCGCGGTAGACGCCCGCCGCCGGCAGCGCCGCCATCTTCACGAAGATGAGGACGGGGACGGTCGAGAGGAACAGCCGCCACACCCCGGCCCCGAGGTCGGAGCCGAACAGCGTCACGTAGGCGAAGTAGTAGGCCAGGATGACGAGCAGCACGTCGAGGAGCACCTCGAATATCCGGCGCTTGTACGAGAGGTCAACGAGGAACGCGACGAGCGGCTGCTCGCGCGCCGCCCGCACCTCCGCCTCGTCGTAGACCTTGACCCCCGCGAGGTAGACGCCCGCCAGCGTGAGCACGACGGCGAACCCCAGCACCATCGCGATGCCGGTGTGGTACTCGAACTGCCGCACGAGCATCGCCAGCAGCCCCGACGCCCCGGCGAAGCCGTAGAGCATCCAGACCGCGCGCCGCTCCGACAAACCCAGCGCGACGAGCCGGTGCGAGGTGTGGTCGCGCCCGCCCTGCGACGCGGCCCGGCCCGAGAGCTTGCGCACCACGGTGACGAGCGTCGTGTCGAAGATGGGGATGAAGAGGATGAGGACGGGGACGGCGATGACGACGATGAAGCTGCGCCCGCGCTCGCCCGACGCCGAGAGCAGCGCCGTCGAGGCGAGGAAGAAGCCGACGAACATCGAGCCGCAGTCGCCCATGAAGATGGACGCCGGGCTCGTGTTGTAGACGAGGAAGCCGACGAGCGCCGCGGCGAAGGCCGAGAGCATCACGGCCTCGGTCGTCTGCCCGTTGGCGGCGAAGCTGGCGGCGATGAAGACGGCGGCCACGGCCGAGACGCCCGCGGCGAGCCCGTCCATGTTGTCGAGCAGGTTGATGGCGTTCGTGATGCCGATGAGCCAGAAGATGGTCAGGAGCATCGCGGCCGACGCGCCCCAGCCCCACGGCAGCAGCAGCCCGAAGAAGACGACCGCCGACGCGCCCAAGACCTGCCCGATGAGCTTCTGGTAGGGCTTGATGTGGAGGAAGTCGTCCACCAGCCCGACGAAGAACAGCGCGGTGCTGGCGCCCATCACGACCCAGCCCTCGCGCGTGTGCGGGGTGAAGAGCAGGAAGGCCGCGAGCACCGAGAGGTAGATGGCGACGCCGCCCATCATCGCCGTCGGCCGCTTGCTGAAGCGGTCGCTCCGCGGCCGGGCGATGACGCCGAAGCGCCGCGCGAACGCGCGCACGAGCGGCGTCAGCGCGAGCGCGAGCGCGAGCGCCACGAGCGCGGGCACGAGTTGGCTACTGCTGAAGGGCATTACCTGAAAACGCGGGGGCGGCCTCAGCGGTTGCCCTGCCGGCCGCTGTAGTACTCGACGACGGACTCCAGAATCCCGTCGAGCTTAACCGTCGGCTTGAAGCCCGTCAGCGCGCCGACCTTCGAGATGTCGGGCACGCGCCGCGGCATGTCCTCGAACCCCTCCTCGTACGCCTCGTCGTAGGGGACGGTGACTATCTCACTCTTCGACCCGGTCAGCTCCTTGACCCGCGTGGCGAGCTGCATGATGCTGACCTCCTCGTTCGACCCGATGTTGAAGACCTGGCCCACCGACTCGTCCCTGTCCATCAGGCCCACGAGCGCGCCCACGACGTCGCCCACGTACCCGAAGCAGCGCGTCTGCTCGCCCGTCCCGTAGACCGTGATGGGGCGGCCGGCCAGCGCCTGCCTGACGAAGGTCGGGATGACCATCCCGTACTGGCCCGTCTGGCGCGGCCCCACCGTGTTGAAGAGCCGGACGACGACGGTCGGCAGCTTCTTCTCCCGCCAGTAGGCCAGGGCGAGGAACTCGTCGATGGCCTTCGAGCAGGCGTAAGACCAGCGCCCCTTCGTCGTCGCCCCCATGACGAGGTTCCCGTCCTCGCGGAACGGCACCTCGGAGGAGAGCCCGTAGACCTCGGAGGTGGAGGCCACGAGCACCTTCTTCTTCTTCTTGTTCGCCTGCTCCAGGACGACCTCCGTGCCGCGCACGTTCGTCTCGATGGTGCGCACGGGGCTCTCGACGATGAGCTTGACGCCGACGGCCGCCGCGAGGTGGAAGACGACGTCGCACTGGTCGATGAGCTCGGCGACTACGGGGACGTTGTGCACCGAGTCGATGGTGTAGTGGAAGCGCGCGTGCCCCTTGAGGTGCGCGATGTTGTCGAAGGAGCCCGTCGAGAGGTCGTCGATGACGAAGACCTCGTCGCCGCGCGAGACGTACAAGTCGGAGAGGTGCGACCCGATGAACCCGGCGCCGCCCGTAATCAGAACTCGCAAACTTTCTTATCCCCTTTCAAGCCGGCCGCGCGGGCGGGTTGCCCCCGGCGGCGGCGCACTGTTCAGACGCGACGCCCGCGCGCGCGTCCCGGCCCCCGCGGGCGCCGCCGCCCGTCAGCTCCTCGTAGAGACCGAGCACGTCCGAGAGCAGGCGCTCGACCGAGTATTGGCGCTCGACGTACTCGCGCCCCCTGTGGCCCAGGGCCGCGCGCAGCCCCGCGTCGGCGACGAGGTGCGCGAGCGCGTCGGCGAACGCCTCGGGGTCGCCGGGGCGCACCTGGATGCCGCGCTCGCAGACCTGCCACGCGTGCCCGCGCCGAAGCTCCCGCCCCTCGACGCCGCCGAGCAAATCCACGACCCCGCCCACGGCCGTGGCGACCGTGGGGCGCGCGTTGGCCATCGCCTCGATGAGCGTCAGGGGCGTCCCCTCGTTGCGCGAGGTGAGCGCGACGACGTCCAGCGCTGGGTAGAAGTTTTCCGGGTCGTCCCTGAGCCCCGCGAATTTTACATCATCCTGAAGCCCGAGCGCCCGCGCGTGCCCCTCCAATTCCGCCCGCAGGTGCCCGTCCCCGACGACGACGAAGGCCACCCGCCCCGCCCCGTGCGCCCCGCCTTCGGCCCCGGCCCCGTACGCCCGCCGCCTCTTGTAGAGCGCCGCGGCTTCGAGGAAGAGGCGGTGGTTCTTGACCTCGGTCAGGCGGCCGACGACGCCGACGAGCGTGTCCGCCTCGCCCGCGCCCCACTCGCGCCGGAGCGCGTGGCGCCGCCCGGCCCAGTCGTCGTAGGCGCGCGTGTCGAGGCCCAGGGGGATGACGCGGAACTGCCCGCGCCGCCCGACCCGGAAGCGGCCGTGAATCTCTTCGAGCTGCTGCGGGCTGATGACGACGATGCGGTCCGTCAGGCGCGCCAGCGCCCGCTCGACGGCGAGGAAGAGGCGCGTCTTCCAGCGGCCGTAGTAGCTGTGGAAGATGTGGCCGTGGTACGTGTGGACGAAGCGGCACGGGCGCGGCCGGCCCGCGAGCGCCGACGGCGTCAGGTAGCGGTAGAGCACGCCGGCCGCGCGCCCGACCGTGCCGGCCTTCGCCGTGTGCGTGTGGACGACGTCGGGGCGCTCGCGCGCCATCAGCCGGTAGAGCTTCCAGATTGTGACGGCGTCCTTCGGCGAGATTTCGCGGCTCATCTCGGGGATGACGTGCGCGCGGACGCCCATCCGCTCGGCGAAGTACGACATGTCGTCCTCGCCCGGCGGCACCACGCCCGCCACCAGGAGCGACTCGACGCCCCGCCCGCGCAGCCCCGCCTCCAGCCACGCCACGTGCCGCGCCGGCCCCCCGACGTTCAGCCGCGCGATGATGCGAAGAACTTTCATGAAAAGCAGAGGCCGGCAGCCGGCGGGCGGCAGGCGGTAGAAAAGCCTCCGCCACCTCGCGCCGCACGCGTCCCGGTGTCGGCGGCCGGGACGCGTGGCGCTACTGCCTACTTCCTTCAGTCGTCCAGCCTGAAGATCGTCTCGGGGTCGTCCTCGTGGCGGATTTCGTCCACCTCTTCGCGGCGGCCGGGGCCGGCGTAGAGGCGGTCGGGGAGGTTGATGACGAGCCCCGTGGACTGGCCGACGTTGCGGTAGGCGTGGACGACGCCCTTGGGGACGACGACGGCGCGCGGCGCGTCCTCGCCCGCGAAGACCGTCATCACGCGGCCGTAGGTCGGCGAGTCCGCGCGGTTGTCCCACAGGCGCAGCTTGAAGTTCGAGGGGCCGATGAAGCAGAAGTGGTCGGCCTGGTCGTGGTGCTCGTGCGGGCCGCGCTCGACGCCCGGGAGCGTCGTCGAGGCGTAGGCCATCGCCGGGCGGAACCCCTCGGTCGCCTCGTCGTCGTCGCGGTAGAGTTCCGCCAGCCAGCCGCGCTCGTCGAGGTGCTTGCGCAGGTCGCGGACGACGACGCCCTCTATCCGGCCGCGCGAGAGGTCGGCGGCCCTGAGCGCGGTCAGCGCGCCGCCGCCGGCGCCCGCCGCCGGCGCGACGCCGCCCCGCCCGTCATCGTGCGCGGCCACGGCGGCCGCGCCCTCAGCGCGTGATTCCTGCTTCGGCCGCATCGGCGCCCTCCGCTCCGAAGGCGGCGGGCGACGCCTTCGCCGCCGCCGCGTCGTCCATCTTGTTGGCCCCCGTCTCGGCCACCATGTGCGAGGCGCGCAGCAGCGACTCGAAGGTGCCGGCGTCGGTCCACCACCCGTCGAGCTCGTCCCACGTCATCTCGCCGCGGTCGATGTAGGAGTTGTTGACGTCCGTGATCTCCAGCTCGCCGCGGCCCGAGGGCTTGAGCGTCTTGATGATGTTGAAGACGTCGGCGTCGTACATGTAGATGCCGATGACGGCGTAGTCCGACTTCGGGGCCTGCGGCTTCTCCTCGATGCGGACGACGCGGCTGCCGTCCAGTTCCGGCACGCCGAAGCGCTGCGGGTCGGGCACCCGCTTGAGGAGGATTTTGGCGCCGCCGCCCTGGTGCCGGTAGGCCCGCACCGCCCGGTTGATGTTCTTCTCGATGATGTTGTCGCCGAGGACGACGCAGATGGCTTCGCCCTCGGCGAACTCCTCGCAGAGGTCGAGCGCGGCGGCGATGCCGCCCTCGCCCTCCTGGTAGGTGTAGTTGATGTGGCGGAGCCCGAAGTCCTTCCCGTTCTTGAGGAGCCGGAGGAAGTCGCCGGCCGAGTTCCCGCCCGTGACGATCATGATGTCTTTGATGCCGGCGTTGACGAGCGTCTGGATGGGGTAGTAGACCATCGGCTTGTCGTAGACGGGCAGCAGGTGCTTGTTGGTGACGGCCGTCAGGGGGCGCAGACGCGTCCCCAGTCCCCCGGCCAGAACGATGCCTTTCACTTAGCTATACCCTCCGCTCTTAATTCTCGTCTGAACTTAAAAGGGTTCCTTCAGTCGGCGAACCTTTGGAACCAGAGTTCGAGCATGAGCAGCGTCCAGAGCTGGTGCGTGTGGTCGCGCTCGCCGCGCGTGTGCAGCTCGACCATGCGGCGCACCACCTCGGGGCGGAACAGGCCCCGCCGCGCGGCCCGCTCCGAGAGCAGGTTCTCGCGCAGGAAGCCCTGCATCTGCCCGCGGAACCAGTGGCCGACCGGCACCCCGAAGCCCATCTTGCCGCGCGAGAGGTTCTCGGGCGGCAGGAGCTTGCGCAGCGTCTTCTTCAAAATGTACTTCGTCGTCAGGCCGCGCAGCTTCAGCCTCTCCGGGAGCGAGGCGGCGAACTCGATGACGTGGTGGTCGAGGAACGGCGAGCGCGCCTCAAGGCTGACGGCCATGCTGGCGATGTCCACCTTGACGAGCAGGTCGTTCGGCAGGTACGTCATCGTGTCCGCGAGCAGCGCGGCGTCCACGACGCCCGCCCCGTTGGCGCGCGCGAACCACGGCCGCAGGTGCTCGCTCACGTCGCGCCCCCCGACGCTCCGGCGGAACTCCTCCGTGTAGAGCGCGTCCTTGTCCTCCGGGTTGATGACCGACACCCAGCGCAGGTAGCGCTCGACGGGCGGGAGGCTCGCGGCCCGCAGGAAGCGACGCACCTTGCGCGCGCGCGAGGGGCGCCGCTCCGAGATGGGGAGCAGCTCGACCGCCTGCCGGATGACGCGCTCGCGCAGGGCCCCCGGCAGCCGCCGGTAGCGCTCCGACAGGCGCATCGCCGCGTAGCGCTCGTAGCCCGCGAAGCACTCGTCGCCGCCGTCGCCGTTCAGGGCGACGGTGACGTGCCTGCGCGTCTCGCGCGCGACGTAGTAGGTCGGGATGGCCGACGAGTCGGCGTACGGCTCGCCGTAGTGCTCGACGAGTTTCGGCAGCACCTCCATCGCGTCGGGCCGGACGACGAACTCGTGGTGGTCGGCGCCGACGAACTCTGCCACGCGCCGGGCGTGGTGGAGTTCCGAGAAGTCCTGCTCGTCGAAGCCGATGGAGAAGGTCTTGACCGGCCCCGCGCTCTCCTCGGCCATCAGCGCGACGACGGCCGACGAGTCCACGCCGCCCGAGAGGAAGGCGCCGAGCGGCACCTCCGACATCAGCCGCACGCGCACGGCGTCGCGCAGCAGTTCGAGCGCGCGCTCGCCCGCCTCCTCCTCCGTGACGTCGAGCTTCTTCGAGAAGTCGGGCTCCCAGTAGCGCGCGAGCTTCACCTCGCCCGACGCCGAGAGCGTGAGCGTGTGGCCGGGCTCGAGCTTCCTGATGTCGCGGTAGGCGGTCTGCGGCGCCGGGACGCACATGAAGGAGAGGTAGTCGTGGATGGCGCCGCGGTCCATCTCGCGCCCGACCGACGGGTGCAGCAGCAGCGCCGAGAACTCCGAGCCGAAGACGAACGTGCCGGCCGTCCGCGAGTAGAGCAGCGGCTTCTTGCCGACCCGGTCGCGCGCGAGGAAGAGCTCCCGTCTGCGCTCGTCCCAGACGGCGAAGGCGAACATGCCCCGGAGGTGTTTCGGGCAGTCGGCGCCGTACTCCAGATAGGCGTGGAGGACGACCTCCGTATCACAGTCGGTGTGGAAGCGGTGGCCGCGGGCTTCCAGCCCCTTCCTCACCTCGCGGAAGTTGTAGACCTCGCCGTTATAGACGATGAAGGCGGTGCGCTCCTCGTCGGCGATGGGCTGCTGCCCGCCCTTGAGGTCGATGATGGCGAGCCGGCGCATGGCGAGCCCGACGTGCCCGCCGAGGTAGCTCCCCTCCTCGTCGGGGCCGCGGTGGTGGATGGCCTCGTTCATGCGGCCGAGCAGCGCGGCGTCGGCCGCGCGCCCGTCGAGGTTGACCATGCCGACGATGCCGCACATCAGAAGTTGACCCTCTCGTTAATTTCCTGCGCCATCCGCTCCAACTCCTTCTCGCGCTCCTGCTTCCAGAGCGCGTAGCGCTGGCGCCCCGCGGCGGCGCGCTGCACGGCCGTCACCGACTGCTGCCGCTCGAAGGCCGCCACGCGCTGCCGGTCCTCCTGCCGCTCCTTGAGCAGCACGGCGCCGACGGCGACGAAGATGAAGTAGAAGACGAGGATTTGGCTGCGCTGCCGGTAGGCCGTCCCGACGTTCCCCTGGAAGATGGAGTAGGCCAGCGTCAGCATCATCGTGAAGAGGAGGATGGGCAGCGCCTGCCTCAGCCGGTAGCTCAGCGTGAACCAGATGCCCACGACGAGCAGCGGGAAGGAGACCCACCAGATGGTCATCTCCGGCAGGGTGATGGACTGGCGCAGGCTGGCGAGCTGCCACGGGAAGGGGGCGAACAGGAGGTAGGCCATCCCGAGCGGCACGGCGCTGATGGCGCCCGACGCCGTCGAGACGTCCACGTCCTGCCCGAACCCCGAGTTCGCGGAGCGCACGAGGTCGGAGCGGCTCGTCTGCACCGACTGGAGGGTGCCGTAGCGCTCCAGCTGCACGCCCGCCGAGCGCAGCACGCCGAGGTAGGTGAACCCCACGCCCAGCGCGAGGACGACGACGAGCTGCCGCAGGAAGCTCCGCGACGAGACCGGCCGCATCCCGATGAGGAACGCGCCGCCGACGGCCGCCGCCAGCATGTAGAAGACGTAGAAGCGCAGCGAGAAGATGGCGAACATCGAGAGGGCGAGCGCCGCGACGTACTTCAAGTCCATCCGCTCGCCGAGCCGCAGCGTCGCCAGCATGGCGACCGAGAGCAGGAAGACGATGGGGCCGTCCTTCAACCCCTGCGACGACCAGAGCACGAGGCTCGGGTAGAAGGCGACCGAGAGCGCCGCCACCTTCGCCACCCGCAGGTTCTGGAAGATGTGGCGCGCGCAGAGGAAGATGACGGGCGCGGTCGCGGCGCCCAGCACCGCGTTGACGAACTGCACCGCCAGCATGTTGCGCCCGACGGCCGCGTAGATGACCGCCACGAGGTAGAGCATCCCCCAGCCGCCCCCGACCGCCCAGTCCTTGATTTCGGTCGGCTGCGCCACCCCGTGGCGCCACGAGTCGGCCACCGCGTTGCCCAGCTGGTCGTAGGTCAGCGCGTCGCCGCCGAAGAAGTCCTGCAACTGGAAGGCGTTGATGAGCGCGCCGACCGCCATCCGCACGAGCAGCCCGGCGACGAAGACCCGCAGCAGGTAGACGCTCTGCTCCCCCTCGCCCTTCGCCAGCAGCCACGCGGCCACGACCGCCCACACCAGGCAGACGAGCACGGCCGCCGCGCCCCCCGGTATGGTGAGCGCGACCGCCGCCGAGAGGGCCACCGCGAGTGCGGCGAGTAGAGCGTTCATAACCTGCCTGTCGTGTCCCGGACTGAAAACTCGTCGCTGACCAAAACCCTAGTATTCAGCAAAGGGCGCCGCGGCCGCAAGCGGCCGGAGGCGCCCTCGGCCCTCCCCTCACACTTTAAACACGCCGCCCGGCGCCCGCGCGGCCGCGGCCGGGGCCGGCGGCCCGCCCCCGAGCTGCGAAGAGAGGGCGCCGTGCGGGAGCGGCGGGCGCGGCGGGCGCGCGCGGCGCAGCGCGGCGTAGGCGGCCTGCCGCTCAAGCATCTGCTGACGCCGACGGTTCTCCCTGCGCTCCAGCTCCAGCACGGCGCCGACGGCGACGAAGATGAAGTAGAAGACGAGGATTTGGCTCCGCTGCCGGTAGGCCGTCCCGACGTTCCCCTGGAAGATGGAGTAGGCCAGCGTCAGCATCGTCGTGAAGAGGAGGATGGGCAGCGCCTGCCTCAGCCTGTACTTGATGGTGAACCAGATGCCCATCGCCAGCAGCGGGAAGGCCGCCCACCACGCCAGCATCTCCGGCAGGGTGATGGACTGGCGCAGGCTGGCGAGCTGCCACGGGAAGGGCGCGAACAGGAGGTAGGCCATCCCCAGCGGCACGGCGCTGATGGCGCCCGAGGCCGTCGAGACGTCCACGTCCTGCCCGAACCCGGAGTTGGCCGAGGTCGCCAGGTCGGCGCGGCTGCGCTGCACGGCATCGAGGTCGCCGAGGACTTCGAGCTGCGCGTCGGCCGTGCGCAGCACGCCGAGGTAGGTGAGCCCGAGCCCGATGGCGAACACGATGGCGACCTGCCGGAGCAGGTTGCGCGTCGTCTGCGGCCGCATCCCGATGAGGAACGCGCCGCCGACGGCCGCCGCCGTCATGTAGAAGATGTAGAACCTGAAGCAGAGCAGGCAGTAGAGCGCGAACAGCATCACGGCCACGTACTTCGTGCTGAAGCGCTCGCCGAGCCGCAGCGTCGCCAGCATCACGACGGCCAGCAGGAAGACGATGGGGCCGTCCTTGAGGCCCTGCGACGACCAGAGGACGAGGCTCGGGAAGAAGGCGACCGAGAGCGTGGCGATGCGCGCCACCCGCATGTTCTGGAAAATCTGCCGCGAGCAGAGGAAGATGACCGGCGCCGTGGCCGCCCCCACCGCGGCGTTGAAGAACTGCACGGCCAGCATGTTCCGCCCGAGCAGCGCGTAGATGCCGCCCACGAGGTAGCCCATCCCCCAGTTGCGGTAGAGCGACGCGCCGAACGCCTGCTTGTCCCGCCACAGTCCCCGCCAGGACGCGAGGTAGGTCGTCCCCTGGTAGTCGTAGGTGAAGGCGTCGCCGCCGAAGAAGTCTTGGAGCTTGAAGTAGTAGATGAGCACGCCGACGGCGAGCCGGACGAGGAGCGCGGCGACGAAGACCTGGACGAGGAAGCGCCCCTGCGTCGGGTGGCGGCTGACGAGCAGCCCGGCGACCGCCGCGAGCGTGGCGCAGAAGACGACGGCGGCGGCGCCCTCACGGGGGAAGATGAGCGAGACGCCCACGGCCAGCGTGAGCGCCGAGAGGGCGAGAATGGCGTTCATGTGTTCTTAAAGCCTCGGGGGGAGGCGCGTGCCGGGGGCGCGCGCCGGGGAAACGAGCTTTAAAGGTCGTCCGGCAGGTCGGGCCGCGTCTTGTGCTCGACGAGGAAGCGGTCGTCCTCGCCGAGCGGCTTCACGGGGCGGGCCGGGACGCCCGCGATTAACTGGAACTCCCCCTCGATGCGCCCCGTGACGACCGACCCGATGCCGACGATGCAGCGGGATGGTATCACGCCTCCCGGCGCGACGCGAATCTCGGAACCGACGTAGGTCAGCTCGCCTATCTCGACCGGGCGCGTGCGCTGGCGGTTGTGCGTCCAGAGGCTTGAGTTGCGCCCGCCGAGGATGGTGCGCCGGCCGATGGTGACGCGGTCGGTGAAGTCAATCTTGTGGCCGGCGGTGACGACGGCGCCGTCGCCGAGCAGGAAGCGCGGGTCGGTCGGGTTGACGACTACGGGGTCGGGGATGGAGTTGATTTCGTTCATCCGCAGAATCTCCGCGTAGCGCCCGATGGAGACTTCGTCGCCGCCGCGGAAGACGTTGAGGTGCCCGACCCGCGCGTGGTCGCCCAGGCTGAGCCGCCCGAGGCCGAGGAAGACGTTGAGGTGGCCGACGCTGACGTCGTCGGCGATGTCGCACTCGCGCGCGTCGATGATGCTGAAGCCGAGGCGGACGCGGCGGCCGACGCGGTAGCCGAAGAGCCGTCGGTAGAGCGGGCGCTTCAAAAAGCCAGGGAGCGCGGCGACACAGGCCAGCGCGGCGAGTCGGAGTTTGCTGCTGCGACGAGACATTCGGAGGGGGCAACTTTAGACGCGCGGGGCCGAAATATCAATGCGCCGAAATACCGGCACGCGGCGGCGGCGCCCGGTTTGCCTCGCGCCCGCGTGGCGGGGTTTAATGGCGTGCCCCGGCGGCCGGCCCGCGCTCGCCGCCCGCCGGGCGGGGGCCTAACGGATGCCGAAAGAGGAGCTGGAGAGAATTCACGGCCTCGACTTCCTGAGGGGCTTCGCGTCGCTGGCCGTCTGCTGGGCGCACCTCACCTCTTACATCTTCGAAACGCCCGACGGCCCGGTCTTCGAGGCCGTCAGGCGCGTCGTCAACTACGGCTGGCTCGGCGTCGAGGTCTTCTTCGTCATCTCGGGCTTCGTCATCCCCTACTCGCTCCACCGCGCGGGTTACAGGGTCGGCGCCTACCCGGCCTTCATCGCCAAACGCCTCGTCCGCCTCGACCCGCCCTACCTCGTCAGCATCGCCTTCGTCCTCGCGCTGGCCTACGCCTACGCCTTCTTCAAGGGGTCGGCGCCGCAGGTGGACGGGGCGCCGGTGGACGCCGCGCGGGTGCTGCTCCACCTCGGCTACCTGAACGTCGCCTTCGGCTACGAGTGGCTGAACCCGGTCTTCTGGACGCTGGCGCTTGAGTTCCAGTACTACCTTCTGGTCGGCCTCGCCTTCCCCGCCTTCGTCACGCGCCGCGCGTGGGCGCGGCGGCTCGCCTTCGGCTGCTTCGCCGCGGCGTCGCTGCTGGCCGACCCGACGCTGGCCGACGGCGAGGCGCCCTTCAGCAACTTCATCGTGCGCTTCGTCCCCGTCTTCCTGCTCGGCACGGCGACGTTCCAGTTCCGGGCGCGCGTCGTCGGCCGCGCGGAGTACGCGCTGCTGCTCGTCGCCGCGGGCGGCGCCTCCTTCTACATGGTCGGGTGGCGCTCGGCGTCGGCGGCGCTGTTCGCGGTGGCCGTCATCAGCTTCTACGACCGGCGCACGGCGCTGGCGGACTTCTTCGGCCGCATCTCTTACTCGCTCTACCTGCTGCACTGGCCGGTCGGCGTGCTGACCTTCAGCCTGCTCGGGTTCAAGCTGCTCCGCGTCTCTTCGGACGCGTCGAAAATCTTCGTCGTCTGCGTCGCGTTCGTCGCCTGCGTGGCCGCCTCGTGGGCGCTCTACGCGGCGGTCGAGCGCCCGGCGCAGCGCTGGGCCTCGCGCTTCGGCTACGGCCGCAGGCGCGCGGCGGTCGCCGCCTCCGGGCTGGCGCCCGCCGACACGACGAACGCCCCGGCCGGCGCCGCCCTGGCGGCCGAAGCCGACGCGCGACCCTGAGCCGGGGCGGGGAGTAGCAGGCCGCGACGCGCCCGCTTTTTTAACCCAGGGCCGCCCGCGGCTTGCGCGCGACCGACTCCAAGACCGAGCGGAAGAGCGGGGCCACGACCGCGGCCGAGTAGCGCGCCTCGACCGTCGCGCGGCCCGCGCGCCCCAGTCGCCCGCGCAAGCGCGCGTCCCCGAGCAGCAGGCCCAGCTTCTCGACCCACTCGGCGTCGGTCGTCGCCAGCATCCCGTTCTCGCCGTCGCGGATGATTTCGGAGTTGACGCCCACGGGCGAGCAGACGGCGGGAATCGCCAGCCCCATGTACTGCAAAGCCTTCATCCCGCACTTGCCCTTGCTCCAGCGGTCTTCCGGCAGCGGCATCACGCCCACGTCGAGCGGGCGCAAATCCTCCACCTCGGTCTCCGCCCTCCACGGCAGCCACTCGACGTCTAAGCCTTCGAGCCCGGCCGCGCCCGCCGCCGCGCCCGGCGCGCCGATGACGCGCAGGCGGAAGCGCTCGCGCTCGGCCAGACGGCGCAGCGCGCCCGAGAGCGTCAGCAGGTGTTGGAGCGTGCTATAGCTCCCCGTCCAGCCGACGACCGGCACCTCGTTGGGCGGGCGCTCGGCGACCGTGTAACGCACGGTGTCCACGGTCGTCGGGACGACCGTCACGTTCGGGTTGACCCGGCGCGCGTAGTCGGCCAGGTACTCGTTGCCGGCGGTGACGTGCGCGGCGAGGCGGCAGACCGTCCGCGTCTTGCCGGGGAACTTGAGGTAGCTGAGGTAGCCGTTGGCCGGGCTGACGTAGCGCTCGAAGACCGCGTCGTCGAAGTCGAAGACGAAGGGGACGCCCATGCCGGCGAGCGCGCGCTCGAAGACGGGCGGGCCGAGCAGCGCCGCCTCGCGCAGGATGTAGACGGCGTCGAAGTCGCGCGCGTCGAGCACGTCGTTCCAGCGGCGGCGGAGCGCCGACGCGACGAGCCGCATCTTCGTCGCCATCCGGCCGGGCTGGTAGAGCACCTCGTTCAGCTCGGCCGACTCGAACGGGCGGTAGGTGACCTCGACGCCCGAGGCGCGCAGCAGCGGCTCCCACTGCTCGATGCGGTAGCGCTGGCTCGGGTTGCGGTCGTAGACGCTGGGGACGATTGCAAGCAGGCGCATGAATGACTTCCGCGTTTCGGGCGCCGGCGCCCCCCTAGGCGCGCCGCTCCGCGCGTATCTTCAGCGAGTCGCCGAGGCGCGACAGGCGCAGGAGCCCGTTGACCGCGTCCTTGACGAGACGGCGCGGGCGACTCTCCGAGAGGAACGCGTTCAGCTCGTAACCCGTCTGGACGCGCTCGACGCCGGCCGCGGAGTGCGGCGCCGCGGCGTGGCCTTCGTGCCCGCCGTGCGCCGGCGGCCCTCCCTGCGCGGCGCCGCGCCGCCGCAGCGCGCGCAGAATCTCGACGGGGTTCGTGCCCTCCGTGACGACGCGGACGGGGCCGAAGCCGACGCCTTCGAGCAGGGACTCGGCCGCGCGGCGCGAGAAGAGGTGCAGATGCTCGGGCGGGCAGACGGCGCTCCACCCGAGGCCCAGCGCGCGCGCCGAGAGCCCGCGCCCGTTGGGCGTCGTCGCGTAAAGCAGCCCGCCCGGTCGCAGCACGCGCAGGATTTCGCGGAGCATCGCGGCCGGGTCGGGGACGTGCTCCAAGACCTCGCTGGCGACGACCACGTCGAAGTGCCCCTCGGGGTAGCGCGCGTCTTCCAGAAAGCCGTTGAAGACCTCGAAGCCGTCGGCGCGGTTGTGCTCGGCGGCCGTGGCGGAGACCTCGACGCCGACGGCCTCCCAGCCGGCGCGCTTGGCGGCGCGCAGGAAGGTGCCCGCGCCGCAGCCCACGTCGAGCAGCCGCCCCGCGCGGCGGTACGGCCCGAAGCCGGCGACTATTTCGTCAAGGCGGCGGTCGATGAAGTCGGGGACGGCGAGGTTCCCTTCGCCGTAGTAGCCGTCGTAGTCCTCCGAGTTCTCCGTCCCCGGCAGGGCCGCGACGTAGAGCGTCCGGCACTCGCGGCAGCCGAGCAGGTCGAAGCCGCCCTTGCTGCCCCGCGACGCGCCCGCCGCCGACCCGCAGCCCGGGCACAGCCGCCGCCCGCCCCCGCCCTCGCTCAACGCCGCGCCCATAGAATCAACGCCGCCCTTCGTCCTCTCGAAAACAGGTTCGACGACCGCCGCGCGCCGTCTCAGAAAGTCCCGCGCGCCTCCGGCTTCGCGGCGGCCGGCGCCGCGGGGAGGCTCGCGCCCAGACGCCGGTAGACCTCACAGTAGCGCGCCCCGCCCACCGCGGCCAAGTCGAAAAACCTGCCCGCGACTTCGGGGCAGCGCGCCCGCGCCGAAGGGTCTTCGGCCAGCGCCAGCGCGCGCCCGGCCGCCTCCTCGTAGTCGGCGCTTGAGAAGCCGCGCACGACGACGCCGACCCGCTCGCGCTCCAGAAGCTCGTCCGTGTCGCCGATGCCGGCGTTGCTGACGACGGGCAGCCCGGCGGCGAGGTATTCGGGAATCTTCGTCGGCGACGCGGCTATCTGCGAGAAGGTCGGCTTGCGGAAGGAGAGCCCGAGCCGCGCGCGCGCCAGGTGCGCCGGCACCTCCGCCGGGTCGGCCGCCTCGACTTTGAAATCTTCGGGACTGAGCCCCGCGCCCGCGAGCGTCGCCGCCACCCTCTCGGCCGGCGCGCGCGTCAGCACGCGGAAGAAGGCTTCCGGCCGCCGCGCACGCAGGGCTTTGAAGAAGCCCGCCATCTCCTCCAACAGATAAAGCCCCGTCACCGCCCCCGCGTAGACGACCTCGAACCTCCCCGCGCCGGCGCTGGCAGCGGCCCCATCGTCTTCCCCCGCGCCGCCGCCCGCCGCGCCGAAACGCGCGAGCCCGACGCAGCAGGGAATCACCGTCACCTTCTCCGCCGCCGCCAGCCCCTCGCGCACGACCCACTCGCGCATCCTCTCCGTGAGCACGACGACTTGGTCTGCGCCGCGCAGGCCCGCGCGCTCAAGCCGCTTCACGGCGCGGAACATCAAAGAGCCCTCGGCCCACACGCCCGCGTCGGCGTACTCCTCGGCCATCAGCCCCCGCACGTCGAAGACGACGCGGCAGCGCGGCGCGAGCAGGCGCGCCAGCAGCGCCATCGCCAGCGGCACGTGCGCCCGCGCGTGGAGCACGTCGGCCCGCCCGCGCCGCACCGCGCGCGCCGCCGCCCACGCCCCGGCCAGCACGTCCCACGCGGTCGCCAGCGCCGACGGCCGCTTGTGATAGGGCAGCGCCGACCACTCGATCCCCTCGCCCGCCAGCCGCCCGCGCTCCGCCGCGAGCGCGCCCGCGTCCCACGCCCGCGCCATCTCCGGCTCGAACGTGAGCAGGCCGACCGAGACGCCCGCCGACGCCAGCTGCCGCAGGTACGGCAACACCTGCGTCTGCACCAACGGCTCGCGCAGCCCGAAGTAGCAGAGGTAAAGGGTGCTGACAGACATCGTGATGAGAGGCTAGAGGCTAGGGGCTAGTTGGGCTCCGCCCGGCGGCGGCGACCTGTGGCGACGAGGTTGTTAACTAGCCCCTAGTCTCTAGCCCCTAGCCTCTTCTCTTCCCTTCTTGTCGTGGACGAGCCAGCGCAGCGTGCCGTAGAACGTCGCCACGTCTATGACGAAGTTGAGCCATGTTACCATCAACAAACGCGGCACATTAAACAGCGAGGCGAGGCGGCGCGCGGGCGTGGAGAGCGCGTGCCACTGCCAGACGCGGCGCGCGCCGCGCGCGAGAAGGAGCGCGGGCACGGCGAGCCACGCCGGGCGGAAGAAGAGGCCCAGGACGACGGGCGCGAGCAGCGCGGCGTAGAACCGCGCCACGCCGTACTGCCACTCGCGCCCGAGCCCGGCGCGCATGTTGTGGCGGGCGTAGGTCTCGAACTTGGCGAAGGTGCTGGCGAGCGTCGGGCGCAGCTCCCACGCGACGAGCGCGCCGGGCGCGTGGGCCGAGGGCACGCCCGCCGCGTCGAGCGCGCGGAAGAAGAGCAGGTCTTCGGCCGAGCGCAGGTCTTCGCGGAAAGGCCCGGCCGCCACCCACGCCTCGCGGTGAATCATGCACGAGGCGGTCGAGCGCACGGGCACGCCCGGCGGCGGCACGTAGACGACGGCCGCCGCGCGCGTGAAGAAGCTGTCGGCCAGCGCCTCGTACTGCCCGAAGACGACCCGCGCCTCGGGCTCGCGCCGCGCGGCCTCGCACAGCTTTTCCAGCCAGTCGGCGCGCGGGCGCGTCCCCGCGTCGACGAAGGCGACCCACTCGCCCGAGGCGCGCGCGACGCCGAGGTTGCGGTTGCGGCCGGGCAGCCCGCGCTCCGTCTCGACGAGCACGACGGGGACGCCCGCGCGCGCCGCGAATTCGCGCACGAGCTCGCGCGTGCGATCCGTCGAGCCGCCGTCGGCGACGACTATCTCGGCGGGCGCGAGCGTCTGCCCGGCGAGCGCTTCGAGCAGGGGCACTATCGTCCGCCCCTCATTCAGCGCGGGCACGACGACGCTCACCCCGCCCGTCGGCGCGCCCGGCCGGGTGGACTCTGCGGCCCGTGTCGGATTCTCGGGGGTCATCCTTCGCGCAGGGCGCGGCGGAGGTCGGCGGAGAAGAGGCGGAGCGTCTGCTCGACGTCGCGGCGCTCGCGCCCGGTGAGGCCGCGGGCCGCGCGCTGGAGCGCGAGCAGCATGCAGCTCGTCGCCAGGATGCTCACGCGGCGCCGGCGCGGCAGGCAGCGGCGCAGGAAGAGCAGGTAGCCTTCGGCCTGCACGCGCTGCTTTTCGAGCGACTCCCAGCGCTTGAGCGAGCTGGCCCCGCCGTGGTGCATCACGACCGCCGCCGGCTCGAAGACGAGCCGCCAGCCCGCGCGCTTGATGCGCAGGCACCACTCGTTGTCCTCGCCGTACATGTGGAAGCGCTCGTCGAACCCGCCCACCTCTTCGATGACCTCGCGCCTGACGAGCATCGCCGCGCCGCTCAGCATCCCGACCTCGCGGCGGCGGGCGTAGTCGAAGTGCTCGGCCAGGAAGAGGCCGCCGCGCACGCGCCGCGGCAGGAGCTTGTGCGCGCCGAAGCCCGTCAGCAGAAGCTCCCACGTCGCGGGCGGGTTGCGCCACACGCTCACCTGCACCGAGCCGTCCGCGTTCAAGAGCTTCGGCCCGGCCGCGCCCACGCGACGCCCCGCGCGCACGGTCTCGGCCAGCCGGTCGATGCTCCCCGGCGTCACCTCGGTGTCCGGGTTAAGCAGGAGGACGAGCGGCGCGTCCGTCATCTTAAAAGCCTGGTTGTTCGCCTGGCCGAAGCCGCGGTTGTCCGCGTTCTCGACGACGCGCAGCCCCGCGCCGAGCGCCGCCGCGCCCGCCGACGAGCGCAGGCGCGCGAGGCTGTCGTCGGACGAGGCGTTGTCCACGACGACGACCTCGTGCCGGAGCGAAGGGGGCGCGGCCACGACGCTCTCGACCGTGCGGCGCAGCAGCTCGCCCCCGTTCCAGTTGACGATGATAATGGAAAGCTCCGCGCTCACTGTACGGCCTGGAAGAGGTCTTTGGCGGCGCTCGCCACGCCGCGCGAGTAGTGCCGGTAGCGCAGGCTGAGCAGCTCCCGCAGCACCGGCCACGCCCTCCGCAGGCGCGCGCGCGGGAGCCCCTGCCGCGCTTCGAGGTGAGCGATTCGCGCGCCCAGCTCGGCCAGCGCCCGCCCCGACTCGAAGCCCGCGCCGCGCCCCTCCCGAAGTCTCTCGCGCACGGCGCGCGCGACGGCGAGCGTCTCCCCGTACGGGTTCGCGCGCCCGAGGCCGCCCGCCGCCGCCTTGCGTTCGAGCGGCCCGACCTGCTGCCCCGCGTGGCGGCGGTAGAGGACGAGCGGCTCCTCGACGGCCGCGACCTCGCCGACGCACGCGGCCAAAAGCGCCATCCACGCGTCGTGGATGAGCGGCAGCCCTTCCGGGATGGGCAGCACGAGTTGCCGCAGCGAGGCGCGCAGCGCTGCCGTCGCCCCCGTCACGGTCGCGCCCGAGAGCAGGTCGCCGACCCCCTTCCCGGCCCTCAGGCGCTCAAGCTCCGCGCGCCCGACGCCGACGCTCTCCCAGAGCCTCCGGCCCGTCGGCCGCCCCTTCTCGTCGGCCACCTCGGCGTCGGAGAAGACGAGCGCCGCGCGCGGCCGGCGCCGGAACTCCTCTTCGAGCCGCGCCAGCTTCGGGGGGAGCCACACGTCGTCCTGGTCGCACAGCGCGATGAGGTCGCCCGTGCAGAGCGAGACGGCGCGCTCGAAATTTTTGGTCGTGCCGAGGTTCCGCTCGTTGACGTGGAGCCTGACGGGGAACGGCGCGGCGGCGGCGAAGCGCCCGACGACCTCCGCCGTCTTGTCCGGCGAGCGGTCGTCGCAGACGACGAGCTCGTCCGGCGGGCGCGTCTGCGCGGCGATGCTCTCCAGCTGCGCGCCGACGAAGCGCGCGCCCGCGTAAGTGCACATCGCCACGGAGAACGTCATAACGCGAAAGGATGAAGGGCGGAGGGCGAGGCGAGGGCGGTACGCCCCTCACCCCGCCCGCGACTTATTCGTCCCTCATCCTTCACCCTTTCCCAGAGCGCGCAGGTCTTCGTCCACCATCTCGTCGACGAGCCGCTCGAAGGTGCAGCCGGGCTCCCAGCCCAGCTCGCGGCGCGCTTTGGACGAGTCGCCGATGAGGAGTTCGACCTCGGCGGGGCGGTAGAAGCGCTCGTCAATCCTGACGTACCGCTCCCAGTCGAGCCCGGCGCGCGAGAAGGCGCGCTCGCAGAACTCCCTCACCGTGTGCGTCTCGCCGGTCGCCACGACGAAGTCGTCCGGCGCCCCCTGCTGCAACATCAGGTGCATCGCCCGCACGTAGTCGGCCGCGTGCCCCCAGTCGCGCCGCGCGTCGAGGTTCCCCAGCCGCAGCTCCTCGGCCTGACCCGCCCTGATGCGCGCCGCCGTCGAGGTGATTTTCCTCGTCACGAACTCGAAGCCGCGCCGGGGCGAGTTGTGAATCCACCCTTGGCCAACGCCCGCGTGGAACGTGCCGCTCGCCGTAGACAGGTCGAACAGCCAGCCGCGGTACTCGACGGCCTCCGCCTTAACCACCTCCTCTACCGGGCGGCGGAGGTGCCGCCCTTTGTTCCCCGGTGCCGCCGGCGAGTTGAGATTGATCTGGTAATAGAGCTTCTCCCCCCGCTGTTCGGTGCAGATGATGGCCTGCTGCCCGAGCGTCGTGAGCGCGAGCCAGTAGAGCGCGGAAGCGACGGCCGCGGAGGACGTTTTAAACCCCTGAAACTGGTAGGTGCAGGGCGTGCTCTTGAGCCCGTCGCCGTCGTTGAACCCCCGGAGGAATGCCATCCGTGCGTTGCGTGTCGCGTTGAGGACACGCTTCGGGATACGCTTACCGCCCGAGCGCGTGTACAGCGAATCCCGGACGTAACGCCCGTAGTTGTTAGCCCCCGTCAAATCCAACTGTGCCACGTCATGCCCGCCCTCGAATCCGCTCGGGGCAACACGCCGCGTAGAGCAGCCGCCGGCGACCCTGCGCCAGCAAGCCGCGACCCGGTCGAGCAGCGCTACGTCCTGGTTGACGACCCTCGGCTTCCCTTCGTCGCTCACATAACCTTCCGCGGCGATGATTCCTAACAGCCAGGCTTCGTCCTCGGTCATGCTGACCGCGTCAGTAGGCTCCGGCGGCGAAATCAGCGCCAGCGAGTCGCCCGCGCGCACGCGTCCCGCCTGCCGCTCCACCACTTCCCCGCCCTCGGAAGCAAATACGACGTGGTCGCTCGTGGCGTGGTAGACGGCGCCGCGCGCCGCAATCATGTAGACGGCTTTGTTCTGCTTCGACAGCCAGCCGTTCCAGGTGGCGGTCATACAAGTCACCGGCGTCCACCCCCCGGAGTCCCACACCTCGAACTGACTCTCCGGCGCGACCTGGGTCGTGTATCTGGGCGCGCTCCTGGGGTCGCTCCGGTGCGGGACGACGTCCTCGATAGGCAGGATGTCAATCAGCCCGTCGCGCCTGGTGAAGACCGGCGTGTCCGCGGTTACGCACTCGTGGTTGAACAGTATCCCCGAGGCGCAGAACATGCCGTAGGCTTCGCGGTAGTTGCGGGTGAGGTCGAAGCCGGCGACCTTGCTGATGCCGTAGGGCGAGCGGGGGTGGAAGCGCGTCGTCTCGGTCTGCGGCACCTCGGCCACCTTGCCGAACATCTCGGAGGAGCCGGCGAAGTAGAAGCGGCAGCCGGGCTGAATCTCGCGCAGCGCGGCGAGGATGTAGTGCGTGCCGTTGATGTTCGCGTTGAGCGTCGAGAAGCCGTCGGCGAAGCTCTCGGCGACGAAACTCTGCGCGGCGAGGTGGTAGCACTCGTCGAAGTGGTTCTTGCTGAAGATGCTGAAGAGCGAGGCGTAGGACTCGAGGCTCGCGGCGTGGATGGTGATGCGCCCGAGCAGGTGCGCGATGCGGTTGAAGCGGCGCGCCGGGTCTTCGAGCGCGACGCGGCGGACGATGCCGTGCACCTCGTAGCCGAGCCCGAGCAGGTGGTCGGCGAGGTAGCTCCCGTCCTGACCCGTGATGCCGGTGATGAGCGCTCTCTTCATAGGGTGAAGTCGGGGTAGTCCCGGTCCCTGTCGGCCATCACGCGCCCGCCGGGGGCCTCCGGCCACTCTATCCCGAACGCCGGGTCGTCCCAGCGCACGCCGCGCCCGGCGTCGGGCGCGTAGTAGTCCGAGACGAGGTAGAAGACCTCCGTCTCGTCTTCCAAGGTCTGGAAGCCGTGCGCGAACTCGGCCGGGACGCAGAGGGTGAGGCGGTTCTCGGCCGTCAGCTCGACGCCGACCCACTGTTTGTAGGTCGGCGACGCCGGGCGCAGGTCGATGACGACGTCGTAGATGCGCCCGCGCGTGCAGCGCACGATCTTGGCCTGGCCGTGCGGCGCCGCCTGGTAGTGCATCCCACGCAGCGTCCCCCGCCGCAGGTTGAAGGAGACGTTGCTCTCGACCGGCGTGACGTGCTCCCACCCGGGCAGCTCCTTCAGCGACCAGCTCTTCGCCAAAAAGCCCCGCGCGTCCTCGTAGCGCCGCGGCTCGACGACGTAGGCGCCCTTCAGCTTCGTCTCATTCACCATCCTGTTCTCCCCTCCTCACAGCGTGGCCTTCATCAGCGCGCGCACCTGCCGCTCGCTCATGACGGGCGAGCCCAGCGCGCAGAGCAGCCACTTCAGGCTGCCCTTCGGGCGCGGGCACAGGCGCGCGGCGCGCGCGAACTGGCGCGCGGCGCTCAGGCGGCTGCCCGCGGCCACCGCCTCGGCCCCGAGCGCCGCTTCGAGCTGCGACTTCATCTCGCGGTTTAAGAGCAGCACCTCCGGGTCGTCCGTCAGCGTGTCGATCTTGGCGCGCAGCGCGCGCCACGCGGCGAGCACGGGCGCGGGCTGGCGGCTCGTGCTCGACTCGTGCGCGCGGACGAGCGCCAGCGCCCCCTCGAAGTCGCGGAACTCGAAGCGCTTCCCCTTGAGCGCGCAGCGCAGCCAGAAGTCCCAGTCCTCGACCGGCGGCAGCGCCGGGTCGAACGGCCCGACGTCCTCGACGGCCTCGCGGCGGACGAGCGCCGCGTTGATGGCCATGATGTTCATCCGCACGAGCGCGCGCACCAGTCCGCCGCCCGCGCCCGAAAGCTCCGGCATCCACGGCGCCTCCTCCCCGAACATGCCGTAGAGCCGCTCGCCGGGGCGCCCCGTGTGGAAGTAGCGCGCGCCGCCGTAGACGATGTCGGCCGCGGGGTTCGCCTCAAGGAACTCCACCTGCCGCTCAAGCTTGCGCGGCTCCAGCAGGTCGTCGGCGTCGAGGAACTGCACGTAGCGGCCGCGCGCGTCGGCCAGCCCCGTGTTCTTGGCCGCGGCCTGCCGCCGGTTCGGCTGGCGCAGGTAGCGCACGCGCGGGTCGGCGGCCGAGACGCGCGCGACGACCTCCTCCGTGTCGTCGGTCGAGCCGTCGTCCACGACGACGCACTCCCACGCGCCGTGGGTCTGCGCGCGGAGGCTGTCGAGCGCCTCGCCGATGAACCGCCCGTAATTGTATGTCGGCACGACGACGCTGACGAGCGGCCCGGCGTCGTCGCGCGCCTCTGCTTCGCGGCTCACGGTCACTTGAGCAGCTTCGTCGCCACGCGCCGGCCCAGGCGCCACAGCGCCGACTCCTCGACGCGCGGCTTCTCCGGCCAGCGCTCCTCCGGCACCGAGTTGAAGAGGGGCGAGCAGTGCAGCTCCTCCCGCCGCCCCTTGACGGCCACCAGCGTCACGCGGTCGGGCGGCTTGTTGACCTCGGACGGGTTGTGGCACTCGTAGACCGAGGTGAAGCCGACGCGCGCGAGCAGGTTGTTGAGCGAGGGCTTGGTCAGCCAGAAGCTGTTGGGGTTGCCGACCGACGCCCAGAGCTTCGCCTTCCGCTGCTCCTCCGTCTCCTCCTCGGCGTGTTCGAGGAAGTTGCTCCCCCAGTACTCCCCGCCCTCGTACCGGCGCGAGGTCTCGTCGGCGAGGGCGACGTGCGTGTCGAAGACGGCGACGCGGGTGCAGACCTCGGCGATGCGCGCCGTGAAGTGGAAGACGTCGGGCGCGTCGAGGTGGTAGAGCAGCCCGAGGCAGAGCACGGCGTCGAAGTGCCCGTACTTCTCGGCGCTCAGGTTGCGCACGTCGTCGGCGACTATCTCGAACCTGTCGAGCGAGAGCGCCTCCCGGGCGAAGCGCATCTTCTCGATGTTGGCCTCGCGCGCCTCGACCGCCACGACGCGCGCCCCGTGCCGCGCCAGCTCGATGGCGTAGAGACCTTCGAGGCTCCCGAGGTCGAGGACGCGCAGCTCCGAGAGCGGGCGGCCCGCGAGGTCGGAGACGACCTGCGTCACGCGCCGCAGCTTGACGTCGTCGCCCACGGTGCCGCGCTCGATGGTGTAGAGGTCGCCCCCGAGGTGAATGTTGTGTGCCGTCCACGGGCCGAAGCGCTCGACGACCTCCTGCCTTCTCCGCCTGATCTGTTCCGTGTCCATAACTCGGCGCGCGCGCGGCGCGCCCCTCCCGGCCTCTTAATAAATTCCCGCGCCCCGGCGCGGAGTGCAAATCCTACCGCACGAGGTCGCGCGGCTCCTACCGCGCACCGCGCCCGGCGCCGCCGCGCAGCCGCGCGCCCAGACGCCGCAGGGCGCCCCGCAGCGCGTAGGCGCCGCGCGCCGCGGCGTAGAGGATACCTTCGGCGCCGCCCGCGCGCAGCCTGCGCTCGCAGACGAAGACGTGGCGGAGCGAGTCGTCCGCCGGCCCGTGGGCGGCGTAGAGGCGCGCGAAGAGGTCGCGCTCGGCGCCCGCGCGCGCCGATGCGCCGAAGCTCAGGTCGAAGCCCTCGACGCGCGCGCGGTCGAAGACGTGCGCGCAGAGCGGCGCGAGCCTGCTCGACAGCAGGCCGCGCGGCGTGCGCCCGAGCGCGAAGTCGTCTTTCGTCTCGACGAACCGGTGGCCGGGGCCGCGGCGCAGGTGCGCGCTCCGGCAGCCGCCCGCCGCGAACGCGCGCCCGGACTCCAGAAGCCGCCCGACGAGCGCCGCGTAGCCGTGCTGGTAGGCGACCTCCTCGCCGGCTTCGAGGAAGACGAGGAACCTCCCTACGGCCTCGCCGACGGCGCGGTTCAAAAGCTCGCCCCGCCCCGCCCCGCCCGAGAGGACGCGGTAGCGCGGGGCGTTCAGCCACGGCTGCGCCTCGATGATTTCGGCGACCGCGCGCGCGGCGTCGGCCCCGGCGGCCGCCAGCGCGACGACGACCTCGACGTCGCGCCAGTCCTGTAACGCGAGGGAGAAGAACGTCTCGTCCAACGCCTCGGCGCTCTCGCGCCCTTCGACGTAGACGACGGCGCTCAGCGTCACGTTGTCGCGCGCGCGCGCGGCGCCGGCCTGTGCGATGCTCTCGGGTGAAGCCATCCGGGGCGCCCGGCGGCGGCGGACGCGCGCCGGGCCTCTCCAAGTCACCACCTGACGGGGGCGAAGTTGAAACCGTGCTCGAAGTTCGGCACCGACGCGTCGAGCACGCCCGAGCCCGGCGCGGGCTCGGGCGGCGGCGGCAACTCCGCGCGCGACGCGTAGAGCCCGCGCTCGACCATCAGCCCCTCGACCCACTCGCGGAACCGCTCGCCCTTCCACTTGTGGGCGAGATACCGGCCCGACATGAGGAAGAACTTTTCGACCGAAGGGCTCGGCCGCCGGTCGAGCACCGAGTGGCCGAAGAGCGCGCGGGGCGCGAGCCGCACCGTGAAGCCGGCGGAGCGCGCGCGCCAGGAGAGGTCTATGTCCTCGTGGTACATGAAGAAGTTCGGGTCGAACCCGCCCACGGCCTCGTAAATCTTCCGCGGGACGAGCAGGCACGCGCCCGAGGCCCAGGGGGATTCGAGCGTCGTCGGGTCGTAGACCTTCCGGTGCTCCTCGGGGAACTGGCGCGCCTCGACGAGCGCGCCGGGGTTCGCCTCGCTCGCCAGCAGCAACTCGTCGAGGCAGCGCCGGTGCAGGACGCCGTCCGGGTTGACGCAGAGGAACCAGCGCGTCCGCGGCTCCGCGAAGGCCGCCGCCATCAGGACGTTCATCGCGCGGCCGAAGCCGACGTTGCCGACCGTCTCGACTCTCCTGAGCGCGACGGCGGAGTCGGGCCACGCGGACTCCGCGCCGTTGTCTATGGCGTAGACCTCGACGGCGGCGCGGGGGGCGGCCGGGGGCGCCGCCAGCTCTACCGAGCGCAGCAGGTGCGCGAGCTGCGCCGGAGCGTTGTTGTAAGTGACCACCCCGAGCGCCAGCCTGCCGGCGCCCGCGGGCGCCTGCGAGTCGCCCATTTACTCCCCCGGTCTACTCAGGATAACCCAGGTATCTGCGGCCCGTCAGCACGCGCCAGCGCCAACGCAGCGCGCGCTCGACCCTCAGGGGCAGGCTCGCGTCGAGCAGCGCCTCGCGCCGCACGAGCTCGGCCTCGCGCGCGTTGAGGGCGCGCTCGCGCTCGATCAGGCGGAGCCTCTGCTCTTCGAGCCCCGCGCCGCCCGCGACGGCCGCGCCCGACGCCGGCGACGCGCCGACGCGCCGCAGCACGCGCTCGTAAATCTCCTCGCAGCGCCTGACCATGCGCGCCGGCTCCCCGCGCTCGCGCCGCACGCGCTCGCCCCACTCCGCGCCCAGACGCCTCCTGCGCTCGGGGTCGGAGGCGAGCGCCCTGATGCGCTGCTTCATCCCCTCGAAGTCGCCGCGCGCGACGAGCGTCTCGCAGCCGCCGATGATTTCGTCGCCGCCCGAGCAGTCGTTGTTGCTGAAGGCGTTGACGTAGTCGTGGCTGAAGGAGACGGCCGGGAGCCCGAGCGCGAGGCCCTCCATCAGGAAGGCGCCGCCGCCGATGGGGTACGAGTCGAGGAGGACGTCGGCCGCGACCAGGAGCCCGAGGTAGTCGCGCCGCCAGCCGCGGAAGCGAATCTTCGCGCGCGCCGCGGTCGTCAGCACTTCCGACAGGAAAGAAATCTGCTTCTCTTCCGGCCCGATGACGAGCCAGTAGAGGCCCGCGTGCTCCTCCAGAAGCTCGACCATCGCGCGCCAGTAGTCCCTGTCCTGAAACTTCGGCCAGCGCCCGCCGCTCACGAGGAGGGTCGCGCCCTCGGGGACTTCCAGCTCCGCGCGCGGCGCGGGCGCGACCCCGCCGCGCGCGGGGAACTCGAATTCGAGCGGCACGTAGGAGCAGTCGGCCGGGCAGTCGGGGATGTTGGTGCGGAACCACGAGACGGCGTGGTCGAAGTCGTGCCAGGTGAACTGCGGCGAAGGCCCCTGGTGCAAAGAGACGATGACCGGCGCGGGGCGCAGCGCGGCGACGAAGTAGTTGCGGAAGCTGGCGAGCCCGGCGCCGGTGACGAGGACGTCGGGCGCGAAGTCGCGCACGCGCCCGCCGACGGCGAGGAGTCTTTCGAGCAGGAGTTCGTGGTCGGGCGCGACCGCCACGGCGCAGCCCGCGCGCCGGAACTCCTCGACGGCCGCGCGCGCGTCGGGGCTCGCGGCGACGGCCGACTCCGACTCGACGGAGAAGTAGGCGGGCTCGAAGCGCGCGCGGTCGTGGTGGCGCGCGAAGACCTGGTCGATCTTGACGAGGACGGAGTTGACCTCCGTCAGCCCGTGCGTCAGGTAGGCGACGCGCACGGGGCGGCCCTCGTCGTCGCCGCCGCGCGCCGGGCGCGGGTCGAAGCGGTGGAGCGAGGCCATCCGCTCGACGCAGGCGATGACGTCCGCGTCGTAGGTGTCGTGGAGGTCTACCTGCGTGAACTCGGCGTGCGCGTAAGACCAGCGGTCGAAGGCGGCGATGGCGCGCGCGAAGTCGCCGCACGCGGCGTGTTCGAGCCCGACGCGCTTGAGCGCCTCGGCCGCCGAGCGCGCGTCGCCCGCCGCGGCGTCGGCGCGCAGGAGCGGCGGCAAAGCCTCCGGCGAGTAGCGCGAGAGCAGGAAGGCGCGCGCGGCGCAGTCGCGCGCCCGGCGCAGGCTCCTCCGCGCGTCCGCGCCGCGCCCGCTGCGCGCGTGGAAGGCTTCGGCCAGACCCAGGTTGACGCGGTAGCGTTCGAGCTTCGACTCCTGCGTCAGGAACGGGAGCAGCTCGGCGTCGTCGAACGCCTCGCCGCCCGCGATTCTTCTCAGGACGGAGTCGAGTCCGCTTGGTTGGTCTTGATTCAAGGCTCAGCCGGGGAACGAAGAGAGCTTCGAGACTACGTATTCCACTTCCTCGGCCGAGAGGTGCGGCCCCATCGGCAGGCTCAGGACCTCCTCCGCGAGCCGCTCGGCCACGGGGAAGTCGCCCGCGCGGTGCCCCGCGTCGGCGTAGGCCGGCTGGAGGTGCGGCGGGACGGGGTAGTGGATGAGCGTGCCGACGCCCGCCTCCGAGAGGTGGGCCTGCAAGCGGGCGCGCGCCCCCGAGCGGACGACGAAGAGGTGCCAGACGGGGTCGGCCCACTCCGGCACTGCGGGGAGCACGAGGCCGGCGACGCCTTCGAGCTGCTGCAAGTAACTCTCGGCCACGCGGCGGCGGCGCTCGTTCCACTCGTCGAGGCGCGTGAGCTTCGCGCGCAGGAGCGCCGCCTGCAACTCGTCGAGGCGCGAGTTGTAGCCGCGCTCCTCGTTCTCGTACTTCACGCGCGAGCCGTAGTTGCGCAGGAGCCGCACGCGGTCGGCCAACTCCCCGTCGTCGGTCACGACCGCCCCGGCGTCGCCGAGCGCGCCGAGGTTCTTGCCCGGGTAGAAGCTGAAGCCCGCGGCGTCCGCGAGCGCCCCCGCGCGCCGGCCGCGGTGGAGGGCGCCGTGCGCCTGCGCCGCGTCCTCCACGACGCGCAGGCCCCGGCGCGCGGCAATCTCGTTAATCGCGCCCATGTCGGCCGCCTGCCCGTAGAGGTGGACGGGCATGACGGCGCGCGTGCGCGGCGTGACGGCCCCCTCGACGCGCGCCGGGTCGAGGTTGTGCGTCAGCGGGTCGGGCTCGACGGGGACGGGCGTGGCGCCCGCGTAGGAGACGGCGAGCCACGTGGCGATGTAGGTGTTCGAGGGGACGATGACCTCGTCGCCGGGGCCGATGCCCATGGCGCGCAGGATGAGGTGGAGCGCCTCCAGCCCGTTGCCGACGCCGACGCAGTGGCGCGCGCCGCAGTAGGCGGCGAACTCCGCCTCGAACGCCTCGCACTCGGGGCCGAGGATGAACCAGCCCGACTCCATCACGCGGCGCGCGGCCGCCTCCAGCTCGTCGCGCAGCTCCGCGTGGGGCGCCCTCAGGTCGAGAAAAGGTATCTTCATCGCTCGCCCCTCGCGGCGGCCAGGAACTCCCCGTACTCGCGGTAGTAGTCCGACTCGTCGAAGATGTCGGAGGCCAGCACCACGCAGACCGAGCCGGAGGAGAAGTTGTCTATGTCGCGCCAGATCATCGGGCAGATGTAGAGGCCGTGGAAGGGGCGGTCGAGGTGGAACGTGCGCTTCTCGCGCCCGTCGTCGAGGTGGACGTCGAAGCTGCCCGCCACGGCGATCATGAGCTGGTGGAGCGTCCTGTGCCCGTGGCCGGCGCGCGCCTCGCCGCCGGGGACGTCGTAGAGGTAGTAGACGCGGCGGATGTCGAACCCGACGTGTCGGCCGCCCTCGATGAAGGTCAGGTTGCCGCGCGGGTCGGCGATGCGGGGCAGCTCGACGATGCGGCACTGTTCGAGGCTCATGTGTCGGAGGCCGCCTTCAGGGGTAGCTCGTAGAACTCGTGGACGACGCCGCCCGCCCCGAACTCGGTCTTGAAGCGGTAGAGGCCGGGGTTGAGGTAGCGCCCCTCCTCCTCGTTGCTGTTGCCGAAGTCGAAGAAGCGCGCGCCGCGCGCGGCCGCCGCCGCGAGGCAGTGCTCGAAGACGGCGTCGAGCGCCGAGGCATCATAACCCGCCCGGCTCGCCGCCGTGTACTGCGCGTGCGTGGCGAGCGGCGTGTTGAAGAGGACGACGCCCGCCACCGTCTGGCCTTCCAGCACGCCCGCGACGAACTCTATCTCCCGCGGGAAGCGCTCGTGCAGCAGGGCAATCTCCCCGGCGCTGTGGACGGGGCGCAGGTCGTACTTGCGCCCGAGGTTGTCCTCCAGCACTCCCCAGATGGCCGGGATGAGTTGCGGCCCTTCCTCGATGCGGACGCCGCGCTGCGCGGCCTTCTTCGCGCCGCGGCGGCGGCGCTGGCTGGGCGCGGGGCGCAGCGCGAGGTCCACGGCGCAGGAGAGGTCGCAGCGGTAGCGGGCGGCGCCGAGCCGGAAGAGCGCGTAGAGGTCGTCGGCCGCGGGCCGCGCGTGGTAGACGTGCGGCACCGCCTTGTAGCGGAGCGCCTCGTAGCCGAGCGCGCGGTAGTGCGCGCGGGCGGCCTCGAACGCTTCGAGCGTGGCCTCGCCGAGCAGCTCGCCACGGTGGAGCAGCCCGCCGTAGGTGATGCCGGGGTGGCTCACCACGCGGCGCGGGTCGGAGCGGTCTTCGGCCGCGGGGAGCACGCCGACGAGCGCGCCCCGCTCGTCCTCGAACATCAGCGAGAGGTCTCGGAAGCGCCCGCCGTGGTAGGAGAGGAAGCGGCGCGTGTGGAGGAAGGTGGCGGCCGTCGCCCCGGCGACGAACTCGTCCCAGCGTGCGGCCTCCGCGTCGGCGTAAGGGGTGATGCGCATCAAGTCCCGAATCTCAAATCCCGGCTTTCGAATCTCGAATTCAAGTCTTCAGCACGGCGACGCCGAAGCCGGTCTCGCCGTAGCCGTTGCCGTTGTAGAACATGTAGGTGCCGTGGCGCGTGGGCTGCACGCACGCGAAGCAGACCATCTCGCCGTCCCACCCGCCGGCCGAGACGTCGATGCCGGCCTCGCCGTCCCGGCGCTCCCAGCTCAAGCCGTCGGCCGACTCGGCGTAGCCGATGCGGTAGCCCCTGCTCACCGTCCGCACCGAGTACCACATCCTGAACCGGCCGCCGTCGCGCGTGACGAAGGGGCGGCCGAAGCCGTACTCGTCGCCGCCGGGCGCCAGCTCGACGCAGACGCGGCCGGCCGCGCCCCAGCGCGCCGGGTCGTCGGACTCGAGGTGGCGGACGTTGTAGGTCGGCACCTGCTTGCCCGCGACCTCGACCCAGCGGTCGCCCGCGACGTACCACATCCTGAAGCGCCCCGCGTCCTTCAGCACGAACCCGGCCGAGCGCACGAACAGCTCCCCGTCGCTGCGCTCAAGGACGGGGACGCGCGAGGTGCGCCGGAACGTCTCGCCGCCGTCCGTGCTCTCGGCCAGCCCCATCAGGAGCGTGTAGCGCACCTTCACGCCGAGCTGCCAGCCGATGTAGTAGAGCAGGAGCCGCCCCCCGTCCTCGACCAGCGAGACGGGCGAGACGCCGCTGTCATCGAACGTCCCCGGCTCGCCCACGTCGAGCGCCGGGCGCCGCGAGACGCGCAGGACTTTCGTCGGGTCGCGCGCGTCCACGTCCACGAAGCCGACGCGGCCCACCTGCGCGGCGTCGCGGAAGGCGGCGTAGACGCGCACGCGCCCTTCGTCCAGCACGCGCGAGGTCGGGAGGAAGGCGTGCGCCTGCGCCCACGCGCTCTCGCCGCGCGGCGCGTAGACGCGGCCGAGCTTCTCCCAGCGCAAGGCGGCCTACCCCCTCACCTTGAAGAAGTCGAGCGTGCTCGCGCGCCCGGCCTCGCTCTTCGGCGGCTTGAGGAAGGTCTCCTCGGGGAGGTCTTTGAGGACGACGGTGTTCGGCCCGAGCCAGCAGTCGCGCCCGATCCTGAGGTTGTTCGCCACGGTCGCGTTGACGCCGAGGAAGCAGTTCTCGCCCACCTCGACGAAGCCCGAGATGACGACGTGCGACGAGATGAAGCAGTTGTCCCCGACGGTCGAGTGGTGGCCGATGTGGTTGCCGCTCCACAGCACGACGTTGTTGCCGAGCTTGACGAAGGGCTGGACGGTGTTGTCCTCGAAGATGAAGCAGTGCTCGCCCACCTCGACGTTGCGCCAGACGAAGGCGCGGCTGCTGACGTAGCTCGCCAGCGCGTACCCGCGCCGCTTGGCGTCGGCCGCGAGGCGCGTGCGCAGCCGGTTGACCTGCGTGTAGACGTTCGCGCAGTAGACGCTGTGCCCCGACGGCGCGTGCGTCTCTTCGAGCGTCTCGAAGGGGACGACGGGCAGGCCGAACAGCTCCCCGCGCTTCAGGAACTCGCGCTCGACGCTGAAGGCGACGACCTCGTAGTCCGAGTCGTGCGTGAAGTACTCGTAGGCGATCTCTGCGAACGCGGTGTCGCCGACGATGACCAGCTTGCGCGTCTTCTCCATGCTCCTCCTCAGGGCTTTCTAATCAGGATGTCTTCGCGGCGGTTCGCCATCGGCAGGTCTTCGCGCTGCGGGACGACGTAGGCGTCCGCCCCCGCGGCGCGCGCGCGCATGACGAGCGAGAGCACCACCGCGTCGTCTATCTGCCCGCGCTCGACGCGGTTGAAGGCGACCTCCGGCGTCGTCTCCGTCTTCGTGAACTCCTGGTGGAACCTGACGCCCGCGGCGCTCGAAAAGAAGCGCCGCCGCTTCGAGACGTTCGGCACGTCGCCCAGAAGCATCTGCCCGCCGTCGGCGAGGAGCGCGAGCGACGCGTCGAGGAAGTCCCACAGGTTCGACTCGGCGAAGACGTAGTGGAGCACGCTGTAGCAGAGCAGCACGTCCACCCCGCCCGCGTACCCCGCGAACAGCTCCTCGCAGCGCGGGTAGTAGGCCGGGAACTTCCTGACGAACGTGTCGTCGGGGAGGCGCGCGAGCATCTCCCCGGAGTCCACGAGCAGGAGCGTGTGCCCCCGCCGCCGGCACAGCTCGACGAGCATCAGGGGCAGCCCGCTGCAACCGGGGCCGACGTCGAGGACGACCTTGCCTTCCCCGCCGAGCGCGGGCAGCTTCGCCGTGATGTCCTCGAAGATGGCCGCCTCCCTGCCCTCGCGGTAGGAGTCGGGGAAGCCGATGCGCTCGTGGGGGCTGAGCGCGTCGTCGCCGGCCATACGCCGGAAGTCGTCGAAGGTCAGGTCGGCGAACCTCTTGTAGTCGTCGGTCTTCATCTTAAAAGGTCTGCTGCCGCTGCGCCCCGCCCCGCGGCGCGACCGGCTCGGTGCGCCACGGCAGGCGCGGGCGGACGACGCCGTCCCAGCGCCCGCCCGCCCCGGCCTCGCGCATGACGCCCGTGTCGAAGACGTTGAAGGAGAGCACCTGCTGCGCCTCGGCCTCGACCGCGACGGGGCCGAGCGTGACGAGGTAGACGGTGACGTGGTAGGTGCCCTCGTTGAGAAAGTTGGCCGGGATGGTGCAGACCGAGCGGTAGAGGCCGGCCTCGTGGTTCTGGCTGAACCACGCGTCCTCGACGGCGTTGGCGGCGTTCGTGTTGGCCGTGCTCAGGACGACGTTCCCCACGCCGTCGAAGAGGTAGATGTTGACGGCCTGGTTGCGCGCGCCGGGCTGGAGGTTCCAGAACTCGACCTCGATGGACAGCTCCTTGTCGATGTCCGGCTCGTTGTTGACCGCGCCGCCCGAGACGAGGCGCACGGCGCGCAGGCGCATCCGGTCGTTGCCGGGCGCGCCCTCGGGCTCGGGCCAGACGCGCTCGCCGCCGCCGTCGCTCCCGGCGCGGAAGTATTCGGCCACGACCTCCTGCGTCCGGCCTTCGAGCGCGAGGCGGCCGCCCGCGAGCAGCACGGCGCGCGAGCAGAGCTGGTTGACGGCCGTCATGTTGTGCGAGACGAAGAGGACGGTGCGCCCCTCGCGCGCGACCTCGCCCATCTTCCCCAGGCACTTCTTCTGGAAGGCGGCGTCGCCGACGGCCAGCACCTCGTCCACCAGCAGAATCTCCGGCTCCAAATGCGCGGCGACGGCGAAGGCGAGCCGCATGTACATCCCCGACGAGTAGCGCTTGACCGGCGTGTCCATGAAGCGCTCGACCTCGGCGAAGGCGACTATCTCGTCGAACTTGGCCTCAATCTCGCGCCGCCGCATCCCGAGGATGGCGCCGTTGAGGAAGATGTTCTCGCGCCCCGTCAGCTCGGGGTGGAAGCCCGTGCCGACTTCGAGCAGCGAGCCGATGCGGCCGTAGAGCTCGATGCGCCCGGAGGTCGGCTCGGTGATGCGCGAGAGGACTTTCAGCAGCGTGGACTTCCCCGCCCCGTTGCGGCCGACGACGCCGACGACCTCGCCCGGCGCGACCTCGAACGAGACGTCGCGGAGCGCCCAGAGCGTCTCGCCGCCGCCGCGCCCGCCGCGCAGGGGCGACCGGAGCGCGCCCATCAAAGAGTCGCGCAGCGTGTCGTAACTCCTGGCGCGCGCGCCGAGCCGGTACTGCTTGCTCAGCCCCTCGACCCTGACAATCGGCTTCATCGGATTCCTAGACGAGGTCGGCGAAGTGCTTCTCCATCCGCCGGAAGGTGAGGGCGGCGAAGGCCAGCAGCGCGACCGTGACGGCGGCCGAGAAGGCGAGCGCGCCCCACTCGAACGGGTGCCCCAGCACCGCCGAGCGGAAGCCCGCGATGACGCCCACCAGCGGGTTGAGCGAGTAGAGCGCGCGCCACCCCTCGGGCACGAGCTTCAGCGGGTAGACGACCGGCGAGGCGAACATCCAGAGCTGCACCAGCACGGGCAGGATGGCCGCCACGTCCCGGTAGCGCACGTTCGAGGCCGACGCCCACATCCCGACCGCCAGACCCAAAAGCGTGACGAGCAGCACGAGCGGCGGCAGCATGAGCAGGTTCCAGGTGGGCGCGATGCGGTAGAAGGCCAGCAGCAGCGCGAGGACGACGAACGAGACGAGGAAGTCCACGAGGCGCCCGCCGACCGCCGCCATCGGGATGATGACGCGCGGGAAGTAGACCTTGGTGATGAGGTGCGAGTTGCCGACGAGGCTGTTGCCGCTCGTGGCGACCGCGCCCGAGAAGAACGTCCACGGCAGCATCCCCGCGAAGACGAAGACGGGGTAGGGGGCGCCGCCGTCGGTCGGCACCCGCGCCAGCAGCCCGAGGAAGACCGAGAAGACGAGCGTCGTCAGCAGCGGCTGCATGACGACCCAGGCGACGCCCAGGGCCGTCTGCTTGTAGCGCACCTTGAGGTCGCGCCAGACGAGGAAGTAGAGCAGCTCGCGGTAGTGCCAGAGGTCGCCGAGCGCGCCGAGGCCCGTGGACCGCCCCCGCTCGATGACGACCAGCGGGTGCTCGGGCAGGGCGGGCGGGGCGCCCTCGCCGGCGCCGGCCGCCGCCCCCTCCGAGTCGGTGAGCGCGGCGGCCGGCTTCAGTACGCTTGCGCTTCCGCTGGTCGTCAAATCCATCAATTCCCTGTCTGAAATTCGTGGCCTTTCCGAAGCGGCCAGTCTAACCGCGGGCCATACGGCGGTCAAGTTGCCCGGCCGCGGCCGAAAGATAACTCCCCGCGCACGCGGCCCTCCGGCGGAGGGCCGCGTGCGCGGGGAGCGCAGGGGGGAAGTTTTGTCCGGCCGGCGGGCGCGGGCTACTGCTGGCCGTCGGTGTTGGTCGGGGCGGTGTCCGAGCCGTTGCCGAGCAGGCGGTTGTTGCCGTACGAGCGGATGGCGCCGCCCGAGAGCCCGAGCCCCGCGCCGGTGTTGCCGAAGACCACCGAGTTGGAGATGCGGATGACGGTGGCCGCGCCGTTCGCGTCCACGCCCGCGCCGTTGTAGGTCACCTTGCAGTTGTCGATGCTCAGCTTCGCGCCGACCTCGGCCGCGATGCCGAAGTTGGGGTGCTTCGAGGCGACCGAGTCGCTGATGTGCCCCTTGACGCCGGAGCCGCTGACGACGTAGCCGGTGCCGACGCCGTTCTCGCCGTTCTGCTCGATGCGGACGTTGCTGAGCGTGGAGGAGAGGGTCGCGCCGGGGTTCGCCGCGCCCGGGATGACGGCGATGCCGGCGCCGCCGTTGTTGTGGATGTAGGTGTCCTTGACGAAGAGGTGGCCGCCGTTGACCGTCCGGGTGTCGTTGATGCCGCGGGCGGTGCCGTTCTTGAAGCCCTGGATCGTGCAGCCCTCGACGTGGACGACCTTGGCCGAGAAGATGGCGATGCCGACGGAGCCGCCCGTGTTGGGCCCGTTGCCCACGCCGGTGATCGAGAGGTTGCGCAGGCTGACGATGATCGAGCCCGGCGAGCCCGAGTTCACGTCGTTGACGCTGATGGCGTTGCCGACGTTCGTCAGGATTGACCCGTAGCCCTGGCCGGTGGTGCCGTCAACCGTGATGGACTTGGTGATGGTCAGGGCGCCGAAGCCGCCCGGGTCGAGCGTGCTGATCTCGCCGGCCGCGGCCGTCTTCGAGATGGCGCCGGCGTAGGTCTTACAGGGGGCCGTGCGGCTGCACGGGTTGACGTCGTCGCCCACGCCGGACACCCAGGTGCGGGTGGCCTGGGCGCTGGCGCTGGAGGAGGCCAGGGTGATGAATGCCGTCACGGCGAAGGCGGTCAGGGCGAAACGAAACTTAGTCATTGGGTCTCTCCTTTTCAAACTCTAAGAGTTTCATGTAATAGCCGGATGTCGGATGAACATCGCGTGCCAGGTTCGGCGGCCTCGGGGCGCGCCCGCGCGGGTTCAAAAGTCCCCGCGCGGGCGGCCGCCGCGCCTGTTACTTGAACTTGAAGTAGGCGGTGTGCGACGTGCCGTCGTTGAGGGTCACGACGAGCGCGCGGCACGTGCCGGCCCAGGAGGCTTCGGTCTTCCAGTTGTAGTGATACTGGTCGGAGCCGGAGTCGTAGCTGAGGCTGCTGCCGCCCGAGGAGACCGTCCCCTCAAGGTCGGAGACGGGCGCGGACGTGGAGCAGCTGATCGGCTGCGAGGCCGGCGAGCCGGCGGCGAAGATGCTCAGCCCCTTGTTGCCGCTGAGGCTGAACTTGACCGGGACGGCGCGCCCGGCGTTGACCGAGTTGAACGTCGGCGTGTTCGCCACCGGCGACAGGAAGCCGGCGAAGTTGTAGAGCACCGTCACCGCGAACGTCCTGGTGGTCGTGTTGCCCGCCGCGTCGGTCGCCGTCGCCGTCACGGTCGTCGTGCCGACGGGGAAGACCGAGCCGGAGGCCGGGCTCACGCCGAGCGTCACGCCGGGGCAGTTGTCGGCGGCCGTCACCGTGAAGCTGACCGCCGTCGAGGTGGCCGGCGAGTTGAGCGGCAGGTAGGCCGTGACGCCCGCGGCCGGGTAGCTGACGGTCGGCGCCTCCGTGTCGTTGACCGTGACGGTGAACGTCTTGACGGTCGTGTTGCCGACCGCGTCGGTCGCCGTCGCCGTCACCGTCGTCGTGCCCTTCGGGAAGGGCGAGCCGGACGGGTGGCTCAGGACGACGCCGGCCGGGCCGCAGTTGTCCGTGGCCGTCACCGCGAAGTTGACGAGCGCCGAGCAGGAGGCGGCGTCGTTCGGGACGACGATGTCGGCCGGCACCGTCAGCGCCGGCGCGGTCGTGTCCGAGACGGTGATGGTCTGCGTGTCGCTGGCGGTGTTCCCGCCGGCGTCGGTCGCCGTGTAGGTGCGCGTGATGACGAGCGGGCTCGCGGCCGAGCCGGCGCCGCCGTTGTTCGACTCGCTCACCGTCACCTGCGGCGTGCCGCAGTTGTCGGAGGCGGTCGCCTGCGCGCCGCTCGCGGCCGGCACCTCGGAGGCGCACTGGAACGTCAGGTCGGCCGGCGCCGCGACGGTCGGCGCGTTCGGGTCGGCGACCGTGATGGTCTGGACGGCGGTCGAGAAGTTGCCGGCCGCGTCCGTGGCCTTGAAGGTGCGCGTGATGACGAGCGGGTCGGCGGCCGAGCCGGCGCCCGTGCTCGCCTCGGTGACCGTGACGACGGGGACGCCGCAGTTGTCGAACGGCGGGCCCGGCGGCAGCGGGTGACCCTCCTCGTCGAGCACCACGCCGCGGGTCGCCTGCGACGGGTCGGCCGCGGGCACCTCGCTCTGGCAGACGTAGGCGGCGTCGGCCGGGGCGGCGATGCTGGGCTTCGTGTCGTCCACGACTGTCACCGACTGGGTGGCCGTGGCGGTGTTGCCCGACGAGTCAATCGCCGTGTAGGTGATGACCGTCGTGCCGACGGGGAAGATGTTGCCGTCGGGGACGTTGCTGCGCCCGATGGTGACGGGGGCGGCGCAGTCGTCGGTCGCGGTCGCCTGGCCCAGCGCGGCGTCACTGAGCAGCACCGAGCAGGAGGCGTCGCCGGCGCCCGTCGTGACGCTGATGGACGCCGGGGCGGTGATGACGGGCGGCGTGTTGTCGCCCGGGCAGCCGCCCGAGGTCACGGTGACCTTCTGCGTGCAGGACGCCGTGCGGCCGGCCGAGTCGGTCGCCGTCCAGGTGACGGTGGTCTCGCCGATGGGGTACGGGTCGGTCAGCGGCGCGTTGTCGGAGCGCGCGCCGTCGACGTCGACGTCCGCCGGGCTCGCCGTCGGCTGGCCGGTGTTGACGGAGGCGGTGCCGGTGTTGTCGGCCGTGGCGGTCACGTCCGCCGGGCAGTTGATGGTCGGGGCGGGCGAGCCCACGACGTTGACGATGAAACTGCAACTGCCGCCGCCCGTCTCGGACGAGACGGAGACGATGTTGGCGCCGACGGGGAAGAACGAGCCGGAGGCCGGCGACGCGTTGATGGCGCCGCAGGTGCCGACGCCGGTCGCCGCGCCGAAGTTGACGACGGCGCCGGGCTGGCCGTTCTGCGTCGTGTCGGCCCCGACGAACATGTCCTCGTGGCAGCTGAGCGAGCAGGTCTGCCCGCCGCCGGCCGACGGCACGCGCGAGCCGAAGCTGGAGCTGTTGTCGCCCGGCTCCAGCTCGGCGGTCGCGCTCGACGCGCTCACGCTGTTCGTCAGCACGGTGCCGGTCGCGGTGCCCTGGTTGACCGAGTAGGCGAGGACGAGCTTGGCGGTCGTGCCCGCGGGCATGCTGGCGAGCGTGCAGCCGGGGCCGCCGCCCGCGCCGGCCGTCGCGGAGCAGACGAAGCCGAGGCCCGTCGCCTCGCCGAGCGAGACGTACTCCGTGTTCGCGGGCATGGTGTCGGAGACGACGACGTTCGCGGCGTCGTTCGGCCCGGCGTTGGCGACGAAGATTTCGAAGACGCTGCTCGAACCCGCGCCGACCGACGTGCTCTGCGCGGTCGCCGACTGGCTGACCTGGAGGTCGACGAAGGGCGTCGGGGCCTTGACGGTGAAGGCCACGCCGGTGCGGAGCGAGGACTCGGCCGCGTCGGTGATGAAGACCTTCCAGACGCCGCGGTTGTCCACCGTGACCGTGCCGCCGCCCGGGTCGGTGATGAGCGTCGTCTGGCTCGTGGGCAGGTGGAAGGAGAAGGTCTGCGGGTCGCTTATCACGGCGTCGCTCTGGACGACCGAGCCGGTGCGCGCGACCCAGTTGACGCGGCGCGCGGGGTTGCCGCTCGCGCCGAGGCGCGCCCCGCTCACCAGGACGCAGACCGTGTCGCCGAGGTTGAACGAGCTGCTGGGGGTGGCGCAGTCGGCCTTGTAGGTGGCGATGGCCTCGGCCGGCGGCCCCGCCTGAAAGAGCAGGGCGGGCAGCAGCCCCGCGACGGTCGCGGCGCCGGCGGCCGGGGCGCGGCGTCGGGCGCGCGCCTGCTGTGGGGCGGGCGCGGCGGCCGAAGCGGCCTCGGGCGCGGCCGCGCGGCGTGCGCCCGCGAACAGGCGCGACGACGACGAGGCGGACGCGGCCGAGTAGAGCCCGGCGGCGAGCAGCGCGAACGCGACGACGAAAGCGCCGAGCCGCGCGAGACCCGCGTCGTGGCGCTTCCCGCTACCCGGAAAATTAAAGATGGGGCTACGGGAGCGGCGGGTGGAATTTCGTCTTTGGGCGGGGGTCATACCTTATCTCCTTCCGACTTTTCGAGGATTGCCGTGTCCTGGTGCGGCCGGGCTCGCGTTGCGCCGCGGGCGTGGGCCGCGGCCGCCTGCCGCGCAGGCCGGGGCGCGCGCCGCCGCACCTAAATATGAGAGTTAAGACGGAGCGAAGGCCGCTCGGGCGCCGCCCTGCGCGCCGGCCGTGCGTGACCCGAATCGGCGTCGGTCACGCTCGGCCGGGCCGGGCGGGAGGTGCTTGTGAGGCTTTCTAACTTAGGTCCGGTTCTGGCGGGTGGGCGGGCGGCGTGCCGCGCGCGGCCGGGGGCTGCGCGGGGGGCGGCCGTGAGGTCGAAGGTCTTCCGAAACCGGGGCACTAACTTGAAAGAGCTTGCGAAAGTCGAAAAGGCTTCCCGGCGCGAGGCCCGCGGGGGCCGGCGGCGCGGGCGCCCCGCTACTGTTGTCCCGAGCCGTGCGACTGCACGCCGACGGGCGTCACGGCGCTCGACCCGCCGTTGCCGGCGAAGCGGTTGTTGCCGTAGGAGAAGACCGTGCCCGTCGCGCCGTTGACGGTGTTGAAGACGACATCACAGTCGGAGAGGCGGACGGTGCCGCCGAACGCCTGCGAAATCCCGGTGCCGTTGCCGGAGATGCGGGTGCTGGCGACGTGCATCTCGGAGGCGCCGAACGGCCCCTCGACGCCGATGGCGTGGTTGGTGTTGCCGGAGACGACCGAGTCGCTGACGGAGATGCGGGCGCCGCTGCTGGCGACGATGCCGTAGGCGCAGTTCTCGACGCGGACGTCGCTGATGGCGGCGTCGAGGCGCGTCGCGCCGTTGTTGGCGGGGATGACGACGATGCCGGTGCCCAGCATGTTCCTGACGGTCGTGCCCGTCACGAAGAGCTCGCCGCCGCCGCCGCGCTCGTCCGAGATGCCGCGCCCCGTCCCGGCGTAGTTGCCGTCGATGACGCAGTTCTCGACGAAGACCTCGCTGCCGGCCGAGGCGGCGCCGCCGACGATGCGGACGCCGCTGGTGCCCGTGTCGAAGCCGTTGAGGCTGAGGTTGCGGAGGCGCACGGTCTTGCGAATCTCGCCGACGGCGGTAAAGAGGTCGTAGTTGACGGTGACGCCGCCGATGCCGGCGTTGAGAATGGAGGCGTGCGTGCCGGCGCCGTCGATGGTGATGGACTTGGTGATGGTCACCGTGCCGAAGCCGCCCGGGTCGAGCGCGTCAATCTCGCCGTTGACCGCCGTCTTCGAGATGGCGCCGGCGAAAGTCTTGCAGGGGGCCGTGCGGCTGCACGGGTTGACGTCGTCGCCCACGCCCGAGACCCAGGTGCGGGACGCCTGGGCGTGCGCGACGGCTGACAGCGTGAGGACGAAGGTGAGGAGGACGAAGAATCTGAAAAGGACTCGAATTTTGGACATGAACCTCTGTATTTTCCTTGTTCGTTGGAGAAGTTTTGGCAGTCAGGCGACGGCGGGGCAAGCCGGACGCCTATGCAGGATGGATCGATGGAAAACCTGATGCGGAAAGCCAGTCGGGCTAACGTCGCGGGCGAAGTTTTCTGGTACCACTCCCAACCGTTAGAAGCGGGGAGAGGTTTTATGCTAAATTCGCCGAGTTGTCAACGACCAATCTGACTTAACCCGAAATTATTTTATTTTCCGCGGCCGCCCGCGACCTGCGCATGATGCACGAGCCACAGAACCAGCCCCCCTGCCTCTCCGTCGTCGTCCCGGCCTACAACGAGGGGGCGACGCTGGCCGCGGTGGTCGAAAAACTGCTGCGGCTGCCCGAGCTGCTCGAGGTGATCATCGTCGACGACTGCTCGTCGGACTCGACGCCCGAGGTGGCGCGCTCTCTG
>DASVTS010000127.1:0-3336 GCA_036387455.1 Pyrinomonadaceae bacterium | reverse complement strand
GCCCCGGCTGATGGCCGGGGCGCGCCGCCTCTCTTTCTGCCGCCCGCGCTCTAGTATTTGCCTGAGGCGACGTATTCGAGCAGGTAGCGGCGGAGCTTGTCGCGGTTGGCCCTGCGGTACTCGGCGTAGTCCTGCGCGATGCCCTCGTCGGCGCGCGCGAGGAGCACGAAGGCTTCGAGCAGCCCCGCCTTGTCCAGCTCGACCAGGGCTTCGAGCGCGGGGGTCAGGGCCTTCCCCGACCAGGCCAGCTTCGAGGCGGCCGCCGACGCGGCGCGCAGCGCCGCCGCCTCTTCCGCGAGGCTGTGGCGGTAGCCACGCGCGCCCGGGAACGCCTCGGCGAAGCGGCGCGTGCGCCACTCCTCGCGCGCGGCGAAGTAGGGCGCCCAGACCGGGTCGGCGCCCGCCTCGGCGGCGGACTTCGGCGGGGTGATGGGCGGGTGGGCGGGCCGCACGCCGTACTGCCCGCCCCACTGGATGAGCCCCGCCCACGCGTGCCGGCTGTAGGGCTCGGCCACGACGGCGTCGGCGAACCGCGCGCGCGACTCCTCCTTCCTGTTCTGCCCCATCATCAGGGCGTCGCCCCAGTAGCGGTGCGCCGTCTCGCGGTCGGGGTCAATGGCGACGGCCCTGGCGAACCACTCGGCGGCGCGGCTCATCATCTCGCCCCTGGCGCGCGGGTCGTCCGTCGTGTGCCCCTTCTTGAAGTACATGTCGCCCGCGTAGAGCGCCGCCTCGTAGAGCTTCGGGTCGAGTTCGAGCGCGCGCCGGTAGGCGGCGAGCGCCCCGTCGAGGTCGCCGCGGACGAACGCCTCCTCGCCCTCGCGCATGGCCCTCTCGGCCTCCTTGATGGCGGTGAAGGGGTTGGCGGTGGGGTCGCCGGAGGCGAGGGCGTCGAGCGTGAGCCGTGTGATGTTGCTGTTGTCGCCCGCCTCCTTGGAGCGGAGCAGCACGGCCCGCGCCCGCTCGCGCGCCGCCTCGCGCGCCGCGGGGTCTTTCACCTGCGACGAGAGGGCGTAGAGGGCGAACCCGAGGCGCGAGAGGACGGCGACGTCCTCGGGGGAGGCCGCGGCGAGCTTCTCCAGAAGGGGCGCCGCCTCGACGAAGTTCTGCGCCTCCCAGAGCCGGAGGGCGCGCTCGCGCTCCGCGTCCTTCGCCTGCGGCGGCGCGGCGGCGGCGGCGAAGGGGAGAGACAGCAGCAGGCAAAGGGCGGACGCCAGGCGGCGCGAGGGCGACGTCGTAGGCTGAGGCATGCTTGTAAACCTTCTCGAAGGGCCGCGTGCGGGAGAGGGCTCCCGGGAAGACGCCGGCCAGTCTAAGGGCGCGCCCGCGGGCTGTCAAACTACCCCGGTGGCGCCTCGCCGGGCGGGATGTGCGGCTGGAGGCCGGTGCCGCCTTCGTCGAAGGTGAAGCCGGCGGCGGCCTCTTCGGGGAGGCGCTCCCAGCCGTCGGGCGTGTGGCGGAAGGTCTCGGCGTTGGCGGCGCGGAAGGCCGCGGCCTCCGGGTGCCAGACGTGGCGCTCGACCTGTATGTGCGGGTGCTTGAGGCGGATGACGTTGAAGGAGTTGGACTCGCCGCGCCCGCGCGTGGAGGTGGCCGTGCCCGCCTGGACGAAGAGCGCCGAGTGGCCGTGAATCTGGTAGCGCTCGGCCGTGCGGCCCGTCTGGCTGACGTGCATGTGGCCGGCGAGCAGGAGGTCTGCGCCGCAGGCGGCCAGCGCCTCCATCGCCATCCCCGCGCGCCCGACTATCTCGCGCTCGTCGGAGTCCGCGGGCAGGTCGAACGGGTGGTGCGTGACGACGACCTTCACGACCTCGTCCGGGTACCTGCACAGCCGCTCGCGCAGGGCGGACACCTGCTGCTCGTTGACGCGCCCGAACTTCCGCGTCAGCGAGCGCGCCGTGTTGACGCCCGCCACGACCATCTCCTCGTCCTCGTAGACGGGCTCGACCTCGTCCGAGATGAAGCGGCGCCACTTGTCGAGCGGGCGCGCGAAGCGCGAGTAGACGTCGTAGAGCGGCACGTCGTGGTTGCCGGGGACGACCACCTGCGGGTGCGGCAGGCGGTCGAGGAAGGCGCGCGCCTCCTCGAACTGCTGCGAGCGCGCGCGCTGCGTCAGGTCGCCCGAGACGACCACCAGCGAAGGCCGCGCCGCGTTCACCGCCTCGACCAGAGGCTCCACGAGCCCCGCGTCGATGCGCCCGAAATGCAGGTCTGAGAGATGGACAATCTTCTTCATGGCTCATGCCCGTGAACCGTGAACCGTAAACCGTGACGAGAACAAGAACCGCTCTTATCTCGTCACGGATTACGGTTCACGGTTCACTTCCTTCGGAACTATCACCTTGAGCGCGCCGGGGCGGGCGCGGTAGTGGAGCGGCGTCGTCATCACGTTGACCTCGCCGTCGGTGGCGACGGGGATGCGGCGTGGCCGCTTGGTCTCGACCCAGATTTCCTCGGCGTCGAGCGCGTCGAAGTCCTCGGCCCGGCCCAGCCGCCCGAGGAGCGCGCTCAGCGCGAGCCGCAAAAGCCCGAGCCGCCCCGTGCGGTGCGCGACGTAGAGGCTCAGGCGCCCGGCGTCGAGCCGGACGCGCCCGCCCGTCTGTAGGCCCTCGAAGCCGTACTCGTTGTTGCCGACGAAGACGAATGGCGTCTTGCGCACGATGCGCCGCCCGTCGGCGTCGAGCCGCACGTACATGAAGGGGTAGCGGCGGAGCACGTTCAGAGAAGCGCGCGCGAAGGCCGACCACTTGCCGCTCCCCTCGCGCTCCTGCAACTTCTCGCGCCGGCGCACGATGCGCGGGTAGAGCCCGAGGCTGGAGTTGTTGATGAAGACCTGCCCGTTGACCTCGCCCACGTCCACCGAGACCTCGCGCCCCTCGCAGACGATGCGCGCCGCCTCTTCGAGCCCGAGCGGAATCCCCAAATCTTTGGCGAAGTGGTTGAGCGTCCCCAGCGGCAGCACGCCGAGCGGGCACCCGGTCCCGGCCAGCGCCCCCGCGACCGAGCCGACCGTGCCGTCGCCCCCGCCCGCGACGACCGCCCGCGCGCCGTCCGACACGGCTCGCCGCACGAGGTCCGTCACCTCCGCGCCGTCGCGCGCCAGCGCGACGCGCGCGCGCACGCCGCACGAGGCGAAGGCCGCCTCGACCGCGCCTGCCACCCCGTCGTCGCCGCCGCGCCCGCCCGCCGCCGCGTTGATGATGACCTCGACGCCGTCCGGCATCGCCCCCCAAGAGGAAGCGGGCGGGCCGCCGCCCGCGCGACCCGCCCGCCCGAAAGTTAACGGCAGCGGAAGCCCGACCGTGAGGGAGGGCGTATGTCTTCCGACAGGCGGCA
>DASVTS010000126.1:0-13509 GCA_036387455.1 Pyrinomonadaceae bacterium | reverse complement strand
TCGAGAAAAAGCGCGCGGGATGTGAGGCCGCGTGCCTCTCTTCCCGCGCGCTTTTTCTCGCCGGGGCGTCTATTCCCCGAGCGCGCGGGCGATGCGCTTGAGGGCGGTGTGGGCGAAAGTCTCGCCCGCGGACTCCTTCTGCGCTTCGGGGAAGGCCGTCTCGACCGCGCGCGCGAGTGAGCGCGTCCTGTGCGCGAACGCCTGCTCGTCCTCGGGCTTGAAGCCGTAGAGGAGTTTGAGCCCGCGGATGTCGCCCTCCGACAGTTCGATGCCGTCGCTCGTCGGCGCGCAGGGGCTATTCTCCGTCTTGTAGTAAAACGCGGGGAAGCGGTAGAGCATGACCGAGGCGGGGTCGAAGGGGCCCGCGACCGCGCGCGGGTCTTCTTCGGTCAGGAGGTTATGGTCGACCTTCTTCTTCGGCCAGCGGTTCGGGAAGTTGGCGAGGTAGGTGTAAATGCCCGGGCGCCGCCCCTGCGCGTCCGCGACGGCCCGGCGGGCGGAGTCGAGCGTGAGCTGGTAGCCGTCGTCGTCCTCCCAGCGGAAGTCCGCCGAGCACGGCCCGCGCATGTTCTGGTGCTCGTGGTGGAAGCCGAGCGCGTGGAGAAACTCGTGGCGCACGGTGCCCTTCCAGTTGGACGGGCGGCGTCGGTCGAAGCCGCCGAGGTTGAGGCTCCGCTGGTGGGGGCGGCCGCCGACGCCCTCGGACGGGTTGCCGAGGCGGGGGTCTATGGAGTCCGTCCCTATCAGAGACCAGTTGCCGCCCTGGTCGAAGCTGACGCGGATGTCCGCGCTGTAGTCGGTGTCCCGCGGCGACCACGTGCGGTACTCGCCGGTCGCCTCGTCGCGGCCGAAGTCCAGCGTGATGTTGCAGACGGCCGTGATGGCGCGCGTGGCCTCCTCGATGTCGCGGTGGAGCTCGTCGTCGCCGCCGAGGAAGGCCACCGTAATCTTCTCGCCCGGCCGCCAGCGCTGGAGGTCCGCGACGCGAAACTCCACGTCGTCCGCCTCCTTCTTCCTGTTCACCTCTTCGAGGAACTTCCGCCGCTCGCTGTAGCTCTCCTCCAGAGACTCGGGCAGCGCGTCCAGCAGCACGTCGTCTTCGCGCAAATTGCTCAGCAGGTCATCTTCGGCTGCCGTTATCGCCGCGCCGCCCGCGCCCGTGGCCGCGGAGACGGCGGCGCCCGCGAACAAACGCTGCGGGTTCTTCTCAACTTCCCGCCTGAGGGCGAAGACGGAGGAGCCCTGGTTGGCCTCATGGAGCCCCTCGCCGTTGAGCCGCTTCATGGCGTAGCCGCCGCGGTGGTGGACGGCGACGAGCTCCCATTCGAGGTTGAAGACGGGGCTGCCCGAGCTGCCGCCGACCGTCGGCGCGCGGTATTGCAGGAAGCGTTCGTCGAGGTCAACCAGCCGGTTGTCGCCGAGCGAGAAGGAGAGCGAGCCGCCCGCGGCGTGCCCGAAGATGAGGACGCGCTTGTCGGCGAGCGCCGCGGGGTGCTTCGCCCACGGCACGGCCGGCAGCTCGGAGGTGTCGCCGTCGAGTTCCACGATGCTCACGTCCAGCTCGCCCTCGGGCGACGACCAGAGGACGGAGCGGACGGGGAAGGTGCGGACGGAGTTGTCGTCGGCGCGGAAGGTGACGAGGGCGCGCGCGGGGTTGAGCGACCGAGCGTTGACGTCGCTGACCACGTGGTCGCAGGTCACGAGGAGCCGCCGGCCCGTGAGCCGCGCGTCGAGGTCGGCGCCTTCGATGAGGAAGCCCGTCCCGAGGTGCTCCTCGGCCGACGGGCCGATGCGCGCGACCGCGCGGCCGCGGCTCACGCCGTTGCAGTAGGTGCGGAACGGGAGGAACTGTCCGTCGAACTGTTTTTGTAAGCTGTCGGCCTGTTGGGTCAGGAATTCGTGGCTGATGGGCTCGTCCTCCCCCACCACGAAGCTGAACCCCTCAAGCTCTTGCAGGCGCGTGCGCAGCAGCGGGAGCAGGAGGCTGCCCGGCTTCTCCCTCACGTCGAGCCGCCAGACGTCCTCCAACTGGCGCAGCGTGCCGGCCACCTCGAAGGCGTCCACGTAGTTCGCCCCTTTGATGTTCGGGCTGACGTACCTCCCCGCCCAGTAGTAGGCCGCCTCAAGGTCGTCGAGGGCGATGCTCGCCTCCATCGCGTTGGCCGCGGCCCAGATGTCGAAGGACTTGTGGTTGACCTTCTCCGCCGCCTTCACCTCGTCGCGGATGGTCTCGGCGACGCCGAGGACGTCGAAGGGCACCGTGAGCTTGATGCGGTCGCGCCGGGCGAGGCGGGCCACGGCGACGGCGTTGATGCCGTGCCAGTGGCGCTCGCTCATCCTCGCGTCGTCGGCCGTGTAGCAGAGGTAGTAATGGCCGACGGCGCTGTTGAGGGCCACCCGGTTCCGCTCCACGTCGGGCGCCCGCGCGTTGATGTAACGGTCCTTGTGCACGCGCCCGAGCAGGCCGCACGCCTCCGCCCACTGCTTCTCGGCCTCCTCACGTTCGGACAGTTTCCCGTCCTTGTCCTGCGCGGCCGCGTAGGCGTCGTTCTTGAGTTTGGTCAGGACGTCCTCGGCCGCGGCCAGAAACCCGAGGTCGACGAGCGCCTGCGCGTAGTACTTCCGAATCAGGAAGGTCAGGCAGCCGTTGTTGAGGAAGGCGTCGGCCGCCTTCCTCATCTCCCCGAACAGGCGGCGGCGCCGCAGGAGGTTGAGGATGTCCCCGGCCTGTCCCGGGTCGTAACAACTGTGGTGGCTGTTGACGTACTCGACGAGGCTCTGAACCGACCGGCTCACCGTCGGCTTGTCGTTCGAGAAGACCGCGGTCTGGAGCGTCTCGTACGCCTCGTCCAGCTCTTCCTGCGAGGCGCCGGGCCTCCACATCGTGGGCATGCTTTCACCTCTCCGGGCGTTGGTGCTTCGTTGTAACTTTGTGAGACCGGGAAAGACTTCGCCGGAAGACTTCGCGGGCGGCGACCCTTCCGAGGAGCGTGTAAATTATAACTACGCCCCCCGGCTGTCAACGACTTTCGCGCGCGGCGCGCGGGTGAAGATTCGCCGCCCGGCGTGCTAAGCTCCGGCGGCCGGGGGGCACGCCGCCCCCGCCCGATTCATGAGCCGCGAGACCGCACCCATGCCAGCCGCCGGCGCCGAAGATTACGGCGAGGACCGCTATTACACACGACTCGCCGCCGCCTACGTGCGCGGCAGGCTGGGCGCCGCCGCCGCGGCGGGGCTCGCCGACGGGGAGCTAATCGCGGCGGGGCTCGCCGCGGGCCTGCGCCTGCACAAGTTCAAGCGCAACGCGGAGCTGCCGCGCGTCCGCAAAGTCCTCGGCGTCCTCCGCGGGCTCGCGCCGTCGAGTCTGCTGGACGTGGGCAGCGGGCGCGGCACGTTCCTGTGGCCGCTGCTCGACGCGTTCCCCGAACTCGAAGTGACGGCCGTGGACGTCAACCCCGTGAGGGTCGCGGACATCAACGCCGTGAGCGAGGGCGGGCTCACGAACCTGCGCGCGCTGCGGGCGGACGCCGAGCGTTTGGAGCTGGCCGACAATCAGGCGGAGGTGGTGACCGCGCTCGAAGTGCTCGAACACCTCGCCGCGCCGCAGAGGGCCGCCGCCGAGGCCGTCCGCGTGGCGGGGCGCTACGTCGTCGCCTCGGTGCCGTCGAAGGAGGACGACAACCCGGAACACCTGCACCTCTTCGACCGGCGCGGCTTCGAGTCGCTGTTCCTCGACTCCGGCGCGCAGAGCGTGAAGGTCGAGTTCGTCCTCAACCACATGATTGCCGTGGCGAAGGTGTGAGGGGCTTTGCACCGACTCTACAAATACCCGCGCACCCCGCACCTCACCGGCTCAAGGCTCCAGCCCGGCGACGAGGACCTGAGCGTCGTCGCGCTCGGCGACCTCGGCGGGCGGCGGCTGGTGGTCGAGGAGAAGCTGGACGGCGCCAACTCCGCCGTCAGCTTCGGCGCGGACGGGCGGCTCCTGCTCCAGAGCCGCGGGCACTTCCTCGACGGCGGGCCGCGCGAGCGCCACTTCGGGCTGCTGAAAGCGTGGGCCGGCGCCGTCCGGGGTGAGCTGTGGGCGGCGCTCGGCGGCCGCTTCGTCATGTACGGCGAGTGGCTCTACGCCAAGCACACCATCTTCTACGACGCGCTGCCGCACTACTTCTTCGAGTTAGATGTGCTGGACAAGGAGACGGGGGATTTCTTATCCACGGGCGCGCGGCGTGAGCTTCTGCGCGGCGCCCCCGTCCGACACGCGCCGGTGCTCTATGAGGGCGACGCCCTGAGCGCGCGCGGGCTCGCCTCGCTCGTCGGGCCGTCGGCCTTCCAGTCGGCCGGGTGGCGCGACGCGCTCACGAAAGTCTGCGAGGCGCGCGGGCTCGACGCCGGGCGCGCGCTGCGCGAGTCCGACCCCGCGGGGCTGATGGAGGGGCTTTACATCAAGTCGGAGGAAGGCGGGCGCGTGACCGGCCGCTTCAAGTTCGTGCGCGAAAGCTTCACGCAGGCCGTGGACGAGTCGGGCGAGCACTGGCTCAACCGCCCCGTCATCCCCAACCAACTGCGGGAAGGCGTTGACCTGTTCCTGACACGTACATGAGCGAGCAGTTTTCATGGTGCCCTTCGCCGCCCGACTACCGCGTCGAGTGGGAGCGCGTCGAGCGGGAGTTCCCCGAGGTGGCGCGCACCGCCGGGTGCCCGCAGGACGCCGTCCACCACGCGGAGGGCGACGTGCTCACGCACACGCGGATGGTGGTCGAAGCCCTCGCCTCGCTGCCCGCGTGGCGCGCTCTGCCGCGGGCCGAGCAGGAGATAGTCTTCACGGCGGCGCTGCTGCACGACGTCGCCAAGCCGGCCTGCACCAGAACCGAGGACGGCCGCGTCACCAGCCGCGGCCACTCCAAGCGCGGCGCCGTCATGGCGCGCACGCTCCTGTGGGGCATGGGCCTGCCGATGGTCTCGCGCGAGCAGGTCGCCGCCCTCATCCGCTTCCACCAGATTCCCTTCTTCCTCATCGACAAGCCGGACGGGCGGCGGACGCTCTACGAGGTCAGCCAGTCGGCGCGCTGCGACCTCCTCGCGCTCGTGGCCGAGGCGGACGCGCGCGGGCGCGTCTGCGACGACCGACAGAAACTTTTAGACAACGTCTCTCTCTTCGCGCAGTACGCCGAGGAGCACGAATGCCTGCGGGGGCCGAGGCTTTTCCCGAACGACCACAGCCGCTTCCTCTACTTTCGCAGGGAGGGGCGCGACCCGGACTACGCGGCCTTCGACGACACGGTCTGCGAGGTCGTCATGATGTCGGGGCTGCCCGGCGCGGGCAAAGACTTCTGGGTCGCGGAGAATTTGCAGGACTGGCCCGTCATCTCGCTCGACCGGACGCGCCGCGAGATGCGGGTCGCGCCGACGGAGAATCAGGGGCCGGTCGTCTCGCGCGCGAGGGAGTCGGCGCGCGAACACCTGCGCCGGAAGACGAACTTCGTCTGGAACGCGACGAACGTCAGCCGGCAGATGCGCGGGCTGTCCGTCAACCTCTTCGCCGCCTACAACGCGCGCGTCCGCATCGTCTACGTCGAGGCGCCCGAGGCGCGTCTCTACGCGCAGAACCGCGAGCGCGCGGACGCCGTGCCGCCGGAAGTCATCCGCAAGCTCACCGCGCGCTGGGAGGTGCCCGACCTGACGGAGGCGCACCGCGTCGACTGGGTGGCGGGCTCGGAGGGCGCGGCGCAGCTCATCACGTTCTGAGCCGCGCGCCGCCCGCGCGAGCCGGCGGACGGGCGGCGGTGTGGTACGATTCCCCGCGCCCGGCCGGTAGGTCGGGCGGGCCTGTGTCGGAAAGGAAGCCAACGCCATGCCGGACGCCACGCATCAGGTTGACCTCGGCGCCGTCGAGACGCTGCTCGGGAACCTCCAGTTCACCTTCGTCGTCAGCGCCGAGGGCGACGCGCACATACAGGTCTACGCCACGGACCCCTCGAAGCCGGGGAAGGACGGCGTCATGCTGATGCTCGACGCACGAGGGTTCGAGGGGCTCAAGGCCGTCGTCCGCGGGGCGGACGGCGTGATTGACCGGATGATTGCCGAGGGAAAGATTAAGCGCATGGTGCTGCCTTACTGAACCCCCATCATTTCGCCTTAGGAAGTTACCAATGCCCCGAACCCTTTTTACCCCCCGGCGGGCCGCGCTGCGACTGCTGCCCGTCGTCTTCGCCTTCGCCCTGCTGACGCCGAGCCTGCCGAACATCTCAAGGGCCGTGTCCGCCGCGGGCGGCGGGCCGCCGCGCCCGACGGACGGAGCGGCGCGGCCTGAAAATATGTTCACGCCGGCCGACGCCGACTCGGCGCGCGCACGCTTCGAGGAGACCTACGGCGGCCTGCCGCTCCTGTTCGAGTCCAACCGGGGGCAGTCCGACCGTCGTTTCGATTTCCTTTCGAGGGCGGCCGGCTACGACGTGCTGCTCTCGGCGACCGGGGCCGTCTTCGCCCTCCACGAAGGGTGGCGCGAGAGGAGAGGAGACGGGGGCAAGGCTGCGCCGCGCCTGAGAGTCCTCGGGCTGAAGCTGCTGGGCGCGAACCCCGCGGCGGCGCCGGCCGGAGAAGGGCAGGCCGCCGCCCGCGTCAACTACTTCAAAGGCGGCGCCGCGCCCGCGCGCCTCGCGGACATCCCGACTTACACGGGCGTCCGTTACGCGGCCGTCTACCCGGGCGTGGACGTGGTCTATTACGGGAAGCGGCGTGAGCTTGAGTATGACTTCGTCGTCTCGCCCGGCGGCGACGCGGGCCGCATCAGGCTGAAGTTCGAAGGCGCCGAAAAGCTCCGGCTCGACGCGCGCACCGGCGACCTCCTGCTCACGGTCGGCGGGCGCGAGGTGCGCCAGCACAGGCCCGTCGCCTATCAGGAGGCCGGCGGCGTGCGCCGCGAGGTCGCCGCGCGTTACGTGCGGCTGGGCGGCGGCGCGCTGGGCGTCGGCGTGGGCGACTACGACAAATCCGCGCCGCTCGTCATAGACCCCGTGCTGAGCTATTCGACCTACGTCGGCGGCTCCGGCTTCGACAGCGGCGGCGGGGTCGCCGTGGACGCGGCGGGGAACATCTACGTCACCGGCCACACCTCCTCGCCCGACTTCCCGACCACGCCCGGCGCTTACCGGAACGGCAACGGGCCCCCGAACTCCGACCTCTTCGTCATGAAGCTGAACCCCCGCGCGGCCGGGGCGGCAAGCCTCGTCTTCTCCACCTACATCGGCGGCGGCGGGCGCCCTCTGGACATGACCCTCGACGCGGCCGGGAACATCTACGTGACCGGGAGCACCAGCTCGCCCGGCTACCCCGTCACCGCCAACGCCTTCCAGCCGACTTTTGCCGGCTCCGACGACGGCAACGTGCTGAAACTGAGCCCCGCGGGCAACGCGCTCCTCTACTCGACCTACGTCGGCGGGCGCTTCAGCGACGGCTGCAAGGGCGTCGCCGTGGACGGCGCGGGCAACATCTACGTCGCGGGCCACACCTACTCCACCAACATGCCGACGACCCCCGGCGCGTTCCAGACCGCGTACGGCGGCGGCGCGGGCGACGGCGACGCCTTCGTGACGAAAATCAACCCGGCGGCGGCGACCGGCCCCGCGAGCCTTCTTTATTCGACTTACCTCGGCGGCAGCGCCAACGAGTTCGGCGGTTTCAGCGTCGGCCTCGACGCGGCCGGCGGCGTCTACGTCACGGGGCGGACGGACTCGAACAACTTCCCCGTCACGCAGGGCGCATTTCAGACCGTGAAGTCCGGCGGCAACGACCTCTTCATCACGCGGCTCAAGCCGGACGGGCGCGGCGCGGCCGACCTCTCCTACTCGTCCTTCTTCGGCGGGCAGGGCGACGACCGCGGCATCGGCCTCGCAATGGGCGCGGACGAGAGCGTCTACGTCACGGGTTACACCACCTCCACGGACTTCCCCGTGACGGCGGGCGCCTTGCAGTCGAGGCCGGCGGGCGACCGCGACTTTTTCGTCTCCAAGCTGAACCTGCAAAAGTCGGGCGCGGGCGCGCTCGTCTACTCGACGCTGGTCGGCGGCTCCACGATGGACGTCGGCTGGGACGTCGCCGTGGACGCGGTCGGCAACGCCTACGTCACGGGCGAGACGCGCTCGACCGATTTGCCCATCACGGCGGGCGCGTTCCAGTCGGCCATCGGCGGCGTGAGCGACGCCTTCTCCGCGCCGGGCGGCGACGCCTTCGCCGCCAAGCTCAACGCGGCCGGCACGGCGCTCGTCTACTTCACCTACCTCGGCGGCGCGCAGGGCGACGCGGCCGACAGCATTGCGATTGACGCGCAGGGCAACGCCTACGTCTCGGGCGGCTACACCTTCTCGACCAACTTCCCCACCACCGCGGGCGCCCTCAAGACCGCCTCCGACGGCACCTCGGAATCTTTCGTGGCGAAGATAGACAACCCTTCCAGCTTTAACCCCGGCCCCGTAACGAACGAAGGCCACGCCGACGCCGGCGCGGCCGGGCTCGTGTCGTCTTCGTCGGCGGGGTCGGCGGACGCGCTGCCCAACCCCATCGAGGACTCGCGGAAGTTCGTCCGCCAGCAGTACAGGGATTTTCTCAACCGCGCGCCCGACGAACCCGGCCTACAGTTCTGGACGAACGAAATCGAGTCGTGCGGCGCGAACGCCCAGTGCCGCGAGGTCAAGCGCGTCAACGTCTCGGCCGCCTTCTTCCTCTCCATCGAGTTTCAGGAGACGGGCTACCTCGTCTACAGGCTCTACCGCGCGTCGTTCGCGCGGACGCCCGCGCTGCGCGAGTTCTCGCCGGACACGGTGGTCGTCGGGCAGGGCGTCGTCGTCAACTCCGACGGCTGGCGTGAGAAGCTCGACGCCAACAAGAACGCCTTCGCCGAAGCGTGGACGCGGCGCGCGGACTTCCGCGCCCTCTTCGACGCGAAGAACGACGCCGAGTACGTGGACGCGCTCTTCGCCAACGCCGGCGTCCAGCCGTCGCAAGGCGAGCGCGCCGCGCTGGTGTCGGGGCTCGCGGCCGGGACGGAGACGCGCGCCACGGTGCTCCGCAAGGTGGTCGAGAGCCCGGCGCTCGCGCGCAAGGAGTCGAACCGCGCCTTCGTGCTGATGCAATACTTCGGCTACCTGCAACGCAGCCCGAACGACCCGCCGGACGGCGACTTCAAGGGCTACGACTTCTGGTTGGGTAAGCTCGAAGAGTTCGGCGGCAACTACATCGCCGCCGAGATGGTGAAGGCGTTCCTCTCCTCGGGCGAGTACCGCCGCCGCTTCGGACAGGACTGATTGGCGGACGCCGCTGACGCGGAGAGGCGGCCGGTCTGGAAGTTCAGACCGGCCGCCTCTCCGCGTCAGCGGCGGTTCACGCGCGCCGCCTGCGCGTCAGTAGTAGCGGGGGTAGGTGCACTGACAGTTGCTCCAGACGTAGCCGACGGCGCGGCAGTAGGCCGCCTGACAACCGGCGTCCGGCGACGAGCAGCCGCCCGCGTAGGGGCACTGTCGCATGTCGAAGGCGGAGTAGACGAGCGCGTTCGGCGAGCCCGGCCCCGGGTCCGATACGCGGCCGAAGGTGGCGTTGCGGACTATCTCGTTGTGGACGTCCGTCGGGTAGATGAACCAGCGGTCGGACTGCGCCTGGCGGTACTGCGCCGCGACGCCCGCCACGTACGGCGACGCGGCGGAAGTCCCGCCGAACAGCACCATCGAGGTGTCGTCGCCGAAGTAGGCCGCCGGCACCTCCTTGCCCGGCGCGAACAGGTCGAGGACGTAGCCGTAGTTCGACGCCTCCGAGGAGTTGAAGACCGCCCGCGTGTCGAAGACGTCGGTGGCGCCGACGGTGATGGCCGCGCCGACGTGCGCGGGCGAGGTGTTGGAGGCGTCCGTGTTGGCGTTGCCCGCGCCGACCACGTAGACCACGTTCGAGTTGATGGAGCGCTGCACCGCGTAGTCGAGCGAGCTGGAGGCCGGGCCGCCGAGGCTCATGTTGGCGACCGCGGGGAGGCTGGAGTGGTTCGACGTCACCCAGTCCACGCCCGCGATGATGGCGGAGTAGGGGCACGACCCGCCGTTGTCGCAGACGCGGACGGAGATGATGTTCGCCTGCTTGGCCGAGCCGTAGGACGTGCCGCCGGCGAGGCTGGCGACGGCGGTGCCGTGGCCGTTCACGTCGAGGCCGTTGCCGCCGAAGGCGTCGTAGCCGACCGACGCGCGCCCGCCGAAGTCCTGGTGCGTGACGCGGACGCCCGTGTCGAGGATGTAGATTTTGATGTTGGAGCCCGTGTAGTTGTAGTTGAAGAAGCCGTCCACCGGGCGGTCGCGCTGGTCTATGCGGTCGAGCCCCCAGCCGGGGTTGGGCTGCGAGCCGCTGATGGTGCCCACGCCCTCCTCCTCGACGTAGGCGACCTGCGGGTTGCGCGCGAGGGCGGCGGCCGCCATCTCGGGCAGCCGGACGGCGAAGCCCTTGAGGGCGTGAGTGTAGACGTGCGAGATTTCGCCGCCGTGGGCGCTGGCGAGGTGGTGCGCGACGGCCTCGACCGACGCCCCGGGCACGTCCTCGTTGAGCACGACGATGTAACGGCCGGGGACGGAGCCCGCGACCCGGCGCAGCTTGCCCGGCGCCCGCCCCTCGGCGGGACGTGTGGTGAGCGTCAGGGCGCAGAGCGCGAACACCGCGAAGAGTAAAGCCAAAAGTTTTTTCATCTTGAACCTCCTTGGAAGCCTGTCACGAGCGGGTGAAGTCTCCCGCGCGGAGGCGCGCGGGCGAGGGGTTTCTGGCGGGGGGGTGGCGGGCGGGCAGGTGCCTTACGGTTCCTAAAACTTAAGCGGCACGGAAAGACTCAGGACGCGGGTCACGGGAGTTGGTCTTGCGCTGAGTCTGCGGGGAGAGCCGACGGGCGTTGCCGTGAGAACTTCTAGCGCGGAGGGTAGCACAACGATTTCCGCACTTCAATAATTTCTCGGGCGCCGCGCGCCCTGATTCTTTTGGCGCCGCCGACCCGTCCGGCTATAATTCCGGCGCTTGGACACCTTCAACTTTCAAGTCAGGCGCAGTCGCATCCAGGGCCTCGGCCTCTTCGCCCTCTCGGCCGTGCCCGCGCGCCGGAAGATGGGCGAACTCGGCGGCGAACTCATCCCGCTGGCCGAGGCCAGGCGGCGCGCCCGCGACGCCGACTCCATCATGATCGTCGAGTTCGGGGACGGCACCGCGCTCGACGCCACGCACACCGGGAGCGACTTCAGGTACGTCAACCACTCGTGCGAGCCGAACGCCTTCATGCGCCTCTACAAGGGGCACGTCGAGTTCTACGCCCGCCGCCCCATCGAGCCCGGCGAGGAGGTGACCTGCGACTACGGCCAGACGCATCACGACGGCACTCTGCCCTGCCGCTGCGGGAGCGAGAAGTGCCGCGGGAATCTTTGACCTCCGCGGCCGGCGCGGGCCGCCAGCCGCCCAAAAAAAATATTGACAGCGCGCCCGGCGTGTTTTAAATTTCGCGCGTCCCGTTACCCCTCAAGACCCAGGTCGTCTCCCTACGGACTAACTGAATCTAATCTCTCTACTCATCGCTCCGGCGGAGAATAACGCATGCAGCCCCCCATCACGCGCTGCGTTGTCTTGAGCGGCTTTCATGACCCCGCTCCGGCGCAGCCGCGCGAGGATGGGAACAGCCTTCACGCCGTCGCCATGACATGACGAAGCCCCGCCACCGCCGGCAAGCGGTGGCGGGGCTTTTGAACAACACAGCCCTGCCCATTCTCTGAGCAAAGGTGCGTCGCCCGGACAGCGCGTATCTTAAGGCAGCGTGCGCGGCAGGTGCAACAACCAGCCACAGAGGAGCTATCATCATGTGCCCTGCCCGCGCACGCACGGCCGTATGGCCCCGCGCCCTCCGCTTCCTCCTCTCCTTCGCACTCCTGACCTCGGCGCTGATACCGCCCTCTTCGCGCGCGTCGGCCCCGTCGGCCGAGCCCCGCGCCGCCGCGCCCGCGCAGGCCGGCGCCGCGCCCGCGCGCGAGGGCGAATTGCTCGTGCGCTTCCGCGCCGACGTGACGGAGCGGGGCAGGGACGAGGTCGCTTCCTCGAAGGGGGCGCGGCGCAAGGGCGCGCTGCGTGGCGGCTCGCGGCTGGAGCGGCTGGCGCTCCAGCCGGGGCAGGACGCGGCGGCGGCCGCCGCACAGTTGCGCGGCCGCGCGGAGGTCGAGCTGGTGGAGCCGAACTTCATCATCTCGCGGGCGCAGGTCACGCCCGACGACCCGCGCTTCGCCGAGCAGTGGGCGCTGCGTAACGAAGGGCGTGCGGAGGGCGGGCGCGGCTCCGACGTGCGCGCGCTGCCCGCGTGGCAGGCCGCGACCGGCAGCGCCGCCACGCTAATCGCCGTCCTCGACAGCGGCGTCGACTTCACGCACCCGGACCTCCGCGCCAACGAGTGGAACAACCCGCGCGAGCAGGAGAACGGCCGGGACGACGACCGCGACGGCTACGTGGACGACCTGCACGGGTGGGACTTCGTCGCCGACGGCGCGGCCGTCACGGACGTCAGCGGGCACGGCACGGCCGTCGCCGGCATCATCGCGGCGGAGGGCAACAACGGCGTCGGCACGTCCGGCGTGATGTGGCGCGCGGGGCTGATGAGCCTGCGCGTGCTCGACTCCAACGGGGCGGGCGACGTGGCCGCGGCCGTCGAGGCGATAGACTACGCGGTCGCCCACGGCGCACAGGTCATCAACTGCTCCTGGGGGACGGGCGCACCTTCCGAGTCTCTGCGCGAGGCGTTGGCGCGCGCGGGGGCGGCGGGCGTGGTGGTCGTCGCCTCGGCGGGCAACGCCGGGCGCGACGTGGACGCGGCGCCCTACTACCCCGCCTCTTACGGGCTGTCGAACGTCATCTCCGTGGCGGCGACCGACGCGGCCGACCGCCTTGCCTCTTGGTCGAACTGGGGCGCGGCCGGCGTGAAGGTGGCGGCGCCGGGCGTCGGTGTTTTGACGACGGCGAAGGGCGGCGGCTATGAGGCGGTGACGGGCACCTCCGCGGCCGCCCCCGTCGTGGCGGGCATCGCGGGGCTGATTAAGTCGCTGCGCCCGTCGCTCAAGGCCGAGCGCACGCGCGAGGCTGTGGTGCAGACGGCGCGCGCCGTGCCCGGCCTCGCGGGCAAGGTGGAGGCGGGCGGCGTGGCGGACGCGGCGGCCGCGCTCGCGCTGATAGCGTCCTGGCCCGCGGGCGCCGACTTCGACACGCCTTCCGGCGACCCGAAGGACGAGGGCGCCGACGGTGGGAAAGGTAAGGGCGCTGGCGGCAACGGCGGCAGCGCCGAGCCCGGCCCGCCGCCCCGCCCCGGCAGGCCGCGGCAGTCCTTGCCGAACCTCGACGAGATGCGGCGCAAGCTCGCCTCCGACCCCATCCCGCGCCCCGCCCCGGCGCGCTCGAAGCTGCCCGACTACGTGAGGGGCGAGCCGACTCAAGTCCCCGGCGAGACTATCAGCGCCGACTGGGTGA
>DASVTS010000125.1:0-19158 GCA_036387455.1 Pyrinomonadaceae bacterium | reverse complement strand
GCGAGGTCGTTCAGGTCGTCCTGCGTCAGCTCCTCGCCGCGCAGGTGCGTGTGGACGGCGCGCAGGCCGCGGAAGCGGCCCTCGCCGACGCGCGTGCGCTTGAGGTCGGGCCACTCGATGCGGCGCGCGTCGCCGACGACGACCGACTCGACGTAGCCCTTGCGGTCGATGAGCGCGCCGATCTGGCGGCGCGTCTCGTGCGACAGCTCCGAGAGCTGGCGCGCGAACTCGGGCGTGACGACCTGCTGCGGCGAGATGCGGCGCGAGTAGAGCTTCTCGATGCGCCGGAGCTGGTTCGGCTTCAAGCCCTGCGTGTTGCCCTGTACGTTGCTGATGACTCTACCTCCGACGCGCCCGCCCCCCGCCAAAAGCCGAAACGCACCGCGCGGGAAATCCGCCGGTGCGTCAGTGTCGTGCTCAAGTTAGAGAGATAGTGAAGCGAGCGGGAAATAACGGACGCTGCCCAAGACCCTTTGATTTTGACTCCCGCGCAAACACTTCGGCGTGAGCGCCCGCGGCCGTCCCCGACGAGGAAAACATTGCGACAAAAAAACATGCCGCGATTTTGAGGCCGCAGCAGATGTCTCCTTTAACTGCGGCGGAGTATAGCACAAACCGCGTGAAAGCAAGCAGGAAACAGCGCCGCGGGCGGCGCCGTTCCGAGCCATTGATAGACAGTCCCGGCGCGGGCGTCGTATGATTGAATCAACTTTTCTGTCCGAGTCGGTTTCGGTTTGGCGTCGGTCGGAGCGCGCTGGGTTCAGGCGGGCCGACTGCCGTTTGCCGCGCAGCGTGGGGTGAAGATGTCGAACGAACAGAGCGTGCGTGTTGAGCCGCCGGCCGCGATACCGGGCGGGGAGGTGTCGGTCGAGTGCTCGGGCTACGACACGAGCAACCTGCGCGCGTGCCGCGTGACGTTCGACGGGGCCGAGGGGCGCATGGTCGGCGCCGCCCCCTGGCGCGTGCTGGCGCTGGTGCCCGAGACGCTGGAAGAGGGCGGCGAGGTCGAGTTGTACCTCGAAAGCGGCGACGGCGCGCGCACGGGGCCGGCGCTCGTGCGCGTGGGGCGCCGGCTGGCCGAGGACATCCACATGGTCGCTAACCCGGCCGTGGACCCGGACGACGGCTCGGTCTACGTCACGCGCTCGGGCTCGCGGGGCCAGCGGATGCCGGTCTCGCTCTTCCGCATAGACCCCGACGGCGAGATGGCCGGCGTGACGGGCGAAATCACCAACCCGACGGGCATCGCCTTCGACAGCCTCGGCCAGATGTACGTCACCTCGCGCATGGACGGGACGGTCTACCGGGTGACCCCTTTTCACGAGGTCGTGCCCTTCGCGCGCGATCTGGGCGTGGCGACGGGGCTCGCCTTCGACCGCGCGGGGCGGATGTACGTCGGCGACCGTACGGGCAGCATCCACCGCGTCAACGGCCGCGGCGAGTCGGAGGTGTGGGCGCTGCTCGAACCTTCGGTCGCGGCCTACCACCTCGCGTTCGGGCCGGACGACTACCTTTACGTCACGGGGCCGACCGTGGCGAGCAGCGAGTCCGTCCAGCGCATCGACCGCGACGGGCGCGCGACGGTCTTCTTCAAAGGGCTCGGACGGCCGAACGGGCTGGCGTTCGACGCGGGGGGGAACCTCTACGTCGCCGCCTCGTACCGCGGCCGGCGCGGCGTCGTGCGCATCACGCCGGACGGGCGCGAGGCGTCGCTGGCCGTCGCCGGGATGAACGTCGTCGGCCTCTGCTTCAACGCCGCCGGCGACATGATCGTCGCCACCAACGAGGCCGTCTACAGCCTCCCCCTCGGCGTCAAGGGGACGCTAACGAGGTAGCCGGCGGACGGTAGGCTCCGCTTCCACGGCCGCCGGCCCTGACCCCCGAACGCTTCGACAACGGAAGGTTTTTCCACCGTCTACTTGCTACTGTCTACTGTTTTTGACACCCCCGACCCCGCGTGCTACTTTTTCTGACTTCGCGCATGGGCGTTTTCGACTGTGAGCCGTAATGCCAAGTGACCTCGTCGGACAGCTAATCATCTACATCGTCGTGCTGCTGCTGGCCATCTCCGCGCACGAGGCGGGGCACGCCTGGATGTCCCACAAGTTCGGCGACGACACGGCCTACCTGCTCGGGCGCGTGACGCTCAACCCCGTGGCCCACACCGACCCCATCGGGACGCTGCTCATCCCCATCGTCAACTTCGTCGGCGCGGTCGGGATGGGCGTCTTCGTCCCGCTCATCGGGTGGGGGAAGCCGACGCCGGTCAACCCGCTGCGCTGGCGCAACAAAGACCTGGCGAACGTGATGGTCTCGCTGGCCGGCATCTTCGCGAACCTGATTCTGGCCTTCGTCGGCTTCGTCGCCCTCAAGGTCTGCCTGCACACGGGCATGATCGGGCTCGGCGTCGTCGGGCGGTTCGGCTCCTTCGAGGAGCCGGCCTACCTCCTGCTCGACCGGCTGCTGATGATGAACCTCTCGCTGGCGATCTTTAACCTGCTGCCGGTGCCGCCGCTCGACGGCAGCAAGGTGCTCTACAGCATCCTCCCCGCCAGCGCGCACGACTCGCTCGACGCGCTGGAGCGGTTCAGCTTCATCATCCTCATCGGGCTGATGTACTTCGGCGTCGTCGGCGCGATCATCGCGCCCGTCAGGCGGGTGGTGGAAATCCTCCTCCTCGCGGGCCTGCGGGGCTGAGGGAAGGCGGTTCAGAAAGAGATGGCTAAACGAATCTTCAGCGGGATGCAGCCTTCCGGCAACCTGCACGTCGGCAACTACCTCGGCGCGCTGCGCAACTGGATGACGCTCCAGCACGATTACGAAAGCTTCTTCTGCATCGTAGACCTGCACGCCGTCACCGTCCCGCAGGACCCGAAGCAACTGGCGGCGAAGACGCGCGAGGTGGCGCGCATCTACCTCGCCGCGGGCGTCGACCCCGAGGTCTCGACCATCTTCGTCCAGTCGGACGTGCAGGAGCACGCCGAGCTCGCGTGGGTGCTCAACTGCGTCGTGCGCATCTCCGAGCTGGAGCGGATGACGCAGTTCAAGGACAAGGCGAAGAAGCAGCGCGAGAACGTGCTGGTCGGGCTGCTGACCTACCCGGCGCTGATGGCCGCCGACATCCTGCTCTACCAGACCGACCTCGTCCCCGTCGGCCAGGACCAGAAGCAGCACCTCGAGCTAACGCGCGACGTCGCCGAGCGCTTCAACCGCGACTTCGGCGAGACGTTTCGCGTCCCCGACGCCTTCATCCCGAAGGTCGGCGCCAAAATCATGGCGCTCGACGACCCCTCGAAGAAGATGTCGAAGTCGGACGAGAACGCCAACGGCCGCATCTCGCTCCTCGACGACGCCGACACCATCCGCCGCAAGCTCAAGCGCGCCGTCACCGACTCGGGCAGTGAGGTGCGCTTCGACGAGACGCGCCCGGCCGTCACGAACCTGCTCTCGATGTTCCAGCTCTTCACCGGCCGGACGCCCGAGGAGGTCGAGGCGCACTTCGCGGGCAAAGGTTACGCGCAGCTTAAGGGTGATTTGGCCGAGGCGACGGTGGAGTTCCTGCGCCCGTTCCAGGAGCGCGTGCGCGGCATCGGCGACGAGGAGCTGAGCCGCATCCTGCGCGACGGCGCGGAGAAGGCGCGCGCCATCGCGTCCGTCACGATGCGGCAGGTGAAAGAGCGCATGGGGCTGGTGGGGGCTTAAAAACTTGTCGAGCGAACAACCCGAGACGCAGAAGGCCACGGAGGAGACGACGGTCGCGAGCGCCGCGGAGGGGCAGCCCCTCAACGTCGCGGGCGCGACGCCCGAGATTTCCGCCGGCAGCGGCGGCGAGGAGCTGAAGCTCGTCCTCGGCGAGTTCGCCGGGCCGATGGACCTGCTGCTCTACCTCATCCGGCAGGAGCAGGTCAGCATCTACGACATCCCCATCGCGCGCATCACGGACGAGTACCTGCGCTACCTGCGGCTGATGCAGGGGATGGACATCACGGTCGCCAGCGACTTCCTCGTGATGGCGGCCACGCTCATCGAAATCAAGTCGCGGATGCTCCTGCCGCGCGACCCCGCGGTGAGCGAGGAGGAGCTGGCCGAGGACGACCCGCGCCGCGAGCTGGTCGAGCGCCTGCTCGAACACCAGAAGTACAAGGCGGCGGCCGAGATGCTCTGGTCGCGCGCGACCGTGGAGCAGGCCGTCTACACGCGGGCGCCCTTGGAGACGGACAAGGAGAACCCGGAGGTCTCGGCCGGGGCGTTCGACCTGCTGCGCGTCTTCCAGCAGATAATCGCGCGGCGCAAGGAAGAGGTCTTGATGGAGATCGAGCGCGACGAGGTCACGATGGCCGAGATGCTCGAACGGCTCCGCAACATGATCTTCTCGGCCGGCGAGCTGAACATGCGCGACTTCTTCGAGCGCGCCGAGACGCGGCGCGAGCTGGTGCTCGCCTTCCTCTCCGTCCTCGAACTCGTCCGCACCACCGAAATCAGACTGTTCCAGAGCCAGACCTTCGGCGACATCATCGCGCGCGTCGGCGCGTAGGACTTTCGGGTGAGCATGAGCAAACGCAGAAGCAGGAAGAGTTCGGAAGAGTTCGCCGCGGCGGCCGCCGTCGGCGAAGACGACGGGTACGGCGCGGCGGGCGACTCGCGCGAGGAGGCCGTCGAGGAGCTGGACGAGGCGCTGGACGCTCTGCCCGACGGCGGCGACGAGCCGGGCGCGGACGACGAGTCCGGCAACCCCCTCGCGCGCGTGGACGTGAGCGGCGAGACCTCCTTCGACTCGGCCGAGTTCGAGGCGGAGGACGGGGCGGCCGCGTCGTCGTCGGACGAGTCCGCCGTCATGGAAGTCTTCGACGGGGACGAGGTGGACGAAGACGAAGCGGACGAGGACGACTCCGACGAGGACGACGACGCGGACGAGGAGACGGAGGAGAGCGGCGTCGTCATCCACGACGCCGACGCCGAAGACCTCGCCGAGGCTTACGAGCGGATGCGCGCGCAGGCGCCGGCGCCCGCGCCCGCCGCCGGCGAGGCGGCGGACGACGAGGTCGCCCCGGGCGGCCAGCCGCGCGAGCTGGCCGAGCTGGTCGCCATCTGCGAGGCGCTCGTCTTCGTCTCGGAGGAGCCGCTGTCGGCGAAGGCGCTGGCCGACCTGCTCAACGAGGACAGGGGCTGGGTGCAGGTCGCTCTGGACGAGCTGGCGAAGGAGTTCAACGAGCGCGGCGGCGGCCTCATGCTCCGCGAGGTCGCGGGCGGCTGGCAGTTCGCCACGCGCCCCGAGTACCACGAGCACGTCCGCGCCTACCTCAAGTCGAAGCCGAGCGCCAAGCTCTCTCTCGCCGCGCTGGAGACCCTCGCCGTCATCGCCTACAAGCAGCCGGTGACCGTCCCCGAGATTCTCGAAATCCGCGGCGTGCAGTCCTCCTCCGCCATCAAGACGCTTTTGGACAAGCGCCTCATCGTCGCCAAGGGGCGCAAGGAGACGGTCGGCCGCCCGATGATGTACGGCACGTCGAAGGACTTTCTCCTCCAGTTCGGCCTGAAGGACTTGAGCGAGCTGCCGAACGTCGAGGACTTCGAAGACATGTCGGGCGGCGGGGAACTCTGAGGGGGGCCGAGCGCGTGGGACTCGCAATCTGTGTCGGCATCCCTTCGGGGATGCGCGAGGACGACCCGGAGTACGCCGAGTATTTCGAGCGGCAGATGGAGGCCGTCAACGACGTCCTCGAGTCCTTCGGCCTGCCGCCGCACGCCGAGCCGCTCGACCTTGAGGACGAGCGGACGTACGAGTGCGAGATGCCGGGCCACTCCGGCCTGCACTACCTGCGGCGGCTCGCGGCGCACCTCGCGCTCAAGGGCGAGCTTCCCCCGCCGGGCGACGAGGCGGCCGCGAGCGACCCCGTCCTGAACGACTACTACCGAATCTTCGACGCCAGCTTCGCGCAGGGCAAGGCGGCCGAGATGCCCTTCCAGCACCTCATCGTCCACGGCGACGCCGAGGGGTACTACCTGCCCGTCGAGTTCGAGGAGGTAATCATCCCCGACGCCTCGCTTGAGATAGCCGGCGGGATGCTCGGCTCGTCGCACGCGCTCCTGCGCGAGTGCCGCGAGCTGGCGCAGGCGCTCGAACTGCCGGAGGGCCTGTCCGCGGAGGACGAGGCATTCGACGAGGCTTTCGACGCCCAGGGCGAGGGCGAGGCGAAGTGGGAGCGCTACCGCGTCGAGTCCTACACCTGCCTCGGGCTGCTGCGGGCCTGCGAGGCGTCAACCGAGACGGGCGCGGCCGTCGTCTTCGCCTGAGCCGGGCGGAAGGGCAAGGGGGTTTTTCTTGGAAGAGCGTTTGCAAAAGCTGATAGCGGCGGCCGGGCTGGCGTCGCGCCGCCACGCCGAGGAGTTGATCGCGGCGGGCGAGGTGACCGTGAACGGCGAGGTCGTGCGCGAGCAGGGCACGAAGGCCGACCCCGCGCGCGACCACATCAAGGTGCGCGGGAAGTTGATTAACCCGCTGCTTGAGAAGCAGGAGAAGACCTACGTCCTGCTCAACAAGCCGCGCGGCTACCTGACGGCGCTCTCCGACCCGGAGGGGCGCCCGCTCGTCTCGGAGCTGGTGCCGCACGCGCTCGGCCGGCTCCACCCCGTGGGCCGGCTCGACTTCAACACCGAGGGGCTGCTCATCCTGACCAACGACGGCGAGCTGACGAACTTCGTCACGTCGGCGCGCAACCACGTCGAGAAGGTCTACGAGGTGAAGGTCAAGGGCCTGCCGCCCGAGGCGCAGGTCGAGCGCCTGCGGCGCGGCATACGGCTCGAAGACGGCGTGAAGACGGCGCCCGCGCGCATCACACGGACGGAGGAGACGAAGACGAACGCCTGGTTCGAGGTGACCCTGCGCGAGGGGCGCAACCAGCAGATTCGCCGCATGTTCGACGCCATCGGCCACTCGGTCGTCAAGCTGCGCCGCGTCCGCATCGGCCACATCACCTCCGAGGGCATCCTCATCGGCCAGTGGCGCCACCTGACGCCCGTCGAGGTCAAGCGCCTCAAGGGCGGCGGCGCGAAGTCGTCGAAGTCGTCCAAGTCGGCCTCGGCCGCGAAGTCATCGAAGGGCGGCGGGCGGGAAGCCAAGGGCGGGAACAAGCAGGGAGATAAACGGCGGAGGAGGCCCGGGGGCGGCAGAGGCGACTGAGCGGCCCCGCGTTTGACTTGGACAAGAAGAGAAAAGTCTTACTCGTCGTCTTCATCGCCGTCAGCGTCGCCGGCATGGTGGCGCGCCACTACCACCAGAAGGCGGAGCGGGAGCGGATGGAGCGCCTGATTAGAGACCTCTCCCGCGCCCAGCGGGAGCAGCACCTCTACCCGACGCCGACGCCGGCGCCGGCCGACGCCTACGAGGAGACGCGCGACATGTTTGCGAGCGACCTCCCGCGCGAGTCGCTCGAAGCCGTCCGTCAGGCCGCCGGCCGGGACTTCAAGCTGATGGAGCTGCGCTTCGCCGAAGAGCTGACGACGGTCGCCCTCTCGACCGACGGGCAGAGCGTGCAGCAGTTCACCCTGCGGCGCGGCCGGAGGCAGGCCGAGGGGCCGAGCCCGGTCAACGTCGTCGGCGACAACCCGCTCGCCGACAGCCTCTACCAGCAGAAGGCGGCCGACCTCGGCCTGATACCGAAGCTGGCGCAGGAGGCCGTCGCGCGCTCGGGGATCGAGGGCGGGCGCGTGACGAGCGTCAGTTTCGCCTACGAGTTCATCCGCTACAAAGGCGAGTCCCCCGTCTGGACGTTCATGGTCGAGCGCGGCACGCCGCCCGACTGGGAGCACAAGCTCGTCACCTTCGACGCGAAAGGCAAGTTCAAAAGCGCCTTCTGACCCGCGCCGCGGCTCGCGCGTCCGGCGCCTTCCCAAGTACAATCGAGGCACGCGCTCCCCGGACAAGGCACAGGACGGCTTCGCTTCGCGCCGCGGTACGCGCGGGGGCCGAGGACTTTCAAAGGATTCTGAGGGTTTATGGATTTCGAGTTAAACGAGGAACAGCTTCAGGTGAAGATGAGCGTGCGCGAGTTCGCCGAGGGCGAGATAGCGCCGCACGTGCGGGAGTGGGACGAGTCGCAGCACTTCCCCGTGGAGCTGGTGCCGAAGCTCGCCGCGCAGGGGTTCATGGGCGTCATCTTCCCCGAGGAGTACGGCGGCGCGGGGATGGGCTACGTCGAGTACGTCACCATCATCGAGGAGCTTTCGCGGGTGGACGGCTCGGTCGGCATCTCGGTCGCGGCGCACAACTCGCTCTGCTCGAACCACATCTTCCTGTTCGGCACCGAGGAGCAGAAGCGCAAATTCCTCACGCCGCTCGCCGCGGGCGAGAAGCTGGGCGCGTGGGGCCTGACCGAGCCGCACGCGGGCTCGGACGCCTCGGGCACGCGCACGACGGCCGTCAGGCGCGGCGACGCGTGGGTGGTCAACGGCTCGAAGAACTTCATCACGCACGCCGTCCACGGCGACGTCTGCGTGGCGATGGCCTCGACCGACCGCGCCATGCGCTCGAAGGGCATCACGGCCTTCATCTTCGAGAAGGGGACGCCCGGCTTCGGCCCCGGCAAGAAGGAGGACAAGCTCGGCCTGCGCGCCTCCGAGACGGCCAGCGTCATCTTCGAGGACTGCCGCGTCCCGGACGCGAACCGGCTCGGCCCCGAGGGGCTCGGCTTCATCCACTCGATGCAGGTTTTGGACGGCGGGCGCATCTCCATCGCGGCGCTCGCGCTCGGCATCGCGCAGGGCGCCTACGAGTCCGCGATCAGATACTCGAAGGAGCGCCAGCAGTTCGGCCAGCCCATCTCGAACTTCCAGGCCATCCAGTTCAAGCTGGCCGACATGGCGACGCAGATCGAGGCCGCGCGCCTGCTGACCTACCGCGCCGCCGCCCTGAAGGACGCCGGGCGCAAGACGACGAAGGAGTCCTCGATGGCGAAGCTCTACGCCTCGGAGGTCGCCGTCAAAGTCAGCGAGGAGGCCATCCAGATTCACGGCGGCTACGGCTACACGAAGGACTACCCGCCCGAGAAGTTCTGGCGCGACTCCAAGCTCTGCACCATCGGCGAGGGCACGAGCGAAATCCAGCGCCTCATCATCGCCAAACAAATTCTCAGCAACACCTGACGACTGTCGGCTGCCCGGAACATGCCCTTAACCGTGACGCTCTAACTTAAGGAGGTTCCGATGAGTGAAGAAAACACCGAGAGGCTTGAAGGCAGCACCCCGTTCGAGATTCGCGTCCTGCGAGAGCTGGCGAGCCTGAACCGGCGCTTCGACGGCGTGGAAACGCACTTCTCCGGCCTGGAAAGCCGTCTTACCAGCTTGGAAGTGAAAGTTGATTCACGGTTGCAGGAGACACGGCCTATCTGGGAGGCGGTGTTGTCGCAGCTCGATAAGATTGAGACGCGGCTCGACAAGATGGATGCGAAGTTGGACGTTTTTGCTCGGGACCTGGTGGATACACGCGCCGACGTCGAAATGCTCAAGAAGCGTCCCCCGGCCGCCTGAAGTTCTTCGACACCCGACGACTAAAAGAGGAGACCTCGTTACCTTTGAGAATTAAACTTCTGCTCGCGGCGCTCTGCGCCTGCCTTTTCGCCGCGCCGGCGCCGGCGCAGGACGGCGGGGCGCCGCGCTTTCAGGATTACGCCGCGCCCGCCTTCGGGGGCAGGGCGGCGGCCTTAAAGCTGACGACGCCGCAGGCGCGCGGCTACCGGACGCGGCTGCGCGAGGGCGCGCGCCGCCCCGTCAACTTCGCCGGGCGTTACAAGCTGCACACGTGGAGCTGCGGGACGGGCTGCCTCCAGACGGCATTCATCGACGCGAAGACCGGCGCCGTCTTCTTCCCGCGGGAGCTGGACGGCTTCATCGCCTGCTACTACGGGGCGGAGCCGGTCAAGGACCTTGAGGAGGCTTTGAAGTTCGAGCCGGGGAGCCGCCTGATCGTCATGTCGGGCTACCCCTACAGCGAGCGCGGCAAGGACAAACCGAAGAAGGGCCTCTACTACTACGAGTGGGACGGCAAGGACTTGAAGCTCGTCAAATTCGTCGAGAAGACCGAAGATTGTTAGCGGGGCGGGCGATGGGCGGCGCGCAACACATTGAAGGGGTGCTGGCGGGCAACGCCCGCGCGGTGGCGCGCGCCATCTCGGTCGTGGAGGACGGGGCGGCGGGCGCGGCGGAGTTGATGCGGGGCGTCTTCCCGCACACGGGTCGCGGGCTCGTCGTCGGCATCACGGGCTCGCCCGGGGCGGGGAAGTCCTCGCTGGTGGACAAGCTCGCCGGCCTCTACCGCTCGCGGGGCGAGCGCGTCGGCATCGTCGCCGTCGACCCTTCGAGCCCCTTCTCGGGCGGCGCCATCCTCGGCGACCGCATCCGCATGCAGGCGCTCGGCCTCGACCCCGGCGTCTTCATCCGCTCGATGGCGACGCGCGGCAACCTCGGCGGCCTCGCCCGCGCGACCGTGGACGCCGTCGCCATCCTCGACGCCGCCGGCTACCAGAAGGTCATCGTCGAGACGGTCGGCGTCGGGCAGGACGAGGTCGAGATTGTGAAGACGGCGGACGTCTCGGTCGTCGTCCTCGTCCCCGGCATGGGCGACGACATCCAGGCCATCAAGGCCGGCATCATGGAGATCGGCGACGTCTTCGTCATCAACAAGGCCGACCGCGACGGCGTGCTCCGCACGGAGAAGGAGCTGGAGGCGCTGCTGAGTCTGGCGCACAGGCCGGACATGTGGTCGCCGCCGATAGTCAAGACGGTGGCGACCGAGAGCCGCGGGATAGAGGAGCTGGCCGCGGCCGTCGAGAGCTACCGCGATTTTCAGAAGTCCGCGCCCGAGGCCAGCGGGCGGCGCGGCGCCGTCGCGCGCTGGCGCATTCTCGAACTGCTGCGCGAGCGACTGCTGGCGCGCGCCCTGGAAAACGACGGCGCGCGCGAGCGGCTCGAAGCGCTCGCGCAGGAGGTCGCCGAAAAGCGGCGCGACCCCTACTCGGCCGTGGAAGAACTTTTGAACGGGCACCCTTGAAGATGAAGATTGAGCACATCGGCATCGCCACGCGCAGCATCGAGGAGGCGCTCGGGTTCTGGCGCGACGCGCTCGGGCTCGAAGTCACACACACCGAGACGGTCGAGGAGCAGGGCGTCCGCGTGGCGATGTTGCCCGTGGGCGAGCCGCGCGTCGAGCTTTTGGAGCCGACCGGCCCCGACTCGCCCGTCGCCAAGTTCATCGAAAAGCGCGGCCCCGGCGTCCACCACGTCGCCGTCCGCGTCGCGGACATCCGCGCGGCGCTCGCGCGCCTCAAAGCGGCGGGCGCGCGCCTGATAGACGAGGAGCCGCGCACGGGCGCGGGCGGCTGTCTGGTCGCCTTCGTCCACCCCTCCACGGCCGGCGGAGTGCTGCTCGAACTCGTCGAGCACGCGAACGCGGCGGAACCACACACGCAACACGAAAGGTAAGAGTCTTGACGCCCAGGAAGTTTCTCGCCGCCGCGCTTTGCGCCCTCGCCGCCACGACCCTCAACCACGCGCAGACGAAGGGGGCGCGGCCCGCGAGGCCGGCGCGCACGCCCGCGGCCGCGCCGGCCCGCACCCCGGCGCCCGCGCGCGCGACGTCCGCGGGCGTCCTCCTCACCGCGGAGGACATGGCGCTCGTCGTCAGGGGGCTCGACCTGCCGCCCGAAGCCGTCTCCAAGCTCGAAGCCGACGCCGCGGAGCGCCGCAGGTTCGCGCGCGACGTGCGCCAGATGGTCGCCGCGGCCGAGGAGGCGAAGGCGCTCGGCTACGCCGCGCGGCCCGAGCTGAAGCTCCAGACTGAGCTGGCGCGCTCCTTCGTCATCGCGCAAGCCTACTTCAAGCAGCGGCAGCAGGCGGGCGCGACCGGCCTGGAGCAGGTCGTCTCGCAGGCCGAGATTGACGCGCTCCTCGCCCAGCCCGCCGAGCAGCAGCAGTTCGCCGCCTTCGTCGAGGACTACCGCAAGAACGGCCCCGGCCGCGGCGCGGCCGTCCCCGAGGAGCAGCGCAAGCAGCTCGCGCAGCACTACGGCCGCGTGATGGTCGGCGCGCGCAAGGGCGCGGCCGCGGGCCTCGCCGCCGAGCGCGGGACGCAGCTCGCCGTCATGCTCCAGCAGGCGCGCCTGCTCGCCGGCGCCTACACGAAGGAGCTGGGCGACAGGGTCAAGGTCACCGAGGCGGAGCTGGACGCCTACGTCGCGTCTCACCCGGAGTACGACACCCGGCAGGCGCGCGCGAAGATTGAGGGGCTGCTGGCGCGCGTCCGCGCCGGCGAGGACTTCGCCAAGCTCGCGGGCGAGTTCTCGGACGACCCCGGAAGTAAGACGCAGGGCGGCGACCTCGGCTGGTTCGGCCGCGGCGTGATGGTCAAGCCGTTCGAGGACGCGGCCTTCGCGCTCAAGGACGGCGAGGTGAGCGGCGTCTTCGAGTCGCCCTTCGGCTACCACGTCGTCAAGACCGAGGCGCACCGGACGCAGGGCGGGGCCGAGGAGGTGCGCGCGCGCCACATCCTCGTCCGCTACAACTCGGCCCCACGCCAGGCAGGCGGCCCGCCGCAGTCGCCGCGCGAGCAGGCGCGCGCCGCCGCCGAGGAGGAGAAGCGCGGCCGCCTCTTCGACGAGCTGGCCGCGCGCCGCAACGTGCGCGTGGCGGAGGACTACCGCGTCGGCGGCGCCGCGGCCGGGCCCCCCGCCCCCACAAAGCCGGCCGCCACGCCCGCGAACAACACGCCCCCGGCGCCCGCCGCGAAGCCGCAGCGAAAGACGCCGCCGCCGGCGCGGCGTGCCCCCGCCCGGCGCCCGCGCTGAGGCCGCGCCCCGGCGACATGCGGCCCGAATCGTTTTCGTGTATCTTGTACGGCTGGCGCTCCCCCTGTCTTTCGTGACCGGAAGCTTGGCAGTGCCTTTAGAGAAGTTCAGAAAGGAAGAGAACAGTTTTGAAGGCAACCACGAAAGCACTCATCGCCGTGCTGGTGGCGGTGATCGCCTCGGTGGGGCTCATCGTCTGGCAGGCCAGGCACAACAAGGCCTACGCGGCGCTGACCGCCCTCACCCCCGAAGACATGTCCCTCATCGCCGAGTCGCTCGCGCCGGCCGACCGCGGCAAGCTCGCCTCCAGCCCCGAGGAGCGCAAGAAGCTGGCCGAAGACATCAAGCAGATTCTCGCCGTCGCCGCCGAGGCGCGCGAGAAGGGCGTCGCCGACCGCCCCGAGGTCAAGCGCCAGCTCGACGCCATGAAGATGCTCGTCGTCGCCCAGATGTACGTCAAGAAGCAGCGCGACGCCAACGCCAAGCCCGAGGACTACCGCCCGAAGGACGAGGAGGTCGAAGCCTTCCTCAAGGACCCGAAGAACGTCCAGCAGGCCGACCAGTACCTCGAAGACCTCAAGAAGATGGGGATGGTGCCCGAGGAGCAGCAGATTACCGACGAGATTAAGGACCAGTTCCGCAAGCAGTGGGCGCCGATGTCTTTGCTCGCGCAGAAGGGCAGGGCGGCCGGCGTCGAGGGCGACCGCGCCACGCAGCTCCAGGTGCAGTTCCAGCAGGCCGTCGCGCTCAGCCGCATCTACTCGAACGAGCTGACGAAGAAGCTGGAGCCGACCGACCAGGAGATTAACGAGTATTTCGCCGCGCACCCGGAGCTGGACCCGAAGGCCACGCGCCAGAAGGCCGAGGACGTGCTCAAGCGCGCCCGCGGGGGCGAGGACTTCGGCGCGCTGGCGAAGGAGTTCTCCGAGGAGCCGGGCGCCAAGGAGAGCGGCGGCGACCTGCCGTGGTTCGGCCGCGCCGTCGAGGGCGAACAGCGCTCGCCCGACAAGTTCCGCGTCGTCAAGCCGTTCGAGGACGCCTCGTTCGCGCTCAAGGACAACGAAATCAGCGACATCGTCGAGACGCCCTTCGGCTTCCACATCATCCAGCGTTTGGGGACGCGCACGCAGCCCGGCGAGGGCGGCGCGGCGGCCGAGGAGCAGGTGCACGTCCGCCACATCCTCTTCAAGCCCAACGCCCCTTCGGCCAACCCCTTCGCCCCGCCCAAGTCGCCGCGCGACACGGCCAAGGAGGCGATAGTCGAGGAGAAGACCAAGAAGGCCGTCGAAGAGATAGCCAAGCGCACGAACATCAAGGTGCCCGAGGACTTCCCCGTCAAGGCGCCCGAGACGCCGCAGATGCCGCTGGGCGCCTCGCCCCACGGCGGCCCGGGCGGCGCGCCGGAAGGTCAGGAGATTCCGCCGGCCCCGCCCGAAGGCGGCGGCGCGGGCAGGCCCTCGGGCGGCGAGAGGCCGAAGGGCGCCGCCCCGAAGAAGAAGTAGCGGCCGGCCGGGGCGCGCGAGATGCAGTTCGGCGACTACCGCGTGGAGGTCGTACCCGGCGGCGAGTTCCGCCTCGACGGCGGCGCGATGTTCGGCGTCGTGCCGCGCGCCCTCTGGCGGCGCGTCGCGCCCCCCGACGAGGAGAACCGCGTCAGGCTCGCCGCCAACTGCCTCTACGTCGAGGCGGGCGGCGAGCGCGTCCTCGTCGAGACGGGCATGGGCGCCAAGTGGACGCCGCGCCAGCGCGAGATGTACGGCGTCGCCCCCGGCCCGTCGCTCGCCGAAAGCCTCCGCGCGCGGACGGGCCGCCGGCCCGAGGAAGTCACCATCGTCGTCAACACGCACCTCCACTTCGACCACGCGGGCGGCAACACCGCGCCCGACCGCGAGGGCCGCGCCGCGCCGGCCTTCCCGAACGCGCGCTACTTCGTCTCGCGCGCGGAGTACGAGCACGCGGAGGCGCCGCACGAGCGCGACCGCGCCAGCTACCTGCCCGAGAACTGGCGGCCGCTCGCCGAGTCGGGTCAGTTGGAGCTGAAGGAGGCGGACTACGAGGTCGTGCCCGGCCTGACGCTGGAGACCGTGCCCGGCCACTCGCGGACGATGCAGTGCGTCCGGCTCGAACGGGGCGGGCGCACGCTCTACGGCTTCGCGGACCTCGTGCCGACGCGCGCCCACGTCCCCGTCGCGTGGGTCATGGGCTACGACCTCTACCCGGTCGAGACCGTCGAGGCCAAGCGGCGACTGCTCCCGCGGGCCGCGCGCGAGGGCTGGCTCTGCCTCTTCTACCACGACCCGGAGGCGCCGCTCGCCCGCGTCGTCGAAGAGGGCGGGAAGCTCCGCGCCGCCGGGCTCGGAGACGGGCAGGACGGGTTCGTCCCGGGCGAGTGAGCGGCCATCCCAGGCACAGTCAAAGGTGAAACGGAAATGAGCACGGTCAAGATTGGCATCATCGGGGGCAGCGGCCTTTACCAGATGCCGGAGCTGAAGGACGTGGAGGAGGTGAGCGTCGAGACGCCGTTCGGGCCTCCGTCGGACGCCTTCATCGTCGGCACGCTCGAAGGCGAGCGCGTGGCCTTCCTGCCGCGTCACGGGCGCGGGCACAGGATTCTGCCGACGGAGCTGCCGTTCCGCGCCAACATCTACGCGATGAAGCTGCTCGGCGTCGAGCGGATACTCTCGGCCTCGGCCGTCGGCTCCCTGCAAGAGCGCTACGCGCCGCTCGACATGGTCATCCCCGACCAGTTCTTCGACCGCACACGCGCGAGGGCGCAGGAGTCCACCTTCTTCGGCGACGGGATAGTCGGGCACATCACCTTCGCCCACCCCGTCTGCGGCGACCTCGGGGACGTGCTCGAAGAGTCGTGCAAGGCGGCCGAGGTGAAGGCGCACCGCGGCGGCACCTACCTCTGCATGGAGGGGCCGGCCTTCTCGACGAAGGCCGAGTCGCACGTCTACCGCTCGTGGGGCATGGACATCATCGGGATGACGAACTTGCAGGAGGCGAAGCTGGCGCGCGAGGCCGAGATTTGCTACGCGACGCTCGCGCTCGTCACCGACTACGACTGCTGGCACGAGGGGCACGACGCCGTCTCGGTCGAGACCGTGGTCGAGTACCTCAACAAGAACGTCCGCAACGCCCAGATCATCATGCGCGAGGCCGTCCGCCGGCTCTCCGCGGCCGAACGCGCCTGCGGCTGCGGCTCCGCCCTCAAGAGCGCCATCTTCACCCCGCCCGAACTCTGGCCCGAGGCGACAACGAAGAAGCTCGATGCGGTCATCAGAAAGTATCGGAAGTAACGACGACACCGTGTCGGGAGGAGTTTTTGCGATGAAGAGATTAATGCTGACAGTTTTCGGGTTGGTGTTGGCGCTGGGCGCGGGCCGGGCCGCGGCGCGGGCGCAGTCGGGGACGGTGGCGGCCGGGCCCGACCCCGCGGCCGTCAGGGACGTCGAGTCGGAGCAGGCCGCGAAGCACGAGCTGGAGGTCGCGCGCCACTACTTCAAGAACAAGAAGGCGTATTACGCCGCCTTCAAGCGCTGCGAGGAGCTGGCCGCGGGCTACCCCGAGTTCTACAAGATTGACGAGGTGCTCTACATGGCCGGCATGAGCAGCCTCTACCTCTCCGAGGGCAAGGGCAAGCAGAAGCCGCCCGCGGGCACGCCCGAGAAGACCGAGGAGCTGTCGCCCCAGAGTCTGCGCGAGACGGCGCGCGAATACCTGACGCGCCTCGTCAACGACTTCCCCAGGAGCAAGTTCCGCAAGGACGCGCAGGAGGCGCTCGCGCGCCTCGGCGACCCGGCGCCGCGGCAGACCCGCCCGGTGGAGCAGTAGCCCGGCGGCCGTCAAAGTTTTTCCCACACCACACAGGCAGGAGAACCGTTTAAGTGTCATTGCTCGTCGTAGGTTCGGTGGCGTTCGACGCGGTCGAGACGCCGTTCGGTAAGCGTGAGAGGATGCTGGGCGGGTCGGCGACGCACTTCGGGCTGTCGGCCAGCTTCTTCACGGACGTGCGCGTCGTCGGCGTCGTCGGCGGCGACTTCGGCGAGGAGGAGATGTCGGTCTTCCGCGGGCGCGGCATCAACACCGACGACCTCGAGCGCGTCGAGGGCGGGAAGACCTTCTTCTGGAGCGGGCGCTACGACTTCGACCTCAACACCGCGCACACGCTCGACACGCAGCTCAACGTCTTCGCCGACTTCAGGCCGAAGCTCTCCGAGGAGTCGAGGCGCGCGCGGATGGTCTTCCTCGGCAACATCCAGCCGGAGTTGCAGAGCGAGGTGCGCGAGCAGGTGCGCGGGGCCGAGCTGGTGGCGCTCGACACGATGAACTACTGGATTACGACCGTCCCCCGCGAGGTCGAGGCCGCCATCCGCGGCGTGGACGTCTGTATCATCAACGACGCCGAGGCGCGCCAGCTCTCGGGCGAGCCGAGCCTGATTAAGGCGGCGCGCAAAATCCTCTCGTGGGGGCCGCGCGCGCTCGTCGTCAAGCGCGGCGAGTACGGCGCGGCGATGTTCACCGAGGGGTCGTACTTCGCCGTCCCGGCCTACCCGCTGGAGTCGGTCTTCGACCCGACCGGCGCGGGCGACACCTTCGCGGGCGGCTTCATGGGCTACCTCGCCGGGCAGGAGGTCGTGGACGACGCGGCCCTGCGCCGCGCCATCATCTTCGGCTCGGTCATGGCCTCCTTCAACGTCGAGGAGTTCGGCACCGAGCGCGTCCGCCGCCTCACCCACGAGGAGATCAACCAGCGCTTCCGCGACTTCAAGCGCATCACCCACTTCGAGGAAATCCCCTTCAAAGCCGTGAACCGTGAACCGTAAACCGTGACGAGATAAAAGCCGTCTTCTACTTGTCACGGTTCACGGTTTACGGTTCACGGCCTTGTCACGGTTTACGGTTTACAGTTCACGGCCTTATAATCCTCCCGCCAAGCGCTTTTCCCAATCAACTTAATCCCGGGGGAATAGAGATGTTCTGTCCTGTCTGCGAGTCGGAGTACGAGGAGGGGATCACGAGCTGCCCGGACGACGGGTCGGAGCTGGTCGAGGGGCTGACGCCGGAGAACACCCTGCGCGACCACAGCGAGGCCCGCTTCGTCCCGCTGCACAACATCGGCTCGCCCGCCGAGGCCGAGATGGTCGCCGACATCCTGGGCCAGAACGGCGTGCGCGTGGCCGTCCAGTCGGGCGGGAGCGACGCGTTCTCGCCCCTGCTCTCGGCGGCCTCGCCCGGCGCGCTCGTCCTCGTGGACGAGCGCGACTTCGACCGCGCGCGCGAGCTGTACGACTCCTTCTTCGGCGGCGACATCACCCCGCTCACCGGCGCGACCGACGAAGAAGAGAGTGAAGAGGGGGACGGAGAAGTAGACGGTAGACAGTAGCCCTCCGCCCGGCGGTCGCCGACACCGGAGTTCGGACGCTTCGCCGGCAGATGCTTTTCTACTGGCTACTTCTTCAGGAGGTGCATCGTGGCGGAGATTAGTTCGGCGGCAATCGTGGTGCTGATGACGGCCGGCAGCCAGGAGGAGGCGTCGCGGCTGGCGGAGATGCTGGTCGGGGCGCACCTCGCGGCCTGCGTGCAGATCATGCCGCAGATGGAGTCCATCTACCGTTGGGAGGGCGAGGTGCACCGCGCGCCCGAGTTCCTGCTGCTGGCGAAGACGACCGCCGCCTGCTTCGACGAGCTGGAGCGCGAGGTGCGCTCGCTCCACACCTACGACACGCCCGAAATCATCGCCCTGCCGGTCGCGCACGTCTCCGCGCCCTACTTCGACTGGCTCGCGTCCAACGCCTTCCCGCCCCTCGTCTCGCGCCAGGCCGCCTCCGAGCGCGTCGTCCCCGCGCCGCCGCAGGTGGAGCAGTAGACGGTAGACAGTAGAAAGAACAGGCGGCGCGCCCGGTTGATGACCGTGACGCGCCGCCTTCGGTTTTTCTACTGCCTACCGCCTACTTCCCCGTCAGATGTCGTAGCGGTCCGGGTGCACCTTGCTGAGGGTGTCCTGGCTGCGGCGGATGATTTCCACCACCTCGGCGGGCGAGTCGGTGAGGTGCAGGAGGCCGCGGTCCTGGGACGTGATGTACTTCGACTTGAGGATGACGTCTTCGAGCCACTGGAGCATCCCGCCCCAGAACTCCGAGCCGAAGAGGATGACGGGGAAGTTGTTGATCTTGCGCGTCTGGATGAGCGTGAGCGCCTCGAACAGCTCGTCGAGCGTGCCGAAGCCGCCGGGGAAGATGACGAAGGCGTTGCTGTACTTGACGAACATCGTCTTGCGCACGAAGAAGTATTTGAACTTCAGCGAGCGCGTCTGGTA
>DASVTS010000124.1:0-5673 GCA_036387455.1 Pyrinomonadaceae bacterium | reverse complement strand
GATGGCCGAGGCCTCGTTGGCGGCGCGGCGCGAGGCGAGGAGGTTGGGGATGGCGATGGCGGCGATGATGCCGATGATCGCGACGACGATCAGCAGCTCGATGAGCGAGAAGCCCTTCTGGCCTTTATTCTGTTGCATTGTCTAACGGTGCTCCTTAGAGAAGTTGTTGAGTGAAGATTTCTTTCTCGCGCCGTCGGCCATCGTCTCAGGCTACGCGCCGTTCGGGCGACTTCGGTCGCCGGTGCCTAAAACAAGGGGCGTGCCATTGCGTCGGCGGGGCCGGCGGGGCCGGAAACGGCGGGATTCGCAGGAAAATTTGCAACCGCGGGCCGGCGGGCGGGCGCCGCCCGGGTGACGCGCCTCCGTTCGGGTAACAAATTTCGTCAGCCGCCCGCTGACGTAAATTGACAGCGCCCGCGGCGGCCCTTTTAACGGGAAAGAGGTGTGAGGAAGTCCTGAAATTTGGCGTGAAGGCTTCCAGAAAGACGAGCCGGGAGCTTATAGGGGGAGGCTGCAAATCCTGCCGGCCCACTCCTCCGCCTCGGTGGCCGACCAGATTAGAAGCAATTCTTCCGCCGCCTCGGCCGCGGGAAGGTTCTGCGAGACGACGAAGACGCCGGGGCAGTCCTTGTCTTTGATGAATTCGCCGAAATGACGGGGCATCGTCCTTCGGTCGTGCGTGACCAGGATGCGCCCTCGCCGCGCGGCCATCTCAAGCACGCGGGGGTCGGGCAGACCCTCAATGCGCGCTCCGTGCGCCGTCTGAAAATCTACGCCCGGCTCCCGCCGCTTCAGCGCCGCGACGATCAGGTGGCTCAAATCCGCGTCGGCCGGAAACTTTATCTTCACGGGCGAACCTTATCATTTGAAAAGGTGCGCGGGATGCTGGCGGGCACGGCGCGGCTCGGGAAACTCTCTTCAAGGGCGGGTGCGCGAACTCTGACGGCGCGCCTCTTCGAGTTTCTTGTAGAGCTGCGGATTGGCCGCGCGCGCGGCCTGACGTAAAGCCTCGAACTCCTCCTCGCCCTGGCTCAGGTAGGCGTCTATCTTGGCGCGGTTGGAGAGGTAGAAGGTGATGGCGCCGTACACCTGTTCGAGCGAGAGGGTGGGGAAGCTTTCCGCGATGCTCTCGGGTGACTGGCCGCTCAGGAAGGCGTAGACGACGGAGTCCAGCGACACGCGGCTCCCTGCGACGCGGTAAGCGCCCTCGACCCTCTCGACGTACTCTTTACTCATATCAAGTTCCTTCCCGGCTGCGGGCCATTAGAGCCCGCCCCCGCGTCAGTCGGCGGAGCCGCGCGAGGCGGCGTCGGAGCGGAGTTGGGCGGTCATGCTGCGGATGCCGTGCTTGTCGAGGAGGTGGCGGAGGCTGCGCACCGAGAGGTGGAGGATTTCGGCGGCGCGCGTCTGGTTGCCGCCCGTGCGCCGGAGCGCTTCGAGCAGGTAGGTCTTCTCCATGTGTTCGAGGTGCGCGACGAGGTTCAGGCCCTCCTCCGGCAGCCCCGTCTCGGAGGGCGCGACGGTCGCGGGGTTGTAGTTGGTCACCTGCTGCGGGAGCGACTCGGGCTGGATGGTGTCGCTGCGCTCAAGGGCGACGGCGCGCTCGATGGTGTGCTCCAGCTCGCGGACGTTGCCGTGCCACGCGTAGGCTTCGAGCAGCTCGCGGGCGCGCGCCGCGACGCGCAGGCTCCGCCCCGTCTGGCGGCAGAACTTCTCGACGAAGTGCTCGATCAGCTCGGGGATGTCCTCGCGGCGCTCGCGCAGGGGCGGCAGCTCGATGGGGATGACCGAGATGCGGTAGAAGAGGTCTTCGCGGAAGGAGCCCTGCTTGACCATCGAGGCGAGGTCGCGGTTGGTGGCGGCGATGACGCGCGTGTCCACGCTCGTCTCCTCGTGCGCGCCGACGGGCCGCACCTTGCGCTCCTGCAAGACGCGCAGGAGCTTGACCTGCATGGTGGGCGACATCTCGCCGACCTCGTCGAGGAAGATCGTCCCCTTGTCGGCCGCCTCGAAGAGGCCCTTGCGGTTGGCGGTCGCGCCGGTGAACGCCCCGCGCGTGTAGCCGAACAGCTCCGACTCCAGCAGCGTCTCGGTGAAGGCGCCGCAGTTGATGGGCATGAAGGGCTTGTCGGCGCGCGGGGAGAGGTTGTGGATGGCGCGCGCGACCATCTCCTTGCCGGTGCCCGACTCGCCTGTGATGAGGACGGTGGACTGCACCTGCGCCACGGTCTCGATCATCTGGTAGACGGCCTGCATCCGCCCCGAGTGGCCGATGATCTGGTCGAGCCGCCCGCGGTCGCGCTGCGCGCGGCGGAAGGCGCTGTTCTCGCGCAGGAGTTGGAGGCGTTCGAGCGCCTTCTCGACGATGAGCTTCAGCTCGTCCACGTCGAAGGGCTTCTGGATGAAGTCGTCGGCGCCGAGCTTGAAAGCCTCGCGCGCGGTCTCGACGGTGGCGAAGGCGGTCATCATCACGACGCCGGCGTCGGGCAGGAACTCGCGCAGCCGGCGCAGCAGCTCGATGCCGTTCATGTCGGGCATCTTCACGTCCGAGATGACGAGGTCGGCCGGCTCGCGGCGCAGCAGCTCCAGCGCCTTCGAGCCGTCCTCTGCGGCGCGCACCGCGTGCCCCGCCCGCCCGAAGACGTGCGACAAAAGCTGCCGCATCCCCGGCTCGTCGTCAACGATCAGAAGGTTCGCCATAGTCTCAAAAAGTGGCCCTAACTCTGCTTGGCGGGCAGCTCAATCGTGATGGTCGTCCCGTGCCCCTGTCGGCTGCGGACGTTGATTGTACCACCGTGGTCGCGGATTATCTGGTAGACGATGGAGAGGCCGAGCCCCGTCCCGCCCGTGGTCGAGGAGGAGAAGGGCTCGAAGAGCCGCTCGACCTGCGCGGGCGTCATGCCGCGCCCCGTGTCGGCGAAGGTGATACGGACGCTGCCGCCCGCCGAGCGCGCCATCTCCGCGCGGAGCACGCCCCCGTCGGGCATCGCCTTCAGGGCGTTGCGCGCGAGGTTCCAGAAGACCTGCCGGACGCCCTCGACGTCGGCCAGCGCGACCAGCGGCTCCCCGGGCAGCTCCTCTTCGAGGCGGTGGCCGTCGAGCAGCTCGGGGCTGTGGCGCAGCAGCGCGAAGGTCTCGCGCAGGGGCTCGCGCAAATCGGTCTCGGCCAGCGTGAACTTGCGCGGGCGCGCGTAGGTCAGGAAGTCGGTGATGATGCGGTTGAGCCGGTCGGACTCGCTCAGCACGATGTCCATCAGCTCGCGCTGCGGGGCGTCGGCCTCAAGCTCCGAGCGCAGCACCTGGATCGAGCCGCGCATCGCCGCCAGCGGGTTGCGTATCTCGTGCGCGATGCCGGCGGCGACGCGGCCGACGGCCGAGAGCCGCTCCTGCCGCCGCGAAGTCTCCTCCATCGAGCGGATGTCGGTCAGGTCCTGGAAGGTGATGACGAGGCCCGTCGTCTCGCCGCCCTCGGAGTAGAGCGGCGAGATGTTGTAGCCGAGCTTGACGAGGAAGCCCTCGGGCGTCAGGCATTCCGACTCGTAGCGCGGGCTGGCGTGGCCGGCGGCCACCGCCGCGAGCGACTCCTCGATCCGCCCGCGGATGTCGCCGAAGAGGATGGAAACGTCCTGCCCGCGCAGGTCGGCCGCCGCGTAGCCGGTCATCTCCTCGGCCGCGCGGTTCGCCGTGTAGACGCGCCGCTCCAGGTCGGTCGTGATGACGCCCGAGCGGATGGACTCGACGATGCGCTCGTGCAGCGCGCGCAAGCTCGCGAGCGCGTGCGTCGCCTCGCGCATCTGCACCTCGGAGAGCGTCTGCCGCCCCGCGAGCCACGCCGCCAGCAGCCCGACGACGAGGAAGGCCACGTCGTTGAGGCCGACGACCTCCACGGCCTTCGCCAGCCCCTCGGCCGTCAGCCCGCGCCCGCCGACGCCGTCCCACCCGGCCGTCAGCCCGAGCATCGTCGCCGTGTAGCAGGCCGCGCAGCCCACGGCCGTCACCAGCGCGCCCCGCGCGCCCAGAAAAATGCTCGCCGCCGCGATGACGAGGATGTAGAGCGCCGTGTAGGGCGAGTAGAGGTTGCCCGTCACCCAGACGAGCCACGTCACCAGAAGCACGTCAATGCCGAACTGCGCCGCGGCCTGCGTCCGGAGGGGGATTCTCGTCAGACGCAGCGCCAGCGCGTAGAGCGCCGAGAGCGCCACGACCACGGCGGCGAAGGGGAGCGCCCCGCCGAGCCGGCGCGACTCCTGCGCCCCCGGCGCCAGCCCGCTCGTCCAGAGCACGCTCACCCCGAAAAGGAGTCCACCCACCAGCAGACGTCCCCCGACGAGCCTCCAGACCCACAGGCTTTGCAGACCCGGGTCGGCGACGCCGCCGATGAGCTTTTTTTCTTGCGCCCTCATCGCGCCTTAGCCTAGCATAAAAGCCGGACCGCCCAGAGGTTTTGTCCGATTGTGAGTCTAAAACGCTACGCAGTACCATTTTACTGGTCTTTTTGAACGAGTCCGGAAGGTAAATTTGGGATTAATGCAAGAAAATTTGCTAAATTTAAACTTGGTTTAATAACCTCTTGAAAATAAAGGGGTTGACACCCATTGCCAAGATCGGGTAAGCTGCGCGCCGAACTAAGGCTTCTTCCCGTTGGGCGTGGGGCTGAAGTTCGCCTGTCTTTGTGAATTTCCTCTGCACAAACGTTACACAAACCAAGTAGAAGACGGGTTCCCCTGTCTGCAAAGTTCAGCAGGCGCGTGTTAGCGGCAACAGTTCCGCAAATTTCGTCAGTTTTTTGGAGGTTAAAGTGAAAAAAGCGCATCTCTCCCCCGTGGCATCGTTAGCGGTGTCATTCTCACTGGCTTTTGGGATTCTCGTCAGCGACCTGAGCGGCTACAAACTCCTCACCGCCGCTCATGCACGCGCCGGGTCCTGCTCTGAGCACGGCAAGACGACGGCTAAGGGCGTCCGCATCCAGAACGGTCTCGCGCTGGGCGTCGTCGCCATCAACGCCGTCAGCGTCAACGGGCACGTCATCGGGCACGGCCTGATCGTGGGCAACGTCGTTTTTAACGACGTGTCGGCCGAAGACGCGAGGGGCGTGCTCGTCGGCGACGGCGGCGGCCCCACCACGTCCGGCGTCTTAGTCGGCGACAACTCCCCGAAGCCTTCGGGCGTCCTGGTCGGAGATAACACCCCGTCTCCGTCGGGCGTGCTGGTCGGCGACAACACCCCGAAGCCCTCGGGCGTCCTGGTGGGCGACAACAAGCCCTGCACGGACGGCGTTCTGGTGGGCGACGGCGGCGCCCCCACCACGTCCGGCGTCTTAGTCGGCGACAACTCCCCGAAGCCTTCGGGCGTCCTGGTCGGAGATAACACCCCGTCTCCGTCGGGCGTGCTGGTCGGCGACAACATCACTTACAGCGGCGTGGTCGTCAGCACCCACGGCACGGCCGTCGGCGGCACGCTGTCGGGCGACGGCGTCACCATCACGGACGGCGTCATCACCGGCCAGAACCTCGTACTCACCGGCTCGAACATCAAGGGCGGGTCGGTCAACATCCTCGGCGCCAGGTAACGAGTTCGAGTCTCGACGGCCGGCCGGCGCGCGGCGTCGGCCGGGGCTCGGCCTGAGATTGAGCAGGGCGGCGCGGGCGTCCCCGAATTATGGGGACGCCCGCG
>DASVTS010000123.1:0-8843 GCA_036387455.1 Pyrinomonadaceae bacterium | reverse complement strand
CCTTGGCGCTCATGTCGCGGTAGGTCAGCGGCAGCTCGACGTTCTCGTAGACGTTGAGGTCGCCGATGAGGTTGAACGCCTGGAAGATGAAGCCGATCTCGCGGTTGCGGATGCGCGCGCGCTCCGAGAGCGAGAGGTTCGAGACGGGCGTGCCGTTGAGGGTGTACTCGCCGTCGGTCGGCGAGTCGAGCAGGCCGAGGATGGAGAGCAGCGTGGACTTGCCGCACCCGGAGGGGCCCGCCATCGAAATGTACTCGCCCTTCTTGATGTCGAGGTGGATGCCGGAGAGCGCGTGCGTCTCGACCTCGTCGGTGTAGAAAACCTTACGCACGCCGTCCAGCTTCACCAGCGGTTCGCTTGTAGCGCTCATCTCTTTTCCTTTCGGGGGTTTTGTTAGTCCGCACTTTCTTAATCGAGTCGGAGCGTGTCCACGTTGTCCCACTGCGAGGTGTCGGAGAGGATGACGGTCTCGCCCTCGCGCAGCCCCTCGACGACCTCGACGGTGTTGACCGAGGTGCGCCCGAGCCGGACGGGGACGCGCGTGGCGGTGCGCCCGTCGGGCTCGACGCGGAAGAGGGTGACGCTGGCCTGCGCCGACCCGCCCGTCGCCGGGCGCCCGACGTAGAGCACGTTGTCGAGCCGCTCCAGCTCAATGGTCCCGTCCACGCTCAAGTCCACGCGCGCGCCCTGCGGCATCGCGCCTTCGAGCCGGACGTCCACGGTGAAGGTGCCGTTGCGCGCCGCCGGGTCGATGCGCTGGACGCGCCCCGCGACCGTCCCGCCGCCGCGCGTGTCGATGACGGCCGGCTGGCCGAGCGCGATGTCTTTGATCTGGGTCTCGGGAATCTGGAGCGCGGCCTTGAGGCTCGTCGGGTCGGCGACGCGGGCGATGTTGGTGCCGGGCACGATCTGCTGGCCGACCTCGACCGTCACCTCCTGGAGCACGCCGTAGGTGCCGGCCCGCACCTGGAGCGAGGCGACCTGCTCCCGGTTGAGGCGCAGCTGCGCGCGCAGCTGCTCGACGCGCGCCTGCTGCGCGGCGATCTGCGCGGCGGTCTGCGACTGGCTCGCCCCGACCCGCTTCTTCTCTATCTCGAGGCGGTTGGCGAGCTGCTCGACGCGGACGCGCGAGATGCGCAGCGTGAGCGTGGGGACGAGCCCCTCTTTGGCGAGCTGCTCGTCGGTGTCGAGCTGAATCTTGGCCTGGCTGTACTCGGACTGTATCTGGGCGGTCGCCGCCTGCTGGCTCATCCGCTCGCTCTCCAGGCGCGACTTGAGGTTGTTCATGTCGGCCTCGGCCGACTTAATCTGGTACTCGACGTCCACGGCCGCCTGCTTGAGCGTGGGGTTGGAGAGTTCGACGAGCACGGTGCCGGCCGTCACGGTCTCGCCCGGCTTGACGAACTTCTGCTCGACGCGCCCCTCGACGGGGGCGGCGATCTGCCGAATCTCCTCGGGGATGAGCGTGCCGAGGCCGCGCACGTTGCGGAGCATCTGCCCGCGCTTGACCGTGTCGGTCAGGACGGTGGCGCGCGCCACGGTCGGCGCCGCCTTCGGCAGCCGCGAGAGCCCGTAGGTGATGAGCGCGACGGCCAGCACGCCCAGCGTCGCGTAGACGGCCAGCTTCACGCGCCGCCGGTTCTTCCGCTGGGGCCGCTTCACGTCCATCGAGGAGCGCGGCGCGTCGAAAGAGGGGCGCTTCACGTCCCCGGCGGGCGGGGCGGGGCGCGGCGCGTCCGTAGAGGGGCGTTTTACATCCATAGCGAGCTGCTTTACATCTCTCATGGGGGTCACAGAAACACTTCCACTGGCGACGCACCTCAACAACCCCCGTACCACGGCCGCGCGCCGCCGCGCCCGCCCGTTTTTCAGGACTTTTCCCCGGAAGCGAGCGCACGCGCCCGCCCGGGGTGTCCGTTTCCGAAAACAGAAATCCCAAAATCGAAAAAGCGCGGGCGCCTCCGGGGCGCGCGGGCGCCCGCCGCGCGTCGAAAATTTCCGCGCGCCGTCCGAATCCGCGTATGATGCTCGGGTCGCTCCGCTCTAAGGTCTAGCCGATACCCGCCGCCGGGGAGAGCCGTGTGGTCAAGGCGTTAGCGCACGAGGCCATCTACGACGCCGTCGAGGAGATTCTGGGCCCGCTGCCGCGCGGCGTGCTGCTCGACGTGCCGGCGGGCGAGGGCGCGCTGGCCACGCGCCTGGCCGCCCTCGGCTTCGACGTCCGCTGCTGCGACCTCCACCCGCAGATGTTCCGCCTGCCGGGCTTCGAAATCAGGCGCGGCGATTTGTCCGCCGCGCTCCCCTACGAGGACGCCAGCTTCGACTACGTCGTCTGCGTCGAAGGTCTCGAACACATCGAGAACCCGCACCGCGCGGCGCGCGAGTTCGGCCGCCTCGTCCGCGCGGGCGGGCACCTCGTCGTCAGCGTCCCGAACGTCCTCAACATCGAGGAGCGGCTGAAGCAGTTGCTCTACGGCTACACCTCGCACTTCAAGCCGCTCTCGTCGGAGAGCCTCGCGCGCCTCGGCGGGGAGTTCGCCGGCATCGAGGAGGCGGCGCTGCACATCAACCCCATCGCCTACCCCGAGCTGCGTTACATCCTGGAGCAGAACGGCTTCGAGCTGCGCCGGCTCTACCGCGACAAGCCGAAGAAGAACGCCTGGGCCTACCGGCCGCTGGCCGGGCTGATTCGGGCGCTCAACCGCCTCCAGCCGGAGCCGCGGAGGCGCGAGCGCTGGTCGGCGGAACTCCACTCGGACGAGGTGCTGCTCGGCGGCAACACGCTCGTCGTCCACGCGGTGAAGACTCAGGCCCCGCGCCCGGGCGGCGGGCCGGCGGGAAACGTGGCGGACGTCTGGAAGGGGGGCGTCCGGCGGCAGTTCGGGGCCGCGATAGACATGCTGGAGAACGCCGTGCGGGCGTGCCCCGAAGGGTTGTGGGGCGGGCGCGGGCGGCGGACGGAGTTCTGGTACGTCGTCTACCACACGCTCTTCTTCCTCGACCTCTACCTGTCCGGCTCGGCGGAAGGTTTCGCGCCGCCCGAGCCGTTCACGCCCGGCGAGCTCGACCCGTCGGGCGTCATGCCCGGGCGCGTCTACACGAAGGAGGAGCTGCTCGGCTACCTGCGCCACGGCCGCGAGAAGTGCCGCGCGGCCGTCGGCGGCCTAACGGACGAGCGGGCGCGGACGCGGTGCGCGTTCAACTGGGGCGAGGTGAGCTACGCCGAGCTGCTGCTCTACAACCTGCGCCACGTGCAGCACCACGCGGGGCAGTTGAACCTCCTGCTGCGGCAGGGGACGGACGCGGCGCCCGGCTGGGTCTGCGCGGCCGGGGGGCCTGACGATGATTTTCGGGACGGGGGAGTTTCTTAACTCTCTCTGACTTCGAGGAGGGGGCGCATGGGCATATCGGTGGGCGGGAAGCGGGGCGGCGGCGCCGCCGCGGCGGCGGGCGCGGAGGCGTGCCGGAGGAAGTTTCTGCGCTACTTCCCCGGCGGGTTCGAGGACGAGACGTACCTCGACTGGGAGCGCGACTACAAGTGGGAAGCGCATGAGCGTTGGGAGGAGGCACTGGGCCGCGCCGAGTTCCGGCGTCTGCTGCGCGCGGGCGAGTTCGCCGAGATAGCGGCGCGCGCCGTGCGCGTCGAGCAGCGCACGCGCCACAGCATGATCTTCTCCTTCGAGAAGATGGCGCTGCGCGACGCGGTCAAATCCGAAGAAGGCGCGCGCGCCTTCGCCGAAGGGCTCTACGAGCTGCTGCACGGCGCGGGCCCGCTCGAACGGCGCTTCGGGCGCTGGGTCGAGGCCGTGGCCGGGCTGCCGCGCCGGCAGACGCGCGTGCTGACGTGGCCGATGGTGACCGTCTGGGGCTTCCTCGCGCAGCCCGACACGCACATCTTCCTCAAGCCGACGGTGACGCGCGCCGCGGCCGGGAAGTACGGCTTCGACTTCCGCTACAAGTCCAAACCCTCCTGGGAGACCTACTCCGGCCTCCTCGACTTCGCCGGGCGCGTGCGCGCCGACAACCGCGACCTGCGCCCGCGCGACATGATAGACGCGCAGTCCTTCATGTGGGTGCAGGGCTCGGACGAGTACCCGGACTGAAGGGGGCCGCGCGTCCCCGAAAAATCTTGTGCGGCGCGTCGAAAGGTGTTTCAATGCGCGGCCGGCGGCCGGCGCCGGCCGCGGGCCCCGCCCTACCTTCCTTTTGACGAGAGGAGAAGACGATGAGCTTTCGCCCCGAGAGAAAGGCCGCGACGCTCCTGGCCGTGCTGTTACTGGCGTGCGCCGCCGCCGACACGGCCTCGCACGCGCGGCGGCGCGCGCTGCCCAACCCGGTAATCTACCTCCAGAGGATTGAGACCTTCCAGAGCGGAGGCAAGGAGTTCATTCGCTACCACCTCGGGGTGGAAAACGCCGCGGCCTACCCGGACGAGATGTTCGCCGCCGCGCCCCAGCTCCCGCCCTGCGGCCAGAACGCCAAGTCGGCGCGCACGTGGGTGGACATCTACGCGCAGGACGGGAAGCGGCTCAACGGCTTCTGCGCCCTCGGCAAGGCCGCCGACCTCAACTCCGTCTGGTTCGCGCTGGAGGCGGACGTCGTCCCTCCGAGCTGGGTCTACGTCGAGCTGAACGACCGCGCCACCAACACCAAGTACAAGTCCGGCCTGGCCGACACGTCCCTGTGAGTGGACGGTGGACGGTAGAAAAACAAAGGCGGCGCGCCCGGCCGATTGCGGGGCGCGCCGCCCGTCTCTTACCTGCCGGCTACGGACTACCGTCTACTCTTTATCCTCTCCCACCGCCTCCCTGACGGCCGAGGCCAGCTCGCGCACGTCCTCGTCGGTCGTGTCGAAGGAGCACATCAGGCGCACCTCGGAGGTCTGCTCGTTCCAGACGTAGAAGAAGAAGCGCTCGCGCACGCGCACGACCGCGGCGGGCGGCATCAGGGCGAAGACCGCGTTCGACTCGACGGGCTGCGTGATTGTGATTTGCGGAATCCCGCGCAGCGCGGCGGCGAGCGCCTGCGCCATGCGGTTGGCGTGCGCCGCCGTCTGGAGCCACAGGTCTTCCGTGAGCAGCGCCGTGAACTGCGCGGCGACGAAGCGCGTCTTCGAGGGGAGCTGCGCGCACTGCTTGCGCACGAACTTGAACCCTTCGGCCAGCGCCGGGTCGAAGAAGACGACCGCCTCGCCGTACATCATCCCGTTCTTCGTCCCGCCGAAGCTCAGAACGTCCACGCCCGCCCCGGCCGTCAGCTCCCTTAACGAAACGTTCAGGTGCGCCGCCGCGTTCGACAGCCGCGCGCCGTCTACGTGCAGGAGCAACCCGCGCGCGTGCGCGAACCCGGCGAGGCGCGAAAGCTCCCCGACCGTGTAGACCGTCCCCAGCTCGGTCGGCTGCGAGACGGAGACGACGCGCGGCTGGACGTGGTGCTGGTCTCCGAGGAGCGCGAGCAGCGGCTCGACCTGTTCGGGGCGCAGCTTCCCGTCGGGCGTCGGCAGGGGGATGAGCTTGCAGCCGCCGAAGCGCTCGGGGGCGCCGCACTCGTCCACGTTGACGTGCGCGGTCTCGGCGCAGACGACCGCCTCGAAGGGGCGCGTGACGGCGGCGAGCGCGGCGACGTTGGCGCCCGTCCCGCCGAAGACGAAGAAGACCTCGGCCCCGTCGCCGAACCGCTCGCGGAAGAGCTGGACGGCCCGTTCGGTGTAGGCGTCGTCGCCGTAGGCGACCGCGTGGCCGTGGTTGGCCGTGCGCACCGTGTCCATCACGCGCGGGTGGACGCCCGCGTTGTTGTCGCTTGCGAATCCTCGCTTCGGTCTCTCCATCGGCGTAGAGTTTGGACCGGCCGCCTTTTTTCGTCAAAGATGAGCGCGGGGCGGGACTAACCTCTCCTGACGAACTCGCGCTTGAAGGTGCGCGTCTCGCCGTCGGGGAACTTGACCTCGACCTTGTCGTCTTCGACCGAGACGGCGCGGCCGCGGCCGTACTTGGGCACGCGCACGGCGTCGCCGGCGGCGAACTCGACGGGCTTCTTCTTCTTCGGGCCGGCGGCGGCGGGCGGCTCCTGCGGGGGCGGGGGCGGGTCGGCCACGGCCGCGAGCCCGAGCTGTTCTTCGAGCGGGTGGAGGCAGTTGTCGCAGTGGCCGCAGGCGCCTTGCGCGAACTCTTCGCCGAAGTATTCGTGCAGCAGCTTCCAGCGGCACTCGGCGCTCTGGCCGTAGAGCATCACGCGTTCGAGCTTCTCGCGGTCGCCCTCGCCGCGGGAGGCCACGGCCGCGGCGATGCCCTCGACCTCCTCGGGCGTGACCTCCGGCCGGAGGAGCTTGAAGCGGAGGCCGCGCGCCTCGCGCACGAGCCCCGCGTCCTTGAGGAGCGAGAGCGCGACCCGCACCTTCGTCTTCGCCACGCCCGGCGCCCGCTCCTGCACCGGCGCGAGCGCGACGGCCGCGCGGTCGGCGCCCTCGGCGCGCAGGGCGTCGCAGACCGCCCAGAGGTCTTCCGCCTTCGGGTAGCGTCCGCCGAGGAAGAAGAGCTGCGTGCGCCGGTCGTCGAGCTGGTAGAGGAGCGTGCAGCGCGCCTCTTGCCCGTCGCGCCCCGCGCGCCCCGACTCCTGGTAGTAGGCTTCGAGCGAGCCGGGCATCTGGTAGTGGACGACGAAGCGGATGTCGGGCTTGTCGATGCCCATGCCGAAGGCGTTGGTGGCGAACATCGCCTTGAGGCCGCCGGCCATGAAGAGGTCCTGGTTCTCGCGCCGCTCCGCGGGCGGGAGCTTGCCGTGGTAGGCGCGCGTCTCGAAGTCCGAGCCGCGGAAGAGTTCGGCCAGCGCCTCGACCGCCTTGACGGTCGCGCAGTAGACGATGCCCGCCCCTTCGGTCTCGCGCATGACGCGCGCCAGCGCCTCGCGCTTCTCCAGCTCGTTCGTCACGCGCGCGACCTCATAGCGGAGGTTCTCGCGGTAGATGCCCGTGTTGAAGACGCGCATCCGCGGGAGCCCGAGCTGCCGCTTGACGTCCTCGACGACCGAGGGCGTGGCCGTGGCCGTGAGCGCGAGGACGGGCGGCGAGCCGAGCGTCCTGACGGCCGCGCCGAGCGCGAGGTAGCTGGGGCGGAAGTCGTGGCCCCATTCGGAGATGCAGTGCGCCTCGTCGATGACGACGAAGTCTATCCGCGAGCCGCGCAGGGTTTCGAGGAAGGCGGGGTCGGCCATGCGCTCGGGCGTGGTGAAGACGAACTCGCTCTCGTCGCGCTCGATGCGCCCGAGGCTCTCGCGCAGCTCGCCGCCGGTCAGCGCGCTGTTGACCTGCGCCGCCTCGACGCCCGCCCCCGAGAGCTTGTCCACCTGGTCTTTCATCAAAGAGATGAGCGGCGAGACGATGACGGTCGTCCCCGCCAGGTGGAGCGCGGGGAGCTGGTAGCAGAGCGACTTGCCGGCGCCCGTCGGCATCACGGCGAGCGTGTCGTGGCCGTCGATGACGGAGCGGATGACCTCGGCCTGGCCCGGCCGCATGCGTTCGAGCCCGAAGACCTCGCGCATCGTGCGCCGCATCTTCTTCAGCTCGCCGGTCGCCCCGCCCATGAACTTCGCCTTGTCACCTACTGGTCGCGTCACGCCGCGGAGACTACACGCCCGACTCGCGCATTGTGTCCGCCCGAGGTTGAGAAACTGTGGCGGCCCGCTCTGGCACCTGCATTGCTCTCCTGTAAAGCACAGGCGAGCGGAGGGGAGTTAACGGGCGGGGCGCGGCTCGGGGCGCGTACGGATGTGCGCCGCCGATGTCCGCTTAGAAAACATCGCGGGGCGTCCGGCGGCGAACAGAGACGAGGTCGGCGCGGGCGCGGCGGGCGAGAGTTCGGGCGGCGAGGGCGGGCGCGGGAGGAGGGGCCGAGGCGTCATGGAAGAAGACAGGTTCACGAGGGAGAAGCGCGCGGACGGGAGCGCCGCGGGCGGCGCCGGGTGGAGCCCGGGCGTCGGGCAGATAGTCGGGCTGGTGCTTTGCGTGATACTGCTGCTGGCGACCGTCATCCTCGGGGTGACGACCGGGATAGGCTTCGTCTTCGCCATCCCGCTCGTGCTGATCGCGGCGGTGGTGGCGGTCGTCCTCTTCAGCGGCAAGCCGGCGAAGGCCGCGACCGTCTGCCCGCAGTGCAACACGCGCGTAGACGCGCCGGCGCACATCGCGGAGTTCAACTGCCCCTCGTGCGGGATTCGGCTGGAGGTCGGCGCGGGCGGCGACGTGCGGCGCCTCGCCTGAGGGCGCGCCGGTCAGTTTTTCACTTACACCAAACGAACGCGGGAGGCTTGAAAGAGATGGGCTCAGCAGACAGCGGCGGGAAGAACCAGGGCGACAGCGGGCACGTCGGCGGGACGCGCCAGAAGGGCGGCGCGGGCGCGCGCGGCCAGTCGGGCGCCAAGAGCGAGGGCAAGGGCACGGGCAACAAGAGCGAGGGCTCCGGCAAGAAGAGCGGCACGCCCGGCGGCGAGCGCCTCCGGGGAGACGATGAATAATGAACTGAGGGGGAGAAGCGGATGACCGAAGAGACGAACGAGGGCGGGAGCGACAAGGGGATAGGCGAGGGCAACCTGCGCGGCGAGCGCGGCGCCCCGCCTTACGCCGACCGCGCCTACGCGGGCGAGGACGAACCGGCCGGGGAGACCGGCACGAGCTTAGAGGGCACGGCAGGCGGGACGAACATCTCGTCGCAGGGCGGCGCGGCCGACAGCGGCAAGGCCGGCGGCAACGCCGGCGGCTCCGGCGCGCAGGGCTCCGGCCGCTGACGTTGTAAGAAGGTCGGCCGGCACGCAGACGACAGACGGGGCCGGGCCGCGGAGTCTCAACTCCG
>DASVTS010000122.1:0-7432 GCA_036387455.1 Pyrinomonadaceae bacterium | reverse complement strand
GCCTCAACAAGACCGGCTTCAACGCCACGCAGTTCCAGTCCCTCGCCCTGCACCCGACCGACCCGAACTACACCATCGGCGGCACGCAGGACAACGGCACCGAGCGCATGAAGCCCGACGGCACCTGGACGCGCACCGACTACGGCGACGGCGGCTACGCGCTCATCGACCAGAACGCGGCCGACACGACGAACGTCCGCCAGTACCACACCTACTTCAACCAGGTCGGCGCGGGCGGCCTCGTCGCCCTCGCCACCACGACCAGCTCGACGGCCTTCGAGAACTGGACGGCGCTCGGCTGCGGCGGCACCGCCAACGGCCTCTCGTGCAACGACACGGCCGTCGCCTTCTACGCGCCGATGGCGCTCGGGCCGGGCACGCCCAACACGCTCTACTTCGGCACCGACCGCCTCTACCGCTCGACGAACCAGGGCACGACGATGACGGTCGTCGCCCCGATGTTCGTCTCCGGCGTCTACGTCACGGCCATCGGCATCTCGCCGCAGAACGACGCGGTGCGCGTCGTCGGCCTCCGCAACGGCAAGGTCTACCGCACCATGACGGGCGGCGCGACCTCGGCGGCGATGACCGACGTGACGGGCGCCATCCCCGCCAAGTACGTCTCGCGCGTCGTCGTCGACCCGAACAACCAGAACACGGCCTACGTCACGCTCGCCGCCTACTTCGGCGCCGCGACCTCGCACGTCTACAAGACGACCAACCTCAACAGCGCGACGCCGACCTGGACGGGCGTCGACGGCGGCCAGATTCCCGACGTGCCGGTCAACGCCTTCGTGGTCGACCCGGCCAGCTCGAACACGCTCTACGCGGGCACGGACATCGGCGTCTTCCGCTCGACGGACGGCGGCGCCAACTGGTCGCCCTTCAGCAACGGCCTGCCGCGCGTCGCGGTCTTCGACATGGCCATCCAGAAGGTGAGCCGCACGCTGCGCATCGCCACGCACGGGCGCGGCATGTGGGAGCTCTCCGTCGCCTCGACGCCGGCCGTCGTCCGCGGCACGGTCACCGACGCGGCCACGCAAGAGCCCGTCGCCGGCGCGACCGTCACCGCGGGCAACAACACGACGACGACGAACGCGGCGGGCGTCTACGACTTCCCGACCATCCCGGCCGGCACCTACAACATGACGGTCACGGCCCTCGGCTACAGCCCGGCCGCGGCCTCGGGCGTCGCGGCGACGAACGGCAGCGTCACGACGAAGAACTTCGCGCTCGCCGGCACGGCGCTCTCGGCCTGCCCGTCCGACACGAACCAGTCGGACTTCCTGACGGGCCTCGCGAGCAACCTCGACCTGACGACCTCGCCGGGCGACGCGAAGCTCTCGCTCCTGCCCGACTCGACCGAGGATCAGACCTCTCTGGCCTTCTTCATCGACCCGGTCACCGCGACCGCCTGGCAGGCGCAGACCTTCACGCCGCAGGCGACGGGCCGCCTGTCGCAGGTGGACTTCCAGGCGGCGCGCCTCAACACCGGCACGACCGGCAACCTCGCGGTCGAAATCCGCAACACGGCCTCGGGCGTCCCCGGCACCACCGTGCTCGCGGCGGCGACGGTCACCAGCCTGAGCAACACCACCAACGCCTGGTACTCGGTGACGTTCGCCACGCCGGCCAACGTCACGGCCGGCACGCGCTACGCCCTCGTCCTCAAGGCGGCTACGGGCGGCCCGTACCGCGCGGTGAGTGGCGCGAGCGACACCTACGCGGGCGGCGCGATGTTCTCGTCCACGACCAGCGGCGCGAGCTGGTCGGCCACCACGGTCGGCACGCCGGCCGCGGCGACCGACATGGCCTTTCGCGCCTTCGTCAGCTCGACCGCCGTCTTCCCCGCCGGCTACCTCGTCTCCGCGGCGAAGGACGCCAACCAGCCCGACGGCTCGACCGCCGGCTGGGGCACGCTCTCGTGGACGGCGGTGACGCCCGCGGGCACCAGCGTCAAGTTCCAGGTGGCCGCGAGCAACAGCCCGGGCTCCGGCTTCAACTTCGTCGGCCCCGACGGGACGGCCGCGACCTACTTCACGACGAGCGGCGCCTCGCTCTCCCAGTTCAACGGCTTCCGCTACCTCAAGTACAAGGCGTACCTGAGCACGACCAACACGACCGCGACGCCCGTGCTGAACGACGTGACGGTCTGCACCAGCAACAACCCGCTGCCGGCGACGAGCCTGAACATCGCGCCCGCGACCGGCACCTACGGCGGGGCGACGACGCTCACGGCGACGCTCACCGCGGGCGGCGCCCCGCTGGCGGGCAAGACCGTCGCCTTCAAGCTCAACGGCGCCAACTTCGCCGGCAACGCGGCGACGACCGGCGCGGACGGCGTCGCCAGGATAGAGAACGTCAGCCTCTCGGGCCTGAACGCGGGCACCTACCCGAACTACGTCTCGGCGAGGTTCGCTTCGGACTCGTCCTACGCGGGCACCGCTGGCTCCAACGGCCTGACCGTGGAGAAGGCGACGCCCGCCGTCATCTGGAACACCCCGGCGGCGATTACCTACGGCACGCCGCTCGGCGCCGCGCAGCTCAACGCGGTCTCCGCCGTGCCGGGCGTCTTCGTCTACACCCCGGCCGTGGGCACCGTGCTGAACGCGGGCGACAACCAGGCGCTCTCCGCGCGGTTCACCCCGACCGACGCGGCCAACTATAACGAGGTCTTGAAGGAAGTCTCCATCAACGTCCTCAAGGCGCAGGCCACTATCGCGCTCGCGAACCTTAACCAGAACTACGACGGCTCGCAGAAGGTCGTGAACGCTTCGACCTCGCCGGCCGGGCTCTCCGGCGTGACCGTCACCTACGACGGCTCGGCCAGCGCGCCGACGAACGCCGGCAGCTACGCGGTCGTCGCCACGCTCACGAACGACAACTACCAGGCCGAGAGCGCGACGGCCACGCTCGTCGTCAACAAGGTCGCGCCGGTCGTCACGGCGAACGGCGTCACCTGCACCTACGACGGCGCGCCCTGCGAGGCCAACGGCGCCGCGAAGGGCGTGGACGGCGCAGACCTCGGCGCGGTCACGCTCACCTACACGCCGGGCGGCACCGCCCCGGTCAACGCGGGCGACTACACGGTCGTCGCCTCCATCGGCGAGACGGCCAACCACACCGCCGGCACGAGCGAGCCCGCGGCCGTGAAGGTGAACAAGGCGACGCCGGTCATCAACTGGGCCGACCCGGCGGCCGTCGTCTACGGCACGCCGCTCGGCGCGTCGCAGTTGAACGCGACGGCGACGCGCGGCGCCGGCGGCCCCGCGGTGGCCGGCGGCTTCGCCTACAACCCCGCGGCGGGCACGGTGCTCAACGTGGGCAACGGCCAGACGCTCCACGTCGAGTTCACGCCGGCGGACGCGGCCAACTACACGGCCGCGTCGAAGGACGTGACCCTTGACGTCGTCCGCGCCACGCTCACGGTCAAGGCCGTGGACGCCTCGAAGGTCTACGGCCAGCCGAACCCGGCCTTCGCCGTGACCTACTCGGGCTTCCTGAACGGCGACACGACGGCCGCGCTCGGCGGCACCCTGTCGTACACGACCGCGGCGAACGCGAACAGCAACACGGGCACTTACGCCGTGACGCCTGCGGGCCTGACCTCGGCCAACTACGTCATCGACTTCGTCGCGGGCAACCTGACGATTGACAAGGCGCCGCTGACCGTCACGGCCGACAACGCCGTGAGGGTGCTCGGCGCGGCGAACCCGGCGTTCACCGCCAGCTACGCGGGCTTCGTCCTCGGGCAGAACCCGGGCGTGCTCGGCGGGGCGCTCTCCTTCAGCACGCCGGCCACGGCGGCGAGCCCCGTCGGCAACTACGCGGTCACGCCCTCGGGGCTGACCTCGCCGAACTACTCCATCACCTACGCGGACGGCACGCTCTCCGTCACCTACGGCGTCTGCGCGCTGTACGACCAGGAGAAGGCCGCGCTGGGCGGCAGCACCATCCCGGTGAAGCTCCAGCTCTGCAACGCGGGCGCGGCGGACGTCTCGGCGCCCGGCGTGGTCGTCCAAGCGACGGGCGTCGTCCTGATTTCTGACCAGACCCCGGCGCAACTCGCCGACTCGGGCAACGCGAACCCCGACTTCAACTTCCGCTACACCGCCGGCACGCCGGGGGCGTACATCTTCAACCTGAGCACCAAGGGGTACGCGTCCGGGACGTACCTCCTGAACTTCATCGTCGGCGGCGACCCCGTCCCGCACTCGGTGAAATTCTCGGTGAAGTAATTACTACCCGACGGGCTCCGGCGACGAGCCCGGCCCCCTAAACCCGTGGACGGCCCCGGCAGGTCACTAACCTGCCGGGGCCGTCCGCTTCTCAGAAATACGTAACTATGTTTCGCCCGAAGAGACGCACAACGCGCTCCTGCTTGAGCGAGGCAACACTTGATGCATCTAACTTACAGGAAGTTACGTTTACTGAATCCGTCCGTCTCCTGACGTGGGGCGGAAGGGCTTCTATCTACTGGAGGGTAATGTTTATGTCCGGCTTACTATTTCGCGCCCTGGCCGTCACGCTGCTCGGGGCCACGCTGGCTTGCGGTGCGGCCGGTGCGGCCGGCGTCGCCATCCCCGACCCCGCACTGGACGCGCCCCTCGCCGCGAAGAAGGGCGAGCAAACCGCGGTTCTCGCGGGAGGCTGCTTCTGGGGCGTCGAGGCGGTGTTCGAGCACGTTAAGGGAGTAAAGGGTGTGACGTCGGGTTACTCCGGCGGTTCCGCCGAAACGGCCGACTACGGGCTGGTCAGCTCGGGCGAGACCGGGCACGCCGAGTCCGTAAGAATCACTTACGACCCTTCGCAAATCACTTACGGCCAGCTACTCAAAGTCTTTTTCGCCGTCGCGCACGACCCCACGGAGCTTAACCGGCAGGGCCCGGATACGGGCACGCAATACCGCTCGGCTATTTTTTACTCCGGCGACGAGCAGAAGCGCGTCGCCGAAGCCTACGTCAAGCAGCTCAATCAGGCCAAAGTCTTCAAGCGTCCGGTCGTCACGCAGGTCTCCCGACTCGACTCTTATCACCAGGCCGAGGCTTATCATCAGGACTACGCCGCCCGCCACCCCGACGACTCTTACATCGTGGTTCACGACCTCCCGAAGGTGGAGAGCCTTCGCCGGCAGTTTCCCCACCTGTACATAACAAGGTAGTTTCTTCCCCCGCCTTCGACCCTTCGGCAAGTCCTCTAACGGCCGGCCGGACGCGTGTACCAGTACGCCCACGCGACGAAGACCGCCTGCAAGGGGAGTCTGAGCCAAAGGGCCGGAAGGCTTATGTCGGGGTAAAGCTCGGGGCTGGTTGCCATGTGGACGTTTGCCGGGAATACCGCGATGAGCAGCGCAATCATCCCCCACGCCGCGGCGCGCGTGAACGCAGATACCGCCAGCAGGACGCCCAGTGCCACCTCGAAGAATCCGCTCAGGTAAACGAGGGGGAGATGCCACGGCAGGTACGGCGGCATGATCTTCAGATAGAAGGCGGGGTTGATGAAGTGATTCAGCCCCGCCGCCACGAAGAACACGCACAGCAGATATTTCAGTATGATTTTGAGCTTACGCATGGAGTCTCACTGACGGCCCGGGTCGCGGCCGTCGGGCCCAGGGGTTCTAAAAGCTTTCCGATTCATCACCACGCACGGCGTTCGCCCCGATGAGGAAATCCCTCCTAACACTTTGCCGGCTGCTCGCCGCGCCCTGCGCGCTGCTCGCACTCCTGATTATCCTGCCTGCCCCGTCATATCACCTATGGCTGGCGGCGGTCGGCGTCAGCGAGTGGAGCGTCTGGCTGCTCCCGGCGGGTCTCGTCAGCCTCGTGTGCGGCGGGGGCGCTTTATCGACAGGCCGCAGGAGCGCGTCGGCGTGGGCCGGTCTCGCGCTCGGTCTGGTGACCGTCGTTTGCGCCAGTGTGCCCGTCGTAGACGGGCACCGGAGCGCCGCGCGCAGGGGCGTGGGTCTTTCATGGGGCAGGTATTTTTCAGGTGCGGGGCAAGCGGAAGCACTGGCTGCGGTCGGCGTGGAGCGCGACGTGGAGTTCGCGGCCCCGGGCGGGCGTCCGTTACGGCTCGACGTGTATCAACCTCCTCACCCCGCGCGGCCGCTGTCGCCGGCCGTCATCGTGATTCACGGGGGCTCGTGGAGCGGCGGCGATAAGAGCGACTTCGAGAGTTATGACCGCTGGCTGGCGGCGGGCGGTCGGGTGGTCTTCGACGTGGAGTACAGGCTGGCGAACAGCGCGCAACGTTTCCCGGCGCAGCTCGCGGACATCAAATGTGCGATTGCCTGGGTCAAAGACCACGCCGCACGATACCGCGTTGACCCCGAGCGGCTTGCCCTCCTGGGCCGCTCCGCCGGCGGACAACTGGCGCTGCTCGCCGCCTACACCGCGAACGATGCGACCCTCCGGCCCGATTCGTGCGACGGCCGAGACACCGGCGTCCGCGCCGTCGTCTCCTTCTACGGCCCCACCGACCTGGCCTGGGACTACACGCACCCGGCCCGCCCGGACGTGATTGACACCGCGCGCGTGCTCGAGAACTACCTGGGCGGCTCGCCCGCCTCGGCCCCGCAAGCTTACGCGTCGGCCTCTCCCGTCGAACACGTCGGCGCGCAATCGCCGCCAACCCTGTTCCTGCACGGCGGGCACGACCAGCTCGTCCGGCCCGAAAACGTCGAGCGCATCATCCCGAAGCTGGCGGCGGCGGGCGTGCCCTTCACTTACGTCTACCTCCCCTGGGCCAATCACGGCTTCGACTACAATTTCGACGGCTGGAATTCTCAAATCGCGCAGGCCGAGATAAGTAAATTCCTCGACGCCCACCTGTAAGCAGCGTAACTCCCGCGACGCAAACACCCGGCGCGCGGGTGCGGGCGAATTTCGTCGTCCGGCGAAAGGCGTTCGGGGGACTTCCAAGCCGGAAAATAATTTTCGCGCTGCAACCTGAAGATGTGACTGATAGAGTAGGGGCGCGCGGGCGGAGCCGATAAGTAAGAGCGCGGGCCGGCGCCAACATTTTAATGCACATTCTATCCGTCGAAGCGGTCAGCAAAGATTACGGCCTGCGGCCCATCCTTGAGAACGTCAGCCTCGGCCTCAACAGCGACGACCGCGTCGGCGTCGTCGGGGCCAACGGCTCGGGCAAGACCACACTCCTCCGCCTCATCTCCGGCCACGAAAGTCCGGACGCCGGGCGCGTCATTCTCGCCGACGGCGTCACCGTCGGGTACCTGCCGCAGAACCCGTCGTACGACGCGGGGGCGACCGTCCTCGAAGCGGTGTTCGCGGCGAGCGACGCGAGGATGAAGCTGCTGCTGGACTACGAGCGCGCCTGCGGCGAACTCGCCGCCGCGGGCCGGGACGAGCAGCGCGCCTTAGACCGCGTGTCGGAGCTGGCGCGTCGTCTGGAGGCGTCCGGCGCTTGGGAG
>DASVTS010000121.1:0-28887 GCA_036387455.1 Pyrinomonadaceae bacterium | reverse complement strand
GCTTCAGCCGCGAGCAGCTCAAGGCGCTGGCGAAGAGACGGAGTAGAGCCAAGAGCCAGCCAAACGACCGAGTCTAACCACTGACATTTTCGCTTGGGCGTTAACTGTCATTTTCGCTTGGTCTAAACATTCTTTTTTTCGAGCTGTCGGAAGCCCTCCGCGGCGGCGTCGCGTGCCAGTTCGGCGAGGGTCTGCCTTTGAAGTCGCCCCGTAATCGAAACCCACGTTAGAGCCCTTACCGCCTCAGACTAACTCCTGCACACCAACTGAAGATGACGCTTGACCCCGGAACCGGTTCCGGACTTTATACTGACGTATGCGCGACCCCGGCCCCGCGAGGACTTCGCTCCGCTCCGGCGAGTTGGCCCGGCTCGCCGGCGTGAGCACGGACACGCTGCGCCATTACGAACGCAAAGGGGTGTTAGCGCGCCCGCGCCGCGGCGCCAACGGTTACCGGCAGTACCCGCCCGGGGCGCTTGCGCGGGTGCGGCTCGTGCGTCGCGCCCTCGACGTCGGCTTCACGCTCGACGAGATAGCCCGCGTCCTCTCGACCAGAGACAGTGGCGCGGCGCCTTGCAAAGAGGTGCGGGCGCTCGCCGCGTCGAAGCTGGCGGAGGTCGAAGAACGGCTCGCACGACTAATCGAGCTACGCGACGAGTTGCGGGCCACCTTAAAAGAGTGGGACGGGCGGCTGTATAAAACTCCGGAAGGCGGGCACGCCGGGCTGCTGGAGTCTCTCGCCGCGGGGAACGGCAAGAGCAAGGGCCGCGCGGGCAAGCCCGAGCTGAGAAGAAAAGGGAGAAGACGAGATGAGAAGTAAGGTCTTCATGCCGGCGGCGCTCGCCGCCGCTCTGTTGACCGCGGCGTCGCAGGGCGCCCACGCCCGGCAGGATGGTGGGCAGCACGGTCAGGGGCACGGACACGGCACCCACGCGAAAGGGGTTGACGAGCGCGGCGACCGCGTCATGGGCTTCGACCACCGGAAGACGACGCACCGCTTCCTGCTGCACCCGGACGGCGGCTCCATCGAGGTCACGGCCAACGGGGAGAGTGACGCGGAGAGCCGCGACTTAATCAGGAAGCACCTCGGGCACATCGCGCGGATGTTCGCCGCGGGGAACTTCGAGGCCCCGATGCTCATCCATGACCGCGTGCCGCCGGGCGTCCCCGCCATGCGTCGGCTGAAGGCGAAGATAGAGTACGAGTACGAGGACGTGGAGCGCGGCGGGCGCGTGCGCATCAGGACGGCCCACAAGGAAGCCCTGCGGGCCGTCCACGAGTTCCTTCGCTTCCAGATTGAAGACCACCGGACGGGCGACTCGACGGAGGTGAAGCCCCTCAAGCGTAACCCTTAAATACGCCCTCGGCGCCGGCCGACGGAACGGCTCAGGCTTCGCGCAGGTTGCGGAAGGTTATCGAGTAGCGGAGCGCCTCGACCGGCGGGATGCTGTGCTCCCACTCCGAACGCGCCCGCCCGCTCAGGAGGTAGGCGGAGCGCGGCGCGGCCGCCACCTTCGCACGCTCCCACTTCTTCACGCCCGCCGCGCGCCGGAAGCGGAGCACGCACGGCGAGAGGAGCGAGACGCCGACGACCTCGCCGAAGACCGACTTGTCGCGGTGCCACCCGATGCCCGCGCCCGGGCCGTACTCGGTGACGAGCGCGTGTCGGAACTCACCCGGCTCAAGGCCGGCGAACGAGGCCGACGCCTCGCGGAGCGCGAGCAGATAATCGGGGATGTCGTCCGCCTCACGCAGGTGGCGCGCGGAGAAATCGTAGTGCCAGCCGAAGGAGACCACGCGGCGCCTGCCGGTGTAGCCGTGGAACTCGAAGTCGCGGAACGGCAGTTCGCGCACTCGGGCGAGGAGCGCCTCTTCGTCGGCCCGGCCGATTAACTCGGGGCGGTAGCCGAAGCCCTCGGGGAGCTTCGCGGCGGCTCCGCACGCGCCGCCCTCTCCGGCGAAGAAGTCCAACTGCGGTTTCATGGCTCAAAGGTTACAAGGAAAGCTTAATCCTTACTAGAGCCCGCCGCCGGTTTTGATATAAGGCGGCGGCAACACCACCGCAACGAAGCCGCAACCACGGGAGCCGCGGGGAGACGTACGATGCGGGGCGAGGGGGAGGACGGCCTTCTCCCTTCACAAGAAAGCCGGGGCGCCATTTTCGTCGGGGATTTTGGCGCCCCGGTTTTTTATGGACGCCTTTTCCTGCGCGCCTGAAGTCCGCCTTTCAGCCCTTCTGCCGCTCACACACGCGACTTTGCACGACGCCCGCCGCAACCATTCCACAGCCTATTCATAAGAGCGGCGCAACCCTGCGGGCACGCCGCGCGGGTTACTGTCCCCGGAGCAGAAATCGCCGCCGCGCTGTTTCAGGGACACGCGCCTCGCACCCGACGATGGTGTGTCCCCCGGCCGCAGGCGGACGCGATTCGGTAAATCAACTTTTTCTTGTGAAAGGGAGATAGTGTTCATGAAGTCCATCCGCTTTGGGAAATTTGTGTATCTGTGTGCCTCGCTCGCACTCGTGCTTTCGCTCGCGCCGGCAGCCTTCGCGCAGGACGCGGGCGCTCAATCGACGACGCGCAACAGCAACTCGACCTCCGTCGCCTCCGGGCAGAAGATGAAGCTCAAGGGCGTGGTCACGCGCCGGGACGCCGACACCTTCGTCGTGCAGGACCAGACCGGCAACGCCTACACCGTGCTTCTCAACGACCGCACCAGCGTCAAGACGAAGGGCGGCTTCTTCGGCGGCGGCACGAACTACGGGGTGACGGCCATCCTGCGCGGCCTCAATCTCGAAGTCGAAGGGCGCGGCGACGGCACCAACCTCGTCGCCGAAAAGGTGCGCTTCAACGACACAGACCTCCGCACCGCCCGCACGGTCGAAGCCAACGTGACGCCGGTCGAGAACCGCGTCGGCGAGGCCGAGTCGCGCATCGGGCAGGTGGAGCAGAACTCGCAGCGTTTGTCGGGGCAGTTGGACGAGCTGGCGGCCGTCTCGAACGCGGCCCGTGGCGGCGCCAAGGCCGCGCAGGAGACCGCGGACGCGGCCGTCGCCGGGGTGAACGCGACGAACGAGCGCATCTCGGCCCTCGACGACTACCAGTCGCAGAACAGCCAGAGCATCCTCTTCAAGGTGGGCAGCGCCACGCTCTCGCCCGAGGCGAAGCAGCAGCTCGACCAGATCGCGCAGCAGGCGGGCGGAGCTAAGGGCTACGTCCTTCAGGTGAGCGGCTTCGCCAGCAGCGACGGCTCGACCGAGGCCAACCGCCGCCTGTCGCAGCGCCGCGCCGAGACGGTCATCCGCTACCTCGTCGAGAACCACAATATTCCTCTGCGCCGCATCATCACGCCGTACGGCTACGGCGAGTTGCAGCCGGTCGCGGATAACACCTCGCGCGAGGGGCGCGAGCAGAACCGCCGCGTCGAAGTTCAGGTGCTCGTCAGCCGCGGGCTCACGCAGGGCGTGCCCGTTTCGGCGTCGGGCAGCGCCGCTCCCGTTAGCCAGCCGTAAGAAGCTGCCGTCTCAAACGGAGAGGCCGGCGGGGCGAACTGTCCCGCCGGCCTCTCTCTTTTCATGCGGTTTGTTCCGACCTCACTCACGCACCGGGCGCGGAAGGAACTACACTCTAGCGAGAGACTCTCACGGGCAGGACGGGTTCGAAGGCATCGAGGGGTTTAAGGCATGTCACAAAAGACGGTGCTGCTGGCCGACGACTACGACGACGCGCGGATGATTCTGCGGAGGCTGCTGGAGATGGAGGGCTGCCGCGTCTTCGAGGCGGCCAACGGGCGGGAGGCGGTCGAGCTGGCCGCGCGACACTCGTCGGAGCTTGACCTCATTCTGATGGACTTGTCCATGCCGGGGCTCGACGGCTACGAGGCCACGCGCCTGATAGTCGCCGGCGAGGGGACGCGCCACGTCCCCGTCGTCGCGCTCTCCGCGCTCTGCGAGCAGGAGACGAAGTCGAAAGCCATCGAGGCGGGCTGTAGCGACTGCCTCCCCAAGCCCCTCGACTTCAAGCTGGTCGAAGACCTGCTGAAAAGTTTACCGGAGCGTAGTTAACGCCGCCCCGGCCTGAAGACTTTTACAAGCGGCTTCGTGCCTGAAGACAAATAAGCCGCCGGTCTAGTTCTGTCGGGCTCCCCCAAGCCCTACAGACACGTTCGACCGGCGGCCTATTTTTCCGACACCACCCGGCGCGGGGCGCTCGTGCGATTCCGTTCCCCCGAAAGAATCGCCGCCGCGGCCCACAGGACGAAATCCGGGCTCCCCCGAACCCCTCAACCGCCCCGCCTGATGGTAAAGAACGCTACGTTTCCGTCCGTCTTCTTTATGCCAGTGGTCTAGAGAGCAACGGGCGTGCCCCGCCGCCGCGCGGTCTCAGTTTCGCGGCCCGACCGTGCGAGAACTTCAGTTATTAACAAGTTTCCTCGCCGCCGCGACGGCCGGAATGATTCTTGCCCTTCAAACACCTGCTTCGGGGCGGGCGCACCAAAAGGTTACAGCCCGCTCACTTTGAGTGTTTGGTTGGTATTGATTTCATGCAAGAACCTCGCGCGCCATTAACGACAGTCCTCGTGGTGGAAGATTACGCCGACAGCCGCTACATGCTCGGGCGGCTGCTGGAGATGAGCGGCTACAGGGTGCTCGAAGCCGAGGACGGGCGCGAGGCCGTGGAGGTCGCCGAGAAGGAGTGCCCCGACGTCGTCCTGATGGACTTGCAGATGCCCGTGCTCGACGGGTTCACGGCGACGAGTCTCATCCGACGCATCGAGAACATCTGCCGCGTCCCCGTCATCGCCGTCTCGGCGCAGTCTACCGAAGAGTTCGTCAACGCGGCGACGAGGGTCGGTTGCGACCACTTCGTCCCGAAGCCCGTAGATTTCGACCTGCTCCTGGAGCTCATCCGGGAGTGTACGGAAGGGGCGGACGCGCGTGCCTTCGCCCCCCCGCCGAAGTCCTTAACCATCAGACAGCCCTGCGTTTGAGTCGTGCCGCCTCAGACGGTTGCTCTCCCCGAGCTTCAGAAATCAGGGATGAAAACCTCGTGAACGCTTACGGGCAAGCCCCTTCGGCGGGTTGGGCCGAGAGCCTGCGCTCGTCCGACGCCGGCCGCGTGTGGAGCCGTCTGCACCGCCTGGTTCGCAACCACCCGCTCACCAGCCATTCGTCGTCCGCCAACGTGACGAGCTGTGCCACGCACGACTCGCACGACGACCTCACGCAGGAGCTTTTCGTCACGCTGCTCGGGAAAGACCGCTTCCGCCACTACCTCGACGCCGGAATGTCCGACCGTGAGATAGAGAGCGAAATCGCGCAGATAGAGCTGACCAACCTGCTGACGACGGGGCTGCGCAAACGCTACCCCGAGTCTTACCGCCTGGCGCGACGCATCTCGGTCATTTTAAGGACGAGCCGCAGGTTTCGTCGCTTCGACGCCGCCAGAGGGCGCGGCGGGCGTCACGTACGTCTGACGGGACAGGTCTACGGGCTGAGCCACTGGCCCGACGGGGCGGCCAGCCGCCCGCACCCCGAGCTGGAGCGCAGGGTGGCCGCCGTGCCCGTGCGCCGGCGCGACCTGAGGATGAAGGGCTGCACGGGTGACAGCCAGCTCGTCATCGGTAACGCCGCGCTTGAGGGGCTCGTCGCCGAGGTGCTGGAGGCGATGGGGGCGCCGGCCGACGTGCGGACGATTAGAGGTCTGGTGATGTCGCGCCTGCCGGTGCTGGACGTGCACCTGACGCAGTTCGGGGCGCTCGGGGACGAGGCCGACCGTGGGAAGGTCTTCGACCCGGCTGACGCGAGGCCGACCCCGGAGCAGGAGGCGCTCCGACGCGAGTCGGACGGGCGGGCCGGCGAACGCGTGGACGAGTTCTTATCCCGCCTCGGGGAAGAGGCCAAGGGCAAGCCCAAACAGTACGAGCGCCTCCTGAGCGTCCTCTGGCTCTGCTACCTGAGCCCGGCGCACATCACGCAGCTCGAAGCGGCCGCGCGCCTGAACGTCTCCGACTCGCTCGTCTCCGACTACCGCCGCCGCATCGAGCGTGCCCTCTGCGCGCTCTCCCTCGCGTCGCTCGAAGAGGCCCGCCTCTTCGAGGAGGCGCTGCGCGACCGCATGAAGGCCCGGGAGGAGGCGCCCGCCGCGCCCGAGAAGACGTCCGTCTCCCCTCCCCCCTTCACCTCCCGCCGCGGCCGGCGAGGTTCGAGACTACCGTAATCAACTCCGCCGGCTCGACCGGCTTCGGCACGTGCATCTGGAAGCCGGAGCGCAGCGCACGCATGCGGTCTTCGGCCCTCGCGTAAGCGGTCAGCGCGACGGCCGGGACGTTCCCGCCCTCCTGTTCCGACAGCGCCCGCACCTTTCCGATGAGGTCGTAGCCGTCCTCCTCCGGCATCCCTACGTCGCTGACGAGCACGTCGAACCGCTCGCCCTTGAGCAGCCGCAGCGCCTCCGCCGCCGAAGCTGCGGCCGTGGCCCGCGCGCCGCAGGACGCGAGCACGGCGAGGAGGATGTCGCGCGTGTCCGCCTCGTCGTCCACGACCAGCACGCGCAGCCCGTTCAACTCGGGCGGGCAGTCGAGCGCGCCGCCGGAGCGCGCGGTGGGGTGTGCCCGCCGCCCGTCGTCCGCCCGCCCCGCGCGGAGCGGGAGCAGCGGCAGGCTGACGGTGAAGGTCGAGCCCCGGCCTTCGCCCGCGCTTTGCACTTCGACCGTGCCGCCGTGCAGCTCGACGAGTTGGCGCACGATGGCGAGGCCGAGGCCCAGCCCGCCGTGCTGGCGCGTCGTCGCCTGGTCGGCCTGCCGGAAGCGGTCGAAGACGTGCGGCAGAAACTCCTCCGCGATGCCGCGCCCGGTGTCGGCCACGGTAATCTCGACCTGTGACCCGGCGCGCCCCAGTTGTACCTGCACGCGCCCGCCCTTCTGCGTGAACTTGACTGCGTTCGAGAGCAGGTTCCAGACCACCTGCTGGAGCCGTTCGGGGTCGCCGGAGATGGGCCCCGCGTTCGGGTCGAGCAGCGTCGTGAGGCTTATCCCCTTCGCCTCGGCCGCGGGCCGCACGGAGTCGGCGGCGGCCGCGATGACGGACGACAGGTCTACCGGGCGCACGTCGAGCCGGAGCTTGCCCGTGATGATGCGCGACACGTCGAGCAGGTCGTCCACGAGCTGCGTCTGCGCCTGCGCGTTACGCTCGATGGTTTGCAGGGCGCGCGCGCGGGCGGCCTCGTCGAAGCTGCCCGTCTGCAACAGCCTCGACCAGCCGAGGATGGAAGTCAGCGGCGTCCGCAGCTCGTGCGAGAGCGTGGCGAGGAAGTCGTCCTTCAGCCGGTTCGCCTCCTCGGCCCTCTTGCGCGCCTCGACCTGCTCGGTGATGTCCACCCCGTGGACGAAGATGCCCGAGACGGCCCCTTCGGCGTCGAAGAGCGGCTGGTAGAGGAAGTTGACGAACCTCTCCTCGGGTTGTCCCTCGGGCCGGCGCTGGAGGAAGACGGTCGCCTCGCGCCCCTCGTAGGGCTTGCCCGTCCGGTAGACGCCGTCGAGCAGCTCGAAGAAGCCCTGCCCCTCGACCTCCGGCAAGGCTTCGCGCACGGCCCTGCCTATCAGTTCGCGGTGCCCGACGAGCTGGAGGTACGCCGGGTTGGCCAGCTCGAAGACATGCTCGGGGCCGCGCGTGGTGGCGACGAAGGCCGGCGCTCTCGTGAAGATGTCGGCCAGCCGCGAACGCTCGAACTCAAGCGAGCGGTGCAGACGCTCGCGCTCCTCCTCGGCCCGTTTGCGCGCGGTGATGTTCTTGAAAATCAGCGCGACCTTCCGCTCCTCCGGGCGCCCCGTGCGGAAGGCGTAGACGTCGAACCAGCGCCCCATCACCTCCGAGTGATTCTCGAAGCGGACGGGCTCGCCCGTGCGCGCCACGCGCCCGTAGGTCTCGACCCAGTGCGCTTCGAGCTCGGGGATGAGTTCACGCACCGTCCTCCCGCCCAGCGCCTGCCCGGCGGGGAGGCCGGTCAGCCTCTCGAAGGCGGGGTTGAGTTCCAGGAAGCGGTAATCCACCGGCTCGTCGCCCTCGTCGAACAGCACCTGGAGCACGCAGAAGCCTTCGTCGATGGACTCGAAAAGGGTGCGGTAGCGCTCCTCGCCCTCGCGCAGCACCACCTCGGCGCGTTTTCGGTCGGTGACGTCAACGGCGAAGCCGGGCAGCCCCTTCACCGCCCCGTCCTCGCCGCGCTCGACGCGGCCCCGGGCCGACAGCCAGCGCACACCTTCGGGGTGCTTCACGCGGTACTCGACGGAGTATGTGTCCGACGCTTTGACGGCTTCGCCGAGCGCCCGCGCGACCAGTTCGCGGTCGTCCTCGTGAATCGCGGGCAGCACCTCTTCGAGCGGCACGCCCTCGCCCGTCGCCTCGCCGCGGAGCGAAAAGTAACGGCGCATGTTCTCGTCGGTGATGATGAGGTTGCGCGGGATGTCCCAGTAGAACGTCCCGGCGAGCCCGGCTTCGAGGGCGGATTCCAGCCGGGCCTTCGTGCGACGCAGTTCCTCCTCCGTCGCCCTGCGCCCCGTCTCGTCGCGCATGATCTTGGCGAAGCCGCGCGCCTCACCCGACGCGCCCCGCAGGGCCACCAGCTGCCCGTCGGCCCAGAAGCGTGTGCCGTCCTTGCGCACGTGCCAGCGCCGATCCTCGGCCCGCCCCTCCTCAAGCGCCGTGCGCATCTCGCGCTCGCACTCGCCACTCGCGTTGTCCTCCGGCGTGAAGATGTCGCAGGCGTCGCGGCCGACCCACTCGTCATCCGCGTAGCCGAGGAGGTTCCCGACGCCGGGGTTCCAACTGGCGACGCGGCCGTCGAGGCCGACGGCGAAGATGGCGAAGTCGCGGACGCTCTCCGCAATCAGCCGGAAGAGCTCCTGGTTGTCCTCAGAATTGGCTCTGGTCATTCCCGGTTGTGTGCGAGCCGCCGTCGCGGGCCGATTCACACGGCGTAGCGGCCGAGTATCTCATCGAGGAGTGCGAACTCGATGGGCTTGCTGAAGCAGTCAATGGCCCCGGCCGCGAGCGCATCCTCCTTCCATCTCCCCTCGCAGTGTGCGGACATGGCGACGATGGGCACGCGGCAGGTCTCGGACTGCTCGTGGATGCGGCGCGTCGCCTCGACGCCCGTCATCACCGGCATCCTTAAGTCCATCAGGATGAGGTCTATCTCAGAGCAGTGGGCGGAAGCCGCCTCGACGGCCTCCCTCCCGTTGACCGCCTCCAGCACATGGCAGCCCTTCATCTCCAGCAGCATGCGTATCATGGCGCGGGTGTCGTCGAAGTCTTCGACGATGAGCACAGTCCTGTCGGGCACACTTTTTCTCCTTATAGCAATAAACAGGGGGCATAAATTATCGGGGGGTTTATGAACAACTCCAGACTAAAGCCATTCGCGGGCAGAGTCTAGCCGGCCCCTACCAGATTTTCGATAAGACGTTGCCGCATGTCACTCCCCGAATCTCCGCCCGCCTATTTTTAAGTCTAACGTTATCTCGTCAAAGGCTCCGCTTTTCCCTTCGTAGTGGAAGCAGAATATGAGAACGGGGAAGTTGTTTCCATCTTATGGCCAGCGTAATAATTTTCTGATGTTTCACGACACAGAACACATTCCCGCCGAGTTGCGCCCGACGGAAGAATCAGAACGCCCCGTTTGTGAAGAATTATATTGACAGTATATAGGCGTTTCGCCTAGTCTCCCTGCCTATGAAACCGGAAGATATGAAGCGGCGCCGCGAGGCGCTGGGACTGACGCAGGCGCAGCTCGCGCGTGAGCTGGGGCTGGACTCGATCACCGTCTCACGCTACGAGCGGGGCGTGCATTCTATCCCGAAGACCGTTGAATTAGCGTTCGAGTTGGTCGAGATGCGGTTGACGAAGGAGGCCGCATGAGTAAGGTCATCGCCATTGCGAACCAGAAGGGCGGAGTCGGCAAGACCACCGTAACCCGTGAGCTGTCAGCCTGTTGCGCGCTCCGCGGTTTCCAGACGCTTGCCATCGACTGCGACCCGCAGGGCAACCTCACCTCATCCTGGGTTGACCCGGACGTCTACGAGGTTACGCTCTCGCACGTCTTAATCGAGCCGGAATCGCCGGCCGGGCTCAAGGCGGAACCGCTGCCTTTAGACGACGCCATCGTCGAGAGTCCCGTCGAAAATCTGGACATCGTGCCCGCGGACATACGTCTCGCACGGTTCGAGATGCAACCCGATTACCTGACCCACAGACTTAGCAATCAGCTCAAAGAGCACGGGACCGCTTACGATTTCATCTTTCTGGATTGTCCGCCACAGCTCGGCAAACTCCTCACGGCGGCCCTGTATTCGGCGGATTACGTGATAGTTCCCTGCGCCGCGGACGCGATGGGTCTGCAAGGCTTATCGGACCTCGCCTTCACCATCGAGCAGGTAAAAAAGAACGTAAATTCCAACCTGCGGATGCTCGGCGCCGTGATTAACCTCTACAAGCCTTCTCGGAACCTCTCGGCCGAATCCAGGCAGGCCGTGGAGGCCGCCGTGGGGCTCGTGGGGCACGTTTTCGACATGAACCTGCACGACTATTCCAAAGTCGCGGAAGCCCCTTCGCAGAAGCTACCCGCCGTCCTTTACGCGAAATCGCACCGCGCGGCCGACCAGTGGTGGGGATTGACGGACGAGGTGTTGGACAAGCTGAGGATGCCGAGGCAGAAGATTGTCGCCGTCAAATGAGGTGAACGATGACAGAGCCGAAAACCAAGCCGTCCGCTTCCCTGCGCACGCCGGGGCCGAAGAAAAAGCTCGGCCTCGTCGTGCCTCCTGCGCTCAGGCTCCCGCACGACGAGCTGATTAAGTCCGAAAGTTCTATCGAGAATGCTACTATGCCTAGTCAGCCTAGTCAGCCTAGTCATAGTAGTCAGACTAGTCATACTAAGCAGGGCGCCCGCCCGAAGGTTACTTCCCCGCCCGCCGAAGACGTCCCCATTTCCCCGGTTAAGGACTACACCAAGGTCGCCAACTCGATTCGGCGCGAGGCCGTGCCGGCGGGAGTTTTTAAAGGCAAGAGTAAGCAGCTCTACGACCAGCTCTACGGCCTGACGCGCGGGGCGGTGGTGCCGAAGAGAAAGGTTCGCATCTCGCGTCCGAAACTGATGAAGCTGGCTCACATCGGCTCGCGTGTGACGTTCGACACGAACGTCGAACACCTCCGCTCGGTGGGCCTCATCGACATCACGGTGATGACCGGCGAGCACGAGGGTAACGAATACGAAGTCTTCATCCCGGAGGAGTTGGAAAGCGACTCTACTATGCCTAGTCAGACTAGTCTGCCTAGTCAGACTAGCCATGCCCAGAAACTAGACAGACTAGTCAGACTAGAAACTAGTCAGACTAGGCATACTCTATCTGTTGAAAATACAGAGGGTTACGATACGCCTAAGACTTCTTTTAAGACTAACAGCAAAAATTTTGATGATGAGGCTTTCGCCCCGCTTGTCTCCCGCTTTCGACAGGCCGTCAGAGACGTCACGGGCAGGGATTCGACTTCGGCCGAAGGTGAACGTTGGGGCGAACTCGCGGAACTGCTGATTACCGAGTTGAAAATCGCCGCGGGCCGGACGGGGAGTGTGTCGAGCGTGCCTGCATTCCTGACCGAGCACCTGCGGCGTCGGCTTTGGAAGAAGGACGGCCGCCAGATTGAGGAGGAAGGGAAGTCCGTGAGTGGCGGACAGGAAGCGGCCGCACAGGTTGATGCCTCGACGTGCCCGGACTGCTTCGGCACGGGGATGTGGTATCCGGAGGGCTTCGAGAAGGGCGTTACCAAATGTCGGCATGAAAAGCTCACGCAGGCGGAATCCGGAGCCCCCCGATGACCCCCACTTCGTCCAGAAAGCAGCCGGCCGCGGGTGAAAAACCCACCGTGCCGGTTGGGAAACCTTTCAAATTCACGCGCGCATTCACTCCCGGGCAGGCGGGCGTGCCGCGCCGCGCGCCGTCGGAGACCGCCACGCTCGTGTGCGCGGTCACGGCCGCCGTCGTCCTCGGCGTCGCCTGCGGGGCCTGGATAAACGCCCGGTTGGCGTCGGCCGTTTCCGCCGCTTCCTTAGTCGCTCCCGCGCCGGCTCGCTTAATGCCTGTTGCTCCGGAAGGGCGACCGGCGTCCGCACCCCTCAGCGAACCGGAGGTCGTTTCGGGCGATTTACTGGATGCGGCCCCCGCCGACGTTGACACAGCCTTACACGATTCGGAAGAGACGCCGGAGACGCGTAGAGGGCATCCCCGAGCGTCGGAGAGTAAGTTGGGAAGCAGGCGGGCGGGCGGCGCGTTTACGTCTGGCACAGGCGAAGCTAACCGTTCGGAGAAGGGGTCTCGGGCGGGGGGCGCGGAAGCGAAGCTGAAGGCGGGGGAGGGCAGGGTGGCGCCTTGCGCCTTGTACGCCAGCGCGGACTCGCTCAACGTCCGTAACGGCGGCGCGGCCAGTCTCGTCGTGGGCGGCCCGGGTGAGCAGGGGCGTGTTACGGTCACCACGCCCGACTGGTCAGACATCGCCGTCTTTTCCGAAGGCCCGACCGGACGCAACGGCTGGGTGAGATACTCGGTGAGGTCGGTCAGCAAAAAGCCGGGCGTTTACTCGGTACGCTTCACGACTCCGTGCGGCTCGCAGAACATCCCTGTGACCGTCGCCCGGTGATGCGGCCGGAGGGCGGTAAAATCGACCGCCCGTTATTGCTGCTTGTAGACGTAGTAGACGGCGCCCGCGTAGTCGTCCGTCAGGAGGAAGGCGTCCTTCCCGTAGCTGTAGATGTCGGCCGGCCGTCCGAACACGACCCCGGCCTGCTGAAAGCCGGTGATGAAATCCTCGGGCGAGCCGCCGGCGGCGGGAACGCGTACGACGCGGTAGCCGCGGCGGAGACTCCTCGTCGTCGAGCCGTGAAGCGCGACGAGGAAGGAATCGCCCGGCCCGGCGGCGCCCCCGGCGGCGAAGTACTCCAGCCCGAGGGGCGCGCTGTGTGCGTCGAAGACCGCGAGCGAAGGGGGCACGTTCCGGCACGGCATCTTCCTCCCGCGCGGGTTAAATTCGGCGTCGGCGAAGACCTTGCGGCCGGAACGGTAGCAGTAGGGCCAACCGTAGTTTGCCCCCTCACGGACGGCGTACATCGCGTCGGCCGGTTTGTCTTTGCCGAGGTGGTCGGCGCCCATGTCGGTGGCGAACAGCCGCCCGCCCGCCCAGCGCAGCCCGACGGAGTTACGCAGGCCGCGCGCGTAGATGCGCCGGTTGCCGCCGTCCGGGTTCATCTCGATGATTGCGGCCCGCACGTCCTCCGTTTCCACGCAGGCGTTACAACTGCTCCCGACCGAGACGTAGAGCTTGCCGTTGCCGCCGAACGCGAGGGTGCGCGTCAGGTGCCAGCCGCCGTACTTATAGTTGAGCCCGTAGTCGGGGAAGGTGGCGAGCACTTCGGGCGGCTGCGGCGGCGGGGCGTCGGCCCCGCGCACGTATCGGTAGCGCAGCAGGCGGTCGGTCAGGGCCAGGTATAACCATTCGGTGCCGCGCGCGTCCGTGTGGAAGGCCACGCTGTTGGGGTTGCGAAGGCGAGTGAGGTAGGGCGTGACCTTCTCGAACCTCTTCGTCGCCGGGTCGAAACGGTCGAGGACGTAGACGGCGCCCTTCCGGTTGTCGGTCAGGTCGTGCATGTCGGTGACGAAGAGGCGCCCGTCGGGGCTCTCGGCCATGAAGCGCACGCGCCCGAGCCCCTGCGCGGCGACGCTGAGACCGAACCCTTCGGGCAGATTCAGGCTGAAAGATTTGCCGCCGCCGAGTGAAACGCGGTGTGGCAGAAGCCGCGAGGGGCGTTGCGCCCGCGCGGTGTCGTCCTGTGGTGTTCTGCGGCGCGGACGCTGCGCCGCGGCGGCTCCCGTTAAGAGGACGAGCGCGGCGAAGAAGAGAGACGCCTGCCGGAGGCGTGGCATGAGATGTATCTCCCGAGGAGGGGTTTCAGAGAGCCGGGTGATGATATTACTGTCGAAGGCCGGGCCAAAGTCCCGAGGCGTTGAGCAATGAAGACATTCTACCTTGCCTTTACCCTCCTGCTTCTCGGCGCGCACGGCGCGGCGCCGGGCGGCAGGCAGCAGCAGCAAGGCCCGCCGCTTCGACTGACCACAGAAATCGTCGGCCACCGGTACTGCGCGGGCGACAAACTGCACATCCTTCAGTTGAGGTTGCGCCTTCGCTACAGGAACACGGGCGACCGGAAACTTATCGTCTATCAGGGCAAGAATCTTTTCTACCAGACGAAGATTCGGGGCGCGGCCGAAGGTAGACCGTACGAAGTGGTGGTGCTCAACTCCAGATTTAACGACGCGCAGGCGGAGGTCATCAACAGCCCGAAACCCGGGGGCGCTTTCGTCACGCTGGCGCCCGGCGGGGTGTACGAGACCGAGATGGTCGTCGGCGTCGGGGTCGCCGCCGGAGCGGCCGAGAGGGGCGCGAACTCGATTGCGCCCGGCGAGCACACACTTCGGGTCGTGGCTTCGAGCTGGTACGAATCGAAGAAGCTCGCCGAGGAGTTGCGCGGCCGGTGGCAGGGGAGCGGGCTGCTGTGGGTCGAGCCGGTCGTTTCGGAGCCCCTGACATTTACCGCCGCCCGCGACGAGCAGGCGCCGCGCTGCCGTTGAGACGTTTGCCGCGTCCTATAACGCAGCAAGCAATGCCCTTTTTGATTTCTGGTTGAAAAGCAGAGCGGCCGCCCGAGCGATGGACACTCGGGCGGCCGCTCTGCTTTGACGCCTGCTTTGACGCCGGGTCGTGGCTACTGCCCGAATCTTCTCCGGTACTCGTCGGAGGAGATGAACGCCTTGACCATCTCTGCCTCGATGTAGTTGCCGCGGAACTCGTTGAGCTTCGAGAGCCAGAAGTTGTAGCCGTCGAAGCTCGCGTCGGGCAGCTCGTTCGGCGCGCGCCGCAGGTAGCCGAAGTATTGCATCAGCACGAACGCCCTGCTGAGCTGGCGGCGGCGGTACTCGTCGTTCTCCGCCAGCGCCCTTAAGACCTGCGCGCGGGTCTTCGCGCCCGACGCGAGGTCGGAGATTAACTGGTCACGCTCGGCCTGCGACAGAGCGCCGCCCGCGGCCGGGTTCAGCGGGTCGCCGGTGTTGGCGAGGAGCGCGTCCACGAACTGCGCCGCCGTCAACGCCTGCGGGTAGGCGGCGGCGAAAGCCGTGCGCGCGACGAAGGCGTCCGCGAACGCCTGCTTGTTCGCCGCGAGCTTCTGCTCCCACCCGTCAGAGCCGACGACCGCGTCCCTGCCGACCTGCTGCGCGTCGCTCTGGAAATTCCTGAGCGGCAGCCGCTCGCCCGTGTTGAAGGCCGCCTTGTGCAGGAGGTAGACGAAGTAGCCGGTCTCCTTGAACTCGATGGAGAGGAAGAAGGCCGCCGAGACGTTGACCCGCTTCACCTCGCGGCACACGGCGTTCGCGCCGCACTGCGTAATCTCGCCCGTCCAGAAGGCGAGCCCGTCGGCGTCCGGGTCGCGGCCGAGGAAGTCGCGGTAGTGCTGGCGGACGAAGAAGGCCGCGTCGTCGGCCGGGTTCGACGCCGAGGGCGCCGCATCGTTGTCGAGGAGGTGGACGACCGTCGAGGACGGCACGCCCAGGCTCGTCCCGCCCGTCGGGGCGCCGAGCACGAGGGTGAAATATTCTTCGCCTTCGACGAAGGCGTCGTCCGCGACGAAGATGTTGAAAGTCTTACTCGTCTCGCCGGCGTTGAAGCGCAGCGTGCCCGCCGCGAAGGTGAAGTCGCCGCGGTCGTTGGCGGCGCCCGCGCCGCTGCCGAGCATGCTCGTGTAGTTGACGTTCGTCGGCGCGGAGGTGTCGCCGGAGCGCGTCACCGTGACGGCCGCGACCCCCACGCCCTCCTGCACCCTTAAATCGCGGACGACGAATTGCACGGTCGGCACGCCCGTCAACGTGTCGTTGTCCTTAATCTCGCACGCGCCCCGCGCCCGCTCGATGGTCGCGTTCGACGGGGAAGAGAGGTCGAGGAAGAAATTCTTGTCCGGCTCGATGTAGGTGTCGCCCAGGATGTTGACGGACACGGTGGTCGAGGTCGAGGCGGGGCCGATTTGAAAGCTCTGGCCCTGGCCGCCGATGGCGATGTAGTCCTCCCCGGCGACGGCGGTCCCGTCGGACGTCCGGGCCGCGAAGGTCAGTGTGCGGTCTATCAGGCCGACACGCGTGATCGTGAAGGTGGCCGCCTTGGTGCCGGAGTCGCCTTCCGTGACGGTGGTGTTGTTGACGGAGATTGCGGGCAGCGGGTCGTCGTTCACAATCGTCAGGACGGTGGAGGAGGGCGTGCCGAGTCTGGCCGTGCCGGTGGCGGAGGTCAGGGAGATGGTGGCGGTCTCGTCGCGCTCGTTGACGGCGTCGTTGTCTATGGCGACGGTCAGCGTCCGGCTGGTCTCGCCTTCGGCGAAGTTGAACGCGGTCGCGGTCAGCGCGAAGTCGGTGTTGAGCGTCGCCGTGTTCCCGAAGGCCGCCAGGGTCACCGACGCGGAGCCGGCGCTCCCGCCCACGCGGTTGATGGTGATTTCGACGGTGTGGCTGTTCACGTTCTCGTTGACGCTGTAGGCGGCGGACTCGAACTGGAGCGTGCCGCCGCTGGCGACGACGAGGTCGAAGGTCTGCGTGGCCGTGGGCGCGACGCCGTTGTTGGCCGTCACCGTGATGTTGGCGAACGTCCCCGTCGTCGTGGGCGTGCCGGTCAGGAATCCGGTCGAGGAGAGGGTGAGCCCCGGCGGCAGCGCGCCCGAGGTCACGCTGAAGAAGACCGTCGGCTCGCCGTTCGCGGTGAATTGGTGTTGGTAAGCTACGTTGGCGATGGCACGCGCGGGTGGCGCGGAGGTGAACGACGGCGGCACGTCGTTGTCTATGATTTGCAGCGTGGCGGTCGGGTGGGCGCCGGTGGCCGCCCCGCCGGCGACCGGCGTGAGCGTGAGCGTGGCCGTCTCGTCGGGCTCGTCGAGCAGCTCCTCCACGACGGGGATGGAGAAGGACTTGTTCGCCGCGTCGCCCGCGGCCCAGTTGACGAACAGGTCGGCGTTGAAGCGCGCGATGTTCGAGCGGTAGCCGCCGGGGATAGTCACGACGAAGTCGCCGATGGCGATGAACTTGCCGTCGGGCTGGCCGAGCAGCGTCAGGAAGTACGGTCTGTTGGGCGGGTCGTTGATGAGGAACTGCGGGGCTTGGAAAGAGGGGTCTACGCTGCCGTCAGGGTTGAGGCGCACGAGGGGGCCGGTCGCCACGCCCCTGTAGGTGGTGAAGTTGCCCCCGGCGATGAGCTTGCCGTCGGGCTCCACGACCAGCCCGGCCACCCCGCCTTCCGGGTTGGTGCCGGCGCCCGTGTCGAAACTCGGGTCGAGGCTCCCGTCGGAGTTGAGGAGGTAGACCCCCCGGTCGGTCACCGTGCCGTTCTGGATACGGCCGCCGCCGATATACAGCTTGCCGCCCGGCTGCGGCAGCATGACCCCGGCGAAGAAGGAGCTGCCCTGAAAGCCGGCGTCCGGCGTGCCGTCCGTGTTGAAGCGGACTATCCCGACGCCCGACGAGCCCGCGGCGAGCAGCTTGCCGTCCTCCTGCAAGGCGAGGCGGTAGCAGCTCGAAATGCTCGGGTGGTAGGAGGCGTCGAGGCTGCCGTCGGGGTTGAGCCGCGCGAGGCTCTGGCGCGGGGTGAAGTTGACCGTGTTGAAGAAGCCCGCGATGACAATCTTGCCGTCGGACTGGATGACGATGGTCTTCGCGCTGTCGTTGAGCCCGGCGCAGGCGTTGAAGGTCGTGTCGAGCGAGCCGTTCGGGTTGAGGCGCGCGATGCGAATCATCCCGGGGATGCCGGTGAAGGTGCCGCTGACGACGATCTTCCCGTCCGGCTGCACGGCGATGGCCTCGATGGGGGCGTTGAAGGGGTACGGCGCGAAGGTCGTGTCGGGCGTGCCGTCCGTCTTCAGACGTTGCATGAGCGGGGTGCCCGAGCCGCCGACGATGACCTTCCCGTCGGGCTGCATCGCAATCGTCTGCTGGTCGTAGAAGTTAGGAGGCGGGAAGACGTTGGCGAAGGTCGGGTCGATGGAGCCCGGGCGGAACTGGTGGTCGGCCGGGCTGGTGGTGACGTCGGTCAGCGAGACTTTAGCCAGGACGGCGCCGTCGCTGCCCCCCGTCCGCGTGAGCGTGATGTTCGCCTTCCCGACCGCCTCGCCGACGTCGTAGGTGGCTTGCGTGAAAGAGATCGTGCCGGGCGAGCCGGCCGCCGCGGCGATGGCGTTAATGAAGAGGGCAGCGAGCAGGGGCGCGAGGGCGGCGGCCGCCACGCGGGGCGAGGGCTTAAGGGGGGGCATTTATCGTCTCCTGAAAAACCAAGGGGCGCGGCGCCGCCCGCGGCGATACCGGCCGGCGGGAGTCGGCTTAGCGCGCGGGGGCGATGCCGAAAACTCGTCTGCTCGGTCGGATGTATACGGGCAACGGTTGCTTGTGACGGGGAAGTACGTCGTGACAGACGCCGCCGGTCGCACTCGGGAAGGGTTAAGCCTTACGGCCTGCGTGCTCGCGGGCATTCGCGCCAAGAGCAAGTGGGATTATACGGCCGGCTCAAGACATGTCAATAACTGTTTCTGGCTTATCAGACCCGGCGGCGGGGAGTTCTCGCCCGCGCCCTGCCGCCACGCCTCAACGCAGGGGCGGCAGGGCGCGTGTCACGACGCGCGTGTTGTAGCGTTCGAGGTAGTCGGCGCGGGCGGCCGTCGAAGGTCGCGCCTCGCGCGCGGCGTACGGGTAGGCTTTCATGCCGTGGAACGGCAGCGGCGCGAGCTGGTCGGGGCTGGCCGAGTGGATGTTCATCTCCTTGCTGAAGCCGTCGGCGTAGAGCAGGAAGGTGCGCGTCCAGCCGCGCGGCAGAGCGGGCAGCGCCGAGGCGTCGAACGACAGGCTCAACTCGTCGCCCGCGAGCGAGACGACGAACACGTCGTCCGTCGTCTTCAGCAGCCCGCGCACGTCGCCCTCGCGCGTGTAGCGGCCGGGGAAGCTCATCCAGGGCGAGTCGAGCGACACGCGCGCGTAGTCGTAGGAGAGCGGCCCGCGCCCGTCCGGCGTCACCTCCGCGGAGAAGCCGCGCCAGCGCAGGTCGGCCGCGACCGGGTCGAGGCGCGAAAGGCGCGAAGGGAACTCGGCCGCGCCCCGCGTGTCCGACAGAATCCGGTCCCAGTAGACGCGCATGTTCGTCACAAGCCTCACCTCACGGCTCGCCGAGAGAAACTTGCCCGTCAGGTCAACGATTAGCGTCTGCGGCCGCCCGACCGGGATGCCGATGTTCTCGACGACCGTCCGCCACCTGCCCCCGTGGTCTTTGACCTGAAGTGACGGCGGCTTCAACTCAAGGCCGCGCTGCGAGGCCGCGACGTTGTCGCTCGACCACGCGTAGTCCGTCCACCCGGTCAGGAGCAGCAGCGTGCGCGGCGCCGCCGCACCCACGGCCTTCACCTTTCCGCCGTCATCCTTACCCAAATCGAGCGTCAGCGTGTGCGGCTCGGCGTAGCCGCGGATGGGGAGCAGCTTGAAGTCGTCGGGGTACTGACGGTCGAGACGGCTGACGCGGCCGAGCACGTCGCGGCCGTGGTCGTCGGTCGCGGCGAGGGGCGGGCGGGCTTCGCGCGACGCGAAGAGCTTGAAGGCCGGGGGCGCGGCGCGCAGTCCCTCGTCAGGGTAGACTTCCAGCCCCTCGGGGTGCGCCACCGCGACGAGTTGCAGGCGGTCGAAGAAGAGCGCCTCCTCCAGCTCGTTCGTCACGCGCAGCTCGTAGCGGCCGTCCCTCTCCCTCAACTGGTCGCCGCGGATGCGCACGTACTCGTCCGGGTCGGGCGTGTTGTAGAGGCCGGGGCCGGCCCACGCGCCCGTCTCGCCCGCGCCCATGAAGTCCGTGACGAACTCGAAGCGCTCGCCGTTCCATGTGTAGAGGAACGGGCAGGACGAAGGCTTGCGGTCGAGTTCCGTCACCTTCAGCGCGCCCGGCGCGACGCCCGCGGACGGCTTCGCCGCGCTCGCCGCCGTCTGCGTCTCGGCCTGCACGACGCCGGAGGGCCAGAGGATGCGCACGGCGTCGGCCGACGCGCGCGGCCCCAGCCCGAAAATCACGTCGGCGGGCGCGGGCGCGGGCGTGGCCGCGTAGCTCTCAAGCTTCTGCTGAAGACTGCCCGCGCGCAGCTCGACTTTGGCGCCCACGCCGCTGCGGTTGCTCACCTTGCCGGCGAGGCCGATGCGCAGAGAGCGGTTGCGGCTGCCGCCTTCGTTGCGCGCGAAGAGCAGCGAGCCGCCCGCCTTGCCCGACACGGCAGAGCCGATGAACAGGTCTACGTCGCCGTCCCCGTCCACATCGCCCGACGCGAGCGAGAACGTGGGCGAGGCCGCGGCGGCGGCCGCGAGCAGGCCGCCCGCAGCCTTCTCGCTCACGTCCGCCCAGCCGTCGCCGACGTTGCGCAGCACGCGAAACGCGCCGCCGCCCTTCTGCCCGCGCGAGGCCGTCAGGAGGTCGAGCAGCCCGTCGTTGTCGTAGTCGAGGAACTGCGCGGCCGTCTGTTCCGACAACTGCGCCGCCGCCGGGGCGGCGCTCAGCTTGAAGCGCCCCTTGCCGTCGCTCAAAGCGAACTCGCCGCGCCCGTCCGCCCGCCCGAAGTAGAAGTCCGTGAAGGCGTCCTTGTTCACGTCGCCCGCGGCGACGCAGCTTAAGCCGCCGCCTTTGAGTTCGAGGCCCGCCTCGGCCGCCACGTCGCGGAAGGTGCCGTCGCGCAAATTCTTCCAGAGCGCGGGCGGGGCATCCGCGCCGACGACGAGCAGGTCAACGTCGCGCCGGTTGTCGTAGTCGGTCGGCACGACGGCCACCGCGCGGCCAGCCGGGGCAGTGACTTTGGAGGCCGCCGTCACGTCCGCGAAAGTGCCGTCGCCGTTGTTGCGCAGCAGAAGGCCAGCGGCGACGAAGATGTCGAGGTCGCCGTCGTGGTCGCTGTCCACGAACGCGGCGGCGCCCGATGAGTTCGCGCGCGCCGGAACCTTCGCCGCCGCGGTCGCGTCTTTGAACCGCCCGCCGCCCTCGTTGTGAAAGAGCGTGAGCGCGTCCGTGGCGACGATGAAGAGGTCGGGCTTCTCGTCGTTGTCGTAGTCGCCCGCGACGGCTCCAAGCGCCGCGCCCTTCGCGTCACCCGCGGCGAGGCCCGACTGAGCCGTCACGTCCGCGAACTTGCCGCCGTCGTTGCGCAGGAGCTTGCGCCCGGCCGCCGCGAAGAGGTCGAGGTCGCCGTCGCCGTCGTAGTCGAAAAGCAGGGGGGCGCCCCCGGCCGCCGCCTCGCTTAGCAACGGGATGGAGGCCGCGCTCGCGTCCTTGAAAGAGACTTCGGGCGTGCGCCTGTCGACGACGTCCGCCTCGGCGCCGGTCGAGGCGACGGCCTCGGCGTAGCGGCCCTGTTCGAGGTAGTTGGTGCCGACGGTCGTCGCCGCGCCGCTCGCGCGCAGCGCCTGGAACTGCTGCATCAGGCGGCCGCCCTCCTCGCGCTGGCCGGAGCGCAGCATCGCCGTGCCGAGGTTGTAGAGCGCCGTCCCGTTATACGGCTCCTCTGCGAGCGCGACGCGCAGCGCGGCGACGGCCTCCGCGTACCTGCGCTGCTGCGCGTAGAGCTGGCCGAGGTTGACGTTCGCGCCCACGTCGCGCGGGTCGAGCTTGAGCACGCGCTGGAAGGCCGCGACGGCGTCCTCGACGCGGTTCTGCTGGCGCGCGATGAGGCCGAGGATGTAGGCGGGCTGCGGCGCGTCGGGCGAGGCGGCGGAGGCGGCTTCGGCCTCCTTCTGCGCCGCCGCGAGGTCGGGCACGTTGAAGAGCGCGATGGCGAGGTTCGTGCGCGCGAGCGCGAGCTTCGGGTCGAGCGCGAGCGCGCGGCGGAAGGCTTCCGAGCCCTCCTTGTGCTTGAACTGTTCGAGCAGCGCCACGCCGAGGTTGTTGGCGCGGTACGCCTCCTCACGCGCCTCCCTCGCGGCGGGCGCCTGCGACGCCGCCCCGCGTTCGAGTGAGGAAGAGGCGGCGGCGGCCGCGGCCATGACGGCGGCGGCGATTAAGAGATAACGGTACGACTTCATTTCACTCCCCTGCCTGTTACTGACCCGGCGGCCCGGCCGGCACACTCGCGGGCGAAGGCTGCGGCGCCGCGCGCGCGAAGATGACGGGCTCCGTCCTGACTATACCTTGCCCTTCCTGAACTACGAGCAACTGGTTGGCCCTGACCTGCTGGACGGCCGCCTTCTCGCCGGACGGCCAGACGATGTCGAGCGTGAAGACGCGTTCGCCGCCGTCGGGCCTGCCCAGGCCAAGCGTGAGCGTCGTCTCGCTCTGCGAGGCGTAGCTCGAACCCGTGCGGACGACGTTGCCCGTCTTGAAGTTGTTCGGGCCGGAGACGGTGACGCGCGCGCCGACGGCGTCGCGGTTCGAGCGCGAGCCGACGAGCCTCACCTTCAGCACGTCGTTCTGGTTCGCGTTGTCGTTGCGGTAGAGGCGGGCCGGGCCGCCGTTCGACGTGACGAGGAGGTCGAGGTCGCCGTCGTTGTCGTAGTCGCCGTAGGCGGCGCCGCGCCCGACCGTCGCGCGGCCGAGCGCGCGGCCGACGCGCGCCGTCACCTCCTCGAACTTCTTCCGGCCGAGGTTGCGGAAGAGGTGCGGCGGCTGCGCGTAGCGGACGCGCGGCTGCACCTTCTGGATGTCGTCGGAGACGTGGCCGTTGACGGCGAAGACGTCGAGCAGCCCGTCGAGGTCGTAGTCGAAGAAGAAGGTGGCGAAGGTCAGCGACTGCTCCGACATCTTGCCGATGCCGGAGGCGCGCGCCTCGTCGGTGAAGAGGCCGCCGCCGTCGTTGTGGTAGAGCGCCATGCTCTCGGAGGTGAAGTTGCCGATGACGAGGCTCTGGCGCCCGGAGCCGTCGTAGTCCGCGGCGTCCACGCCCATCCCCGCGCGCGCCGCGCCCGACTCGCCGAAGGCGACGCCCGCCGTCAAAGCCTCGTCGGTGAAGGTGCCGTCGCCCTCGTTCCTGTAGAGCCTGTTCGGCTCGGTGTCGTTGGCGACGAACAGGTCCGTGTGCCCGTCGTCGTCGTAGTCGAGCAGCGCCACGCCGAGCGCCTTGCTCGTCGGGTCGTTGAGGCCGGCGCGCGCGGTGACGTTCTCGAAAGAGCCGTTGCCGCGGTTGTGGTAGAGCGTCGGGCTCTGCCCCTTGTACTTCTGCGGCGTGCAGTAGGACTTGTTCGTCCCGTCGAGCGTGCAGACGACGTCCGCCTCGGGCGACCACTCGACGTAGTTGGCGACGAAGAGGTCGAGGCGGCCGTCGCGGTCGTAGTCGAACCACGCGGCGCTCGTGCCGAAGCCTGGGTCGCCGACGCCGGCGCGCGCCGTCACGTCCTGAAACTTGCCGCCGCCGAGGTTGCGGTAGAGCCTGTCGGGGCCGACCGCCGTGATGAAGACGTCGGCGTTCCCGTCGTTGTCGTAGTCGCCGACGGCGCAGCCGATGCCGTAGACGTTCGAGGCGAGGCCCGCCTCGCGCGTCACGTCGCGGAAGGTGCCGTCCCCGTTGTTGCGGTAGAGCGCGGAGGAGGTGGCCGGCCCCTTGTTCTCGGGCCAGCTCGTCGAGTTGACGAGCAGCAGGTCGAGCCAGCCGTCGTTGTCGTAGTCGAAGAAGGCGGCGCCCGCGCCCAGCGTCTCGGGGAGGTACTTCTTGCCGGCGGCGCCGTTGTTGTGCCTGAAGCGGATGCCGGCCTCGGCCGTCACGTCCACGAACTCGATGGGGCCGGTGGGGCGCGGCGCGGGCGCCGGGGTCGCGCCGGGTGTCACGCCCGGCGATGCCACGGCGGCCAACCCCGCCACGGGCGCCTGCGGCGCCGCCGTCGGCGTCGTCGTCGGGTCTTGCTTGCAGCCGGAGACGAGCGCGGCGAGGGACAGGACGGCTGCGGCGATGAAAGGGGAGGGGCGCATCAAGGGGGTGTCCATCTTAGAATTTGAAATCTCAAATTTGAAAGTTGAGATTACTGGGAGCGGCGCCGGGAAGTCAGGTAAATCTCCGTCAGGTTGGCGACCGGGCCGACGACGAAGAGCGCGTAGTAGGGCGCGTGGACGTTCTCGGCGAGGCGCAGAAACGTCTCGGCCAGCGCGACGCAGAAGCCGACGAACGCCTGCGCCCTGCGAGAGGAGCGCACCGTCGTCTTCGGGTCGGTAATCATGAAGAAGATGAAGAGCTGGTACATCGGCCCCGTAATCGGCGCCGCCTCGGCCCAGAAGGAGTGGCCCGTCAGCAGGCTCCTCAGGTAGGCGAAGGCGAAGAACGAGGCGACGTAGGTGAAGGTGATGTGAATCCGCCCGACGTGGTACGTGATGACGGCGCCGAGCGCCCAGATGACGAGCATCGGCCAGAGGTTGTTGCCCCACTGCACGCTCAGGGTCGAGTAGGCCCACGGCGCGATGAGCAGCATCACGGCGATGCCGAAGTTCGAGGGGTTCCAGACGTGACGGTCGCGCACGCGCAGGACGTACTTCGAGGTGATGGAGATGGCGCTGCACAGCGCGAAGGGCCAGGCGTAGGGCGAGCGCGTCAGGATGCCGACGCTGATGCCGGAGATGTAGGCGCTCGCCAGGTGCGGCCAGTGCCCGAGGAGCAGGCGGCCGAGGGCGAGTTCGAGCGCGACGGCCGTCACAATCGCCAGCGCCGTCAGCGCGTAACTCTCAAGGATGCCGTAGGTCAGCTGCCCGACGAGCAGGATGAAGGTGATGAAGACGGGCGCGACGAAACGGCTGTCCACGCCGAAGAGTTTCGGCGGCGCTTTCGCCCCGGCGGCGGCCGGCGCGACCGTCGCGGCTGATACTGTCGTGCTGCTCATGACGTTATCCGAAGCCCGTGCTCAAGACTCTTTCACCCGATGAACCACGCCCACGGCGGGCGCCTCGATGGTCTGCACCTTGCCGGACGGCCAGCGTATCTGTACGCGCTCGACGCGCGCGCCGCGGCCTAAGCCGAAGTGGAGCGGGCGCTGGTTCTGGGCGCAGAAGCCGCCGCCGCCCGAGACCTCCTGCACCTGCTCGCGCCCGCCCCAGTAAACGCGCACCTGCGCGCCGACGGCGCTGCGGTTGCTCTCCGCGCCTTCAAGCTCGAACCCGACCCAGTCGTTCCCCCGCGCGACCGTGTTCCTGTAAATCAGGAGCGGCCCGCGCTGGTTCGCCGCCACCACGTCGAGCACGCCGCGGTTCCACAGGTCGGCCATCACGACCGAGCGGCCGTCGAACGTGTCGCGCGCGCCGACGGCCTGCGCCACCTCGCTGAAGCGGCCGGCGCCGTCGTTGATCCAGACGCGCTTCTGCTGGTAGCCGGAGAGGCTGCGCCCCCGCATCGGCGGCCAGTTGGCCGCGTCGGAAATAATCGCCGAGTTGCCGCCCGCGACCTTCGAGAAGTCGTACCAGTAGTTCGACCCCCTCTCCAGCGAGACGTAGCCGTTGACGAGGTAGAGGTCGAGCGCGCCGTCGTTGTTGAGGTCGCCGAACTGCGCGCCGAAGCTCCAGCCGCCGAGTTCCACGCCCATCTCCTCGGCGAGGTTGTCGTACTTGAGCGAGTCGCCGGAGGTGCCCTCGCGCGGCACCCAGAGGTTGTTGCCCTGCACGAGCACGCCGTCCTCCGAGATGTTGGAGACGTAGGCGGCGAACGCGCCGCGGTTGAGGATGTCGCCGAAGGAGATGTTCATCCCGCTCTTCGGCGCGAAGCCGACGCCCGTCTGCTCGCCCGCGTCGCGGAAGTGGCCGCGCCCGTCGTTGAAGAAGAGTTCCGAGACGCCGTAGTCGTTGGCGATGAAGAGGTCGGGGTAGCCCGTCCCGCGCAGGTCGGCGGCGGCGGAGGCGAGCGCCCAGCGGCGCGTGTTGATGCCGGCGGCCGCGGTCACGTCCTCGAAGGTGCCGTCGCCGCGCCCCTTCAGGAGGTACTTGCGCCCGCCGTTCTTGGCGTACTCGAAGCTCTCGGGCATCATCCGCGTGTCTTTGAGGTGCCAGAGGTTGACGCCCTCCGGGTAGTAGCCGCCGAGGAAGATGTCGAGCCGGCCGTCGCGGTCGTAGTCGAACCAGAGCGCCGTGTTCGCGTTGACCCACGCGGGCAGGCCCGCCTTGTCGGTGACACGCGTGAAGCCTTTGCCGCCGTCGTTGTGGAAGAGTTCGGGGCGGCCCCACTTGTAGAGGAAGAGGTCTTCGAAGCCGTCGTTGTCGTAGTCGCCCCAGACCGCGCCCATCGAGACGCCGGTCTCGGCGCGGTTGACGTCGGCGACGCCGAGCGCGTCGGCCACGTCGCTGAAAGAGCCGTCGCGGTTGTTCCGGTAAAGTGCGTTCCGGCTCCCCTCGCCGCTGTTCGTCGCGTAGAGGTCCTGCCAGCCGTCGCGGTCGAAGTCCACCACCGAGACGGCGGCGCCCATCGAGGCGACCTGCGGCATGATGTGTTCGAGCTTCGCGTCGAGCCGCGGCGCGGTGTGCGTGAAGTTGACGCCGGCGGCCTTCGACACCTCCTCAAGGCGGAAGCCGTAGCGCCCGAGAGCCACCTCGGGCGCGGCGTTGGCGCGCGCGGCGACCGGCCCCGCGCCGCCGCCCTGCCAGCTCTTGATGGCGAACGGCGTCGCGAGCTGCGCGGCGAAGAAGAGGATGAGCAGGCCGCGTGCGATGGGACTCTTACGCATCGTTATTTCGCCCACAGCCCGCCCCGGAAGGCGTGCGGCGTGACGTAGCGGGTGTGGAAGTTTTGCCAGTCCTGCGTGTGGCGTTGGTAGACCGGGTCGTCTTCGAGACGTGTCGGGGCCGTAGTGTAGTATTCGCGCTCCCGCGACGGCAAGGGTAGCACCGTCTTCGAGAACATCGAGTTGTAATCGCCGTCCTTGATCCACCCGTTGCCGACCAGCACGTAGTCGCGCGCCCAGCCCGCAGGCGGCGGAGGCTGCTCGGGGAAGCGCAGGAGCAACTCGTCTCCCGCGTTGGCGATGACGACGCGGTCGTCCGTCTCCGCCAGCAGCTCTCGCACGTCGCCGAAGCGCGTGTAGTAGCCGACGAGGTCGCGCCAGCGCTGCCCCGTCGAGGCGATGCGGCCGTACTCGGGCACCTCTGGCGAAGAGGCGCCCGCACTCCTCATCTCGGAGAAGCCGCGGAAACGAAGCTCCGCGGACGAGGGCGCGAGCGTCCGAACCTTCGCCGGCTCGCCCCGCCCCGCGCCCGCCCACGCGAGCGCGTCCCAGTAAATCTCCATGTTGGTGCGCAGGCGCAGGCGGCGCGGCGCGTCGGGTTTAAAGACGCCTTCGAGGTCAACCAGAATCGTCTTGTTCTTCCCCGAGGGGAAGCCGAGGTCGGGACGCGCCACGGCCCAGCCGCCCCGGCCGTCGGCGACTTCGAGGCTCAGGCCGCGCGGCGGCGGCTGAGCGCCCTGACTGATGGCGACGTTGATGGAGGCGTCCGTCGGGTGCAGCCAGCCGTGCGCGACGAGCCAGAGCGGCCCCACGCGGGGCGCGTCGTCGCCCAGCTCAAGCTCGACGTAGTGGTCGCGCGTCACGCCCTGATAAGGGCCGCGCCCGAAGGTGTCGAGGTGGCGGCCGTCGAGATTCCTGACGACTTCGCTCACGTCCGCGCCCGCGTCGTCACGCGCGAGCGCGAACGGGTGTGGCTCGGCCGTCGTGTAGACCTTGAGCGCGGGCGGGAGGCGCGCGGTGCGCTCGTCCACGAAGACCTCGGTGCCCGCGGGGTGGTCCACGACGGCGAAGCGGTAGCGGTCGAGGTAGTAGGTCTCCCACAGCTCGGCCGTGATTGCCAGGTCGTAGAAGCCCGCGCGCGGGGCGAGCTGGTCGCCGCGAATCTTGACCCACTCCTCGGTCTGCCCGACCCGCGCCGTCTGGTAGTTGTTGATGCGCAGGCCGATGGCGGGGCTCCACGGCGCGCAGTCCTTGACGAAGCGCATCTCGCGCCCGTCGAAGGCGAAGAGCGACGGGCAGGAGCCTTTCAGGCGCTGCTCGGCGAGGACTGCGGTGTCCGCCTTCAGCTCGAACTCGGCGCGCACGGAGCCGTTCGGCCAGACGACGCGCACCACGTCCGCGCCCGTCTGTTCGCCGAGGCCGAAGTGTACGAGCGGGCCCGTGATGAGCTGCTTCTGCACCAGCAGCCCCGCGCGTATCTCCATCTCGCCGCCGACGCCGAAGGAATTAATCCGCTGGTCGCCGGTGGCGTTCGCGGCGCGCGGCCGTATCAACTGCCAGTGATAGTTCTTCGAGCCGCGCGCCTTGCCGACGAACGCCTGCTCGTCGCGGCCCGCCGCGACGAGGTCGAGGCGGCCGTCGCCGTCCGCGTCCGCGACCGAGACGGCGCGCGCTCGCTGAACAGCTTCGGGCAGCTTGAGCGGCCCGTACTTCCCTTCCGAGTTCGTCAACCACGCGCCCGTGCCCGTGAAGGAGGAGGCGAGCAGGTCTACGCCGCCGTTGTTGTCGAGGTCTGCCGCGATGAGCTTCACCGCGCCCGCCCCCGAACCCTGAGGGGCGCCGTCAAGGCGTGTGACTTCGGCCGAGTCCCAGTCCGCGCCCTCGCCCTTGTCGGACAGCCGGCGCAGCACGCCGTCTGCGCCGAGCAGCAGGAGGTCGAACTGCCCGTCGCGGTTCACGTCCGCGACGCCGAGCGCGACGGCGCTCAAGCTCTGCGGCGTTGCACGCCGACGAAACTGCCCCGTGCGCTCGTTCGTGAAGACGTGGAGCGCGCCGCGCGCGTCGAGCAGCGCCGCGTCGGGGTCGCCGTCGCCGTCGAGGTCTGCCCACGCGAAATCACGCAGG
>DASVTS010000120.1:0-48024 GCA_036387455.1 Pyrinomonadaceae bacterium | reverse complement strand
CGGCCGAATGTCTCCGGCTCGACCCCGCAGTAGCGCTTGAAGTCCGCGGGGCGTAAATCCTTGACCTGTTCGTAGCTCATAGGTTTTACCCTGTCGAGCTACTTGTCGCATCAGTTACCTGACTTTCGCAAGAGGTCTATTGAACAGTCGGTTTCGCCTTTCGCCTTTCGCCTTTCGCCTTTTTCCCGATGACCCCCGAGCGCTGGCGGCAGATAGAGGAGTTGTTCCAGACGGCGGTTGACCTCCCGCCGTCGGAGCGCCCGCGCTTCGTCGCGCAGGCCTGCGCCGGCGACGACACGCTGCGCGAGCAGGTCGTCGCGCTCGTCGAGCAGTACGAGTCCGCGGGCGACTTCATCGAGGAGTCGGCGCTCGCCGCCACCCCGCTCCAGCCGCGCACCGACCCCTACGCCACCTCGCCCGTCACCGGCCCCGACATCGTGGACCCGGCCATCGGCCGCCGCATCGGCGCCTACCGCGTCGAGCGCGAGATAGGCCGCGGCGGGATGGGCGCCGTCTACCTCGCCGAGCGCGCCGACGGCGAGTTCCGCCAGCAGGTCGCCGTCAAGCTCATCAAGCGCGGGATGGACACCGACTTCATCCTCCGCCGCTTCCGCAACGAGCGCCAGATTCTCGCCACGCTCGACCACCCCTACATCGCGCGCCTCCTCGACGGCGGGACGACCGACGACGGGCTGCCCTACTTCGTCATGGAGCACATCGAGGGGCTGCCCGTCTACCGCTACTCGGACGAGCGGCAGTTGACGGTGGTCGAGCGACTCCGCCTCTTCTCGATGGTCTGCGACGCGGTCAACTACGCGCACCAGAAGCTCGTCATCCACCGCGACATCAAGCCCTCGAACATCCTCGTCACGCCGGGCGGCGTCCCGAAGCTGCTGGACTTCGGCATCGCCAAGCTCCTCAACCCCGAGTTCGCCGGCGAGATTACGCTCGACCCGACGGCGACGGCGATGCGCCTGATGACGCCCGAGTACGCCGCGCCCGAGCAGGTGCGCGGCGAGCCGGTCTCGCCCGCGACGGACGTCTACTCTCTGGGCGTCCTGCTCTACGAGCTGCTGACGGGCCACCGCCCGTACCGCCTGCGCAACCGCTCGCCGCACGAGATGGCGCGCGTCATCTGCGAGGAGGAGCCGCCGCACCCGAGCGTGCGCATCACGAGCCCCGAAGACCTCCTGCCCGCCAACCAGCCCGCCGAAGGCTCCGGCATCGGCGAGTCCGACACGCTCGGCTACCTCTACTGGTGCCGCGGCGCGACGGTCGAGACCCTGAGGCGCGAGCTGGCCGGCGACCTCGACAACGTCGTGATGAAGGCGCTGCGGAAGGAGCCCGCCGAGCGCTACCGCACGGCCGACGAGCTGCGCGAGGACATCGCGCGCTTCATCGAGGGCCGCCCCGTCGAGGCGCCGCCCTTCTACCCGGCCGCCGCCTCGCCGGACGACGGCGCCCGCGGCGACCGGCGCCCGCGCCCCGTCGAGACCTCGCTCGCCGTCCTCCCGCTGAAGGTTCACGAGTCCACGGGCGGGCTCGAAGCCGGCGGCGAGTACCTCGGTGTGGGGCTCGCCGACGCGCTCATCACGCGCCTCGGCAGCCTCCGCCGCTTCACGCTCAGGCCCACCTCCTCCGTGCTGCGCTACCGCGGGCCGGACTCCGACCCGCTGGCCGCCGGGCGCGAGCTGGGCGTCTCGTTCGTCCTCGAAGGGCGTGTGCGCCGCGCGGGGATGACGCTGCGCGTGACGATGCAGCTCTTAGACGTGCGCGCCGGCTCGGCCGTGTGGGCCGGGCAGTTCGACGAGGCGACGGCCGACGTGCTCCAGCTCGAAGACTCCATCTCCGAGCAGGTGGCCGAGGCGCTCGTGCCGCAGCTCACGGGCGGCGAGCGCCTCAAGCTCCAGAAGCGCGGCACCGACAACGCGAGCGCCTACGAGGAGTACATGCGCGGGCGCTACCACTGGAACACCTTCAACGAGGAGGGGCTCGCGCGCGCGCTCGTCCACTTCAGCCGCGCCGTCTCGCTCGACCCCGACTACGCGCTCGCCTACGCCGGCATCAGCGACTACTACAACGTGCTCGGCGTCTACGCCATCCTCCCCTTCTCCGACACCTCGGCCGCCGCCATCGAGGCCGCGCGCAAGGCGGTGGGCTTAGACCCGGCGCTGGCCGAAGGGTGGGCCGCGCTCGGCTTCGCCACGCTCACGCACGACCTCGACTGGGAGGAGGGCGAGCGCCACCTGCGGCGCGCGATGGAGCTGAACCCGAACTACGTCACGGGCCGCCTCTGGCTCTCCTTCTTCCTCGGGATGGAGGGGCGCTTCGAGGAGGCGCTCGACGGCGCGCGGCGCGCGCTGGAGATAGCGCCGCTCACCCCGCTCGTCCGCCACACGCTCAACTGGAACCTCTACCACGCGCGCCGCTTCGAGGAGGCGGTCGCCTCGGCGCGCGTGCTCATCTCGGCCGAGCCCGACTACGGCCTCGGCCACCTCCTGCTCAGCCTCGCGCTCTCGCAGACGGGGCGGCCCGAGGAGGCGATTGAGGCTTGCGCCCGCGCCGTCACGCTGCTCGGCCGCAGCCCCTACTCGCTCTGCTTCCTCGCCGCGCACTACGCGTCGGCCGGGCGCACCGAGAAGGCGCTCGACACGCTGCGCGAGGTGGCGCGCCTGAGCGAGTCGCGCTACGTCTCGCCCTACATGCTGGCGCTGGCCTACTGCCGCCTCGGCGAGACGGACGCCGCGCTCGCCGAGCTTGAGCGCGCGCTGGAGATTGGCGACTCGCGTCTGGCGTGGCTCGGCGTTGACCCGCAGTTCGACCCGCTGCGGCACCTGCCCGCCTTCCGCGACGTCTTCCGCCGGACGAAGAACCCGCTGGCCGAGCGCGCGCAGGGCGGCTTCGCGGCCGAGCCCTCGACGGGGACGGGGCAGAGGTCGCTCGCCATCCTCCCGCTCAAGGTCATCTCGGCGCCGGGCGGCGAGGGGACGGGCGACGAGTATCTGGGCGTCGGACTCGCCGACGCGCTCGTCACGCGGCTCTCGAACGTCCACCGCTTCATCGTCCGCCCGACCTCAAGCGTGCTGCGCTACCAGGGGCAGGGCACCGACGCGCTCGCCGCCGGGCGCGAGCTGGGCGTGGACTTCGTCGTGGACGGCACCATCCGCCGCGCCGGCCAGACCCTGCGCCTGACCGCGCAGCTCCTCGACGTCTCGGAGGGCGCGACGCGCTGGTCGGGCCGCTTCGACGAGGAGTACACCGACGTGCTCCAGCTCGAAGACGTGCTCTCCGAGCAGGTGGCGGCGGCGCTTTTGCCGCACCTGACGGGCGACGAGCGCCGGCTCCTCTCGAAGCGCGGCACCGACGACGCCGAAGCCTACGAGGCTTACATGCGCGGCCGCTACCACTGGTACACGATGAGCGCCGACGGCTTCGCCAAGTCTTACGCCTGCTACCGCCGCGCCGTCACGCTCGACCCGCGCTTCGCCGCCGCGCACGCGGGCATCGCCGAGTACCACTGCTGGCTCGCCGTCTACGGGCTGGCGCCCCCGGCCGAGCAGCTCGCCGCCGGGCGCGAGGAGGCGCTGCGCGCCATCGAGCTCGACAACAACCTGGCCGAGGCCCACACCTCGCTCGGGCTCTCGCTGGTCACGCACCCCGCGCAGTGGACGCAGGCCGAAGTCCACTTCCGCCGCGCCATCGAGCTGAACCCGAGCTACACGCAGTCGCACGCGCACTACGCCTGCCAGCTGGCGATGGAGGCGCGCTTCGACGAGTCAATCGCCGAGGCGCGCCGCGCCTGCGAACTCGACCCGCTCAACCCCTTCAACTTCTACTTCCTCGCCTGGTGCCTCTACCAGGCGCGGCGCTTCGACGAGTCGGCCGCCGAGGCGCGCAAGCTCCTCCAGAGCGAGCCGCGGTACGGCTCCGCCCGCTTCGTCCTGAGCTGGAACCTGCGGCGCGCGGGCGTCTTCGACGAGGCGGTCAACGAGGCCCGCCGCGCCATCGAGCTGCTCGGCGAGATACCGATGCTCTCGGCCGGGCTCGCCTGCGCCTACGCCGCCGCAGGGCGCGAGCGCGAGGCGCGCGCCCTGCTCTCGGCGATGCGCGCGCGCGCCGACGAGGAGCACTTCGTCACGCCCTACCACCGCGCGCTCGTCCACCTCCAACTCGGCGAGCCGGCCATCGCGCTCGACCTGCTCGAAGAGGCGGCCGAGGTGCAGGACCCCTGGATCGTCTGGCTCGGCACCGAGCCGCAGCTCGACCCGCTGCGCACGCACCCGCGCTTCCGCGAGCTGCTGCTGAAGACAAACAACCCGGCGGCCACGCGGCGGGCCGCGAAGGACGCCGGCCCCGCGGCCTCCGCCGGCTCGCGCGCGTCTAACACAGGTGGCACGGGCGGCACCGGCGGCACGGGCCTCGGCGCGGCGGGCGCGGGGCGCGACGCGACGCCCTCGGGGCGCCAGCCAATCGAGTCGGGCGCCATCCACTCCTCGCGCGGCGAGGAGGACGAGGCGCAGAAGCTCTACAAGGCCGGCCGCTACTTCGTCACGCGCCGCACGGCCGAGGGCCTGCGACAGGCCATCGAGCGGTTCGAGCGCGCCGTCACGCTCAACCCCAACTACTCGCTCGCGTGGGCCGAGATGGCCGACTCCTACTCGCTCCTGAACTGGTACGTCGAGCCGCCGCCGCCCGGCGCGTGGGGTAAGGCGAAGGAGTCGGCGCTGCGCGCCGTCGCGGCCGACGACGCCTGCTCGGAGGCGCACGCCTCGCTCGGCTTCGTCCTCTTCAACTACGAGCGCGACTTCACGGGCGCCGAGCGCGAGCTGGCCCGCGCCATCGCGCTCAACCGCGAGAACGCCGTCGCGCGGCGCTGGCACGCCTTCAACCTCTCGGCGATGGGGCGGCACGACGAGGCGGTCTCGGAAATCAGGAAGGCGCGGGAGCTGGCGCCGCGCTCGCCCGTCATCGCCACCGCGCTCGCCAACATCCTGCTCAACGCGCGCCGCTTCGACGAGGCCGAAGCCGCCTGCCGCGACGCGCTCGACCTCGACCCGGGCTCCATCTCGGCGCACATCATCATGCGCTGGTCCTTCGAGATGCGCGGGATGTGCGACGACGCGCTGGCCGTCTTCGAGCAGGAGCGCGCCTTCGCCGGCGACACGCCGACGACGCGCGCCAAGGAGGCGCACGTCCTCGCCTCCTGCGGCAACGCCGCGGAGGCGTGCGCCCTGCTCTCCGACCTCGTCGCCGACCGCGAGCGCGCCTGGGTGACGGCCTACGAGATCGCCGTCATCAACGCCCTCCTCGGCGACGCGGACGCGGCCCTCGACTGGCTCGCCCGCGCCGAGGAGGAGCACTCGGTCGGCCTCACCTACCTCCGCGTCGACCCCCGCCTCGACAACATCCGCTCCGACCCCCGCTTCGCCGAACTCCTCCGCCGCTTCCCGGCGTGAGGAAGTAGGCAGTAGGCGGATGGCAGCAGGCGGTTAAGACAAAAGAAGTCGCCCGATGAAGGCGACACTGTATTTGACCAGCGTGGAGCCGCCGGAGGCGGCGGACAGAATAAAGCCCGGGGCGTGAGCCCCGGGTAACGGACGTAACAAAAACGCAAAAGCCCCGGAGGGGCGGCAGATGACGAGCACCGTGAATCTCGTGCCCGACCTCTGCCGCCCCTCCGGGGACTTAGACTGTCTACCGCGACCTGCTACGACGACTGGAAAATCTACCGTCTACTGACTACTGCCTACTTCTTTCTTCACCCCGCGTGCGACAGGTAGGCGGCGGCGGGCGCGAAGTGCTCGTCGCGGGCGCGCGTGGCGCGGCGGCGCTCTTCGCGGCGGCGGGCCTTGAGCCGCTCGGCGCGGCTGCGCGCGCGGAGCGCGAGCGCCACCTCGGCGCGGTCGAACGCGGCCTCCATCACCCTTGAGACGGCGAGGGCGAAACCCTCGGACGTCAAAGTCAACAACACACCGGACGCCAGAGCGAACGCGGCTATCTGAATCACGGTCGTCATCTCTCCCAGCTCCCTCCCCGCGCCCCTGAAACCCCTCTGCCGCGCGCGGCCCGACAGAACTCTTCTCCCCTCGCCCCCGGCCTTCAGGCGACGCCGCCGCCGAAGCTCGGCATCTTGAAGCCGACCTCGCCCAGCAGGGCCGAGTAGTTGCGGCGGAACTCGTCGGAACGCCGCCGGTGGTCGCGCACCCAGTCGGAGACCACGTCCCTGACTTCGCGGCCCGGGGCGACGGCCGTCTGCGCCGCGCCGCGCGCGGCTTCCGCCTGCTGCTGCTGCGCCGTCCGCCCGCCCTTGATGATTCGCACCCGTTTCGGCTGTTCCATCGTTTTCCACCTCCGACCAGTAACGCGTAAAAAACGAACGGAGGGGGATAAAGATTTTTGCGCCCCCGGGCATTTTTTTTTCGCCCCGCCCGAAAGCCCCGCCGCGACGCCCGCGCCCGCGCCGACGGCCGCCTTGTCTCGCGCCGCCGCCCGGTGCTAACGTGCCGAAGGAGGAGAAGATGACCCGCATCCCCCGCAGACTCGCGGCGGCGCTGGCCGCCGCCGCGCTCGCCGCGGCCGGCCTCGCCTACGCCCCCGCGCCCCGCGCGGCGCGCGCGCAGCTCGGCCCCGGCAAGCCGCCCCCCGTCCTCTCCGACCCCGCGCCCAAGCCGACGCCCGCGCCGACGGCCGCCTCCGCCGCGCGCTGGACGCTCAAGCGGACGCTCCGCGGGCATGACGGCGCCGTCTACTCGGCGGCGTTCTTCCCCGGCGGCGAGCGCGTCGTCACCTCGGGCGACGACGGGAGGCTGCGCGTCTGGGACGTGCGGACGGGGAAACTGCTCCGGACGCTGGAGGGCCCGGGCGGGACGGTCACCGACGTCGCCGTCTCTCCGGACGGCCGCCTCGTCGCCTACTGCACGGACGACGGCGCCGACTCGGCGGTGCGGCTCCTCGACGGGCACACCTACAACCCGCGGCGCACGCTCGCGGGGCACGAGGAGGGCGTCTTCGAGGTCGCCTTCTCGCCCGACGGGCGATTGCTCGCCAGCGGCGGCCGCGACCGCGTGATACGACTCTGGGAGGCGAGGAGGGGGAGGCTCCTGCGGAAGCTGGTCGGCCACGACGACGCGGTGACGGGGCTCGCCTTCTCGCCCGACGGCGGCCGGCTGGCGAGCGCCAGCGCCGAGCGCGACAACACGGTGCGCGTCTGGGACGTGAGGACGGGCGAGCTGCTGCACACGCTCGCCGGGCACGACGAGTGGGTGACTTCGGTGGCGTTCGCGCCCGACGGCGCGACGCTGGCGAGCGGCGGGCGCGACCGCAAGCTCATCGTCTGGGACGCGCGTCTGGGCACGAAGCTGCGCGAGCAGCGCCAGCCCGAGATGGTCTACGAGATCGAGTTCTCGCCCGACGGCCGCGTGCTGGCCGAGGCGGGCGGCGGCGGCCTCGTCCGCCTCCACGACGCGCAGACCGGCAAACTCATCTCCCGCATCAGGGCGCACACCGAGGAGATTAACGAGGTCAAGTTCGCCCCCGGCGGCTCGCTCCTCCTCACGGCCAGCTACGACGCCACCGTCAAACTCTGGGAGCCCGCCCCCCGCACCCCCGAAGAGAAGAAGCCGCCCGCGAAGTGGATGGAATGAGGGGGAGTAGATAGCAGTCAACAGTCGGTAGAAAGAGAGGCGGCGCGTCCCGGTCATCAGCCGTGCGCGCCGCCTTCGTTTTACCTACCGACTACTGTCTACTGTCCACTCCGCGTGTCTACTGCTCAGCAGTCCCCTCGCCCCTCACCCTCCCGGCCGCCGCCACGCGCGTGATGAGGTCGCGGAAGGCGAGGAGGTCGATGATGGGCTTCGTCCAGTGCTCGTCGCAGCCGGCGGCGAGCGCTCGCTCGCGGTCGCCGGGCATGGCGTGCGCGGTGAGCGCGATGATGGGCGTGCGGTCGAAGGCCGGGTCGGCGCGCAGCCGCCGCGTCGCCTCCAGCCCGTCGAAGGCGCCGCCGAGCGAGACGTCCATCAGGATGACGTCGTGCGCCTGCTCGGCGGCGCGCCGCAGGCCGTCCTCGGCCGTCCCCGCGGCGACGACGTCGTGCTCGCCTTCGAGCGCCATGCGGACGAGGTCGCGGATGTCCGGCTCGTCCTCAACGAACAGTATCTTTGCCATGCGACGGCTCCACCCCGTGTTCTCCCAGTGTTGCGCGCAGCCTTGAGGCCACGTCCGTGAGCAGCAGTTCGCCCTTGCGAATCACGTCGGCGATCTCGCCCGAAATCAGCGTCCGGTCCTCCGGCGTGACGTCCTTCCCCGTCACGACGAGGACGGGGATGCCGGCCGTGCGCGGGTCGGCGCGGAAGCGCGCGACGAACTCGAAGCCGCTCATCCCGTTCGGCATCATCAGGTCGCAGAGCACGGCCCGCGGCCGCCGCTGCCCGGCCAGCTTCAAGGCCGTCTCGCCCGACGGCGCGCTGCGCGCGCTGAAGCCCGCGTGCCTGAGCGCCGCCGTCAGAAGCTCGCGCACGCCGTGCTCGTCGTCGATGACGAGGACGTAGTCCTCGCCGCCGTCGGCGCCCGCGCCGCGCACGCTCACGCGGTCGAGCGTGGCGGTGAGCGTCACCGGGTCGACGGGCTTGACGAGGTAGTCCGACGCGCCGAGGCTGTAGCCGAGCGGCCGGTTGTCCACAATCGAGCAGACGATGACGGGGATGCTCGCCAGCCGCCGGTCGCCGCGCATCGCCTGGAGCACGCGCCACCCGTCCATCTCGGGCATCATCACGTCGAGCGTGACGGCGACGGGGTCGTGCTCGCGCGCGAGCGCCAGGCCCCGCTCGCCGCTCGAAGCCGTCAGCACGCGGTAGCCCGCGCCGCCGAGCGTCTCTTCGAGGAGCGCCGCCGAGTCCTCGTCGTCCTCGATGACGACCACGACGGGGCGCCCTTCCTGCTCGCCGCCGTCGGCCGCCGCCCCGCCGCGCCCGCGCGGCCCCGCCGCACGCGCGTCGCCTTCGTCCCGGACGAAACGGGCCTCCGCCTCCCTCTCGCCCGCGTCCCTCGCCCCGGCCTCGGGCGCGTCGAGCGGCAGCGTGACGACGAAGGTCGAGCCCTCGCCCACGTGCGACGTGACCTCTATCTCGCCGCCGAGCAGCCCGACTATCTGCCGCACGATGGAGAGCCCGAGCCCGACGCCCGACGCCGAGCGCGTCATCGAGCCGTCCACCTGCCGGAAGCGCTCGAAGATGATGGGCAGCGACTTCTCCTCGATGCCGATGCCGGTGTCGCGCACCAGGATGCGGAAGTGCCGCTCGCCGTGCGCGAGCAGCTCGGCCTCGACCGCCCCGCGCGCCGTGAACTTCGCCGCGTTCGACAGGAGGTTGATGAGTATCTGGCGCACGCGCAGGGGGTCGGTGTAGGCGAGCGGCAGGCGCTCGGGCACGCGCAGGTGGTACCGGAGCCCCTTGCGCTCGGCGAGCGGCTGCAACTCGGCGAAGGCGCCCTGCACGACCTCGACGAGGTCTATGTGCTCGCGGTGAATCTTCATCCGCCCGGCCTCTATCTTCGAGACGTCGAGCACGTCGTTGATGAGCGCGAGCAGGTGCTGGCCGTTGCGCAGGATGCGCTCGAAGGCGTCGAGGTAGCGCTTCGGCATCTGCGGCCCGTCGCCGGGGCGCGCGAGCTGCGCGAGCTGCGCGAAGCCGATGATGGCCGTCAGCGGCGTGCGCAGCTCGTGCGACATGTTGGCGACGAACTCGGCCTTGAGGCGGTTGTACTCTTCGAGGCGGCGGTTGGCCTCGCGCAGCTCCTCGGCCTGCTCGCGGTAGCGCCGCTCGCTGGCGCGCAGGTCCTCCTCGTTCTGGCGGATGCGCAGGAAGGCGAGCACGTGCGCCCCGAGCGCGACCGATTCGATGGGCTTGGCGAGGTAGCCGTCCGCGCCGGCGTGGAGCGCCTCGGCCTGGTGCCCGGCCGTCGTGTCCCCGCCCGAGAGCATGACGACGAACGAGTCGCGCGAGGCCGGGTCGGCCTTGAGACGGCGGCAGACCTCGACGCCGTCGCCGTCGGGCAGCACGGCGTCGAGCAGCACGAGGTCGGGCGCCTCCTCGCGCGCGAGCCGCAGCGCCGCCCCGCCCGTGGACGCCTCGACCACCGTGTGGCCCTCGGCCGCCAGCATCGCGGCGTGTTCGCGCAGCAGGCCCGGGTCGTCTTCGACTACGAGTACCTTCTGTTTCTTCATCTGAGCTTCCGCCCCGCCGGGCGAATGGCGGCCCGGCGGGGGCCGAATTCAGTGATAGACGGTGACGTTCACGCCTGTGTGTACGAAATGTGGCAATAGTAAGGAGTGGGCGAAACGCGAACGGGCCGCGTGAAGACGATTCACGCGGCCCACTTCAATCTCGCGGCTGTCCCTACGGATTCAGACGGCGGCCTGCCCCTGCTCGCCGCCGACGACCCAGCCGTCGGCGAGCTGGACGACGCGGTTGCCGTAGGCGGCGTTGGCCTCGGAGTGCGTGACCTGGATGATGGTCGTGCCCTGCTCGTTGAGCCGCTTGAACAGCTCCATGATTTCGCGCCCCTGGCTCGAATGGAGGTTGCCCGTCGGCTCGTCGGCGAGGATGAGCTTGGGGCCGTGGATGACGGCGCGCGCGACGGCGACGAGCTGCTGCTGCCCGCCCGAGAGCTGGTTGGGGAAGAGGTCCTTCTTGCCCACTATCTGGAACTGGTCGAGCGTGTCGGCGACGACCGCCTCCGCCTCCTTGTGCTTCACGTCGCGGTAGGAGAGCGGCACCTCAAGGTTCTCCCTGACGGTCAGGCCGTCGATGAGGTGGTAGCTCTGGAAGACGAACCCGACGTGTCGCTTGTGGAGCGCGGCGCGCTCCTTGTGGCTCATCTTGTGGACGGGGTTGCCCATGAAGTGGTACTCGCCGCCCCACGCGCTGTCGAGGAAGCCGAGGATGGAGAGCAGCGTCGTCTTGCCCGACCCCGACGGCCCCATGATGGAGACGAATTCGCCCTCGCGCACGTCCAGCGTGACGCGCCGCAGGACGTAGGTGCGCCCGGCGCCCGTCTCGTAAAACTTCTCGACGTTTCTCAGCTCAATCATCCGCTCAAGCCTCTCTCTGGACCCCGCCGGGCCGAGATAAAAAATGGCCCCGGGGGCGACGAACGGCCGGGTCTGTCGCCCCGCCCGCTGGCACCGCGCCCCCGGGGCCGAAACATGGAAATCCGATTTTCCGACCGAAGGTAAAGGAAACGGCGTGCCACTTTGGGAGGCCGCTTATTCGCGGGAATGTCGGGAGGCCGGCCGGCCCGCCTGCCCGCTTGCGGGATTCGCCCGTCCCAAAAGCGGGATTCAGGCGGGCAAGCGGAGCAGCGCCCGGCACCCGGGGGCGCCGCGCCGGTTCTCAAGCGTGAGCGCGCCGCCGTGCGCCTCGGCTATCTGGCGCGAGAGGACGAGGCCGATGCCCGAGCCGCCCGGCTTGGTGGTGAAGAAGGGCACGAAGAGGTTCGCCGTGTTGGCGAGCCCCAGCCCCTCGTCCTCGACCCAGATGTCCACCTGGCCGTTGCCCGTCCCGCGCCAGCCCAGACGCACCCCGCCGCCCGTGACGAGCGAGGCGTCGGCCGCGTTGCGGACGAGGTTGATGAGGAGCTGTTCGAGCTGGTCGGCGTCGGCGCGCACCGTCTGCGGCGGGCCGGGGATGACCGAGACCCGGACGCGCGTCTCCAGCCCGGCCACGCGCCGCACGACGCGCCCCACCTCGACGAACGCGAGCCGCGGCGGCGGCAGGCGCGCGAGGCGCGCGTAAGCCTCCATGAAGCGGCTCAGGGACTCCGCCCGCGCCGAGACGACGTCGAGGCCGCGGCGCACGTCCTCGCGCCAGTCCTCGGGCAGGGGGTCGCGCGCGAGCAGGCTGGCGAGGCTGCCCGCGATGGACTTGATGGGGGCGAGCGAGTTGTTCAGCTCGTGCCCGATGACGCGGACGATTCTCTGCCACGCCTTCAGCTCCTCCTCGCGCAAGGGCTGGCTCAGGTCGCCGATGACGAGGAGCTGGTGCGGCACGCCCCGCTCGCGGAAGCTGCTGCGGCGCACGCCCCAGCGGCGCCGCTGCCCGCCGTCGCCGGGGAAGGATTTGGTCAGCGTGTGCGGCGCGTCGGCCTCGCGCACGCGCAGGACGTCTTCGAGGCCCAGCTCCTCGGCGGTGCGCCCGGCCGCGCGCTCCTCGGGCCGGCCCAGCAGGCGCTCGCCCGCGCGGTTGACGAGGCGCAGGCGGCGCTCGGGGTCGAAGGCGAAGACGGCCACGTCAATCTCCGACATCACGGTGCGCAGCAGCGCCGTCGCTTCGAGCGCGCCCATGCGCTGCTCGCGCATCGTCTGGCTGAGCGCGTTGATTTCGCGGATGACCTCGCTCAAGGCGTCGAAGCCGCGCCCGCCGCGCGCACGGAAGCTGTAGTCGCCCTCGCGCAGCGCCGCCAGCAGGTTCGAGACCGTCTGCAAAGGCCGCATCACGCGCCCCTGCACCGAGAACGCGAACCCGAGCCAGAAGCAGACCACCACGGCCGCCAGCGTCCACACCACCTTCGGCGTGTAGTCGCCCGCCCACAGCAGCGCCAGCGACACGACGACGCCCGGCGCCCCGGCCGCCAGCGCCATCCACAGCACGCGCCGCTCGTGGCTCATCGGCTCGCGCCCGGCGCCCGGCGGCCTCGGGGGCGACGCCTGAGCGCCGGCGGGTGACGGCGCCGGCGTCTGCGGCTGTCCGGCAGGCGCGGCGGGGCGGGCGGCGGGCGCCGAAGGTTCGGCGTGCGGAACGCTCAGGGGCGCGGGCGGCGGGCCGGCGAGCGTCGCCGCCGCGCCGGGACGCGCCGCCCCGGCCGCTTCGGCCTGCGGCGCCGCCGTAGCCTGCTCCTCAGATTTCATCCTTCAGGCCGCCCCCCCACGAAAACCGTGCCGGCGTCTGACGCCGCGGTCAGAATTGTAGACTAGGTCTATCCGCCTCACGAACCTTATAATCGGCTCAGAGAACGGACTCCCGGCCGGAAAGCCCGGGCACCTCTCGAAAGACTTTACATCTCGGCGCGCGCGGAAACGTCCCCCGGCCTGCCTCGCGGCGCGCCTTCCCGGAACACAGAGACTCGATGAGAAAAGCCACCTTCGGCCAACGCCTTCGCTACGCCTTCGATAGAAGTCTGTCCGGCGGCACCGTCTCGCTGATAGGCTGGCTGACGCTCGGCTCCGTGCTGATAGTGCTGGCGGCGACCGCCTTCATCATGCTGACGGGGCTCGCGCCGGAGGCCGCCGGGGGGCAGGAGCCGCAGGCGCTCGGCTTCGCGGAGGCGTTCTGGCAGAGCCTCATGCGCTCGCTCGACGCCGGCACCGTGGCGGGCGACACGGGCTGGGGCTACCGCGCGCTGATGTTGTCGGTGACGGTGGGCGGCATCTTCATCGTCAGCCTGCTCATCAGCGTCCTTTCGAGCGGGTTGCAGGGCAAGCTCGAAGAGCTGCGCAAGGGCCGCTCGTTCGTCGTCGAGGAGGGCCACACGCTCATCCTCGGCTGGTCGTCGCGCATCTTCCTCATCATCTCCGAGCTGGCCCTCGCCAACGAGAACCAGAGGCGGCCCCGCGTCGTCGTCCTCGCCGACCGCGACAAGGTCGAGATGGAGGAGGAGATTCGGGCGAAGGCCGGCGACACGAAGAACACGCGCGTCGTCTGCCGCTCCGGCAACCCCATCGACCTCCTCGACCTGGAGATCGTCAACCCGCACGCCGCCAAGTCCATCATCATCCTCTCGCCCGAAGACGCCGAGGGCGCCGACGCGCAGGTCATCAAGATGATTCTCGCCATCACGAACAACCCGAACCGGCGCGAGGAGCCCTACCACGTCGTCGCCGAGATACGCGAGGGGAAGAACATGGAGGTGGCGCGCATCGTCGGCGGCGGCGAGGCGAAGCTCGTCACCTCGGGCGACATCATCGCGCGCATCACCGTCCAGACCTGCCTTCAGGTCGGCCTCAGCACCGTCTACACGGAGCTGCTCGACTACGGCGGCGACGAGATTTACATGCAGGAGGAGCCGCGCCTCGTCGGGCGCACGTACGGCGAGGCGCTCCTGGCCTACGAGCAGTGCTCGCTGATGGGCCTGCGGCCGGCCGCGGGCGGCGTCCGCCTCAACCCGCCGGCGGAGACGGTCGTCCGCGAAGGCGACAAGGTCATCGCCATCGCCGAGGACGACGACAAGGTCGTCTTCACGGGGCTGCCCGAGGGCGCCGTGGACGAGCGGGCCGTGCGGCGCGCGCCGGCCGCCGAGCGGCGCCCCGAGCGGGTTCTCATCCTCGGCTGGAACAAGCGCGGCCGCACCATCGTCCGCGAGCTGGACAACTACGTCCCCGAGGGCTCGTTCCTCAAGATAGTGGCCGACACGCCGCGGGAGGAGTTGGGCGAGGTCGGCGAGGGCGCGGGGCTGCGCCGCCTCTCGGTCGAGGTCGAGCGGGGCGACACGACCGACCGGAGGCTGCTCGACGCGCTCGACCTGACCTCGTTCCAGCACATCATCCTCCTCTGCTACGCCGAGCAGCTGGACGCGCAGGCCGCCGACGCCAGGACGATGATTACGCTCCTGCACCTGCGCGACATCGAGCGGAAGAAGGGCGAGTCCTACAGCGTCGTCAGCGAGATGATGGACGTGCGCAACCGCGCGCTGGCGGCCGTCGCCAAGGCCGACGACTTCATCGTGAGCGACGAGCTGACGGGGCTCCTGCTGACGCAGGTCTCGGAGAACGGCGAGCTGCTCGACGTCTTCGAAGACCTGTTCAGGGCCGAGGGGTCGGAAATCTACCTCAAGCCGGCGGAGGACTACGTCGAGCCGGGCCGCGAGGTGAACTTCTACACCGTCGTCGCCTCCGCGCTCGGGCGCGGCGAGACCGCCATCGGCTACCGCCTCGAACGCCACGCGGGCGACCCGGCCCGCGCCTACGGCGTGCGCGTCAACCCGCCGAAGTCCGAGGCGCTGGCCTTCCAGCCCGGCGACAAAATCATCGTCCTCGCGGAAGACTGAGCGCCCGCCCCGCCGACGCGCGCCCGAGCAGCAGCGCCGACGCGACGGCCAGCCCGCCCACGAGCCCGGCCGCCGCGAACGTCGCCCGCGGCCCCGCGCCTTCGTAGAGGTAGCCGGCCGCGACTATCCCCGCCGCCTGCCCCAGCCCCGCGGCCGTCGCGCTCACGCCCTGCCCCAGCGAGCGCAACCCCGGCGGCACGACCTCGGCCACGCACCTGACGCCCGCCACGTACAGGAGGCAGAAGGCCAGCCCGTGCAGCGGCGCGAGCGCGAGCAGCGCGCCCTCGCCCCTGACGAACCCGTAGGCGAGCCAGCGCGCCGCCTCAAGCCCCACCCCCGCCGCGAGCACCGCCGCCGTCCCGAACCGCCCGAGCGCCCTGTCCACGAACAGCATCGCCGCCACCTCGGTCGTGATGGCGACGCCCCACGTCAGCGCGACGACGCGCCCCGAGAGCCCCGAGTCCTGCACGAAGAGCGTGTAGAAGCCGTTGAAGGGCGCGCTCGCCACGCGGTTGAGGAAGAGCGTCGAGAGCAGGAGCCCGATTCTCGCGTCGCGCGCGAGCAGCCGCACCTCGCCCCACGAGAGGCGCGGCGCCGGCGCCTCCTCGTCCCCGCCCGCGGGCAGGCTGACGTAGAGGGCGAAGAGCGCCTGCGCGCCGAGCAGCCCGGCGACCACCGCCGCCCCCGGGAGCGACGGGAAGAAGTAGCCGAGCCCGAAGCTCGTCAGCAGGTACCCGAGCGAGCCCCACAGGCGTATCGCCCCGAACCCGCGCGCCCCCGCCCGCACGGCCGCCGAGTCGAGCAGCGGAATCGTCGGCGCCGTGAAGGCCGAGAAGAGGAACGTCCCCGCCAGCAGCGCCGCCGCGCCCGGCCCCGCCGCCACGAGCGCCAAGCCCCCGGCGCCGCCCCACGCGCAGACGGCGCTCCAGCGGCGCGGCCCCCCGCGCCGGTCGGCCACGAGCCCGACCAGCGGCGGCACGAAGATGCGCATCAGCGGCGCGAGGGCGACGAACCAGCCGACGGCCGCCGCGTCCAGGCCCCGCCCGCGCAGGTAGGCCGGGAAGTAAGGGACGTAGAGCCCGAAGCCGACGAAGTAGAGAAAGTAGGCCGCGGACATCCGCGCGTAGACGGGCGCGCGGGGACTCTCTGGCGACTCGGGCGCGTGCATCGGGCGGCTCGGGCGGGCTCAGATTTCGTACTTCTGCATCCGGCGGTAGAGGGCGCTGCGGCTGAGGCCGAGGGCTTCGGCCGCCTGGCTGACGTTGCCGCCGAAGCGGCGCAGCGCCTTCTGGATGAGGAGGCGCTCGACCTCTTCGAGGCTCATCTCTTCGAGGCGGCGCTCGCCGCCCTCCGCGCGCGCCGCCTGGAGGAGCCCGAGGTCGGCGGCCTTCACCTCCGCGCCGTGGGCGAGGAGCACGGCGCGCTGCACGACGTGGTCGAGCTCGCGCACGTTGCCGGGCCACGCGTAGGAGGCGAGCACTTCGAGCGCCGACGGGTCGAAGCCCGAAAGCTCCTTGCGGTAGCGGTGCGCGTGGCGGCGGAGGAAGTGCGCGGCGAGGGCCGGCACGTCCTCGGGGCGCTCGCGCAGGGGCGGCAGGTGAATCTCGACCGTGTTGAGGCGGAAGAAGAGGTCCTGCCGGAAGCGGCCGGTGGCGGCCTCGTCCTTCACGTTCGCGTTCGTCGCCGAGAGGACCCGCACGTCCACGCGCCGCGTCTGCGACGAGCCGACGCGCTCGAACTCGCCCGTCTCCAGCACGCGCAGGAGCTTGGTCTGGAGGTTGACGGGGACGTTGGCTATCTCGTCGAGGAAGAGCGTGCCGCCGTCGGCCAGCTCGAAGCGGCCGACGCGGTCGCTCTTGGCGTCGGTGAAGGCGCCGCGGACGTGGCCGAACAGCTCCGACTCGAAGACGCCCTCGGAGAGCGCGCCGGCGTTGACCGCGACCATCGGCTTCGAGGCGCGCGCCGAGAGCGCGTGGAGCGTGCGCGCGACGACCTCCTTGCCCGTGCCGTTCTCGCCGGTGATGAGGACGTTGGCGTCCGACGGGCCGACGTGGCGGACGAGTTCGAGGACGGGCTGCATCGCGGCCGACTGCGCGATGAGGAGCGGGCGGTCGCCCGCGCCGCCGTCCTCGCGCAGCATCTTGTTCTCGGCTTCGAGCCGCTCGCCCTTGCGCAGCGCGCGCGCCAGCTCGGCCTGCGTCCGCAGGATGGTCAGGAGCCGCGCGTTGTCCCACGGCTTCTGGACGAAGTCGCTCGCGCCGCGCTGCATCGCCTCGACGGCCAGCTCGACGCTGCCCCACGCCGTCATCACGACGACGGGGAGCGTCGGGTCGAGTTCGCGCATCCGGGCGAGGAGGTCTAAGCCCTCCTGCCCCGAGGTGGTGTCGCGCGCGTAGTTGAGGTCGATGAGCGCCACGTCGAACGTCTGGCGCGCGAGCGCCTCGGCGGCGTCGGCGGGCGACGCGACCGTCCGCGTCTCGAACCCCTCGCCCTTGAGCAGGAGGCGCAGCGCCTCGATCACGGCCGGCTGGTCATCTGCGATAAGTACGCGCGGCATAATTTCGAGTAGACGATAGACGGTAGTCGGCAGGCTCCGCTCGCCGGAAGTTGACGCCGGCGCGCGGGCGGTTCGCCGCCGACTGATTTTCTACTGTCTACCGTCTACTGTCTACTCCCCTCATTCGTACCTGAGCGCCACCATCGGGTCCACCCTCGTCGCGCGGCGCGCGGGGAGGAGGCAGGCGAGGAGCGCGACCAGGAGCAGGAAGCCGGTCAGCGTGGCGTAGGTCACGGGGTCGGCGGCCGAGACGCCGTAGAGCAGCCCCTCCATCAGCCGCGTCAGCGCGAGCGAGCCGGCGAGCCCCGCGGCGACGCCCACGAGCGCGAGCAGCATCCCGTGGCCGACCACCAGCCGGAGGATGTCGCCCGAGCCCGCGCCGAGCGCGACGCGGATGCCTATCTCGCGCGTGCGCTGCGCCACGGCGTAGGAGAGCACGCCGTAGAGCCCGACCGCGCCGAGCAGCAGCGCCACCCCCGCGAAGAGGCCGAGCACCAGCAGATTGAACCGCCGCGGCGCGACCGACTGCGCCACCAGCTCTTCGAGCGTGTGGACGTTGCCGAGCGGCTGCTCCCTGTCAATCGCCTGCACCTCGCGCTTGACCGCCGCGACCAGAGTCGCCGGGTCGTCCGAGGTCTTCACGACCACGTCCATGGCGCGCGTGAAGTCGGCCGCCCACTTCGCGCCTATCTGCGTCCAGGGCCGGTAAATCTGGACGCGCCCCTCGTCCTCCAGGGCGTTCTGCCGCACGTGGCGCACGACGCCGACTATCTCGCGCCACGGCTCGTCGTCGCCGCCGAAGCGCAGCCGGCGGCCGAGCGCGTCGGCGGGCGAGCCGCCGGGGAAGTTCCTGCGGACGAAGGCGTCGTCCACGATGACGGCCTGCGGCGAGTCGGCCGCGTCCTGCGCGCCGAAGTGCCGCCCGGCGAGCAGCATGATGCCGAGCGTCCGGTGGTAGTCCTCGTCCACCGAATAGCGGTTGGCCTGCGCCCACTCGTCGGGGCGCCGCGGCTCGGGCTGGCCTTCGAGCAGGTAGCTGTTGTCGTCGGCGCGGCCGAACGGGAAGCCCGTCGTCAGGCTCACGCTCCGCACGTTCGGCAGCCCGCCGACGCGCCGCTTGGCCTCCCCCATGAAGGCGGCGATCTGCGCGGCCTCGCGGTACTTCGCGTCGGGCAGGCGCAGGCGGAACGTGAGCACGCCGCGCGCGTCGAAGCCGGGGTCAACCTGCATCAGCCGCCAGAAGCTCCTGACGAGGAGCCCCGCGCCGACGAGCAGCACGAGCGAGAGCGCGACCTCCGAGACGACGAGCGCCGCGCGCAGGCGACGCCCGCCGCCCGCCGCGCGCGGGCCGCCCTCCTTGAGCGCGCCGCTGAAGTCGTCGCCCGCGGTCCGGAGCGCGGGCGTCAGCCCGAAGGCGACGCCCGTGAGCAGCGTCACGAGGAGGGTGAAGCCGAGCACGCGCCCGTCGAGCGCGACGTTCTCCAGCCGCGGCAGCCCGCCCGGGTTGAGGGCCACGAGCAGGTCTACGCCCCAGAAGGCGAGCAGCAGCCCGAGCGCGCCGCCGGCCGCGGCCAGCATCAGGCTCTCGGTCAGCAGTTGCCGCACGACGCGCCAGCGCCCCGCCCCGAGCGCCATCCGCAGCGCGACCTCCCTCCGGCGCGACGCCGCGCGCGCCAGCAGGAGGTTCGCCACGTTGGCGCACGCGATGAGGAGGAGAATCGCCACCGCCAGCGTCAGCATCAGGAGCCCGGCCCGCGAGTCGCCGACGTGGTCGTCGAGGAGCGGGCGCAGGGCGACGCCGTTGCCCGAGTTCGATTCGGGGAATTGCTCGCCCATCCGCGCGGCCAGCGCCTCCATCTCGGAGCGCGCGCGTTCGAGCCCGACGCCCGGCCGCAGCCGCCCCGTCACCATCACCGTGTGCGACTGGCGGTCGCGCATCCACTCCTGGTCGGAGAGGCGGCCGAGCGGGATGAAGAACTCGTTGTTGAGGTTGTCGCGCCCGTAGAAGTCGAAGTCGGGCGGCATGACGCCGACGACCGTCCAGCTCTCGCCGTTGAAGGCGACGGCGCGCCCGACCACGCCGGGGTCTTCGCCGAAGCGCCGCCGCCAGAGGGCGTGGCCCAGCACCAGCACGCGCTCGGCGCCGGGGCGGTCTTCCTCCTCCCCGAAGAAGCGCCCGGCGCGGGGCCGCACGCCGAGCGTGGGGAAGAAGCTCGCCGTCACCCACCGCCCCGTCACGCGCTCCGGCTCGCCGCCGCCCGTCAGCACGCCGCCCGCCGGCATCCGCGCCGCCATGTTCTCGAAGACCGACTGCCCCGCCCGCCAGTCGAGGTAGTCGGGGAAGGCCGCCGCCATCACGCGCGAGGTCTGCGAGGTCTCGGTCAGCGCCACCAGGCGCTCCGGCTCGGGGTACGGCAGGGACTTCAGCAGCACGCCGTTGACGACGCTGAAGATGACCGTGTTCGCCCCGACGCCCACCGCCAGCGTCAGCACCGCCACTAGCGCGAACCCCGGCTGCCTCAGCAGCACGCGCGCCCCGAACCGCAGGTCTTGCCAGAGAGTCTTCATCGCTCACTCCGTTCGCGTGAACCGTCAAGAGCCGTGAACCGTGAACCGTAAACCGTGACGAGATGAAAGCCGCTCCTTCTTGTCACGGTTTACGGTTCACGGTTTACGCGCTACTCGTAGCGAAGCGCCACCATCGGGTCCACCTTCGTCGCGCGCCGGGCGGGGACGAGGCAGGCGACGAGGGCGACGGCGGCGAGCAGCAGGGCGACGAGGGCGTAGACCTCCGGGTCGGCGGCCGAGACGCCGTAGAGCAGCCCCTCCATCAGCCGCGTCAGCAGGAGCGCCCCCGCGAGCCCGAGCCCCAGGCCCGCGAGCGTGAGCAGCATCCCCTGCCGCACGACGAGCCCCAGCACGTCGCGCCCGCGCGCGCCGAGCGCCATGCGGATGCCTATCTCGCGCGTGCGTTGCGCCACCGTGTAGCTGAGGACGCCGTAGAGCCCGACGCCCGCGAGCAGGAGCGCGGCGGCGGCGAAGCCCGCCATCAGGAAGACCGTCACGCGGCGGTAGGCCGTCGAGTCGCCCAGCACCTTCCCCATCGTCTTCACGTCGTAGACCGGGAGCTGGCGGTCGAGCGCGCGCACCGCCTCGCGCACGGCCGGCGCGAGCGCGGCCGGGTCGTCGCCGCCGCGCGCCCGCACGGCCAGCGAGAAGCCGCCCCACGCGGCGTCCTGCCGGGCGGGCACGTACACCTGCGGCGCGTCCTCCGCGTCGAGCGACTGCGGCTTCGTGTCGCCGACGACGCCGACGATGCGGCGCGGGAAGTCTTCGTCGCGCCAGATGGCGATGTGCCTGCCCACGGGGTCCTGCCCGGCGAAGAACTTGCGCGCCAGCGTCTCGTTGACGACGGCCACCTTCGGCGAGTTCGCGTCGTCGCGCTCGTCGAAGTCGCGCCCGGCGCGCACGGGGATGCGCAGCGCGCGGAAGTAGCCGGGCGTGACGACCGCGTAGGAGGCGCCCTCGGACGCCTCGGGCGTCGCGGGGCGCCCCTCGGGGATGAAGCCGCGCCAGACCGAGAGGTTGCTGCCGCCGAGCGGGAGCGAGGTGGTGGCCCCGGCCGCCTCGACGCCGGGCAGCGCGTTCAGCCGCTCGGTCAGCGCCGCGTAGAACTCGGCCTTCTGCGCCGGCTCCTTGTAGCGCGCGCCGGGCAGCGACACCCTCGCCGTCAGCACGCCCCCGGAATCGAAGCCCGGGTTCACGGCCTGAAGTCGCGCGAAGCTCTTGACGAGGAGCCCGGCGCCCGCGAGCAGCAGCAGCGAGAGCGCGACCTCCGAGACGACGAGCGCCGAGCGCACGCGGCTGCGCCCGCCCGCCGCCCCGCGCCCGCCCTCCTTGAGCGACTCGCCCAGGTCGGCCTTCGACGCCTGGAGCGCCGGCACGATGCCGAAGGCGAGGCCCGTCAGGAGCGTCGCCCCGGCCGCGAACAGCAGCACGTTCGCGTCCACCGAAGCCTCGGCCAGCCGCGGCGTGTTGGCGGGCGCGAGCGCCACGAGCAGGTCGGTCAGCCACAAGCTCAGCCCCGCGCCCAGCGCGCCGCCCGCGACCGCGAGCAGCAGGCTCTCCGTCAACATCTGCCGCACGATGCGCAGCCGGCTCGCGCCGAGCGCGAGGCGCAGCGCCACCTCCCTGCGGCGCCCCGCCGCGCGCGCCAGCAGAAGGTTCGCCACGTTGGCGCACGCGATGAGGAGCACGAGCGCCACCCCCGCGAGCAGGAGCAGGAGCGCCGGCCTCATCTCGCCGACCGTCTCCTCCTTGAGCGGGTCGAGGTCCACGCCCCAGCCGGAGTTCGTGACGGGGTAGCTCTCGGCGAGCCGGGCCGCGATGGTGTCGAGTTCGGCCTGCGCCGCTTCGAGCGTGCCGCCCTCGCGGAGTCGGCCGAGCACCTGGTAGGAGCGGTTGTCGCGCGCCTCCTTCGCCGCCTCCAGCTGGAGCGGCCCCCACACCTCCGCCCGGCGCGGGAAGTCGAAGCCCGGCGGCATGACGCCGACCACCTCGCGGCTGCGCCCGCCCATCTCCACGGAGCGGCCGACCGCGCCCGGGTCCGAGCCGAAGCGGCGCTGCCAGAGCCCGTGGCTGATGACGACGACGTCGGCGGCCCCCGTCGCCTCGTCCTCGGGCAGCAGCGCGCGGCCGCGGGCCGCGCCCACCCCCATCGCGCGGAAGAAGTCGGTGCCGACCCAGGCGGCGTTGACGCGCTCGGGCTCGCCGCCGCCGGTCAGGTTCGAGCCGCCCTCGGTGTAGATGGTCAGCGCCTCGAAGGAGCGCGCCTGCGCCTTCCAGTCCTCGAAGTCGGGCGCGGACATGTTGCTCTCTTTGACGCCCTTCGACGGGTTGACCGCGTCGAAGGCGACGACGCGCTCCGAGCCCGGGTAGGGCAGCGGCCGCAGCAGCACGGCGTTGACGACCGAGAAGATGGCCGTGTTCGCGCCCACCCCCAGGGCCAGCACCGCCAGCGCCACGGCCGTGAACCCCGGCCGCTTCCGCAGCACCCTCAGCCCGTACCGCGCGTCCTGCAAAAATGTCTTCATCTTCTCACTCCGTTCGCGTGAACCGTGGGGGGCGTGAACCGTGAACCGTAAACCGTGACGAGAATAAAACCCGTTCTTCCTTGTCACGGTTTACGGTTCACGGTTCACGCCCTTATTCGTAGCGAAGCGCCACCATCGGGTCCACCTTCGTCGCGCGCCGGGCGGGGACGAGGCAGGCGAGGAGGGCGACGGCCGTGAGCAGCAGCGGGACGAGGGCGAAGACCGCGGCGTCGGTCGCCGAGACGCCGTAGAGCAGGCTCGACATGACGCGCGTCAGCGCGAAGGCCGCCGCGAGGCCGGCGCCCACGCCCGCCAGCGCCAGCGCCATCCCCTGCCCGACCACCATCCTCACCACGTCGCGCCCCTCGGCGCCGAGCGCCATGCGGATGCCTATCTCGCGCGTGCGCTGCGTCACCGTGTAGGACATCACGCCGTAGACGCCGACGGCCGCGAGCAGCAGCGCCACGCAGGCGAAGCCCGTCAAGACCTGCGCGTAGAAGCGCGGCTGCGCGACCGACTCGGAGAAGAGCTGCGCCATCGGCTTCACGGCCACGGCCGCGCGGCTCGCGTCCACCTCGCGGACGGCCTTCTGCGCGGCGGGCGCGAGCGCCGCCGGGTCGCCCTCCGTGCGGACGACGAAGGCGGACGAGAGCCACGGCCGCTGGAGGTAGCAGTCGTAGATTTGCAGGCCGGCCGCCTGCCCCACCGTCTGCTTCGTGTCGGCGACGACGCCGACGACCTCCAGCGGCACGCGCTCCTCCATGTAATCTATCGTGACGCGCTTGCCGAGCGGGTCCTCACCGGGGAAGACGCGGCGCGCCATCGTCTCGTTGATGAGGGCGACGGCGGGCGCGCCCCCCGCGTCGCGCTCGGTGAAGCCGCGGCCGCGGACGACCGGGATGCGCATCACCTCGAAGTAGTCCGGGCTGACCGAGACGTAGTCGGCCTGCGGCTCGTCGCCGGGGCGGGCGGGCCGCCCTTCGACCGTGTAGGAGAAGTTGAGCACCCAGTCGAGCGGCAGGCTCGAAGAGACGGCGGCGCCCCGGACGCCGGGGAGCGCGGCGAGGCGCTCCCGCATCTGCCGGAAGTAGTCGGCGCGGCGCGCGCTCTGGCCGTAGAGCTGCGTCGGGGCGTTGACCGTCAGCGTCAGGAGGTTGCGCGGCTCGAAGCCGAGCTCGGTCTGTTGCAGGCGGAGGAAGCTGCGCAGCAGCAGCCCCGCGCCGACGAGCAGCACGAGCGTCACGGCGACCTCCGCGACGACCAGCAGGCCGCGCGCGCGCCGCAGGCCGCCCTCGGCGGTCGAGCCGCGGCCCGTCTCCTTGAGCGCGAGGTTGAGGTCGGGCTTCGACGCCTTGAGCCCCGGCAGGAGGCCGACGAGCAGGCCCACGAGCAGCGAGACGAACGCCGTGAAGGCGAGCACCGAGGCGTCCACGCGCGCCTCGTCGAGCCGCGCGAAGCGCATGTCCTCGGGCACGAGCGCCAGCAGCGCGTCCACGCCCCACAGCGCCAGCACGACGCCGAGCGCGCCGCCCGCGAGCGTCAGCAGGACGCTCTCCGCCAGCAGTTGCCGCACGACCCGCCAGCGCGTCGCGCCGAGCGCCGCGCGGATGGCGACCTCCTTGTGGCGCGCGGCCGAGCGCGCGAGCAGGAGGTTGGTGACGTTGGCGCACGCGATCAGCAGCACGAAGCCGACCGCGCCGAAGAGGACGAGGAGCGCCGTGCGCGCCTGCCCGCCGACCAGCGTCTCGCGCAGGGGGACGAGGCGCACGCCCCAGTCCGCGTTCGACTGCGGGAAGGCGGCGGCGAGCCGCGCGGCGACGCCGCCCAGCTCCTCCTGCGCCTGCGCCGCCGTCAGGCCGCCGCGGACGCGGCCGACGACCGAGAAGTAGCGGCTGCTGCGCTGTTGCAGCTCGCGCGAGTCGCGCGGCAGCGCCGTCCAGACCTCGGCGTGGGAGGGGAACCTGAACTGCTCGGGCATCACGCCGACGACCGTCGCGCTCCCGCCGCCGACGAGCGCGAGCTGTTTGCCGACGACGTCGGGGTCGCCGCCGAAGCGGCGCCGCCAGAGCCTGTGGCTGAGGACGACCGAGCGCGACGCGGCCGAGTTGAACTCCTCCGCGTCGAGGGTGCGCCCGCGCGCGGGGCTCACGCCGAGCACGCGGAAGAAGTCCTCCGAGACGCGCACGCCCGAGACCGCCTCGGGCAGCCCCGCGGAGTCGAGCGTGAGGCCGCCGCCGGTGTAGGCCGCCATGCCCTCGAAGGCGCGGCTCTGCTCGCGCCAGTCCACGAAGTCGGCCGGGGCGACGCCGCGCACCTCGGCCGCGCCGCCGCGCCTGTTCTCGGCCGCGGCCATGTACAGCCGCTCCGGCTCCGCGAACGGCAGCGGGCGCACCAGCGCCGCGTAGACGACGCTGAAGACCGCCGTGTTGATGCCGATGCTGAGGCCCAGCGTCAGCACCGCGACCAGCGTGAACCCCGGCCGCTTCCGCATCATCCTCAGCCCGTACCGCGCGTCCTGAAGTAGTGTTCTCATATCTCACTCCGTTCGCGTGAACCGTGAACCGTAAACCGTGACGAGATAAAAACTGTTCTTCCTTGTCACGGTTTACGGTTCACGGTTCACGCCCTTATTCGTAGCGAAGCGCCACCATCGGGTCCACCTTCGTCGCGCGCCGCGCCGGCACGAGGCAGGCGGCGAGGGAGACGAGGAGGAGGAAGCCCGTGAGCGTGGCGTAGGTGGCGAGGTCGGTCGTGCTCACCTGGAAGAGGAGGCTGGAGAGCAGGCGCGTCAGCGCGAAGGCGCCGAGCAGCCCCGCCGCGAGCCCGGCCCCGGCCAGCGCCATCCCGTGGCCGACGACGAGCCGCAGCACGTCCCGCGTCTGCGCGCCGAGCGCCACGCGCACGCCTATCTCGTGCGTCCGCTGCGCCACCGCGTACGACATCACGCCGTAGACGCCCACGCCCGCCAGCACCAGCGCGAGCAGCGCGAAGACGCCGAGCAGCGTCGCGCTGAAGCGCGCGCGCCCCACCGACTCGGCGAGGAACTGCGTCATCGGCCGCAGGTCGGCCACCGGCTGGTCGGCGTCTATGGACTGGACGGCGCCGCGCGCCGCCGCCCCCAGCGCCGCCGGGTCGCCCTTCGTGCGCACGACGAAGACCATGTTCGAGTAGACCAGTTCGGCGTGCGGCCAGTAGACGGTCGGGTGCGGCTCCTCGTCGAGCGACTGGAGCTTGATGTCGGCCACGACGCCGACGACCTCGGTCGGGTTCGGCTCCGACTTCATGTTGACGAGCAGCTGCCGGCCGATGACCTCCTCGCCGGGGAAGTACTTCTCGGCGAACGACTGCGAGACGACGGCGACGCGGCCGCGCTCGGCCGACTCCTGCGGCGTGTACATGCGCCCGCGCAGCAGGGGGATGCCCATCGCGCGGAAGTAGTTCTCGTCGGTGACGCGGACGTCCGTGTCGGGCTCCTCGCCCGGCGGCGGGTCGGGGCGGCCGACGACCTTGAAGTTGGTGGCCGCGCCCGGGCCGGCGAAGGGCAGGTAGTTGACGGCGCCCGCCGCCTCGACGCCGGGCAGCGCCGCCAGCCGCTCGGCCGCCTGCCGGCTGAAGGCGACGACCTGCGCGTCCTCCTTGTACTTCCGCGCGGGCAGCGAGACGCGCATCGTCAGCAGGTTGTCGGCCCGGAAGCCGGGGTCGACCGACCGCAGCCGCGCGAAGCTCTTCAGCATCAACCCGGCGCCGACCAGCAGGATGAGCGCCAGCGCTATCTCCGCGACGACGAAGGCGCCGCGCAGCCGGCCGCCGCGCTTGCCCACGGTCGTCCCCTTCGCGCCCTCCTTCAGGCTCTCGCTCGTCGAGACGCGCGACGCCTCGAACGCCGGGACGACGCCGAAGACGACGCCGGTCACGAAAGAGACGCCGAGCGTGAAGAGGAGCACGGGGACGTTCAGGCCCACGCCGCCGAGGTCGAGCACGTCGCGCGGGCTCAGGGCCACCAGCAGCTCGACGCCCCACCACGCGAGCAGCAGCCCGAGCCCCCCGCCGGTGAAGGCCAGCAGCAGGCTCTCCGTCAACAACTGGCGCACGACGCGGGCGCGCCCCGCCCCGAGCGCGGTGCGGATGGCGATCTCCTTCTGCCGCGTCGCGCCGCGCGCGAGCAGGAGGTTGGCGACGTTGGCGCAGGCGATGAGCAGCAGGAAGCCGACCGCCCCGAGCAGCACCCAGAGCACGGGCCTGATCGGCCCGGCGAACTGGTCGCGCAGCAGGACGACCTCCGCGCCCCAGCCCTTGTTGAACTCCGGGTACTGCTCTTCGAGCCGGCGGGCGAGGTGGTTCAGCTCCAGCTCCGCGCGCTCGCGCGTCACCCCGTCTTTGAGGCGCGCGACGGCCGACATGTAGCGCCCCTGCCGCTTCCGGTAGGCGTCCGAGAGCGCGAAGGGCGACCACATCTCGGGCGGCGCGGCCGTCCGCGAGCCCTTGCGGATGAACCACTGGAAGCGCGCCGGCATCACGCCGACGACCGTCGCGGGCGCGCCGCCCAGGTTGAAGCTCTTGCCGACGACCGCGGGGTCGCCGCCGAAGCGCCGGAGCCAGAAGCCGTGGCTGAGGACGACCGTGCGCGCGGCGCCGGGCTTGGCGTCGTCGGGCGCGAAGCCGCGCCCCTTGATGGGCTCGACGCCGAGCAGCGGGAAGAGGTTCGGCGTGACCTGCTGGACGATGACCTCCTCGGGCTCGCCGTCCCCGGTCAGGTTGGCGCGGCCGTCGGTGAAGGCGGCGACGTCCTCGAAGACGTCCGTCTGCTCCTTCCAGTCGATGAGGTTGGCCGGGCTGAGCACGTTCTGGCGCGCGTCGCGCGCCCTGTTCATCTCCCACAAGGAGACGAGGCGCCCCGGCTCCCTGTAGGGGAGCGGCTCCAGCAGCACCGCGTTGATGACCGAGAAGATGGCGCTGTTGGCCGCCACGCCCAGCGCGATGGCGAGCACCGCCACCGCCGTGAACCCCGGCGCCTTCGCCAGCACGCGGAGCCCGTAACGCACGTCCTGAAACAGTGTCTTCATCTACTCACTCCGTTCACGAAACGTTGAAGTCTGAACGCCGGGCGCCGGGCCGGGGCTTCCGCTTTCAGCCCGGCGCCCGGCGCCCCTCGCCCGTCACTCGTAGCGCAGCGCCACCATCGGGTCCACCTTCGTCGCGCGCCGCGCCGGGGCGTAGCAGGCGAGGAGCGCGACGAGCGTCAGGAAGAGCGCGGTCAGGCCGTAGGTCAGCGGGTCGGCGGGCTCGACGCCGTAGAGCATCCCCGAAAGGCTCTCCATGTAGCGCGACAGCGCGTAGGCGCCCGCGAGCCCGAGGCCGACGCCGAGGAGTGTCAGCCCCATCCCCTGCCGCAGGACCATCCGCAGCACGTCGGCGCGGCTCGCGCCGAGCGCCATGCGGATGCCTATCTCGTGCGTGCGGCGCGAGACCGACCACGCCAGCACGCCGTAGAGCCCGATGGCCGCGAGCTGCTGCGCGAGCAGCCCGAAGAGGCCGAGCAGCTTGGCGAACAGCCGCTCCATCGCCATCGTCTCGTCGGCCTGCGCGGCCTGCGTCTTGAGGTTGTCGAGCGGCAGGTTCGCGTCCGCCTCGCGCACCGCCTGGCGGACGCCGGCCACGGCCGCCTCGGGGTCGCCCGACGTCCGCACCTCGAAGTAGACCGAGCCGGCCGCGCGCAGCTCTTGCAGCCACGGCAGGTAGGCGGTCGGCGGCGTCTTCGCGCGCTGGCTCGTGTACTTGGCGTCGCGCGCGAGCCCCACTATCTCGACGTCGCCCGGCTTCTCCGCGTCGAAGCTGATGCGCCGCCCCAGGGGGTTCCCGCCGCCGAAGAAGGCGCGCGCGAAGGTCTCGTTGACGACCGCCACCTTCGGCGCGCGCGCGTCGTCGTGCTCGCTGAGCGTGCGCCCCGCGAGCAGCGGCACCTCCATCGCCTCCAGGAAGTTCTCCCTCACCTGGTGGACGTAGACCTCGCCCGCGGGCGCCGGCCTGCCGTCGGCGCCGGCCGCCGCGCCCGGCACGTAGAAGTTGCGGCTGCTCGAAGCGAACGAGAGCAGGGGGTTGCGCGAGAAGGTGACGGAGGTGACGCCGGGCGCCGCTTCCAGCCGCTCGGCCAGGCGCCGGTAGAGCGAGACGAGGCGCTCGTCCTTGTAGCCGATGAGCGCGGGGTCCACGCTGAAGAGCAGCAGGTTGCGCGTGTTGAAGCCGGTCTCGACGCGCCTGAGGTTGACGAGCGTGCGCAGGAAGAGCCCCGCGCCGACGAGCAGCAGCAGGGTGAGCGCGACCTGCGCCACCACCAGCGACTTCGAGAGCCACGCGCGCCCGCGCCCCGTCGAGCCGCGCGCGCCCTCCTTGAGCGCGGGCGTCAGGTCTACGTCCGTCGAGCGCCACGCGGGCGCGAGCCCGAAGAGGACGCCCGTGAGCAGCGACAGCGCGGCCGTGAAGCCGAGCACGCGCAGGTCGAGCGGCGTGTCGAGCGCGCCCATCCGCCCGCCGCCCCAGACGCCCACCGACATCAGCCCGTCCTTAATCCAGAACGCGAGCAGCACGCCGAGCGCGCCGCCCGCGGCCGCGAGCAGAAGGCTCTCCGTCAACAACTGCCGGACGAGCCGCCGCCGCCGCGCGCCGAGCGCGAGCCGCACGGCGATCTCCTTCCGCCGCGCCGCGCCGCGCGCGAGCAGGAGGTTGGCGACGTTGGCGCACGCGATGAGCAGCACGAGGCCGACCACGCCGAGCAGCATGTAGAGCGGCCGCTCGTAAGACTCGCGCGTGTCCATCTCGCCCCGCGCGCCCGGGGCGACGTCGAGCTGCGGCACCTCCTCGGGGCTGAGCGGCCTGAGCGCCGCCCGCTGCGCCGGGCTCTGCGCCTGCGCCAGACGCGCCGCGCGGTGCTCGACGACCGACTGGCGGAACGACGCGTCGAAGACGGCGCGCGCCTGCTCGGGCGTCGCGCCCGGGGCGAGCCGGCCCATCACGCGCAGCCACCAGACGCCCGCGCCCGCCATGCGCGAGCGCTCGGGGTTGACCTGCGGCTCCCACGCCACGGGAATCGTCACGTCGGGCGACGTGCCCACCTGCATCGCGCCGTCGAAGCCCGGCGGCGCGACCCCGACCACGGTGAACGGGACGTTGTTGAGGTTGACCTGGCGGCCGACGACGCCGGGGTCGGCGCCGAAGCGCCGCTGCCAGTAGCGGTGGCTGATGACGGCGGCGGGCGGGGCCGAGGGGCGGTCGTCCTCGTCGCCGAGCACGCGGCCCGCGTGCGCGCCGACGCCGAGCGCCGCGTAGTAGTTCCCCGTCACGGCCTGACCCGAGGCGACCTCGGCGCGCCCGCCGGCGTTGACGTTCAGGCTCACGCCGCCGAAGGCGAAGACGTCGGCGACGACCGCGCCCCGCTGCTCGCGCAGGCGGGCGTAGGTCTGGAAGGGGAAGGAGGTGCGGACGGTGCGCCCCGACCCGTCGCGGTCGCTGTTGCCGTTGTAGCCGCCGGGGCTGAAGCCGGACGCCGAGAGCGAGCGGAAGAGCACGAGCCGGTCGGGCTCCCGCACGGGCAGCTTCTTGAGCAGCACCGCGTCCACCACGCTGAAGAGCGCCGTGTTCGCCCCGATGCCGAGCGCCAGCGACAGCACGGCCACGGCCGTCAGCCCCGGCGTCCGCGCCAGCATCCGCGCCCCGAACCGCAGGTCTTGCCAGAGAGTCTTCATCGCTCACCCCTCATTCGTAGCGAAGCGCCACCATCGGGTCCACCTTCGTCGCCCGGCGCGCGGGGACGAGGCAGGCGACGAGGGCGACGGCCGCGAGCAGCAGGGCGACGAGGATGTAGGTCGCGGGATCGCCGGGGCTCAGGCCGTAGAGCAGGCTGGCGAGCTGGCGCGCGAGCGCGAAGGCCGCGACGAGCCCGACGGCGAGCCCGACCAGCGTGAGCGCCATCCCCTGCCCGAGCACGATGCGGAGGACGTCGCGCGCCTGCGCGCCGAGCGCGACGCGGATGCCTATCTCGTGCGTGCGCCGCGCCACCGTGTAGGCCACCACGCCGTAGAGCCCCACGGCCGAGAGCGCCAGCGCCAGCAGCCCGAAGGCCGCCGCGAGCGACGCCGCCATGTTCTGCGCCCAGAAGGCCCACGTCAGGTGCTGCTCTATCGTCCGCACGTTGTAGAGCGGGATGCGCGGGTCTATCTCCTTCACCGCCTGGCGCACGGCCGCGACGAGGCCGGCGCCGGCGCCCGGCGCGCGGACGACGAGCGCCATCCCGCCGCGGTAGGTCTGGTCGACGGAGACGTACATGTGGCTGCGCGGCTCCTCGCCGAGCGTGCGCACCTTGACGTCGCGCGCGACGCCGACGACTTCGAGCGCCTCCGCGCGGTCGTTCCCGAGCGCCATGCGCCGGCCCACGAACGACGTCTCGCCGGGCCAGAGCCGGCGCGCCAGCGTCTCGTTGACGACGACCGCCTCGGGCTTCAGGCCCTCGCGGTCGCGCTCGTCGAAGTCGCGCCCTTCGCGGAGCCGGATGTGCATGGCCTTGAAGTAGCCGGGGGACACCGCCTCGGCGAACGCCCCCGTCCCCTCGCCCGGCGGCGGCACGGGCTGCTCGGCCGGGTAGACCGGCCCCCAGTGGTTCGAGCTGTCGCCGAGCGGCATCCAGTCCACGAAGCCCGCGCCCTCCACGCCCGGCGTCGCGCGCACGCGCTCGGCGAGGCGCCGGAAGAAGTCGCGCCCCTGCTCCTTCTCGTAGCCGAACAGCCCCGGGTTGACCGAGAAGACGTAGGCGCCCGTCGTCTCGAAGCCCGGGTCGATGGCCCTGGCGTGGCGGAAGCTCTGGACGAAGAGCGCGGCGCAGACGAGCACGACGAGCGAGAGCGCGACCTGCGCGACGACGAGCGCGTTGCGCAGGGAGACGCGCCGCGCGCGGCCCGCGCGCTCCGACTCGCCCTTGAGGACGGGGACGAGGTCGGGCTTCGTCGCCTGGAAGGCGGGCGCGAGCCCGAAGACGAGCCCCGTCAGGAGCGAGACGCCGAGCGTGAAGAGCAGCGCGCGCCCGTCGGGCGAGACGTCGAGGGTGATTTGGTAGGCGACGGCGGGGAAGAAGGCCGCCAGCGCGTCCGTCATCCAGAAGGAGAGGACGAGCCCCACGGCCCCGCCCCCGAGCGCGAGCAGGAGGCTCTCGACGAGGAGCTGGCGCACGACGCGCCAGCGCCCGGCGCCGAGCGCGAGCCGGATGCCTATCTCGCGCCGCCGCGCGACGGCGCGCGCCAAGAGCATGTTGGCGACGTTGGCGCACGCGACCAGCAGGACGAGCCCGACGACCGCCATCGCCAGCCCGCCGCTCAGGCGCACGACGCCGCCCATCTCGCTCCAGCGCCCCTCGCGCTCCTCGACGACGAGGACGCGCACGTCCTTGTTCCGGTCCGTCGGGTACTCGGCCTCCAGCCGCTCGGCGATGCCCGTCAGCGCGGCCGACGCCTGCTCGCGCGTCGCGCCCGGCCTGAGCCGGCCCATCACCTCCAGCCAGTGGTTGCCGCGCTGCGTCTGCCACGCGAACGTGCCGCCGTTGAGCTGTTGCTTCATCATCAGCGGCACCCAGAACTTCATCCCGAGCGCCCACTTCGACCCCTGGAACTCGGCGGGCGCGACGCCGACGACCCTCATCGGCCGGCCGTTGAGATGGACGTCGCGGCCGACGACTTCCGGGTCGGCGCCGTAGCGCGTGCGCCAGAGGTCGTCGCTTAAGACGACGACCGGGTGCGTGCCCGGCGTCTGGTCCTCCTCGGGCAGGAAGCCGCGGCCCCGCTGCATCCGGACTTTGAGGACGTCGAAGAAGTTCCCCGTCACGAGCTGGCCCCACGCGACGTCCGACTGCTCGCGCTCGGTGCCGAGCGCGGCCTGCGTCATCGTGCTGGCCATCACGCCCTCGAAGAGGTCGGTCCGCGCGCGGTAGTCGAGCAGGTCGGGGTAGGAGAAGTCGTTGAAGCCGCCGCGCCCGTCGGCCGCGACCTCGAACATCGAGACCAGCCGCCCCGGCTCGCCCACGCCCGGGAGCTGCCGCAGCACGAAGGCGTCCACGCCGCTGAAGATGGCCGTGTTGACGCCGACGCCGAGCCCCAGCGTCAGCACCGCCAGGGCCGTGAACCCCTTGCTCTTCCACAGCACCCGCAGCCCGTACCTGACGTCCTTCAGTAGAGTCCTCATAGCTCACTCCGTTCGCGTGAGCCGTGAGCCGTGAACCGTGACAGGTAAGAACAGGATTTTTCTTGTCACGGTTTACGGCTCACGGTTCACGGCTTTATTCGTAGCGGAGCGCCACCAGCGGGTCGACGCGCGTGGCGCGGCGCGCGGGGATGTAGCAGGCGACGAGCGCGACGGCCGCCAGCAGGAGCGAGACGGCGGCGTAGGTCACGGGGTCGGCGGCCGAGACGCCGTAGAGCAGCCCCGACATCAGCCGCGTGACGGCGAAGGCCGCCGCGAGCCCCACCCCGACCCCCGCGAGCGCCAGGCGCATCCCGCGCCCGAGCACCATGCGCAGCACGTCGCGCGCCTCCGCGCCCAGGGCCATCCGCACGCCTATCTCGTGCGTCCGCTGCGCCACCGTGTAGCTGACGACGCCGTAGATGCCGAGCGCCGTCAGGAGCACCGCCAGCCCCGCGAAGCATGTCATCAGCCAGAGGACGAAGCGGCGGTCGGCGACGTTGAGCGCGAGCAGGTACTCGACCGTCCGCACCTTCCACACCGGCTGCTCCGGGTCCACCGACCACACGGCCTCCTTCACCGACTTGGCGAGGCCGAGCGGCTCGACGCGCGAGCGGACGACGAGCGTGCCGAAGATGTGCGGGTTCTGCGCGTAAGGCGTGTAGACCTGCGGCCGCTGCGGCTCGCCGATGTCGAACTGCTTCGCGTCGCCGACGACGCCGACGACCGACGCCGTCACCTTCGCCTCGGGGAACTGAAGCTGCTTGCCGAGCGGGTCTTCGCCCGGCCAGAGCTGTTCGGCCATCAGGCGGTTGACGAGGACGACGGGCGGCGAGCCGGGCGCGTCCTGCTCCGTGAAGTTGCGCCCGCGCAGGAGCGGGAGCCCGACGGTGCGCAGGTAGTTCGGGTCGATGGCGTTCTCTAAGGTCTTCGGCTCCTGCCCGCGCGGCGGCGCCGGGCGGTCGGGCACGGCGTAGGTCACGCTCGCGCCGTTGCCGCTGAACGGCAGCCCCCGCACGACGGCCGCCGACTCGACGCCGGGGACGCGCGACACGCGCTCGACCACGTCGCGGTGGAACTTCCACTGCTGCGCGCCTTCGGGGTAGCGGTTCTTCGGCAGCCGGTACTCCATCGTCAGGAGGTTGCGCGGGTCGAAGCCGGGGCTCACGCTCAGCAGCCGGTAGAAGCTGTTGATGAGGAGCCCCGCGCCGACGAGCAGCACGAGCGAGAGCGCCACCTGCGAGACGACGAACGCGCCGCGCAGCCGCGACCGCCGTGCCCCCTCGCCCGCGCCGCGCCCGCCCTCCTTGAGCGAGGCCGAGAGGTCGGCCTTCGACAACTGGAGCGCCGGGACGACGCCGAAGATGAACCCGGCCAGCGCCGAGAGCCCGAGCGAGAAGGCCAGCACGCGCGCGTCGAGCCCGACGCCCTCGGGCGCCGGCAGGTCGGCCGGGTTGAGCGCGAGCAGCGCGTCCACGCCCCACTGCGCGAGCAGAATCCCGACCGCCCCGCCCGCGAGCGCGAGCAGCAGCGTCTCCGTCAACAACTGCCGGAGCAGGCGCGCGCGCGACGCGCCGAGCGCCGAGCGCAAAGCCATCTCCCGCTGGCGCGAGGCGCCGCGCGCCAGCAGGAGGTTGGCGATGTTGGCGCACGCGATGAGCAGGATGAAGCCGACCGCGCCCGCGAGGATTAAGAGCGCCGGGCGGATGTCTTCGACCACGTCGTCGTGCAGGCCCACGACCTCGACGCCGCGCCCGCGGTTGTCCTCGGGGTACGCCTCCTCCAGCCGCCGCGCCACGGCGCGCAGCTCGCCCTCGGCCGTCTCGCGCGTCACCCCGTCGCGGAGCCGCCCGACGACCCAGCAGGTGTGCGCCGAGCGCGCCACCTTGTAGTTGGGCCACTTCTGCGCGGGCAGCAGCACGTCGGGCGCGATGAGCGGGTAGCGGAAGCCCTCGGGCATCACGCCGACGACCTCGTACGGCTCGCCGTTGAAGACGAGCGTCTTGCCGACGACCGAGGCGTCCGCGCCGAAGCGGTTCCGCCACAGGGCGTGGCCGAGGACGGCGACGCGGCCGCCGCCCTGCGCGTCGTCCTCGGGCAGGAGCGCGCGGCCGAGCCGGGGCTCGACGCCGACGACGGGGAAGAAGCTCGAAGTGACGAAGGCGCCGACGACGCGCTCGGGCTCCGACCCGCCGCCCGTCAGGTTGACGCTCTGCGGGACGAAGGTGGCGAAGCCCTCGAACGAGCGCGCCCCCGCCCGGTAGTCTTCGAGGTTCGGCACCGAGACGTAGTCGCGCGGCGTCTGCGCCGTCGTCTCGTAGACGAGCACCAGCCGCTCGGCCTCCTTCAGCGGCAGCGGCTTCAAAAGCACGGCGTTGACGACCGAGAAGATGGCCGTGTTCGCCCCCACGCCCAGCGCGAGCGTCACGACCGCCACCAGCGTGAACCCCGGCCGCCTCCACAGCGACCGCGCCCCGAACCTCACGTCCTTCAGCAGTGTCGTCATCTTGCTCACTCCGTTCGCGTGAATGGTGAAGAGCCGTGAACCGTGAACCGTAAACCGTGACAAGAAAGAACGGATTTTTATCCCGTCACGGTTTACGGTTCACGGTTTACGCGCTACTCGTAGCGCAAAGCCACCATCGGGTCCACCTTCGTCGCGCGGCGCGCGGGGACGAGGCAGGAGACGAGCGCGACGGCCGCGAGCAGGAGCGAGACGGCGGCGAAGACGAGCGGGTCGGTCGGAGAGACGCCGTAGAGCAGCCCCGACATCAGGCGCGTGAGCGCCAGCGACCCGACGAGCCCGAGCCCGAGCCCCGCCAGCGTGAGCAGCATCCCCTGCCGCACCACCATCGTCAGCACGTCGCGCCCGCGCGCGCCGAGCGCCATGCGGATGCCTATCTCGTGCGTCCGCTGCGTCACCGTGTAGCTCATCACGCCGTAGATGCCGACGGCCGCCAGCAGCAGCGCCAGCGCCGCGAACAGCCCGAGCAGCGCCACGTTGAAGCGCTGCGGCGCCGTCCAGCGCCCGACCAGCTCGTCCATCGTCCGCGTCTCCCAGATGAGCAGGTTCGGGTCGACGCCTTTGAGCGCCCCGCGCACCGACGCGGAGAGCGCCGCCGCGTCCTCCCCCTTCGCGCGCACGACGACCTCCGAGACGGCCGACGGCGCCTGCTCGAACGGGACGTAGAACTCGGGCACCTCGTCGGCGTTGAACGCCTCGAAGCGCACGTTGCCGACGACGCCGACAATCTCGCGCTCGACCGTCTTGCCGTCGTCGGGCGAGAGGGCGAGGCGCCGGCCGAGCGGCTCCTGGCCGGGGAAGTGCTTCCGGGCGAGGGCCTCGTTGATGAGGATGACGGGCGGCGAGTTCTTCGCGTCCGTCTCGGCGAAGCCGCGCCCGCTCTTCAGGGGAATCCCGAGCGTGCGGAAGTAGCCGGGGCTGGCGATGTAGCTGCGCCCGCTGTGGCTCGCGCCCGGCGCGAACGGCGGGCGGCCCGCGATCTCGAAGTCTATCCAGATGTCGCTGCGCCCGAGCGGGAGCAGGCGCGTCAGGCCCGCCGACTCGACGCCCGGGAGTTGGGAGATGCGCGCGACCGCCTCGCGGAAGTAGGCGGCGCGGGCGTCCCCGTCGGCGAACCTCTGCGTGTTGAGCGCGACGGTGACGGCGAGCACGCGCGCGGGCGAGTAGCCCGGGTCGGTCGTGACGAGACGGCGGAAGCTCTTGACGAGGAGCCCCGCGCCGACGAGGAGCAGGAGCGAGAGCGCGACCTCCGAGACGACGAGCGCCGCGCGCAGGCGCGCGCGGGCCGCGCCCGCCGAGCCGCCGCGCCCGCCCTCCTTGAGCGAGACGGAGAGGTCGGCCTTCGACGCCTGCAAGGCCGGGGCGAGCCCGAAGACGACGCCCGTCAGCGCCGTGACGCCGAGCGCGAAGAGGAAGACGCGCGTGTCAATCGAGGTCTCCGCGAGCATCGGGAGCGTCGCCGGGCTGAGCCTGACGATGGCCTCCACGCCCCACACCGCGAGCAGCAGGCCCGCCGCGCCGCCCGCGGCGGAGAGGAGCATGCTCTCCGTCAGAAGCTGCCGCACCACGCGCCAGCGGCTCGCGCCGAGCGCCGTGCGCACGGCTATCTCGCGCGAGCGCGAGGCCGCGCGCGCCAGCAGAAGGTTGGCGACGTTGGCGCACGCTATCAGCAGCACCAGCCCCACGGCGCCGAGCAGGACGAGCAGCGCCGGGCGCACCGGCCCGACCAGGTCCTCGTGCAGCGAGACGGCCCGCCCGCGCCGCTTCGTGTTCGAGTCGGGGTACTGCGCTTCGAGCCGCGCGGCGACCGTCGCCACCTCGGCCGCCGCCTGCTCCACGGTGAAGCCTTCCCTCACCTTCGCCACCGTGTCTATCCAGACCGAGTCGCGGCCGTTCAGGGCCGCCTCGCCGCGCCTCATGTTCTCCGTGACGAAGGGGATGTAGTAGTCCACGGCGTCGGACTCGCCCGGCGGGAACTTGAAGCCGGGCGGCATCACGCCGACGACGGTCGCCGCGCGGCCCGAGAGCCCCAGCCGCACCTCGCGGCCGACGGCGTCGGGCATGGCGCCGAAGCGGCGCCGCCACAGCCCGTCGCTGATGACGACGACGGCGGGGCCGTCCTTCCTGTCCTCCTCGCGCGTGAAGACGCGCCCGCGCGCGGCCCGCGCGCCGAGCGCCGGGAAGAGGTCGGCCATCACCTCGAAGCCGCGCACGCGCTCGGGCTCGTCGCCCGGCCCCGTGCTCATCACCGTGCCGACGCCCTGGTAGCCGGCGACGTATTCGAGCGACTTCGCCTGCTCGCGGTAGTCGAGCAGGTCGGGGTAGGAGAGCGGCCCGCGCGGCTCGGGCGCGGCCGGGTCGGCGCCCGTGTAGAGCGCCACCAGCCGCGCCGAGTTCTCGTAAGGGAGCGCGCGCAGCAGCACCGTGTTGACGGCCGAGAAGATGGCCGTGTTCGCGCCCACCCCCAGCGCCAGCGCGACCACCGCGACGAGCGTGAACCCCGGACTCTTCAGCAGCGTCCGCAGCCCGAAGCGTATGTCCTGAAGCAGTGTTTTCATCGCTCCCCCTAATCCGGAGTCCGGAGTCAAAGCCGAAGCGGTAGGGCATGAAAGTCATGCCGCCCCGGCCCGGACTCCGGGCCGCCCGCCCGTCACCGTCTCGCCGCGTAAGACTCGACCAGGCCGTCGAGCGTCGCGCGGAGTTCCGCGGCCGGGAGCCAGCGCCCGCGCAGGACGACCCCGGCCACGCGCGACGCGTTGCCCACGTCGGCCAGCGGGTCGCCCTCGACCAGCAGCAGTTCGGCGCGCCTGCCCGCGGCCACCGTGCCGAACTCTCCCGCCCCGAGGAACTCGCCCGGGTTGGCCGTCGCGGTCTTCAAAGCCTCGTAGGGCGTCAGCCCCGCCGCCACCAGGTCGCGCAGCTCGTCGTGGAGCGAGAAGCCCGGCACGACCGAAGGGTTCATCGCGTCCGTCCCGGCCAGCAGCCGCACGCCCGCGACGTGGAAGCCCTTCGTCAACTTCTCCAGCACGCGGTAGCGCGCCCAGAACCCCTCGGGCGGGAGGTTCTTGAAACGCATGTAAGGGTTCGTCGCCGGCCCCCAGCCGGCCGCGATGGCCGGCGGGATGAACTTCATCTCCGGGCGCCGCAGCACGGCATCGAGGTTCGTGGCCTGGAGCCCGATGTTTTTGTAGGCCGTCAGGTTCGGGATGAGCCACGTGCCCGCGGCGGCCGTCGCGCGCGCGAGTTCCGGGATGCGCCCCTCGACCCCGGCGTAGTCGCGCGTGCTGTTGTTCTTGTCGTAGAGGTACTCCTCGGCGTGCGCCACCACGTCCTGCCGCTCCTCGGACATCACCTCGGGGCCGAGGTTGCGCGGCGCGTGCCCGACGACGCGCAGGCCCGCGCGGCGCGCCGCGACGAAGAGGCGCGCGTAAGCCTCGCGCGTGAAGTCGCCGTGAATCTTGACGAGGTCGTAGCCGGCGCGCTTCTGCTCGGCGACGGCCGCCTCGACCTCCTCGGGCGTCGGCGACGAGCCCGTGGCGTTCGAGATGAAGGGGCCGCTCGTGTAGATGGTGGGGCCCAACAGCTCGCCCCGCGCGACGCGCGCGCGCAGCTCCAGGTGGCGCGGCGTGCCCGAGAGGTTCAGGACGGTGGTGACGCCGCGCGCGACGTAGAGCTTCAGGAGCGCGGCGGTGTCCGCCTCGTCGTAGTTGCGGAGGTGGACGTGCATGTCGGTCAGGCCGGGCAGGAGGTACTTGCCCCGCCCGTCCACGACGACCGCGCCCCTCGGGGCCCTGACCTTCTTCGACGGCCCCAGCTCGGCGACGCGCCCGTCCCGCACGACGACGGTCTGCCCCGTCAGAATGCGCTCGCCGTCCATCGGCACGACGTTGACGTCCACGAACGCCAGCACGCCCCGCCGCCCCGCCGCAGTCTCGACGCCCCGCGCGCTCACGAAGGCCGACACGCACAGCCACACCGCCGCCACGACGCCGAGCGACGCGGCGAGCAGGAGAGGCAAGGCCGGCCTTCGCTTATCAATCATCACTCGTACCTGAGCGCCACCATCGGGTCCACCTTCGTCGCGCGCCGCGCGGGGAGGTAGCCGGCGGCGGCGGCGATGGCGCCGAGCAGCAGCGGCACGCCGGCAAAGGTGACCGGGTCGTTCGCGCCGACGCCGTAGAGGAAGCCGCCTATCAGGCGCGTCGCGGCGAAGGCGAGCGCGAGCCCCGCCAGCAGCCCCAGCCCCACGACCGACAGCCCCTCGCCCATCACCAGCCGCAGCACGTCCGAGCGCCCCGCGCCGAGCGCCACCCGCACGCCTATCTCGCGCGTGCGCTGCGCCACCGAGTAACTGACCACGCCGTAAATCCCTATCGCGGCCAGCGCCAGCGCCAGCAGCCCGAAGCCGCCCAGCGTCCACGCCGCCACGCGCGCCGGCAGGAGCGAGAGGTCGAACTGCTCTTCGAGCGTCCGCACCTCGGCCACCGGCAGGTTCGGTTCGAGCGCGCGCAACTGGCCGCGCACCGCGCCCGCCAGCGCCGCCGGCTCGCCCGCCGTGCGCACGACGAGCGTCATCCGCGGCTCGTAGCTCTGCATCAGCGGGCGGTAAAAGTAGGGCCGCGCGCGGTCGCCCAGGGAGCGGTACTTGCCGTCGCGCGCCACGCCCACCACCTCGGCGAAAGGCCCCTCCGGCCCCTCGAAGCTCAGGCGCTTGCCCAGCGCGTCCTCGCCCGGCCAGAGCGCCGCCGCCAGCGTCTCGTTCACGACGGCCACGCCGGGCGCCCCCGCGCGGTCGGCGTCCGTGAAGTCGCGCCCGCGCACGAGCGCCGTCCCCATCGTCTGGAAGTAGCGCGGGCCGACGACGTTGAAGCCCGTGCTCGTCCCCTCGCCCCCCGCGCCGGCGTCGCGCCCCTCGGCGAAGACCTGCCCCTGCGCGAACGAGTTGCCGAGCTGCGCGAAGCGGACGAGGCTCGCGCGCTCGACGCCCGGCTGCGCCTCGACGCGCGCCAGCAGCTCGCGGTAGAAGTTGCCCCCCGCCTCCGCGTCGTAGCGCAGCAGGCCGAGGTCGACGGGGACCGTCAGCGCGCGCTCGACGCGGAAGCCGGGGTCTACGGAGTGCGCGCGCTGGAGGCTGCGGATGAAGAGGCCGGCGCAGACGAGGAGCACGACCGAGAGCGTCACCTGCGCCGCGACGAAGGCCCCGCGCAGCCGCGAGCGGCGCGAGCCCGCGCGCGCCAGCGCGTCCTCGGTCTTCAGCGCCGTCACGATGTCGAGCCGCGAAGCCTGGAGCGCGGGCGCGAGGCCGAAGACTACCCCGGCGCCGACCGAGACGAGGAGCGCGAAGGCCAGCACGCGGTAGTCGAGCCCGAGGTCGAGCGAGGCGAGCGGCGTCCCCCCCGCGTAAGAGGTGATGAGGTCGTTGGCCCACATCGCCAGCAGAAGCCCCGCCGCGCCGCCGACGAGCCCGAGCAGCACGCTCTCCGTCATCCACTGCCGGACGAGCCGCGCGCGCGACGCGCCGAGCGCCTGCCGCACGGCCGTCTCGCGCCGCCGCCCCGCCGCCCGCGCCAGCAGCAGCCCCCCGATGTTCGCGCACGCAATCAGCAGCACGAGCCCGACCACGCCCATCACGATGCCCGCAATCGGCAGCGCCTCCTCGCGGTCGGACGGGTCCATGCCGCCGCTCATCTGTAGGAGCTGGACGCGGCGCAGGGTCTCGGCGCCCGCGCGCCCCCCGTTCGCCTCCGCCACGCGGCGCGCGATGCCGGCCAGCTCCGCGGCCGCCTGCTCGCGCGTGACGCCCTCCTTCAGCCGCGCGAACACGGCCAGCCAGTGGCTGTTGCGGCGGCGCAGCACGTCCTTCTCCGAGGCGTCCGCCTCGCGCCGCGCCTGCGGCGGGTTCAGGAGCGGCTCCGCCGAGAGCGGCACCCACAGCGCGCGGCTGAGCCCGACCTCCGTCCCGACGAAGCGCTCGGGCGCGACGCCCACGACCGTGAAGCCGAGCCCGTTCAAAATTATCTGCCGGCCGACGATTGACGGGTCCGCCCCGAAGCGCGTCCGCCAGAGTTCGTGGCCGAGGACGACGACCGCGGAGGGCGCGCGCCCCTCCTCCTCTGTAAACGCGCGCCCGGCGCTCGCGCCGACGCCGAGGACGCCGAAGTAGTTGGCGGTGACGAGCTCTCCCCTCACCAGCTCCGGCTCGCCGCCCTCGCGCGTGAGGCTGAACTCGCGCGTGCCCGTGGCGGCCGCCATGCCGTCGAAGCTGCGCGCCTGCTCGCGGTAGTCCTGGTAGTCCGGGTAGGACGAGGGCGCGCGCAGCCACACCAGCCGCGACTGCCCGGCGACGACCGCCACGGGGCGGATGAGCACCGCGTTGAAGAGGCTGAAGACGGCCGTGTTGACGCCCACGCCCAGCGCCAGGCTGACGACCGCCACCGCCGTAAACCCCGGCGACCTCGCCAGCATCCTCAGCCCGTAACGCACGTCTTGCCAGAGGGTCATCTGTGCTCACTCCGTTCTCGTGAACCGTGAACCGTAAACCGTGACGGGATAAAAATCCGTTCTTTCTTGTCACGGTTTACGGTTCACGGTTTACGCGCTACTCGTAGCGTAGCGCCACCATCGGGTCCACCTTCGTCGCGCGCCGCGCCGGGACGAGGCAGGCGAGGAGCCCCGCCGCCGCGAGCAGCGCCGAGACGCCGACGAAGGTCAGCGGGTCCGTCGGCGAGACGCCGTAGAGCAGGCCCGTCATCAGCCGCGTCGCCGCGTAGGCGCCGACGACGCCGACCGCGACGCCCGCCAGCGCGAGCCACATCCCCTGACGCAGCACCAGCCGCACCACGTCGCCGCGCTGCGCGCCGAGCGCGACGCGGATGCCTATCTCGTGCGTGCGGCTCGCCACCGCGTAGGCCATCACGCCGTAGACGCCCACGCCCGCCAGCAGCAGCGCCACGCAGCCGAAGACGCCGAGCAGCGTCATGTTGAAGCGGCGCTGCGCGACCGACTCCGCCAGCCGCTCCTCCATCGTCCGCACGTTCGCAAGGGGCTGCTCCGGGTCCACGGCCGCCACCTCGCGCCGCACGGCGGGCGCGAGCGCGGCCGGGTCGCCCTTCGTCCGCACGGCGACGTAGAGCGAGAGCGGCGGCGTCGGCCGGTTGGTGAAGAGCGGCTGGTAGACGGGGACGTAGATTTCCGGCTTCGATTCGAGGTCGAGCCCGCGGTGCTTGATGTCGCCGACGACGCCGACTATCTCTATCCAGTCCGGGCTCTGGTCGTGCCCGCGCCCGATGCCCGAGTAGGCGAAGCGCTTGCCGACGACCTCCTCGCCCGGCCAGTGGCGCTCGGCCATCGAGCGGCTGACGACGGCCACGCGCGTCTGGCCCGCGACGTCGCGGTCGTTGAAGTCGCGCCCGCGCAGGACGGGCACGCGCATCGCCTCGAAGTAGCCGGGCGTGACGAAGCGGAGCTGCTCCTCGGGGTGGGGCTGGCCCGGCGGGACGGGGCGCCCCTCGATGAGGAAGCCGCGGCTCCCGCCCGACCCGTTCAACGGCAGGAGGTTGTTCGCGCCCACGGCCTCGACGCCCGGGAGCCCGCGCAGCCGCGCGAAGAGGTTCGCGTAGAAGGCGCGGTGCGCGTCGTAAGCCTTGTACTTCGACTCGGGCAGCACGAGCCGCATGGTGAGCACGCCCCGCGCGTCGAACCCCGGCCGCTCTTCGAGCACGCGCGTGAAGCTCTTGACGAGGAGCCCCGCGCCGGCCAGCAGGACGAGCGCGAGCGCGAACTCCGCGACGACGAGCAGCCCGCGCAGGCTCCCGCGCCCCGCGCCCTCGCCCGCGCCGCGCCCGCCCTCCTTCAGCGACTCGTTGAGGTCAACCTTCGAGGCGTGGAGCGCGGGCGCGAGCCCGAAGACGACGCCCGTCAGCAGCGAGACGCCGAAGGTGAAGGCGACGACGCGCGCGTCGAGCCCCACCTCGGCCACGCGCGGCGTGCCCTCGGGCGCCAGCGCGACGAGCAGGTCCACGCCCCACACCGCGAGCAAAAGCCCGACCGCGCCGCCCGCGAGCGAGAGCAGCACGCTCTCCGTCAAGAGCTGCCGCATGATGCGCGCGCGCCCCGCGCCCAGCGCCGTGCGCACCGCCACCTCCTTGCGCCGCGAGGCCGCGCGCGCGAGCAAAAGGTTGGCGACGTTGGCGCACGCGATGAGCAGCACGAGGCCGACCGCCCCGAGCATCACGAAGAGCGACGTGCGCACGCTCGGGCCGACGACCTCCTCGGCCAGCGGGCGGACGGACGCGGAGAAGCCGCGCGGGTAGGTGTTCCTGTTCTCCTCGCCTTGCGCGCGCGCCAGCGCCGCGACCTCCTCGCCCGCGCGCCCGAGGGGGAAGCCCTCCTTGAGCCGCGCGACGGCGCTCAGGAAGTGCGAGCCGCGGTTGTTCGGCGAGAGCAGGTCGGCGTCGAAGGCGGCGGGCTTCCAGACGTCGGTGTCCTTGTCGGGGAAGTGGAAGTCGGCGGGCATCACGCCGACGATTGTCGTGGGGCGGCCGTCGAGCGTGACCGACTTGCCGACGGCCGAGGGGTCGGAGTTGAAGCGGCGGCGCCAGAGCGCGTGGCCGATGACGACCACGTCGTCGGCGCCGGGGCGGTCCTCCTCCTCCGAGAAGGCGCGCCCCATGAGCGGCGCGACGCCGAGCGTGGGGAAGAGGCTCGCCGTGGCGTGGACGCCCTGCACGCGCTCGGGCTCGCCCGCGCCCGTCAGGTTGAAGCCGCCCGCGGAGTAGGCGGCCGCGTCCTCGAAGACGTGCGCGCCGCGCCGCCGGAAGTCCGTGTACTCGGGCGCCGACAGCTCCAGCTCCTCGAAGCCCTTCTGGTTGAGGTTGCCCCAGAGCGCGACGAGCCTTTCGGGCGCCGCGTAAGGCAGCGGGCGGAGCACGACCGCGTTGACGACCGAGAAGATGGCGCTGTTGGCGCCGACGCCCAGGGCCAGCGTCACGACCGCCACCAGCGTGAACCCCGGCCGCTTCAAGAGCGTCCGCATCCCGAACCGAATATCCTGAAGCAGCGTCTCCATAGCTTCCCCCCGCGCCGCGTCGGCGGCATTCACTTACTTACTCGTATCTGAGCGCCTCCATCGGGTCCACCTTCGTCGCGCGGCGCGCCGGGAGGTAGGAGGCGAGCAGCGCCACCGCGCCGAGCAGCAGCGCGATGCCGGCGTAGGTCAGCGGGTCGGAGGCCGAGACCTCGAAGAGCAGGCTCGACATCAGGCGCGTCAGCGCGAAGGCGCCCAGCAGCCCGAGGCCGAGCCCGGCCGCGACGAGCCACATCCCCTGCCCGACGACCATCCGCAGCACGTCGCGCGCCTGCGCGCCCAAAGCCATCCGCAGCCCAATCTCGTGCGTCCGCTGCGCGACGGCGTAACTCATCACGCCGTAGAGCCCGACGACCGCCAGCGCGAGGGCCAGCGCCGCGAAGACGCCGAAGAGGAACATCGAGAAGCGCCGCTGCGCGAGCGACTCGCTGACCAGCTTCTCCATCGTCGTCACGCGGTAGACGGGCAGGTCGCGGTCGACCTGGGCGACGGCGCCGCGCACCGACGGCGCGAGAGAGGCCGGGTCGCCGTCGGTGCGCGCCACGAGGAAGAGGTCGGTGTTGTTCGGGCGCTGCGCGTAGGGCACGTAGTACTGCCCGCGCGACTCGCCTTCGAGCCCCTCGTTGCGGACGTGGCCGACGAGGCCGACGACCTCGCGCCACCGCGGGTCCTGCGTGTTGGGGACGCGGTCGAACGTGACGCGCTTGCCGACGGGGTCCTCGCCCGGCCAGTACTTGCGCGCCAGCCCCTCGCTGACGATGACGACGGGCGGCGAGTCGGCCGTGTCGCGCGCGTCGAAGTAGCGGCCCCGGACGAGCGGGATGCGCATCGTCTGGAAGTAGTCGTCCGACGCCATCCAGCGGTCGCCGTGCGGCGAGCTCACGCCGGGGCCGACCGGCCGCCCCTCGATCTGGAAGCTGCCGCTCTGGTTCCAGCCGCTCATCGGCAGCGTCGTGATGGTCGCCGCGCTGCGCACGCCGGGCAGCGCGCGCACGCCTTCGAGCACCTGCCGGTCGAAGGCGGCGCGCAGCGGCCCGTCCTTGTACTTGCTCGCCGGCAGCGAGACCTGCATGGCGAGGACGCCGCGCGGCTCGAAGCCGGGGCTCACCTGCTGCAAGCGCACGAAGCTGCGGACGAGGAGCCCCGCGCCGACGAGCAGCACGACGGCGAGCGCCATCTCGACGATGACGAGCGCGTTGCGCACGCCGCGCCGGACGCCGCCCCGGCCGCTGCGCCCGCCCTCCTTGAGCGTGTCGTGGAGGTTGACGTTCGAGGTCTGGAAGGCCGGCGCGAGCCCGAAGACGAGCCCCGTCAGCACCGAGACGCCGAGCGTGAAGAGCAGCACGTTGCGGTCGAGCCCGATCTCGGTCGCGCGCGGAATCTTGTTGTCGTCGAGGCGGAGCAGGAGGTCCACGCCCCACATCGCCAGCAGCAGCCCGACCGCGCCGCCCGCGAGCGAAAGCAGCACGCTCTCCGTCAAAAGCTGCCGCACCACGCGCCAGCGGCTCGCGCCGAGCGCCGTGCGCACGGCTATCTCCTTCTGCCGGACGGCCGCGCGCGCCAGCATCAGGTTGGCGACGTTGGCGCAGGCGATGAGCAGCACGAAGAGGACGGCGCCGAGCAGAATCAGCAGCGGCTTGCGCATCTTCCCGACGACGAACTCCTCGTAGGGCGTGAGCAGCAGCCCCCAGTTGCTCGCGTCGGCGCCCGGCATGTACTGCCGCCGCAGGTCGGCGGCCATCGCGTCCAGCTCGGCCTGAGCCTGCGCGCCCGAGACGCCGGGCCGGAGCCGGCCCAGCACGCCGAGGTACTCGCTCGTCAACCCCGTGCTCGCGTCGAGCTGCTGCGGCGTGAAGGCGATGGGCGACCAGAGGTCGGGCGGCTGGCCGCCGAACTCGCGCCCGAACCCGAAGCCCGGCGGCATCACGCCGACGACGGTGTAGGGCTCGGCGTTGAGCGTGACGACCTTGCCGACGACGGGGACGCCGCCGAAGCGGCGGCGCCAGAAGCCGTCGGAGAGGACGACGACCTTGTTGTTGCCGGGCGTGCCCTCCTCGGCCGTGAAGCCGCGGCCCGCGGCCGGCTCGGCGCCGAGCGTCTTGAAGACGTTGGGCGTCGCCGACATCCCCTGCAGGCGCTCGGGCTCGCCCTCGCCCGTGAGGTTGACGTTCCAGCTTGAGAAGGCCGCGAGCTCGGAGAAGGACTTCGCGTTGTCGCGGTAGTAGGCGTAGCCGGGCGCGGAGACCGACGCCTTGAGGTCGATCTTCGGGTAGTTGTGGTTGATGAGGGCGAGCCGGCCCGGCTCCTCGTAGTTGAGCGGCTTGAGGAGCACGGCGTTGACGACCGAGAAGATGGCCGTGTTCGCGCCCACGCCGAGCGCCACCGCCAGCACCGCGACTATCGTGAACCCCGGGCTCTTGACCAGCACGCGCGCCGCGTACCTGACGTCCTTCCAGAATGTCATCTGCTCACCCTTTCGGTTGCGGATTGCGGGATGCGACCGGCGGGTCTGCGCGCGTGGCGCGCGCACCGCTCACTCGGTCGTCCAGGTGAACTCGAAGCTGCCGACCGCGTCCTTCAGCTCGACCTCGACCGTCCAGACGCGGCCCGGGTCCGAGCGCATCTCGCCGCTGTCCACGTCGTAGTTGTTGGGGCGCGACCGCACCGGCCCGAGCTGCGCGTCCTGCCAGACGCGGCCCTGCGCGTCGCGGACGACGAGCCGCAGCTCGCCCTCCTTCACCGAAGCCCTGACGCGCAGGCGCACGCGCGGGCCGTGGACGCGCAGGTCGTACCTCTTCTTCGAGGTGGTCTTGTGGTCGAAGGTCTGCGACTCGACGGTGCGGCTCGTCGTCTCGGCGGCCGAGGCCGTCAGCGCGGCGGCGAGCAGCGCGAGGAGCGCGGCGGCCCTGAGTGTCTTTCTCATCTCTTTAACCTCTCCTCCGGGATTGCGGCAACGCCGCGGCCCGGCCCCGCGGCGGACCGCGGGGCTGACGGCTGACGGCTGACGGCTGACTAGAGCTTGAAGCCGCTCTCTTCCAGGACCTCTTCGGCCTTCGCCTCGTGGGTCTCCTCGACGACCTGGCCGTCGAAGAGGTGGAAGGTGCGGTCGGCGTAGCGCGCGTAGCGCGGGTCGTGCGTGACCATGCAGATGGTGGCGCCGCCCGCGTGCAGCTCGCGCAGGAGGTTCATCACGGCCTCGCCGTTGGTGGAGTCGAGGTTGCCGGTGGGCTCGTCGGCGAGGAGGATGGAGGGGTTGCCGGCGACGGCGCGGGCGACGGCCACGCGCTGCTGCTGGCCGCCCGAGAGCTGCGAGGGGTAGTGCTTCATGCGGTGCGACATGCCGACCTTGAGGAGCGCCTCCTCGACGCGGTCGCGCCGCTCCTTGGCGCTCATGTCGCGGTAGGTCAGCGGCAGCTCGACGTTCTCGTAGACGTTGAGGTCGCCGATGAGGTTGAACGCCTGGAAGATGAAGCCGATCTCGCGGTTGCGGATGCGCGCGCGCTCCGAGAGC
>DASVTS010000119.1:0-20842 GCA_036387455.1 Pyrinomonadaceae bacterium | reverse complement strand
GAGTTCGTGCATCGCCCAGAGCACGCGCCGGTGGACGGGCTTGAACCCGTCGCGCACGTCCGGCAGCGCGCGCCCGATGATGACCGACATGGCGTAGTCGAGATACGAGCGCCGCATCTCGTCTTCGATGTTGACGTAGTTGCGATCAATAGTTTCCATCTAATAAACCTTTCCGGTACAATTTGCCGCGCCCTCGGCGGCGGGAGGGGAGACGCCGCGCGCGGGCCGCCCCGAGCGCCTCTCCGCCTTTCAAGAGACAGCCGAACGAGTACGGGCCGCCTACGAAAAAAACCGCCCACGGGGGCGAAAGCTCGGGCTGTCAGGGCGGTACTTTCCGGTGCGGAAAAAGCGTTCAGAAAGTACGCCATATTGTAGCCCGAAAGGGGCGTTTTGGCAACCGCGGCGGCGGGCTGAAACCCTGTAAAATCAACGATTTTACCCGCCCGGACGCCGCCCCGCGGGGCCACGCCGGGCGCCCCGTTTCGGGCGCCGCCGCCGCCCGGAAACCCGGCCGCACAATTGAGCGAACGCGACTACAAACCGAAGCGCGTGCGCGAGCGCATCAAGCTGGCGCTCCCCGTCCGCGTCCACTGCCGCGAGACGTCCGAGCACGAGTGGACGGAGATGTCGCGCCTGGTGGACGTGACGCCGTTCGGCGCGCGCTTTCCGCGGGCGCGCCCGACCGAGCGCGGGCGGCTCCTGCACCTGACGCTGCCGATGCCGCGCCAGCTCCGCTGCTTCGACCACATAGAGGACCAGTACCGCGTCTGGGCGCTGGTCTGCCACGTCAGCTCGGCGCCGGAGTTCGGCGCCGGCGGCGGCGACACGCGCTTCGACGTGGGGGTGGCCTTCACGGGGAAGCACCCGCCGCAGAGCTACGTGAGGGAGCCGGCGACGCTCTACGAGGTGTCGGGGACTTCGGCCGAGGACAACCTCTGGAGGGTGCGCGAGGTCGAGCGGCCGGCCCCCGGCTCGCGCTCCGAGCAGACGCGGCTCCAGATGGCGCTGAGCGTCCGGCTGGAGGTCTTCGACACGGACGGGCGGGTGACGGCCAGCGAGCAGACGGTGACGGAGAACATCAGCCGGCGCGGCGCCGCCGTCTGGACGACCCTCAAGGTCGAGCGCGGGCGCTTCGTGCGGGTGACGAGCACGGAGACCGGACTCGCAATCGTCGCCGCCGTCCGCGCCTCGCGCTCCGGCGCCGACGGCATCCCGCGCCTCCACCTCGAATTCATCGACCGCCAGTGGCCGCTGGAGGGGATAGAATGAGTGCAGAAGTCAGAGTGCAGAGTGCAGAACGGAAGGCGGCGTGCTCTTCCTCCGTTCTGCACTCTGCACTCTGACTTCTGCACTTCTTCGGAGCAGGTATGAGCAAGCGAATCATTACCCCGCGGGCGGTGCTGCTGGTCGAGGTCGAGCGCTGGTGCGGCGACCACGCGTGCAACGCGCGGACGCGGCTGTCGCTGACGAAGGCGGAGGCGCGCGCCTACACGGGCTTCGAGTGCGGGCGCTGCGAGCGCTGGAACGACGACGCGCTCACGGAGCGAGACATCCCCGAGTGGTGGGAGGAGCTGAAGGTCGCCTCGCTCGAAGGTCTGAGGCCGCCGCGGGGCGCGGGCGCCGGCGAGGACGGGCCGGGCGAGGTCATCGGGCGGATGAGTGACGCGTGGAAGGGCTTGAACGAGGCCGGCGAGCTCGGAGACGGCGAGGACGGCGGGGCGGGGGGCGGGGATTAGTTTTGAGCCGAGCGGCGGACACGAACGGCGGCGAGGAGCGCCCGCGGGCTGAGCCGGCGGGGCCGCGCCCCGCGCCGGAGTGGGTCATCGGCGTGCTGAAGCCGGCCATCCTCGGCCTCTCGCGCGCGCTGTGGCGCATCAGCTTCCGCGGCGACGAGCACGTGCCCGCGGAGGGCGGGCTCGTCATCGCCGCCAACCACCAGACCTACGTGGACCCCTTCTGGGTCGGCGCGCGCGTCCGGCGGCCCGTCCGCTTCCTCGCCTGGAACGAGGCTTTCAAGCTGCCGCTGGTGGGGAAGGCTCTGGAGCTTCTGGGCGCCTGGCCCATCGCGCTCGACCGCGGCAACCCGACGGCGCACCGCCGCTCTTTGCAGTGGCTGCGCTCGGGCGGCGCGGTGATGATCTTCCCCGAAGGCCAGCGGGCCTACGCCGACGGCGAGCTGTCGCGCTTCAAGGCGGGCGCCGTGCGCCTCGCGCTCGAAGCGGGCGTGCCCATCCTCCCCGTGACCATCCGCGGCGGCCAGCGCGTCTGGCCGCGCGGCCAGACGCTGCCCCGCACCGGCCGCGTCGAGGTCGTCTTCCACCCCGCACGCCACCCCGCGCCCCGGCCCGGCGAAGACACGCGCGACTGCGTCAGCCGCGAGACCGACGCCCTCACCGACGTCATCAAGTCGGCGCTCTGAGGGTAGACAGTAGACGGTAGAAAAACCGAAGGCGACGCGTCCGGGACATTGACCCGGACGCGCCGCCCGTCTTTCTACTGTCTACTGTCTACTGATTACTTTTCTTCTCCCGCGCGCTGGCGATGAAGGCGCCGGCGTCGTCCGGGTAGGGCTTCCGGAAGGTCGAGGGCCAGTTGGCCTGGTCGGCGTAGAGGCGGCGCAGGTTCTCGCGGATGCCGGGGTCGCCGCCGGTGAACTCTTCGATGAGCCCCTCCCAGCGCGCGGCCAGCGCCTGAGCCCTCTCGCTCGCCGGGTCTACGCCTTCGGCGACCGCCGCCTGCACTTCGCCGATAAGCTCCTGCCAGGCGCGCTGCCCGCGCTCCAGCACCTCGGGCGTGCCGCGCCGCGCGAGGTCGGCGAGCTGCTCCTCCGTGTAGTACCTCTTCATCCACTCCGTGTCGTGCTGCATGGTTATCACCTCCACGATTTTCCTGAAAGCCTCCCAGTCGGGCCCGCCCCCGCCGACCGCCACCCGCTCGGCCTCCTCGACCGCGCGCAGGGCCATGTCAATCTGGCGGCGCCTCCCGGCGGGCGCCTCGCGCTGGAGCCGGAGCGTCTCGCCCAGGTCGAGCGCGCGCCGCGCGAGCAGGCCCTTAATCTCTTCGAGCGGCAGCCCGATGAACTTCAGCGTCAGAATCTGTTGCAGCCGCGCGAACTCGCGCGCGCCGTACAGCCGGTAGCCCGCGCCCGTCCGCGCGCTCGGCCGCAAAAGCCCCGCCCGGTCGTAATGGTGCAGCGTCCTCACCGTCACCCCGGCCAGCGCCGCGAACTCGCTCGCACGGTACAGCCTCTCGCCCTCCTGCCCCACGGCCCCTCCACCTCCTCGCACGCCGGCCATGCTACGGCCTGACGTAACGTCAGGGTCAAGCACTTTTTTTGAGATTAATTTTGCGGGAAGGGCGGCGCGCCGTCAGGTCGTCAGGCGGCGGTAGATGGCGGGCATGCGCTCGGGGAGCGAGAGCACGTCGTCGATGATGGTGTAGCCGACCTCGCCGTAGAGGTCGCGGAGTTCGGACTCGGAGTCGCGGTCGATGGTGACGCAGAAGGGGGTGATGCCGTCGAGGCGCGCCTGGCGCAGGGCCTCGCGCGTGTCCTCGCGGGCGTAGCGGGCGTCGCCGTAGTCGTGGTCGTAGGGGCGCCCGTCGGAGAGGACGATGAGGAGGCGCGTGCGCGCCTGCTGGCGGCGGAGCTTGGCGGCGGCGTGGCGGACGGCGGCGCCGAGGCGCGTGTTGTTCTGGTAGTTGATGCCGCCGATGCGCTGCTCGACCTCGCCGGCGTAGGGCTCGCCGAAGTCTTTGACGACGTAAAACTTCACGTTGCGCCGCCCCTCGCTGGTGAAGCCGTAGATGCTGTACGGGTCGCCGACGGCTTCGAGCGCCTCGCTCATCAGGACGAGCCCTTCCTTCTCGACCTCGATGATGCGGCGGCCGGGGTGCGTGTAGGGCTGCAAGGGGTGGCGGCCGATGGTGCGCGCCGTGGACGAAGACTGGTCGAGCAGGAACGAGACGGCCACGTCGCGCTCGCGCCGCAGCCGCTTCGTGTAGACGCGCTCGGACTGCTGGCCGTCGGCGCGGCGGTCGATGACGAAATCAATCAGCGCGTTCAGGTCGTAGTCGTCGCCGTCCAGCTCGTTCGCCACGCGCCGCATCCCCTCGGGGCGCATCAGCTGGAACTGGTGGCGGATGGACGAGATGACGCCGCGGTAGCGCGAGCGCGTGAGTTCGACGAAGGAGCGGTCGCCGCGCTTGACCCGCTTCTCGACGACGCGGCACCAGCCGACGCGCGTGTCCGACAGGTCCCGGTCCCACTCGTCGTACTCGAAAGCCTCCTCGCCCGGCTCCAACGTCTGCTCGGCCGACTCGCCCGCCATCCAGCGCTCGGCGCCCGTCAGCGTCTCCTCGCCGTTCTCGCCCGCCTCGCTCGCCGCCCAGGCGTTGAACAGCTCGCGCGCGTCGCGCCGCCGCTGCTCGCGCCGCCGCTCGTCGTCCGCCGGCTCGTCCGACTCCTCGCCCTCCGCGTCGAGGTTCGACTGCGCGCCGCCCTCCCGGTCTTCGCCCGCGTCCTCGTTCTCCTGCGACTGCCGCTCGGTCATCTCGGGCACGACCGACTGGAAGAGCGTGTAGACGCGCGAGGTCGCCATCAGCGTGTCGGCGACCGTCGCGTCGGGGCCGGCGAGGTAGTCGGCGACGATTGCCTCCAGCTCCGAGGCGGCCTGGCCGTAGACCGCGCGCGCGTCTTCGAGCGCGCCGCCGCAGAGCGTAATCTGGAAGAGCAGCTCGAAGGGGACGAGCGTGACGGGGAGGCTGACGATGCGCGGGCGGTTGCGGCGCAGGTGCTCGCGGACGAGGTCGAGGTCTCGCCCGAGCCCGCGGTAGGCGTGGCGCAGGCGCCGGTCTATGCGCCCGTTCTCAAGCGTCCCGAAGATGCGCGCGGCGAGGCCCGGTTGCGGGAAGAGCGCGAGCGCGGCGCGGTAGTCGCCGCCCGCGGGAAACTTCCGCCGCCGGCCTTCGGCGAGGCGCGCCTCCTCCGCGGGCGCGAGCGCGGGCTCGGACTTCGAGGGGTCGTTGATGTAGCCGTCGAGCGAGAAGGCGTCGAGCGCGTCCGCGTTCTCGGGCGCGTAGGTCAGGGCGAGCGAGGCGTAGGCCGCGCGCAGGGGCGTCGTGTCGGGCTCGCGCGTGCCGAACTCTATCTGGCCGGCGGCGTGCGCGGCGAGTACTTTGTAGAGGCGGAAGTCCAGCTCGGCGTCGCCGAACTCCGAGACGGCCGAGGGCAGGTGGATGGTGCGGCCGTCGCCGATGCGCTGCTCCTCGGGGATGGCCGCCAGCGGCGCGACCTCGACGGCGCGGCCCGTCAGAGCCTCGACGTAGAGCCGGAGGGTCTGCGCCACCTCTTCGAGCGCGAGCCCGTCGCGCCCGCCGCTCTGCAACTGCTCGTTGCTCCCGCGCGTCTCCAGCGCGAAGTAGCTCCGGCGCGCCCGCGCGCTCAGGTTCTCAAGCAGCAGCCCCTCGCGCGCCCACGCCTGAAACTGTTCGAGCGTGGCCGACCGCAGCGCGCGCGGCGCGGCGCGGAAGCAGGAGATGGCCGCCTCCGCGTCCACGCGCGCGACCTCGTGCGTCGCCGTGACGACGGCCAGCGCGACCTCGGCCAGCCGCGCGCGGCCGTTGACGTGCTCGGCGAGCGAGCGCAGCGCCGCCGGCCCCGTGCGCGCGAGCGCGACCAGGCACGCGTTGTTGTGACCGGCCACGGTGCGCAGCAGCGCGCCCCAGGCTTCGAACGCCTCGGGCACGAGCCTCAGCACCTCGCCGCCCGACGCGAGCACGTGCAGCGCCGCCGCGCCGCCGCGGTCGAGGAAGCCTTCGGCCTGAAGGAAGAGGCGCAGCACCTCTGCCGCGCCCAGGCGCTCGACGGCCGAAGGCAGCGCGGCCCACATGTCGGCCGCGATGCCCCCCACGCGCTGCGCGAACGACTCGGCCAGCCCGAGCGCCGCGCCCCACACGCGCGCGCCCCCGTCCTCATTTCCGGCGGCGGCGCTCTCATCCCCCTCCTCGCGGAAGGCGGAGAGGCAGGCGGCCGCGGCCGGCGTCGCCGCGAGGAAGTCCGAGCTGTGGCGCGCGCTCCGCCTCGCCACTTCGAGCGCGACCTCGAAGACGCGCCGCAGCCGCTCCGGGTCGCCCACGGCGCGCGCCACCTCCGGCCCGCGGCCGTAGGTTTCGAGCGCGAACGAGGTCGAGAGCGACAACTGCCGCGCGCAGACCTGCAAGAGCAGCAGGCGCGCGCCGCGCGGCACCTCCGCCAAGCCCCCCGCGCCCGACGTGATGAAGGCCGCGCCCGTCTCGGCGTCGGCCATCGTCAGCCGCCGCCCCATCTCGCCCCACGCCCGCAGCTCCTCCGCGTCGAGCACGCGCGCCGCCTCCGGCACCGCCCGCAAAAAGTCCACGCCCGCGCGCAGGCTCAAAGCCGCCAGCCCCGCCCCGACTTCGAGCGCAGCGCGCGCCACGTCCACCGGCAGCCCCCCGGCCTCGCGCAGGAGCCCCGCTATCGTCCGCCGCTCGCCCGCGTCCCGCACCGAGCGCAGGCGCTCGCGCAGCGCGCGCTCGAGCGGCCGCCCCTCGTCGTTCTCCTCTTCCTCGGAATCGAAAATGTACTTCTCGGGCATGTGGGACTTCGCGGGTTAAATCACCGTCGTCACTATCTCGCGGATGCTGCGCTGGAGGTCGCGGTCGTCGGTGATGGGTGAGCAGAGGGCGACCTCGGCGGCGGCCGTGGGCGGGATGCCGCGGGCGATGAGCTGCGCGGCGTAGATGAGCAGGCGCGTGGAGACGCCCTCTTCGAGGCCGTGGCCGCGCAGGTTCCTGACCTTCTGGCCGATGAGGACGAGGTCGCGCGCCGCCTCAAGCGGCACGCCGCCCTCGCGCGCGACGACCTCGGCCTCCAGCTCGGCCGGCGGGTAGTCGAACTCCAGCGCGACGAAGCGCTGGCGCGTGGACTGCTTCAGGTCTTTGAGGATGGACTGGTAGCCGGGGTTGTAGCTGACGACGAGCATGAAGTCCGGGGGGGCGTCGAGGATGGTGCCGCGCTTCTCGATGGGGAGGCGGCGGCGGTCGTCGGTCAGCGGGTGGATGATGACGACCGTGTCCTTGCGCGCCTCGACCACCTCGTCGAGGTAGCAGATGGCGCCGCCGCGCACGGCCGCCGTCAGCGGGCCGTCGTGCCACACCGTCTCCTCGCCTTCGAGGAGGTAGCGGCCGACGAGGTCCGTGGCCGAGAGGTCTTCGTGGCAGGCGACGGTGATGAGCGGCCGGCCCAGCCGCCACGCCATGTGCTCGACGAAGCGCGTCTTGCCGCAGCCCGTCGGGCCCTTCAGCATGACGGGCAGGCGCGCGGCCTGCGCGGCCTCGAACAACTCCACCTCGCGCCCCACCGCGAGGTAGAACGGCTCGTCCGTGACGACGTACTCTTCGATGGCTCTCTCGGGCATTCTTATGAATCAGGTTTGTTATCGTCGGACTCGCCGTCGCGGTCGGCCCGCACGATGTCAATTAACGCGTCCAGCCTCCGGTCGCTGTGCGCCTGCGCTTCGGCTAAGGCCGCAATCTTTTTGTCGGAGTCGGCCTGCGCGGCCCTTAGCACATTCATGGACTCCTCACCGCGAATCTGAGCGTCGGCCAGCGCCGCGATTTTGGCGTCGGCGTTCGCCTGCGCCGCCCGCAATTCGGTCATCCCGTCGTGATGGCGTCCGAGCAGTTCGGCCACCGCGGCGTTAGCCTCTTCCAAACCCATAACGCGCCGCTGCATGTGAGCAAGCAACTGTTGATGATCGCCGGCCAATTCGGCGAGCGTTTGGGTCATACGCTCAACCCCTACAATCCGCTCTTGTTGGCTGGCCGCCAGCTTACTCAGCGTCTGAGTCGTCTGCTCAACTCCTTGAACCACCTGACTCAGCGTCTGAGTTGTACGCTCAACCCCCTGGAGGGTCTGCCTAACTTCCCGGAGTGTCTGCTCCAGCCTTTGGTTTGTCTGCTCCAGCCTCTGAATTGTCTGCTCCAGCCTCTGATTGGTACGTTCTGTCGCCGCGAGCCTCTCGTCGTGCTGCGCCGATACTTCCGCCAGCGTCGCCATCGCGTTTTCGAGGCGAAGGATTCTCTCTTCAGTCACCTGTCCGCGCTCCTTCCGTTCTCCGGCGTCAGATGGCGGGCTGACGTTTTTCGGGATGTCGGGTATTCTGTACTGTGCTGAAAAAGCAGTGAAAACCGACTGAAAGGCATCTTAGCACCTCCCTGAAAAGGGCGGCAAATTGTAAGGAAAGTGATGGGTGATGAGTGAGTTGACGCTGTTCCTTCTTATCACTCGTCACCGGTTTAAAGAATGAAGATTGCAGTAGCCATGAGCGGCGGCGTGGACAGCTCGGCGGCGGCGGCGCTGTTGCGGGAGGCGGGGCACGAGCTGGTCGGCTTCACGATGCAGTTGTGGAACCAGCGGCGGGGCCTGAGTGTGGGCGAGGACGGCGAGCCGCTCCCCAGCCGCTGCTGCTCGCTCGACGACGTGTACGACGCGCGGCGGGTGGCGGAGGATTTGGGCTTCCCCTTCTACGTCCTCAACCTCGAGCGCGACTTCGAGCGCGAGGTGGTCGAGCCGTTCGTCCGGAGTTACCTCGAAGGCGAGACCCCGATTCCGTGCGTCGCCTGCAACAGCCGCCTGAAGTTCGCCTCGCTCGACCGGATGGCGCTGAGCGTGGGCTGCGAGAAGGTGGCGACGGGGCACTACGCGCGCGTGCGCTTCGACGAGGCGGCCGGGCGTCACCGCCTGCTGCGGGGCCTGGACCCGCGCAAGGATCAGTCCTACTTCCTCTGGGAGCTGACGCAGGAGCAGCTCTCGCGCTCGCTCTTCCCGCTCGGCGAGATGACGAAGGGCGAGGTGCGCGAACTCGCGCGGCGCCACGGCCTCTACGTCGCGGAGAAGCGCGAGTCGCAGGAGATTTGCTTCGTGCCCGACGGCGACTACGCCGGCTTCATCGACCGCTACCTCGAAGCCGAGGGGCGGGAGGCGGAGCGGCCCGCGGGCGGCGAGATAGTGGACGCGGGGGGGCACGTCCTCGGCTCGCACGAGGGCGTCCACCGCTACACGGTCGGGCAGCGCCGCGGCCTCGGCGTCTCGCGCCCGCTCCCGCTCTACGTCGTCCGCGTCGAGCCGGAGGCCGGCCGCGTCGTCGTCGGCCACGAGGACGAGCTGCTGGCCTCGGAGTTCGAGGCCGCGGGCGTCAACTGGCTCGCCTTCGACGAGCCGTCTGAGCCCGTCCGCGCCGACGTCCGCGTCCGCTACCGGCACAGGGAGTCGCCCGCCGCCATCACCCCGCTCGGGCGGGGGCGCGCCCGCGTCCGCTTCGACGAGCCGCAGCGCGCCGTCACGCCCGGCCAGGCCGCCGTCTTCTACCGCGGCGCCGAGGTCGTCGGCGGCGGCTGGATTGTGAGAGAGAGAAGGGATTAAGCCCCGGCGGCTTCGCAACCTTTTACCGCCCCGCCGCGTAATAGAACCGACCCCGCCTCTCCCGTAGCGGCGGGGTCTAATTCATCCGAAATAAAAGGCATAAGTTATGACCCGTGGCCGCAAGATAGCTCTCGTCATCGCCGGGCTGCTGATGGTGTTCCTGCTGGTCGGGGCGCTCGTCGTCGCGCTCGTCCTGATGTCGCTCGAAGACGAGCCGGACGTGCCGCAGAACAGCGTGCTCGTCCTCAAGGTCGAGGGGACGCTGCCCGACTACACCAACGCCGACGAGTTCTCCAGCCGCTTCTTCGGCGGCGACGCCAACTCGCTCTCGAACCTCCTGCTGCAACTGCGCAAGGCGAAGGCCGACCGGCGGGTCGGCGCCGTGCTCTTGGACGTCGGCATGCTCGGCGCCGGCTGGGGCAAGGCCGACGAGATACGCGACGCCGTCGCCGACTTCCGCAAGTCGGGCAAGCCCATCTACGCCTACATGGAGTTCGGCTCCGACAAGGAGTACTACGTCGCCACCGCGGCCGAGCGCGTCTACGTGCCGCCCATCGGCGACCTCTTCGTCAACGGGCTGGCCGCCGAGGCGATGCACTTCAAGGGCAGCTTCGACAAGCTCGGCATCTACTGGGACTCGTACCAGATCGCCGAGTACAAGACCGCGCCCGAGTCCTTCACGCGCAAGGACATGTCGGAGGGCGAGCGCGAGACCCTGAACTCGCTCCTCGACGAAATCTTCAACCGCTACGTCGCGCAGGTCGCCGGGGCGCGGCGCAAGTCGGTCGAGGACGTGCGCGCGCTCGTGGACTCCGCCCCGCACAACGCGCGCGCGGCGGCCGAGGCCGGGCTCATCGACGGCGCGCTCTACCGCGAGGAGGTCGAGGGCGAGCTGAAGAAGCGGCTCGGCTACAAGGACGACGAGAAGCTGCGCAAGGTCTCGACGGGCGAGTACAGGCGGGTGCGGGCCGCCTCGCTGGGCTTGAACCAGGGCGAGGCCGTCGCGGTCGTCTTCGCCTCCGGCCCCATCGAGCCCGGCCACTCGAACGACGGCTCGTTCGGCGGCGAGCAGACCGTCGGCTCCGACACCGTGGTCAAGGCGCTCAACGACGCGCGCGACAACAAGGACGTCAAGGCCATCGTGCTCCGCGTGGACAGCCCCGGCGGCGTGACCTACCCGTCCGACCTCATCTGGAAGGCGGTCGAGGAGGCGAAGAAGAAGAAGCCGGTCGTCGTCTCGATGAGCGACCTCGCGGCCTCGGGCGGCTACTACGTCTCGATGGGCGCCAACCGCATCGTCGCCGAGCCGCTGACGCTCACCGGCTCCATCGGCGTCTACGCCTACAAGCCGGTCATCAAGGAGTTCTACGACTGGGTCGGCGTGACGAGCGAGTACGTCATGCGCGGCCGCAACGCCGGCATGTTCCGCGAGACGGAGAAGTTCACCGCGGAGGAGCGCGAGAAGTTCGAGGCCACGATGCGCAACTTCTACTGGAACCAGTTCCTCCCGAAGGTCGCGGAGGGCCGGAAGTTTCAGGACGTCGAGGCCGTCCACGGGGTGGCGCGCGGGCGGGTCTGGACGGGCGCGCAGGCGAAGGAGCGGGGCCTGGTGGACGAGTTCGGCGGCCTCGACCGCGCGATAGAGGTGGCGAAGGAGCTGGCGAAGATTCCGGCCGACAAGGGCGTCCGCCGCGTCGTCTACCCCGCGCCGCGCACCTTCTTCCAGCAGCTCCTCGGCGGGGGCGGCGACGACGACGAAAACGGCGCCAACGTCAGGGCCGAGCGCCAGCGCGCCGCCTTCATCAACTCGATGCCCGCCGAGATGCGCCCCGCGCTCCGCCGCGCCGCCATGTTCGAGCGCTTCGGCCAGGGCCAGACCCTCGCCATCATGCCGTTCGAGCTGAAGATAGAATAAGTTTTAATCAAGTACATTCGACACGGCCTGAACGTGAGGCGCCGTCATTGGAAGGTCGGCGGTTGGGCTTTGAGGCGAGGCCCTTCGCCATCGAAGGAAAACAGTTTTCCTTCGATGGCGAAGGGCCTCGCCTCAAAGCCCAAAGACTTTCGTTTGAAGCGAAAGCCTTTTCCTTCGAAGTCAGAGAACGCTCCTTTGAAGCAAAAAACTTTGTGTTCAAAGGATAAAGACCTCCGCCGAAGGGGTACGACCCATTCCTTCAGCGGAGGTCTTTATCCTTCGAGCCTAAATCATCCCGCTTCGAGGGCGAGTCTTTTTCCTTAGAGGGAAAATCCGGCGCCTTCGAGCGTCGAGAAATAACCTTCGCCCGCGCGGCGGTAAGACTTAAAGCTTTAGCCCTTGCCGCCTTCGATTCTGTCTACGCCGCCCATGTACGGGCGGAGTGCTTCGGGGATGCGGACGGAGCCGTCCGGCTGCTGGTAGTTCTCAAGGATGGCGAGCCAGGTGCGGCCGACGGCGAGGCCGGAGCCGTTGAGCGTGTGGACGTACTCGGGCTTCGAGCCGCCCGCGCGCCGGAAGCGTATCTGCGCGCGTCGCGCCTGGTACGCCTCGAAGTTCGAGCACGAGGAGATTTCGCGGAAGGCGTTCTGCGACGGGAGCCACACCTCAAGGTCGTAGGTCTTCGCCGACGCCCCGCTCATGTCGCCGGTCGAGAGCGCGACGACGCGGTAGTGCAGGCCGAGCTTTTGCAGAATCCTCTCGGCGTCGCGCGTCAGGCCCTCCAGCTCCTCGTAAGAGTTCTCGGGGAGCGCGAGCTTCACCAGCTCGACCTTGTCGAACTGGTGCTGGCGGATGACGCCGCGCGTGTCGCGCCCGTAGGAGCCGGCCTCGGAGCGGAAGCAGGGCGTGTAGGCGACCGACTTCAGAGGCAGCTCCGACGCGTCGAGTATCTCCTCGCGCCGGATGTTCGTCACCGGCACCTCGGCCGTCGGGATGAGGTAGAGGCCGCGCTCGTCCGTCAGCTTGAAGAGGTCGGCCTCGAACTTCGGCAACTGCCCCGTCCCGAAGAGCGCGTTCGCGTTGACGATGAAGGGCGGCAGCGTCTCCTCGTAGCCGTGCTCGCGCGTGTGCACGTCGAGCATGAAGTTGATGAGCGCGCGCTCCAGCCTCGCGCCCGCGCCGCGCAGTATGGCGAACCGCGCGCTGGCAATCTTCGCCGCCCGTTCGAGGTCGAGGATGCCGAGCTGCGTGCCCAAATCGACGTGGTCGAGCGGCTCGAAGTCGAACCGCGGCGCCTCGCCCCACTGCCGCACCTCCTCGTTCGCCGACTCGTCGCTTCCGACCGGCACCGACTCGTGCGGCACGTTCGGGACGGTGGCGAGCAGCTCCTGCATCCGCCGCTCGGCGTCGTCGCGCGCGCGCTCCAATTCCGCCATGCGCTCTTTGAGCTCGGCGACCTCCCCGCGTCTCGACTCGGCCTCGTCCTTCCGCCCCTCCTTCATCAGCGCGCCGATCTCGCGGCTCGAAGCGTTGCGGCGCGCGTTCAGGGCGTCGGACTCGGCGATGGCGCGGCGGCGCTCGGCGTCGAGCGCGGCGAAGTCTTCGAGCGCCGCGGCGGGGAACCCGCGCGCTTCGAGCGCCGCGCGGACGCGCTCGAGGTTGGCGCGGACGTAGTTCAGATCGAGCATTTGCTGTCACCCTTCGGCCTGTGGTATCAGTTTGTTTCTTTCAACCCGGTCGGTTAAAAACTGCAAGCTAACATATGCCTCAGAAGATTCGCAAAGCTGTCTTTCCCGCGGCCGGCCTCGGCACGCGCTTCCTCCCGGCGACGAAGGCTTCGCCGAAGGAGATGCTGCCGCTCGTGGACAAGCCGCTCATCCAGTACGTCGTCGAGGAGGCGGTCGCCTCGGGCGTCGAGTCCATCATCATCGTCACCGGCCGCGGCAAGTCGGCCATCGAGGACCACTTCGACATCTCCTTCGAGCTGGAGAACCTCCTGCGCGAGCGCGGCAAGGACGAGATGTTCGAGGCCGCGCGCTCGGTCTCGGAGCTGGCGCGCATCTCCTACGTGCGGCAGAAGCAGGCGCTCGGCCTCGGCCACGCCATCCTCCAGGCCAAGGACTTCGTCGCGGGCGAGCCCTTCGCCGTCATGCTCGCCGACGACATCGTGGACGCCGAGGTGCCCGCCCTCAAGCAGATGCTCGCCGTCTACGAGGAGACGGGCGCCCCCGTCCTCGGCACGATGACGGTCGAGGGCGAGGCCATCTCGCGCTTCGGCGCGCTCGACGCGGAGGAGGTGCGCCCGGGCGTCTTCCGCGTCCGCGACATGGTCGAGAAGCCGCGCTACGAGGACGCGCCCTCCGACCTCGCCATCATCGGCCGCTACATCCTGACGCCCGACATCTTCGAGGAGATCGAGAGCACGCGGCCCGGCGCCGGCGGCGAGATACAGATCACCGACGCCATGCGCGCCCTCCTCAAGCGGCGCGAGTTCTACGCCGTGCGCTTCGAGGGCACGCGCCACGACGCCGGCGACAAGCTCGGCTTCCTCGTCGCCACCGTCGAGTTCGCCCTCAAGCGCCCCGACCTCGGGCCGCAGTTCCGCGAGTACCTGCGCTCCCTGAACCTGAACGGAGAATGAGACTTTGAGCACCGAACCGAAACCCTTCCGGGGGCGGGCCGCCGTCGTCACCGGCGCGACGCGCGGCATCGGCCGCGCCATCGCCCTGGAGCTCGCGCGCCGCGGCGCCGACGTCGCCTTCAACTACGCGCAGAGCGCCGAAGCCGCCGACGGTCTGAAGGCCGAGATCGAGGCGCTCGGCGTCCGCGCGCTCGCCGCGCAGTGCGACGTGGCGAACACGGAGGCCGCCGCCGAGATGGTCAAGCGGGTAAAGGGCGAACTCGGGCGCCTCGACTTCCTCGTCAACAACGCCGGCATCACGCGCGACAACCTCATCCTGCGGATGAAGGAGGAGGACTGGGACGCGGTCGTGGACACGAACCTCAAGGGCGCCTGGAACTTCTCGCGCGCGGCGCTCCGCCACATGCTCAAGAACGAGTCGGGCGGCTCCGTCCTCAACATCTCGTCCATCAGCGGCGTGGTCGGCATGGGCGGGCAGTCGAACTACTCGGCCTCGAAGGCGGGCATGATCGGGCTGACGAAGGCCCTCGCGCGCGAGGTCGCCAGCCGCAACGTCTCGGTCAACGCGCTCGCCCTCGGCCTCGTCGCCACCGACATGTCGCAGGCGCTCGACGAGGCGTACCGCCAGAAACTGCGCGAGCAGATTCCCATGGGGCGCCTCGCCGAGCCCGACGAGGTCGCACGAATCGCCTGCTTCCTGCTCTCCGACGACGCGCGCTACATCACCGGACAGGTCGTCCAAGCCGACGGCGGGATGGCGATGTAGCAGATTTTAACTTTCTGATAAAAAGAAGGCGCCCCGTCGGTCTAGGGTAAACCGACGGGGCGTTTTTTTCGGGCAGGCTCGGAGATTCAGGGTGGCGTTGGCTTGGTGCTGGAGATCGTCACATACGGGCGATCCGGCTGTTTTGGCGGTCGTGGTGGATGGGCGGAATATATTGCTCGGAAATGCTCGAATCTTACCAGGAGCTAAGTAAAACGCTCTCGCCCGTAAGATCGAATGAACCCACCCGGCCGCTCATGTCAATCATCGTCGAAGCATCGCGCTAATCAAGTTTTTAAACTGCTTCGTCTTGGTGAGGAATTATACGCATTTTTTGTCACGTGTCAAGAAGAAAATGCAACGTTCTTAACAAATTTGTGACAGACGCGGGAGAATATCGTAACCCTTTGTGTTTCAAAGGTTAAAGTAACCTCTGAGAGTCGGTGGACTAAGCTTTGTAAATCTTTTCGGTTGTCGGCGGGGAAGAAATTTTCGACCCGCCGACATTTTTCGCAGGTAATTGTGTCGGGCGCGTATAAATGTCGGGCTCGCCCGCGGGGCGCGTCTTCCAGCGTTTGTGAATCCAGAGCCATTGGTCCGGGAAGGCGCGGACGTGGCGCTCGATGGCGGCGGTGAAGTTGGCCGTGTTGACCTCGACGTCGCGCCGCTCGTCGCCGGTGCGGACGAGTTCGATGACGGGGCCGCCGCGGAAGACGAACTTCTGCCGCCGCTCGTCCCAGGGGGCGCAGACGGGGATGACGGTGGCGTCGGTGCGCAGCGCCAGCGTCGCCACGCCGGCCGTCGTGCAGGCGAGGTGGCCGAAGAAGGGGACGAAGACGCCCTCGCGCTCCTGCGTGTTGAGGTCGGCGAGCACGCCGAGCGTGCCGCCCTGCCTGAGGAGCTTGAGCGCGGTGCGCGCCGCGGCCTTCTTGTCGATGGGGCGGTTGCCGAAGCGCGTCCGCAGGCGCTCGACCATACGTTCGACGCGCGGGTTGTCGAGGGGGCGGACGAGGAAGCTCAGCGGCCCGTAGAGGGCCGAGTGGGCGAAGCAGAGCATCTCCCACGCGCCGAGGTGCGAGGTGAGGAAGATGACGCCGCGCCCCCGCTCGCGCGCGACGTCGAGGAGCTTGACGTCCTCGCTGTCGTACTCGGCGACCGCGCGCAGCCGCTCGGGCGTGGCGCGCGGGAACTGGCTGACCTCGCCGAGCTGGCGGCCGAGGCTCTCGAAAGTGCCGCGCAGGATGCGCTCGCGCTCGCGCCCGTCCATCTCCGGGAAGGCGAGTTCGAGGTTGCGCAGGCCCGTGCGCCGCAGGCCGCCCGCGGCGGCGTAGGCGGCGCGCCCCAGGGCGCGCCCGACCCGGACGGCCGCCGGGCGCGGCAGCGCGCCGAGGCCCGACAGCACCGCGCGCGCCGCGGCGTACTCCAAAAATTCCTGCGCCTTCCCTTTTTTACCCATGTCGCTCCAGACGAAGTTGCACAGTGTACACGCCCGCCCGACGCCCCGGCAAACGCCTGGTCTCGGCCGCGCGCCACGTGCTATAAGCAGTAGACAGTGGGCTCCGCCTGACGGACGTTGACGCCGACGCCCGGGAGGTTTCGACTAACGAAGGTTTTTCTACCGGTCACTGACTTCTGTCTACTCTTCTGATGCCTTCGGGGAAGACTCATGACATGGTCACGCTCGTGTTGGCCCCGCCGACGTTCGCTGCGGCGTGGGGGCTGACGGGGAGCGTGTGGCTGAGCGCGGCGGCGACCGCCGCGATGCTGTTCGGGGGGCTGATGTTCGGGCCCGACCTCGACATCCAGTCTAAGCAGTACACGCGCTGGGGGCCGCTGCGGTTCCTCTGGTTTCCGTACAAGGTCGTCTTCCGCCACCGCTCGCGCTGGTCGCACGGCATCGTCTTCGGGACGCTCATCCGCGTCGTCTACTTCGCGGCCGTGGTGACGCTCGTCGCGTGGGCGTGCGTCTACGCGCGCGCGGTCTTCCTGTCGGGGGGGGCGCCGCCGGGCTGGCGCGAGGTGGCGGGCGCGTGGCGACTGGCCGAGGCGACGGCGGCCGGCTACGGCGTCGGCCCGCGGGCGCTCGCCGCCGCGCTCGCCGGCCTCTGGTGGGGTGCGGCCAGCCACACGCTCACCGACGTCGCCTGGTCGGTCGTCCGCAAGGGCTCCGAGATTTTTTAAGGCCGTAAACCGTAAACCGTGAACCGTGACAAGAAGTTTCCTCTTGTCACGGTTCACGGTTTACGGTTTACGGCCTTTTACTGTCCGCGGACGGTGGCGAGGCGGAGCGCCTGGCGGCGGACGGCGTCGGAGACGTTGCGGTTCTGGCCGAGGGCCTTGAGCTCTTTGGCGTGGAGGCGGGGGAGGAGACTCATCGCGGTGGGGAGCGGCGTGCGCGGGTTGCGCGCGAGGTTGTGGATGATGGGGTACTGGCGCGCCCAGCCGCGGTTCATGGCGATGAGGCGGAGCACCTCGTCCGAGACGGTGCGCATGGCGGCGATGGCCTCGACCTCCTGGTCGGTGATGCGCGGGTTGCTGATGACGGCCTGCGCCACCACCTTGTTCGGGTCGCGGATGAGGATGGAGCGCGCCTCGCGGTCGCCCTTCATCCCGAGCTTGATGCGGTCCTTGACCTTCATCAGCATGATGCGGCGGATGAGCGCGATGCGCTCGGGCGCGGCCGTGCCGCCGCCCTCGGCGCTCGCCTCGGCGACGAGGCGCTCGGCCGCGGCCTGCCGCTGCTCGAAGGTCGCGTCGAGCAACTCTTCCAGCCGCTCGGACGGGAGCCACGAGTCGTCCACGTCCACGTCCCAGACCTCGACGTGCTGGGCGATGAGCCACGCGTCTTCGAGGCTCAGGCCCTCCGCGCCTTCGGCGAACGAATCGGCCGACTCGACGAACTCGGCGGCGGCGCCCAAGCCCCGCGCGCGCATCTCGTCGGCGACCTGCTGCGCGCCGCGCTCCTTCTCGAAGAACTCGCGGCGCGTCTCGCGCACGCGGCGCTCGGCGTCGGCCGTGCGCGCGGGGTTGGCGAGCACGGCGTCGATGATGGCGGGCGCGCGGATGAGCCGCTGCTGGTTGACCGCGACGAGGTCGAGCACCGCGCCCTCGCCGGTCGTGCGCGCGAGCGCGGCGACGGCCTCGTCGGGCGTCGAGGCGTTGAGCGCCAGAGACTCCTGCACCTCGCGGGCGAGCGCGGGGCGCGAGGCGAGGTAGGAGAGCACGGCGGGCGAGGTCGAGGGCTCGGCGGCGGCGCCGAGCAGCGCCGCCGGCTCCTGCCCCGCGAGGGTCTCGTCGGCCGTGCGCGCGATGTCGGCGTCCGCGTCCGAACGCAGCGCCACGAGCAGTTCCAGCATCACGTCCTGCGGCACGGGCAGCATCCCGCGCGCCGCGGCCATGCGCGCCTGCGGCGGCGCCGCGCCGGAGACGACGGCCTGGACGACCGGGTTCGTGGAGGTGTTGTCGGCGCTCATCGAGTACGGGTGGATTTTAAGCCCGCGCGCCTCGGCGCGTCGGTACGAACCGGGGCCGGGGCGGCGGCCGGCCCTCAGTAGGTGTTGAAGTTGTATTCGAGCATGACGAATTGCGAGACGGGGCGCCCGCCCTTAACGGCGGGCGTGAACCGTATCCCGAGCGCCGCGTTGACGCACTCCTCCGTCATCCCGTGCGGCAGCCCTTCGAGCACGAGGATGTGTCTGACGGCGCCGTCGGCGGCGAGCACGGCGCGGAGCCTGACCCGGCCCCGCACGTTGTTGCGCCGCGCCTCTTCGGTAAAGCCCGGCTCGGGCTTGTGGGTGATGCGGGCGCGCACGTCCGCCTCGGTGCCGAGGAAGACGGCGCGCGACTCGTCGGTCTCGGTGACCGCCTGCGCCTGTCCGCGGAACGCCTCAAGCTGCTCGCGCTCGAAGGGCGTGCCGACCCCGAGCGCGAGGTAGTCGTCCACGCAACGCGGCGCGCCCTCCAGCCACCCGCGCAGCTGCGCGCGGAAGGCGGCCGGCGCCGAGGGGGCGGGCGGCCGCTCCTTCAGGTAGATGCGCAGGTAGAGCTTGACCCCCTGCGCGAAGGCCGCGCCCGCGGCGCCCGCCCCCCCGCCGCGGCCGGCGGCGGCGTGCCCGCGCCCCTCCTCGCAGAGGAGCGCGGCCCTGAGCGAGTCGGCGTCCGCGCCCGTGAGCTGCCTCGTCTCGACCTGCTCCTGCGCGCGTGCGGGCGCGGCGTAGGTCGCGCAGCAGAGCGCGGCGAGCAGCAGGAGTGTCGGCTTGCGGGGCATCACGATTCCGTCAGGCTGAACTTAAAGGGAAGGCGGGGCGGCCCTCACGGCCCCGCCCCGCCCTCATCATAGCACCAACGCGGCCGCGCGCGCGGCCTCACATCGAGGCGCCGCAGCACTTCTTGTACTTCTTGCCCGAGCCGCAGGGGCAGGGCTCGTTGCGGCCGACCTTGGGCTGGTCGCGCGTGACGGTCTTGGTGCGCGCGGCCTCCTCGCCCGCCGCGGTCGCGCCCTGGTTCGGCCCCGTAAACGTCATCGAGGTCGGGCGGCGCTGGCGGCGCTGCTGCAACTGCTCGGGCGCCTGCTCGGCGACGACCTGAAGGTTGAAGAGCGTGCGGACGGTCGCCGTGTCGATGCGGTCGAGCATCGCCTGGAACATGTCGAAGCTCTCCTTCTTGTACTCGACGAGCGGGTCCTTCTGCCCGTAGCCGACGAGCCCGATGCCCTGCTTGAGGTGGTCGATGGCGAGCAGGTGGTCCTTCCACTGCGCGTCGATGATGTTGAGCATGATGATGCGCTCGTAGGTGCGCAGCGCCTCGGCGCCGACCTGCGCCTCCTTCGCCTCGTAGGCGGCCTTCGCCTTCTCCCAAATCTGCTCGTTGAGGAAGGAGGGCGTCGAGTTGTCGAAGTCTATGCCCTCGGCCTCGGCGTCGAAGGCGTAGGTGGCGTGGAGCTGGATTTTGAGGTTCTCGACGTCCCAGTCGTCGGGCGCGGCGCCCTCGGGCAAATACTGCTTGACGAGGTCGCCCAGCAGGTCCTGGGCGACGCCGAGGACGTACTCGCGCTGGTCGGGCTGCTCCATCAGCTGGCGGCGCAGGCCGTAGATGGTCTCGCGCTGCCGGTTCATCACGTCGTCGTACTGGAGGAGGTGCTTGCGCGTCTCGAAGTTGCGCGCCTCGACCGACTTCTGCGCCGCCTCGATGCGCTTCGAGACCATCTTCGACTCGATGGCGACGCCCTTCTCCATCCCGAGGCGCTGCATCAGGGCCTTCACCTTGTCGCCCGCGAAGATGCGCATCAGGTCGTCTTCGAGCGAGAGGAAGAAGCGGCTGCTGCCGGGGTCGCCCTGGCGGCCGGCGCGGCCGCGCAGCTGGTTGTCGATGCGGCGCGACTCGTGGCGCTCGGTGCCGAGGATGTGCAGGCCGCCCAAGCTGACGACCTCCTTGTGCTCGCGCTCGACGAAGGGCTTGATGTATTCGAGCGCCTCCTCGAACTGCTCCTTCGTCGCCTCGTCGGGGTCGACCTCCTGGCGCTTGAGGTGCTCGCGCGCGAGGAACTCGGGGTTGCCGCCCAGAAGGATGTCCGTCCCGCGGCCGGCCATGTTGGTGGCGATGGTGATGGCGCCCTTGCGGCCCGCCTGCGCGACGATCTCGGCCTCGCGCTCGTGGTGCTTGGCGTTGAGGACGTGGTGGTAGTCGGGAATCGTCCCGTCGCCCTCGATCAGGATGTTGCCCGCCTCGTCGCGGTGGCGGATGCCGGCCTTCGAGAGCCGGCGCGAGATGAGCTCCGAGTTCTCGACCGAGACGGTGCCGACCAGCACGGGCTGCCCCGACTTGTGCAGCTCGATGATCTCCTCGACGATGGCGTCCCACTTCTCGGGCAGCGTGCGGTAGATGACGTCCGAGTTGTCCTTGCGGATCATCGAGCGGTTGGTCGGGATGACGGCGACCTCCAGCTTGTAGGTCGCGTCGAACTCGGCGGCCTCGGTCTCGGCCGTGCCGGTCATGCCCGAGAGCTTGTCGTAGAGGCGGAAGTAGTTCTGGAGCGTGATGGTGGCGAGCGTCTGGTTCTCGCGCTCGATCTTGACGCCCTCC
>DASVTS010000118.1:0-7103 GCA_036387455.1 Pyrinomonadaceae bacterium | reverse complement strand
TCACCAAGTCGGGGACGAACGACTACCACGGCTCGTTCTACGGCTTCTTCCGCAACCGCTACCTGAACGCGCTCGACAACCTCCAGAAGCAGGCCGGCGTCACGCGCAACCGCGCCGACGGCGACCTCTTCATGCCGCGCTCGGACTACTTCCGCGGCGGCGCCAACTTCGGCGGCCCGCTCCCCATCCCGAACTTCACCGGCGAAGACCGGATGTTCTGGAGCGGGAAGGACAAGCTCTTCTTCTTCACCTCCTACGAGAGGCTCCAGACGGGCTCGGCCGCGGCGGCCGGCGGCATCGCGGCCCCGACCGCGGCCGGCTACGCGACGCTCGCCGCCCTGCCCGGCGTCCGCGCGACGAACCTGAACGTGCTCCAGCAGTTCCTGCCGGTGGCGCCCGCGGCCAACGCCGGCACCATCGAATACTGCCGCATCGCCGTCGACTTCGAGACGTGCCCGGCGGCGCAGGTCGCCACCGTCCCGGTCGGCCTCATCACGTTCCCCGCGCCGAACTTCTTCAAGCAGAACCACGCGGTCGGCAACATCGACTACAACCACAGCTCGGCCACGCAGTTCCGCTTCCGCTTCACGATGACCAACGGCTCGGACATCGACACGGCGGCGAGCCTGCCGGTCTTCTTCAGCCCGGTGCCGTCCAAGCAGCGCCTCTTCTCGGCGACGATGCTGCACAACTTCTCGTCGAACGTCATCAACGAGTTCCGCCTCGCGTTCCGCCGCTCGTCGCAGAACTTCCCCGTGCCGGCGTTCACGTTCCCGGGCCTCGACTCGTTCCCGAACCTGATCCTCGACGACCTCGGCGTTAACATCGGCCCCGACCCGAACGCTCCGCAGTTCGGCATCGAGAACAACTACCAGCTCGTGGACAACATCACGTACCTGGCGGGCAACCACTCGATCAAGTTCGGCGGCGACTTCCGCAAGATCATCTCGCCGCAGCGCTTCGTGCAGCGCGAGCGCGGCGACTACGAGTACCTCTCGGTCGCCGACTACCTGCGCGACTTCAGCCCCGTCTTCGCCGAGCGCAACGTCGGCGGCAACACCTACTACGGCGACCAGAAAATCCTGTACGCCTTCGTCCAGGACGACTGGAAGGCGCGCCACAACCTGACGCTCAACCTCGGCCTCAACTACTCGTACCAGGAGATACCGAAGGGCGCGAAGTTCCAGGCGGCCAACGCCATCTCCTCGGTGCCGGGGCTGCTTGAGTTCAAGGCGCCTAAGTCGCAGACGAAGAACTTCAGCCCGAGGGTCGGTTTGGCCTACGCGCCCGACTTCGACGGCGGCGCGCTCGGGAGCATCTTCGGCTCCAGCGGGAAGTCTTCGATCCGCGCCGGCTTCTCGATGGCCTACGACTACATCTTCGACAACCTGTACATCCTGTCGAACCCGCCGCAGGCGCAGCAGACCATCGACTGCCCCGACCCGTCCAACCCGCGCTGCCCCGCCACCAACTTCCTGGCCAGCGGCGGCATCACGCCGAACGCCACGGGCGGGCTGACCAACGCGGCCGTCGCGCGCTCGGTGACCGGCTCGTTCATCCCCGACCAGGAGGTGCCGTACTCGCTGACGTGGACGCTCAGCTTCCAGCGCCAGTTCCTCAAGGACTGGTCGTTCGAGGCGCGCTACCTCGGCACCCGCGGCGTCCACCTCCTGTCGCAGAACCGCATCAACATCCAGGCCAGGGTCTCGCCCGAGGCGGGCCGCGCCGGGCTGCCGACCTTCCTGACCGCGCCCTCGCAGGCGCAGCTCGACGCGCTGACGCTGACGCTGCCCCAGATTCAGGCGCGCCCGAATGTCATCCCGGCCTACTCCGCCGCCGGGTTCACCAGCCCCGTCGTGGCGTTCCTGTCGAACGGCAACTCGACCTACCACGGCGCCTCGGGCCAGATTCAGAAGCGCTTCTCGTCGGGCTTCCAGTTCACGTCGGCCTACACGTGGAGCCACCTGATTGACGACACGACGGCCGAGGTCTTCTCGACCGTGCTCTCGCCGCGCCGCGTCGAGGACTTCCAGAACCTGCGCCGCGAGCGCGCCAACTCGGCGCTCGACCGCCGCCACCGCTTCGTGACGGCGTTCATCTACGAGCTGCCCTTCTTCAAGAACACGACGGGCTTTGCGCGCACGCTGCTCGGCGGCTTCCAGCTCGCCGGCACCTACACGGCCGAGTCCGGCGAGTTCGTGACCATCCGCAGCGGCAACGACGCCAACCTGAACGGCGACAGCGCGGGCGACCGCGCCATCTTCAACCCGAACGGCACGGAGGGCGTCGGCAGCACCGTCACCGCCCTGAGGAATACGGGCGGCGCGGTGGTGGGCTACCTCGCCACCAACCCCAACGCCCGCTACATCCAGACGGGCACGGGCGCCGTCTCCACCATCGGGCGCAACACCTTCCTGATGCCCGGCATCAACAACTTCGACTTCTCGCTCTTCAAGAACTTCCGCGTCGGCGAGGGGTCGAAGAGGTTCCAGTTGCGGGCGGACTTCTTCAACGCCTTCAACCACCCGCAGTACATCCCGGGCTCGCCGAACGACGTGACCCCGATTGGCTCGACGGGAGCGACGACCTACAACCAGGTCGCGCCGCTCACGGGCGACTTCCTGCGCGCCGACCGCGTGTTCAACAGCAACTCGCGCGTCATCCAGTTGGCCGCCAGGTTCGACTTCTAAACCCCGACCCGACGGGTCGAAACTTCGGGGGAGGCGGTCTCGACGACGCCTCCCCTCTCTTTTTTTCGCCCTGCGCCTTGCGGCCGGGGCCGATGTCGGATATTTTTCCTACCCTCCCCGCGCGAGAACCCGCCCCGCCCCGTCTCCGGGGCGGACTTAAAAGCAGGTACGCTTTATGAAAAAAGAATCGCCGCGCGCTCTGGCGCTCACGCTCGCGCTGCTCCTGCCGGCCGCGGGGCAGCAGCCGCCCCCGCCGACTCAGGACACGCCGCGCGAGAGGGAGGACGTGGTGCGCATCACGTCGAACCTCGTGCAGGTGGATGCGGTCGTCACCGACAGAAAGGGCCGGCCCGTCCCCGACCTCCGCCCCGAGGACTTCGAGATTTACGAGGACGGGCGCCCGCAGAAGATAACGAACTTCTCTTTCGTCACGACCGCCGCCGGCGAGCCCGCGCCCGCGCCCCCGGCCACAGGCGCGGGCGGCCCCGCCGGGGCGGGCCGCAGGGGCGAGCCGCCCACGCCCGTCCCCCCCGTCCGGCTGCGCCCCGAGGACGTGCGGCGCACCTTCGCGCTCGTCGTGGACGACCTCGGCCTCTCCTTCGAGAGCATGCACTTCGTGCGCGCCTCGCTCCGCAAGTTCGTGGACGAGCAGATGCAGCCGGGCGACCTCGTCGCCGTCATCCGCACGGGCGCCGGCGTGGGCGCGCTCCAGCAGTTCACCTCCGACAAGCGGCTGCTGCACGCCGCCATCGACCGCGTGAAGTGGAACAGCCGCGGCCGGGCCGGCGTCGCCGCCTTCGCCGCCATCGAGGACAGCCCGCTCGTGAACGCCAGCCTGGTGTCTTCGGCCGACGGGCCGGTGGCCGGCCCGCTCACGGGCACCGACATCGAGCGCAACATGAAGAAGGGGCTCTCCGACTTCAAGGACGAAATCTTCTCCGTCGGCACCCTGGGCGCCCTCAACTACGTCATCCGCGGCCTGCGCCAGTTGCCCGGCCGCAAGTCCGTCGTGCTCATGTCGGACACGATGAACATCCTCAGCACGAAGGGCGAGGAGAACTACCGCACGATGCAGGCGCTGCGCCGCCTGACCGACCTGGCGAACCGCGCCTCGGTCGTCATCTACACCATCGACCCGCGCGGCGTGGTGCCCATCAACCTCACCTCCTTAGACAACACCACGGGGCTCGCCGTCCTGAGCAACGGCACGGTCGTCCGCGCCAACTCCGGGCCGGCCGTGATGGAGTCGCTCATGCAGCGCACGTCCGACTACTGGAAGTCGCAGGAGGGCCTGAGCTACCTCGCGCTCGAAACGGGCGGCTTCTTCTTCCACGACAACAACGACCTCAACCGCGGCATCCAGAAGGCGCTCGACGACTCGAAGGGCTACTACCTCATCGGCTACCGCCCCGACGAGTCCACCTTCGACGCCGGCACCGGCCGGCGCCGCTTCCATAACATCTCGTTGCGGGTCAGGCGGCCCGACCTCGTCGTGCGGACGCGCTCGGGCTTCTTCGGCGTGACGGAGGAGGACGCGCTGCCCCCGCAGCGCACGACCGCGCAGCAGTTGATGTCCGCCATCACCTCGCCGTTCGAGTCGGGCGCGCTCGACCTGCGCCTGACCTCGATCTTCCTCGACGAGCCGCAGTTCGGCTCCTACATGCGCTCGTTCATCTACGTGGACGGCCGCAGCCTGAGCTTCGAGGAGCAGCCGGACGGCTCGCACCGCGCGTCGGTGGACGTGCTGGCGGTGACCTTCGACGACGCCGGCACGCCCGTAGACATGCGCTCGCGCACCGAGTCGGTCGTCGTGCGCGGCGGCGAGTACCGGCGCGCGGTCGAGCAGGGGCTCATCTTCGGCATCAACCTGCCCGTCAAGAAGCCGGGCGCGTTCCAACTGCGCATCGCCGTCCGCGACGCCGGCTCGGGGCGCGTCGGCTCCGCCAACCAGTTCATCGAAGTCCCCGACGTCAGGAAAGACCGGCTCACGCTCTCCGGCATCTACCTCGCGGAGCGCGGGGAGGCGGCGTCCGGCGTCCCCGCGGGCGCCGCCGCCGGCGCGGCCGACGTGGCGGACGGGAGGGGCGAAGGAAAGATAGACGAGCGCGACCCGCAGACGGGCCCGGCCGTGCGCCGCTTCAACCCCGGGGCGCTGATCGATTACGGCTACGAGGTCTATAACGCGCGCCTGGACAAGGGGACGCGCCGCCCGCAGCTGCAATCGCAGGTCCGCCTCTTCCGCGAAAACCAGCTGGCCTTCGCGGGCAAGGTCGTCAACCTGAGCGGCAAGGCGGACTCCAAAAGGTTAGTCGCCTTCGGCCGTCTGCGACTGGGGGCGAACCTGACGCCCGGCGAGTACGTCCTGCAAGTCATCGTCACGGACACGCTCGCCAGGGAGAAGAACCGCCTGGCCGCGCAGTGGATAGATTTCGAAATCAAGTGAGGTACACGCCATGAGAACACGCCACCGAAGAAGCGCGCCCGGCTTTCTGCTCGCCGGCGCCGCCCTCTCCGTCCTGCTCTCCGCCGGTGTCACCGCGCGCGCGCAGAGGAGCGTGCCCACGCGCGACCTGAGCGCCAGCGAGCGCGACCTGTCCGCGCTGGAGAGGGAGGCCGGCCCGAAGCGCGACGCCAAGACCGTGATAGCCGAGGTCAACGAGGACTTCGCGCGGCTGCGCGCCATCAACGAAGCGTTCCGCCAGGCGAGCGCGCCCGCCGGCCCGCTCGACTACAAGACGATTTCGGCCAAGACGGCGGAGGTGAAGAAGCGCGCCTCGCGGCTCGGGAAGAACCTGTCGGGGCTGCCGAAGTCCGAGAAGGACGAGAAGCGCCGGAAGGACGCCGTGCCGCTCGACGACGCGCAGATGAAGGCGCTGCTCACCTCGTTCGGGGAGCTGATGAGCGCCTTCCTCGACAACCCCGTCTTCAGCGACATGGGCACGCTCGACACGCAACTGGCGCTCAAGGCGCGGCGCGACCTTGACGGCCTCATCGAGATGAGCGAAGTCGTCAGGAAGGGCGCCGACCAGCTCGGCAAGCGCGCCGGCCACTAGAATAACTCGCGCGGCCGCCCTACACCGTCGCCCCCGCACGACCATCCGCCGCCGGCGCGCCCGCCTCCCGGGTTCGGCGCCGGCGACGGCCTTCCGCACGCCCCGCTCCCCCTCCCGCCCGGCCTCGTAAAAGTACCTTGACAATCTAGGTAGCCTCCGGCATCATGCGCCAGTCTACTTAGACCGTCTAGGTACTTCGGAGTTTTTCACACATGCCCACGCCCGACACCAAACTGCTGCAAGGCACGCTCGACATGCTCATCCTGAAGGCGCTCTCGGTGGGGCCGCTGCACGGTTACGGCATCGGCCAGCGGATCGTCCAGATGTCGGACGACGTGCTGAGGGTGGAGGAAGGCTCGCTCTACCCCGCGCTCTACCGCATCGAGCGGCAGGGGTGGATCACCTCCGAGTGGGGCGTCTCGGAGAACAACCTGCGGGCCAAGTTCTACAAGCTCACCGGCGCGGGCCGGAAGCAGCTCCAGGTCGAAGAGGAGAACTGGGGCAGACTGGCGGACGCCGTTTTCAAGGTGATGCGAACCGCCTGATGGGGTGGGTGGATGTACTGGCTGAGGTTCACACGGCTGCGGCTCAAAGGTCTGCTGCGCAAGGAGCGGGTGGAGGAGGAGATGGACGCGGAGCTGCGGTTCCACCTCATGATGCGGGCGCAGGAGAACATCAGGGGCGGCATGACGCCGGAGCGGGCCATGCGGGACGCGCGGCGGCGCTTCGGCAACCTGGATCGCGTCAAGGACGCGGCCCGCGAGATAAAGGGAGGCGGGATGTTGGCGACCCTACTGCAAGACGTCCGGTACGGCGTCCGGATGATGATTAAGACCCCGGCCGCCACCGTCGTCGCCGTGCTCACGCTCGCGGCCGGTGTCGGCGCCAACACCGCCATCTTCTCGGTGGTCAACGCCGTCCTGCTCAAGGGCCTGCCGTACCACAACTCAAGCCGGTTCGTGCTCGTCTCGGGCGCCGACCAGGGCGCCGGGCACGCGACGATTTCGCCCGCCGAGGCCGAGGACTTCGCGGCGCAGCTCTCGACGCTCGAAGACTTCGCCGCGATGCAGACGCAGAGTATCAACCTGACCGGCGGCGCCGAGCCGGAGCGGGTGCGCGGCGCGTTCGTGACGGCCAATTTCTTCGACGTGTTCAAAATCCTGCCCGCCGCCGGCCGGACGTTCGCGCGCGGCGAAGACCAGCCGGGGGCCGAGCGCGTCGTGGTCGTCAACGAAGGTTTCTGGCGCCGCCGCCTGAACTCCGACCCGAACCTGGCCGGCCGGAAAGTCATCCTCAACGGCGAGCCCTACAGCGTCGTCGGCGTCGTCCACGGCTCTTTCAGGCACCCGTTGGACGCGGA
>DASVTS010000117.1:0-25379 GCA_036387455.1 Pyrinomonadaceae bacterium | reverse complement strand
CAGCACGGTGGCGGTGGTCGTGCCGTCGCCGGCCACGTCCGAGGTCTTCGACGCCACCTCGCGCACCATCTGCGCGCCCATGTTCTCGAGGCCGTCCTTGAGCTCGATCTCCTTGGCGACCGTGACGCCGTCCTTCGTGATGGTGGGGCTTCCGAACTTCTTGTCGAGGACGACGTTGCGGCCCTTGGGGCCGAGCGTGATCTTGACCGCGTCGGCGAGTTGGTTGACCCCGCGCAGGATCGCCGCGCGCGACTCCTCACCGTGAATAACTTGCTTTGCCATAGACGTTTCTTCTCCTTCGGTATGACGACTTCAAAGATGCTTCACAACTGAAAGGCGGCAGTCAGTCTCGGAAGACTACTTGCCGCCCTTCTTGCTGCCCGAGGCCGCGCCGGCGCGCTCGATGACGCCGAGGATTTCGTCCTCGCGCATGATGAGGTACTCCTCGCCGTCGAGCTTGATCTCCGAGCCGCTGTACTTGCCGAAGAGGACGCGGTCGCCGGCCTGGACGTCGAGCGGGATGCGGTCGCCGTCGTCCTTGCGCTTGCCTTCGCCGACGGCGATGACCTCGCCCTCCTGCGGCTTCTCTTTGGCCGTGTCCGGGATGATGATACCGCCGCGCACCTGCTCGCCCTCCTCGATGCGCTTGACGATCACTCTGTCGTGCAGGGGTTTGATGTTTGTAGCCATAAAGCTCCTTTCCGCTTTCGTCGTGGATGAGTTGTTTGGTTAGATTGCTCACCCGCCGGAGTGCGCCGGCCGCTCATAAAGACGCTGGTTTTGCTAAGAAAAACGCAAACTTTTAGCACTCCGTTTGCGGGACTGCTAAAAATATAGCACTTCACGAGCCTTTGTCAACCCGTCCAACTTTTTGACGCCGGGCACGGGCGCGCTCCCGCCGCTCAAACAGTCTCGGCGCCTGGGGAAAGCGTCTTTTTATTGCTCGTTTTTATACAACTGCCGTTGAGATAAGCTGTGCTTATGCGGGCGATGGTTTCAGCTCTTACGGCGGGCGGGCGGCTTGCGTGGGCGGTGGTTGTTGGCGGCGGCGGCGCGCTCCTGCGTGCGGTAGCCGGCGACGCGCTTCGAGAGCGTGTTGCGGTGGATGCCGAGCGTGGCGGCCGTGCGCGAAAGGTGTTCCTTGTGGCGCGCTAAAGCCTTCTGGATGTAGAGTTTCTCGAACTCTTCGAGGGCCTCGTCGAGCATAATCTGGCCGTCGAGCATTTCGTCAATCAGGGCTTCGAGTCGGGCGCGCATTGGCATCGGGGGTGGCTCCGTCCGTCGGATGTTTAAACTGTCAATGGCCGGTAAATTCCCTCGCGGGCGCCGGACTCTCAGGCGAAAAGGTGCTGCTATTGTGCGAGGAAACGCGCGCGCACGTCGTCCGAAGTGCAGAGCGCGAGCAGCCGCGCGCCCTCCGCGAGCGCGGGGCCCGTGCGCGCACGCTCGACCGCTTCGAGGCGCACGGGGAAGGCCGCCAGCGCGAGGTAGACGACCGAGCAGACGGCCGCGCCGCGAACGAAGCCGAAGCCCGCGCCGAGCGCGCGGTCGAACCATTCGAGCCGCGCCCGCCTGAGCCCCGCCCGCGCCGACTCGCCGAGGATGAACCCGCCCGTCAGCACGATTCCGACCATCAGGAGGAAGCCCGCGGCGTGCGCGGCCTCGACCGACTCGACCACGCCGAAGCCGCGCAGGAGACTGCCCGCCGCCCGGTACGTGTGCGACGCGACGACGAACCCGACCGCCAGCCCCACGCCCGCAATGAGCGCCCGCACGAAGCCCCGCAGCGCGCCCGCGGCCACGGACGCCCCCACGATGGCGAGTACGAAGAGGTCGAAGACAGTCATCGTCATTAAAGTCCGGAGTCCGGAGTCAGGACAGCACGATTCTCGTCTCGCCTGACCCTAGACTCCGGACTCCAGACTCTTCCCAGTGAGCAGCCGGTAGGCTTCGAGATAGCGGTCGGTGGTGGCGGCGGCGACGTCGGGGGGGAGCGGCGGCGCGGGCGGCCGCTTGTCCCAGTCGAGCGTCTCCAGATAGTCGCGCACGAACTGCTTGTCGAAGGAGGGCTGCGGGTGCCCCGGCTCGTAGGCTGCGGCCGGCCAGAAGCGCGAAGAGTCGGGCGTCAGGGCCTCGTCCACGAGCATGATTTGGCCTTCGGGGTCGAGCCCGAACTCGAACTTGGTGTCGGCGATGATGATGCCGCGGCCGCGCGCGTAGGTCTCGGCCTCGCGGTAGAGCGCGAGCGAGGTGTCGCGCAGGCGCGCGGTCACCTCCGCGCCGAGCAGGTCGCGCATGCGCCCCTCGCTGATGTTCTCGTCGTGGCCCTCTTCGGCCTTGGTCGCGGGCGTGAAGACGGGCTCGGGGAGTTTGTCCGACTCGCGCAGCCCCCCGGGCAGGCGGTGGCCGCAGACCTCGCCCGTCGCCAGGTAGTCCTTCCAGCCCGACCCCGCGAGGTAGCCGCGCAAGACGCACTCGACGGGGAAGACCTCGGCCCGGCGCACGTACATCGAGCGCCCGCGCAGGACGTCCGCGGAGGCGCGCACGGCGTCGGGCATCCGCCCGACGTCGGTGGTGACGAGGTGGTTGGGGACAATCGAGGCGAGTCGGCCGAACCAGAAGCGCGAGAGCGCGGTCAGCACCTCGCCCTTGCGCTCGATCTGCGTCGGGAGGACGCAGTCGAAGGCGGAGATGCGGTCGGTGGCGACGACGAGGAGGTGGCCCGCGTCCGCCTCGTAGACGTCACGCACCTTGCCGCGTCGCGCGAGCCTGAGCCCGGGGAGGGAAGTCTCGGCGACTGTTCGCGTGCCGGTCATGTCGTTGTTCAAAATGGTGTCCGCGAAGGCTTGTGTGTACGAAGGAGCACCCGTGGCGAGCCGGGATTGTGCTCGCCCGCTCGGAGCTTTGTCAAGAATGAAAACCGTAAACCGTGAACCATAAACCGTGACAGGAAAGAACAGGTTTTTATCTCGTCACGGTTTACGGTTCACGGTTCACGCCCGGAGCGCTTCGCGCAGCCGGCGGATTTGGGCGGCGTGGTTGTGCGCGTGGTCGGCGTAGATGCGGAGCCAGTCTTCGGCGGTGTAGCGGCCGGACTCGGTGTGCGTGCCCCCGCGCGCCCAGTCCTCGTCGGTCATCGCGTCGAGGAGCTGCGCGCTCGTGGCGCGGGCGCCGCGCAGCGCGTCGAGGGCCGGGGCGATGTCGCGCTCGTTGTAGCGGAGGCGCCGGGCGTAGTCCTCCTGGTCGTAGCCCTGTATCTGCGGGTTCTCCTCGGTCAGGAGCTTGCGCAGGCGGACGGCGCTGTTCATCTCGCTGTCGGCGAGGTGCTGGACTATCTCGCGGGCGCTCCACTTGCCAGGCAGCGGGCGCGCGGAGAGCGACGCTTCGGGGAAACCTTCGAGGCTGCGGGCGACCTCCTCGTAGCCGGCCTTGTACCGCGCGACGAGCGAGCTGCGTTCTTCCTGTGTCATGCGACTCCTTCTTCGTCGGGGCCCGGGCGCGACTTCACCCGCCGGCCGCCGCGGATTAGTTGTAAATATCACACGCGCGGCGGCTTTGAAAGGGGGAGGGCCGCCCGGCACGGCCGCCGGCCTCTGTCTTGTGTCGCACATAGCCCGCGCGGCCGAAGATTATTTACTGCTTGAGTTTAGTCGGCCGGTTCGCTATAGTCTGAATTGTCCCCTTGAGGGGACACCGCCGGGGGCATCGCCCCTTGCGGCGGGTCGCACGACCCGGCCGTCAGACCCTAACCGATCCGCGATGACCACAAAATCCGCCGCCATCCCTGACGTGAAGGATACAGGTGAAGAGAAGATCGAGGCCGGGGAGCGCAAGCTCAACCTCCTCATCATCGAGGATGATGGGGCGATTCTCGAAGCCATCACCGAGTATTTTTCGCGCACGGGCTACACGGTGCAGACGGCGGAGGACGGCCTCTCGGGCGTCCAGGCGGCTTTAAACGACCGCCCCGACGCCATCGTCCTTGACCTCATGCTTCCCAAGATGGACGGGCTGGCCGTCTGCCGCGAGCTGCGGGAGAAGGCGCCTTACATCCCCATCCTGATGCTGACGGCCAAAGACGACGTGGTTGACAAGGTGCTCGGCCTTGAGATGGGCGCGGACGATTACATCACCAAGCCCTTCGCTTTGCGCGAGCTCGAGGCGCGCATCAAGAGCGTGATGCGCCGCGTCCGCGCGGCCTCCCGCGCCGAGACGAGCGAGGACGCGCCCATTCTCCGCGGGCGGCTCCGCATCGACCCGGCCAAGCGCGAGGTGACGGTCGGCGACCGGCAGGTCGAACTCACCCCGAAGGAGTTCGAGCTGCTCCGGCTCTTCGCCTCCAACCCCGGCCGCGTCTTCCCGCGGAAGTACCTCCTGGAGAAGATTTGGGACTACTCCTACGAGGGCTACGACCGCACCATTGACTCGCACATCAACCGTTTGCGGGCCAAAATCGAAGACAACCCCGAGAACCCGCAGATGGTCCTGACCGTCTGGGGCATCGGTTACAAGTTCAGCGACGAACAGCGCTGAAGGTCACACCCGCAGAAGGCCGTCAGAGCCTTCGCGCGGGGGCGGCGAGGTAGAGAAGCCCCGCTCGCGGCCCCCTAACCCCGGAACAACTCCGTTACGTCTCACCCGCCACAGGGCCGAACAGCGCCCGCCCGAGTGAATACCATGAAGAAGGAATCGACCGGACACGACTTCGCCGTGCAGAAGAACGCCGCCGCCGGCCGCCGCCTCGCCCCGCTGGGCGTGCGGCTCGGACTCGTCGCCGCCGCCGGCGCCTCGCTCTTCTCGCTCCTGCCCGACGACCCCCACGCGCAGCAGCGCTTCAAGGAGCCGACCGTCAAGGTCACGGGCGTCAGCTCGTCAGGCAACACGGTCTCCATCACGGCCGACGGCCCGCTCAGCCACGCGCAGACGTGGCAGGACCCGGAGGGCGACTTCCACGTCGTGCTCGTCAACGGGCAGGCCGACGCGGGCGCGGTGCGCGGCGCGCGGGTGCAGCGCGTCGGCAACTCTTTGGAGCTGGTCGTGCCCGTCCGGCGCGGTTCGAGCGTGACGGTGCGGCCGAGCGGCAACCGCCTCGACCTCGTCGTCACGGGCGGCGCGGGCGGCGCGCTCAACGTCGAGAACTTCCCCGTCGAGCAGCAGCGCCGTCAGGAGCGCGCCTCGTCGCGTGAGTCTGCGCGCGAGGCGCCGGCCGCGAATGGTGAGTCGCCCGAGTCGTTGACGGAACGCGTGCGGCAAACGAAGGCGGACGCGAGGCGCCGCGGCGCGGCCGAGGCCGGGACGCAGGAGCCGCCGCCGCCGGCCGCGATGCCTCAGTCTTCCGCGGCGCAGCAGCAGCCCGCGCCGCCCGCTCAGCCGGCCGGGCCCGCGCAGGACGTCACCTCCATCGGCCCCGCGCCCGCGGCGCAGGAGTCCGCGGAGCCCGCCGCGGCGCAACCCGAGGCGGCGCAGCCGGAGACGTCAACCGGGTTCGACCTGCTCTCGCTCGCCACGTCTTTGCCGGCTCTGCTCGTGCTGCTCGTCGTCGCGCTCGCGGGCGGGGCCGCCGTGCTCGTCCGCCGCAGGCGCGCGGGCGAGGGCGAGGGCGACTTCGAGCCCGTGAAGAAGCGCGCCGCCTCCGAAGCCCACGCCAACGAGAAGTCCGCGAAGCCGTTCGAGCAGTTCAAGGGCGACCGGCGCCAGTCCGACATCGCCGTCCCGTTCGACCGCCGCAAGGCGGGGCGCGGGGCCGAGGACGAGGCGACGCGGCGCGCGCGCGAGCTGGCCGCGGAGGCCGGCGAGGGCGCGCAGCCGTCGCGCGAGTCGAGGTCGCAGCACGGCGTCCCGGCGTTCATCTACGGCTCGTACCGCATCGACCAGGAGGTCGCCAGCCTCGTCGCCGGCGGCCCGCACAGCACCGAAGTCCTCTGCTCGCGCGCCCCGGACGACCGCCGCGCCGTCGAGACCTCTCTGCTCAAGGCGCTGCGCGCGCCCGAGGCGGACGAGGACGGGCGCCGCCGCGCCCGCACCGCGCTCGAAGACTACGGCTTCGTCGCGCGCTCGTGCGCCTCGCTCCTGCTCGGCTCCGAGACTTTCGAGCGCGTGAGCGCCGCCCGCGCCCTCGGCGACATGAAGAGCGCGCAGGCGCTCCCGTTCCTGACCGAGGCGCTCTACGACCCCGACGCGGTCGTCCGCACGGAGTGCGTGCAGAGCCTCGGCGCGCTCGGGCTCCCGTCGGCCATCGGCGCGCTGCTCGACATCGCGCGCCGCCACCAGGACTTGCCCGCCTCTGTGCTCCGCCCGGCGCTGACGGCCTGCTCGGTCGAGTCGCTGGAGCTGGGCTGGGACACGCCCGCCGCCGGCCGCACCTACGCCGACGCGCCGGAGCCGGAGGGCCGCGCCTCCGACGTGCGCACGATAGTCCCCGCCGCGGCCGAGGGCTACGAGGAGTTGCCCGAGTCGGTCCAGGACGAGACGCTGAGCGCCGCCCTCGTCCGCCTTGAGAGCACGGACACGGAGACGCGCGCGACCGCCGCGCGCCAGCTCGCGCAGTTCCAGGTGCGCCGCGCCGTGAAGGCGCTCGCGGCCCTGGCGCTGAAGGACGACGAGCCGGCGGTGCGCTCGGCGGCCGTCACCAGCCTCGGGCTCATCAACCACGAGTCGGTCTTCGAGCACGTCATCGTGGCGCTGGCCGACGAGGCGCGCGAAGTCCGCGCCGCGGCCGCGCGCGCCCTCTCGCGCCTGAGCTTCGACCGCGCCGACGCCTACGTCCGCCTCGTCGAGACGGCCGACGCGCGCTCGCTGCGCGACGTGGCGCGCGCCTGCGTCAAGGCGGGCCTGGCCACCCAGGCGCTCGGACGCCTGACGAGCGAAGACCGCCGGCAGGCTTACGAGGCTTTCTCGCTGCTCTCGCTCTGCGTGAGGGGCGGCGAGGCGCAGCCCGTCATCGACGCCGTCGAGTCGCACCAGAGCGAGGAGACGCGCCTGACCTGCATCCAGCTCCTCGGCGACTCGAAGGGCGCGCAGGTGCGCGAGCAGCTCGCGCGGCTGGCGGGCGACGGCGCCGTGCCAGAGCGCGTGCGCCGCTCCATCCTCGAGACCGTCGAGCGCGCCCCCGAGCCGCAGGCCGTCGAGGTCGTCTAGGGGCCGCGCGCGGGGAATTGTTTTGATGACAACCGGGCCGCGCTATTGCATAATGGCGCCGCCCGCAACACACGTCCCTGGATACAGCGATGCCCCTGAAGTCTTGCTCACAGATGCTTAGAAACACGCGCAGCAAACTCGTCTCGTCGCTCGTCGCGGCGCTGGCGCTCTCCGCCCTCGTGTTCGCCGCCGGGGCCGGGGCGCAGCGCGGGGGCGCCGCCCGCCAGGCGAACCAGAACGCGTCCGGCGGGCAGGGCAAGAAGGTCGTCGTCGGCCGGGGCAGCGAGACGAGCAAGGGCTCGCGCGTGACCATCACGGCCGACGACTCGCTCAAGGACTACAGGGCCTACCGCAGCGGCGACCGCTTCTACGTCGTGCTGCCGAAGGCCGCGGCCGGCGCCGGGATGCGCGGCTCGGGCAAGGGCTACACGGACATGCAGGTCGAGCAGCGCGGCGATTCGGTCGTCGTCTCGTACCGCGTGCAGCCCGGCGCGAAGTCGCGCGTCGAGCAGAGGTTCAACCGCCTCGAAGTAGTCTTCGACGTGCCCGAGGGCGGCGGACAGCAGCAGCAGAATCAGACGGCCGGGACGGGCGCGGCGGGCCGCACGCAGCCGCAGCCGCCCGCCGAGAACAGAGACCAGACCCCGCCCGCGCAGCAGCAGAACCAGACGGCGACCGCGACCCCGGCGCCGAGCCCCAACGCCGCCGCGGAGCGCGCCCGTGTCGCCGCGGAAGAGGCCGCGAGGGCGCGGGAGGCGAACGCCGCGAACGCGGCAAACACGGCAACGCCGCCGCCGGCCTTGACGGCCGAGCCGCAGACGGCGACAGACCCGAATGCGCAGCCCGGCGCGACGCCCGCGGGGGCGCCGACGCAGGAGGCCGCCCCGGCCGCCGTGCCTTCGGCCGAGCCGCAGCTCGCGCAGGCGCAGCCGCCCGCCGCGCCCGTCTCAATCACCAGGCCCGCCGCGGGCGAGCCGACCGGCTCCACGCTCGGCACGTTCCTGCTTCGCAACTGGGCGCTGACGCTCATCCTCGCGCTGGTCGTCGTCGGGCTCGGGCTCATCTTCGCCGCGCGCCGCACCTCCGGCGCGACGGCCCCGCCGGTCGAGCGGGCGGACGCCGACGGCGGTGCCGCGGCGGCCGACGAGCCGCGCACGGCTCGCGTGCGGGAGGCTTCGGCTGCCGCGCTCACAGGGGCGACTGCCGCCGCGCAGGCCGCCAAACTCAGGGCTTCGGCGCCGGCGGTTTCGAAGCCTGAAGTCTCGACCACCGTCGCGCCGACGCCCGCCGCGGACGCGGAGACGGACGCGGACGTACAGCCTCTCACGGCCGCCACGGCGCTCGCCGGCGGAGCGGCCACGTCGAGGCCGAGGAAGCTGTCGCGCAAGGAGGCGAGGCGAAAGAAGAAGGACAAGGGCGCGCGGGCGGAGGGCCCCGCGGCCGAGGAGATTGAGGACGAAGAGACTCTGGCCGCGGCCCCCCTTGCTCAGGAGCCGGCCGTCGAAGAGACGTTTGTCGCGGCGCCGGCCGGCGAAGATGCCGTTGTCGAGGAGTCGGCCGTCGAAGCGAGCGCAGTCGAAGAGCAGGCGGTCGAAGAGTTGACGGTCGAGGAAGCGGCCGTCGAGTTTGAAGCCGTCGCGCCGGCGTGGCAGTCGGAAGCGGGAGAGGTCGCCGAGCCGGAGCAGGCGGCGGAAGCGCCCGTCTACGAAGAGTCGCCGGCCGAAGAGGTCTCGCGGTTCGACGAGGCGGCCGAGGCCGAAGAGGTGACGGGATTCCTCGCGCCCCCTCCGGTCGAGGAAGTCAAGTACCCCGAAGCAGCCGCCGAGACTCCCTACGGGTTCGCCGTAGATTACGACGCCGCGGAAGAAGCGGCCGCCGCGGAGGCCGGTCACGCCGAGGCGGAGGCCGCGCACGCGGTGACGGAGATCGCCCCCGTCGTGCCGGAAGCCTTCGAGCCCGAAGCCGCGGCGCCCGAGGTTTACGAGCCCGAGGCCGCCGTGTACGAGACGGCCGAGGCGGAAGCGCCCGCGTCTTCAGTCGGGATAGAGCCGGCCTTCGCGCCCGACCCCGAGCGTGTGCAGGCCGAGACGAGGCAACTGCTCGAAGGCGAGGATTACGACCTCGGCGTCCTCAGCACGCGCGACCCGGTGGCGCGGCAGATGATCGCCGCCGAACTACTCTCGGCGCTCGCCGGCCGCAACCCGCAGCGCCGCGAGCGCGCGGGCGCCGCCTACGTCGAGCAGGGCTTTTACGACGAGGCCGCGCACGACCTGCGCTCGGCCGACGCGCCCGCCGAGCGCGCCGCCGCCGCCCGCTCGCTCGCGCTGCTGGGCGACCGCGCCGCCACGTCTCTGCTCGTCGAGGCGCTCGAAGACCCGAACCTGGACGTGCGCCGCGCGGCCGTCGAGGCGCTCGGCGCGCTCCGCGACCCGGCGGCCGTCGAGCCGCTCGAAGCGCTCCTTGAGCGCGAGCGAACCGAGCGGCACCGCATCCCGCCCCGCGTCATCCGCGTCGCCGCCGACTCCTGCCGCGACGCCGCCGCCGAACTCGCCGCCGAGCTCGCCGCCGTCGCCGCGCCGGAGCCCGCCGCCGAAGTCGAGCCCGTGGCTGCGCCGTTCGAGGCGGAGCCCGCCGCCGAGTCGGCCGTCGAACCGTGGGCCGAGGCCGCCGACGAGACCGTGGCGGCGCAGCCGGCAGAATACGCGGAGGAGTCTCCCGTCACCCTTGAGCCGTTCGTCGGGGAGGATGAGCTGGAGCCCGCGCCGCAGGCCGCGGCGGAAGACGAGAACGCGGTTCTGGACTGGAGGCATACCGCCGGGCCGGCCTACTACGAGGGCGAGCAGGCGGGCTGGGAAGAGTCCGCTCTCGCGGAGGCGCCCGCGGCCGGGGCGGAGCTTGACCCGCTGGTGGCCGACCTCTCGGAGGAGCTGAACGCCGCCGCGGAGACGCAGAGTTTCGGGTCCGCTGTCGCCGAGCCGCAGGCCGTCGCCGAAACCGGCGTGGCGCCCTACGCCGAAACCGAAGAGTACGCGAACGAAGTCCCGGGTCTCGTCTCGGCGCCCGCCGAAGACACCGCCCTCGAACCTTACCGGGACTACGACGACGAAGGGGTCTCGATTCAGACTCCCGAGCCCGTCGGGGAGTACGGCCGGCCCGCGCCCTTCGACCGCGGCGCCGCGGAAGAGGGCGCGCGCGACATCGCGCCGTTCCAGCCCGGCGAGCCCGCGACGGCCGCCGGCGACGCCGCCGCCGGCGAGTGGGTTGACTTCGACATGACGGAGCTGCGCGAAGAGCCGCAGCCCGCCGCCTCCTACGACACAGCGTACGAGGCCGCGCCGCCGCCCGCGCAGGAGTACGCCTTCGAGTCGTCTTCCGGCGAGACCTTAACGTCGTACGCGGGGACGGCCGCCGGGGGGGCCGCCGTCGAAGATGCGCCCTCCTACGCCGACGCGGGCGCCGGGGCGTCGCGCGACGTGGAGGCTTACGGCGCCGCCGGGTACGAAAGCGAGGAGGCCGCGCCGGCGGCGACCTTCGAGAAGGGGCTCGCGCCGTTTGACGAGCACTCGACCGTCCCGGCCTCGATTCAGCAGCGGCTCGCCAGCCGCGACCCGGGCGAGCGCGCGACCGCCATCGTCGAGCTGTCGCACGTGGACACGGACGAGGCTTTCCAGCAGATTTGCGCCGGCTTCGACGACCCCTCGAAGGACGTGCGCTCGGCCGCCGCGCGCGCCCTCTACGAGCTGCGCGGCGACCGCGCCGAGTCCTTCACGCGCGCCCTGCGCGAGGCCGACAGCGAGCGCCGCCGCGGGATAGGGGCGGCCATCCACTCCTCGGGCCTCGCCGCCGAATCCATCTCGCAGCTCACGGGCGAGAGCCGCGAGAAGACCTACGAGGCTTTCTCGCTGCTCTTCCTGATGGCGAAGGCCGGCGAGGTGGCGCCGCTCGTGCGCGCCATCGAGGGGCACCCGAGCAACGAGGTGCGCCTCGCCGTCGTCAAGCTGCTCGCGCTCTCGGGCCAGAAGGAGATTCTGCCCGCCTTCCGCCGCCTCGCCGTGCGCGGCTCGCTCCCGACCGAGGTGCGCTCGGCCGTCATGGAGGCCATCTACCAGATCAGCAGCAGCCAGCCGACGCCCGCGTAAACCGTAAACCGTAAACCGTGACGAGAGCGTGAACCGTAAACCGTAAACCGTGACGAGAAAGCGCACGCCGCTCCTTCTCGTCACGGTTTACGGTTTACGGTTCACGGCGAACGGAGTGAGCAAATGTCCAGCAACCCGACGAGACTGACGGGCATTGACGTTTCGCACTTCCAGGGCGCGGTCAATTGGGCGGCGGTGAAGGCCGCCGGGTGCGCCTTCGCCTTCGCCAAGGCGACCGAGGGCGCGGGCATCACCGACCCTTACTTCCACGCCAACTGGGCCGGGATGAAGGCCGCGGGCCTCCTGCGCGGCGCCTACCACTTCTTCCGCGCCGCGGAGCCGGCCGCCGAGCAGGCCGCGCACTTCCTCTCGAACGTCCAGTTCGAGCCCGGCGACCTCCCGCCCGTCCTCGACATCGAGCTCGGCGACGGCGTGACCGGCGAGGCGCTCGTCGGCGGCGTCCAGACCTGGCTCGACGCGGTCGAGCCGGCCGCGGGCGTCACGCCCGTCGTCTACACCAACACGCCCTTCTGGGACGAACACTTCAACGACCAGTTCAGCCAGTACCCGCTCTGGATCGCCCACTACGGCCCCCAGCCCTCGCCGCTCCCCGCCGGCTGGACAGTCTGGACGTTCTGGCAGTACTCGCAGAGCCTCCACATCCCGGGCGTCGGCGGCCCCGCCGACCACGACTACTTCAACGGCACGCTCTCCGACCTCCAGGCGCTCGCCGTCAAGTAAGGCATAGGCGTCAGATGCTAGATGCCGGACGTCGGTGTTAGAATCAACCTTCTGATACCGGCATCTAACATCTAACATCCGACGTCTGTCTTTATGCCTTTCAAACTCCGCTCAGAATTCAAGCCGCAGGGCGACCAGCCCGCCGCCATCGAGGCCCTCGTCCGGGGGCTGGACGAGGGCGCGAAGGACCAGGTCTTGCTCGGCATCACCGGCTCGGGCAAGACCTTCTCGGTCGCCACCGTCATCGAGCGCACGCAGCGCCCCACGCTCGTCATCGCCCACAACAAGACGCTCGCCGCCCAGCTCTACCAGGAGTTCAAGTCGTTCTTCCCCGAGAACTCGGTCGAGTACTTCGTCTCCTACTACGACTACTACCAGCCCGAGGCTTACGTCCCGGCCTCCGACACGTACATCGAGAAGGAGGCGACGATCAACGAGGAGATAGACCGCCTGCGCCTCTCGGCCACGCGGGCGCTCTTCGAGCGGCGCGACGTGATCGTGGTCGCCTCCGTCTCCTGCATCTACGGCCTCGGCGACCCGGACGCCTACTACAACATGATTCTCTTCGTCGAGCCAGGGATGAAGACGACGCGCGAGCAACTGCTCCAACGCCTCGTCGAGCTTCAGTACGAGCGCTCCGACGTCGAGTTCGACCGCGGCAGCTTCCGCGTCCGCGGCGACACGGTCGAGGTCTACCCCTCTTACCAGGACCAGGCTTACCGCATCGAGCTGTGGGGCGACGAGGTGGACTCCGTCTCGACCATCGACCCGCTGCTCGGCGAAGTCCTGGAGAAGCACACGTCGCGCCTGCCCATCTACCCGAAGACGCACTACGTGATGCCGAAGACGACGGTCAAGCGCGCCATCAAGACCATCCGCGACGAGCTGGAGTGGTGGGAGCCGCAATTGGTCCGCGAGGGCAAGCTCGTCGAGGCGCAGCGCCTCCACCAGCGGACGATGTACGACCTTGAGATGATTAAGGAGATGGGCTTCTGCCGCGGCATCGAGAACTACTCGCGCCACCTGACGGGCAAGCCGCCCGGCTCGCCGCCGCCGACGCTCCTCGACTACCTGCCCGAGAACACGATGGTCGTCATCGACGAGTCGCACCAGACCGTCCCGCAGATACGCGGCATGTTCAACGGCGACCAGTCGCGCAAGCGCACACTCGTCGAGTACGGCTTCCGCCTGCCCTCCGCGATGGACAACCGCCCGCTCAACTTCGAGGAGTTCGAGGCGCGCGTCGGGCAGACCATCTACGTCTCGGCCACGCCCGGCCCCTACGAGCTGACGCGCACGGGCGGCGAGGTCGTCGAGCAGATCATCCGCCCGACGGGGCTCACCGACCCGCAGGTCGAGATTCGGCCCGTCAAGGGCCAGATAGACGACCTGCTCGGCGAGTGCCGCGCGCGCGCCGAGCGCAAGGAGCGCGTCCTCGTCACCACGCTCACGAAGAAGATGGCCGAGGACCTGACCGAATACTTCGCCGAGGTCGGCGTCCGCGTCCGCTACCTCCACTCGGACATCGAGACGCTCGAACGCATACGGATACTCCGGGACCTGCGCCGCGGCGAGTTCGACGTGCTCGTCGGCATCAACCTCCTGCGCGAGGGGCTCGACCTGCCCGAGGTCTCGCTCGTCGCCATCCTCGACGCCGACAAGGAGGGCTTCCTGCGCTCCGAGTCCTCGCTCATCCAGACGATGGGGCGCGCCGCGCGCAACGCCAACGGGACGGCCATCCTCTACGCCGACAACATGACCGACTCGATGAAGCGCGCCGTCGGCGAGACCGAGCGCCGCCGCGCCATCCAGGAGGAGTACAACCGCGAGCACGGCATCACCCCGACGACCATCATCAAGTCCATCGAGTCCACGCTCGTCACCGCCTACGAGGCCGACTACTTCAAGGTGCCGCTCGAACTCGAATCCATGGAGGACTACACGGCCGCCAACATCGAGGCCACCATCGCGCGCCTCGAACACGAGATGCGCGCCGCCGCCAAGAACCTCGAATTCGAGCGCGCCGCCGAGATGCGCGACCGCATCAAGTACCTCCGCGACCGCGAGCTGACGCTGACCTGAGCCGGGAGGGGCGCCGTGACTTTCATCCTCGAAACCGAACGCCTCGCGCTGCGCGAGTGGGAGCCCGAAGACGCCGGGGCGCTGTTCGTGCTGATGTCCGACGCGGAGGTGATGAGGTACGTGGACGTCGGCAAGCCCTGGGAGGACGTCGGCCGCGTGCGCGACTGGATAGTGCGCATGCGCGAGAGCTACCGGGCGCGCGGCTACAGCCGTTGGGCCGTCGCCGAACGCGACGGCGGCGCCGTCGTCGGCAGTTGCGGGTTCGCGCTGCTGCCGTGGTCGGGCGAGGTAGACTTCGGCTACATGCTCAGGCGCGACCGCTGGGGCCGCGGGTACGCGAGCGAAATCGGGCGCGCGGCGCTGCGCCACGGCTTCGAGCGCTACGGCTTCCGCGAGGTCGTCGCCAGCATCGCGCCCGAGAACGCCGCCTCGCGCCGCGTGCTCGAAAAACTCGGCTTCGTCTACCGCGGGAACGAGGTCATGCAGGGCGAGGAGGAGGAGTCGGAGATTTACGTCGCGGTCAACCCGGCCGCCGCCGCGGCGGCGCAGACCGCGGCGGCCGAAGGGTAGCCGCGGCGCTCACACGATGCTGATTAAATCCGAGCAGGACGAGATTCAATCCTACCTCGCCGACGCGAGCAACACGGCGGGCGGGCGCGCCGAGCGCGTCGTCTTCCCCGAAAGTTCGGAGGAGGTGGCGCGCGCTCTGGCCGAGGCGGCGCGCGAGGGCACGCCCCTGACCGTCGCGGGCGCGGGCACGGGCATCGTCGGCGGGCGCGTGCCGCAGGGCGGCGTCGTGCTCTCGACCGCGAGGCTCGACCGCGTGGGCGATTTCGTGCGCGAGACTTTCGGCGGCGGCCGGGCGACCGCGGGCGCGGGCGTCGTCCTGTCGGACTTCCAGCGCGAGGCGAAGGCGCACGGCCTGCTCTACCCGCCCGACCCGACTGAGGGGAGCTGCTACCTCGGCGGCACCGTGGCGACCAACGCGTCGGGCGCGCGCACCTTCAAGTACGGCCCGACCCGGCGTTACGTCCGCGCTCTCAAGGTCGCGCTGACGACGGGCGACCTGCTCGAACTGCGGCGGGGCGAACTGTTCGCCGGCGCGGACGGGGGCGTCAGTCTCCCGCTCGGCGGCGGCCGGAGGATAGAGGCGCGGCTGCCGACCTACACGATGCCCGCGACGCGCAAGCACGCCGCGGGCTACTTCGTCGCGCCGGGCATGGATTTGATAGACCTCTTCGTCGGCAGCGAGGGCACGCTCGGCGTCGTCACCGAAGTCGAACTCGCCCTGCTCCCACAGCCCGAGGGCGTCCTCGCGGGCGTCGTCTTCTTCGGGACGGAGGAACAGCTTCTCGCCTTCGTCCGCGACGCGCGCGGGCGCTCGCTGAAGTCGCGCGCGGCTTCGCCGGCCGCGCCGGACGGGGAAGCGAGTCTGGACGCGCGCGCCCTCGAATACTTCGACGGCGAGGCGCTGAACTTCCTGCGCGAGCGCTACCCACTGGTGCCGCTCGGCGCGGCGGGCGCGGTCTTCTTCGAGCAGGAGACGACCGAGCGGACGGAGGAGGCGCTGGCGGGCGCATGGCTCGAACTCTGCGAGCGGCACGGCGCGCTCGCCGACGACTCGTGGTTCGGCACCAACGAGCACGACCGCGCCGAGATGCGCGCCTTCCGCCACGCGCTGCCCGTGATGGTCAACGAGTGGCTGGCGCGGCGCGGCCAGCGCAAGGTCTCGACCGACATGGCCGTGCCCGACGCGGCCTTCCCCGAGATGCTGCGCTTCTACAAGGAGACGCTGCGCGCCGGCCGGCTCGGCTACGTCATCTTCGGCCACATCGGCGACAACCACGTCCACGTCAACATCCTCCCGCGCGACGACGCCGAAGCCGCGGCCGCGCGCGAAGTCTACGGCCGCTTCGTCGAGCGCGCCGTCTCCCTGGGCGGAACCATCTCGGCCGAGCACGGCGTCGGCAAGATCAAGCGCGAGTACCTGCGCGCGCTCTACGGCGAGCGGCACCTGCGCGAGATGGCGGAGCTGAAGCGCGCCTTCGACCCGGCCTGCGTCCTCGGCCGCGGCAACGTCTTCGGGGAGGAGTTCCTGCCCCCGCTTCTGCTCAAGGCGAACTCATGGTAGAAACTTCGGGCGGCGCGCCGGTCCTGCTCTACGACGGCGTGTGCGGCTTCTGCAACAAGTCGGTGCAGATGATTCTCGACCACGACCGCCGCGGCGAGATGCGCTTCGCCGCGCTCCAGAGCGGCTACGGTTCGGGCGTGGTCGAGCGGCACCCGGAGCTGCGCGGCGTGGACTCGGTCGTCTACGTCGAGCGGGCGGCGGGCGGCGAGCGCGTCCACGTTCGCTCGGACGCGGCGCTGAAGGTGGCCGCCTACCTCGGCGGCTTCTGGCGCATCTTCCTCGCCGCGAGGCTCCTGCCGCGGGGCCTGCGCGACTACTTCTACGACCTCTTCGCGCGCAACCGCTACAGGTTCTTCGGCAAGTACGACGCCTGTCTGCTGCCCCCGCCCGAGGTGCGCTCGCGCTTCCTCGACGTTTGAGCCGGCGCGGTCTACCGAGTGTCAACGATGTTTCGCTTCAACACAGCGGGGGAGTCGCACGGGCGGGCGCTGGTCGCCATCGTCGAGGGTCTGCCGGCGGGGCTCGCCGTGGACGTCGAGGCCGTGAACCGCGAGCTTGAGCGGCGGCAGTGGGGCTACGGGCGCGGCGGGCGGATGAAGATTGAGCGCGACCGCGCGGAGTTCCTGAGCGGCGTGCGCCACGGCCGCGCGCTCGGCTCGCCCGTCGCCTTGCAGATCGAGAACAAGGACTGGAAGAACTGGACGGACGTGATGTCGGCCGCGCCCGTGTCGCCCGCGGACGCGCCCGAGGAGAAGATGCGGCGCGTGCGCCGGCCACGCCCCGGGCACGCCGACCTCGCCGGCGGGCTCAAGTACGGCGCGCGCGACATGCGCGACATCCTCGAACGCGCCTCGGCGCGCGAGACGGCCGCGCGCGTGGCCTGCGGCGCGCTCGCGCGCCAACTGCTCGCGGCCTTCGGCGTGGAGATTCGCAGCCACGTCGTACAGCTCGGCGGCGTCCCCGCCGCCCCGCTCGAAGTCGGCTGGGAGGGCATCGCGGCCATCCCCGAAGACGCGCCGCTGCGCTGCGCCGACGAGGGGGCGCAGCGGGCGATGGTCGCGCTCGTGGACGAGAAGCGGCGCGAGGGCGACACGCTCGGCGGCGTCTTCGAGGTCGTCGCGCGCGGCGTCGTCCCCGGGCTCGGCTCGCACACCTCCTGGGAGGCGAAGCTCGACGGGCGGCTCGCCCGCGCGCTGATGTCCGTCCCGGCGGTCAAGGCCGTCTCCATCGGCGCGGGCGTCGAGGCCGCGTCGCTCCCCGGCTCGCGGGTGCACGACGAGATAGGCTACGACGCCGGCGCGCGCGCCTTCACGCGCCCGACCAACCGCGCGGGCGGCCTGGAAGGCGGCATCACCAACGGCGAGGAGCTGCGCGTGAGCGGCTTCCTCAAGCCCATCGCCACGCTCCGGCGCGCGCTCCGCTCCGTGGACATCGAGACGAAGGAGGAGCAGGCGGCGGCCTTCGAGCGCTCGGACGTCACGGCCGTCCCCGCCGCCGGCGTCATCGGCGAGGCGATGGTGGCGCTCACCCTCGCCGAGGCGATGCGCGAGAAATTCGGCGGCGACCACATCGAAGAGATGCGCCGGAACTTCGACGCCTACCGCGAACAGCTCCGCGCGTACTGAAGAACCTATGGGCCTGACCGACATCGAGCAGATACTGACGCGGCTGTCGGCCGACGACGAGCTGCGGGCGCGGTTCGTCGAGAACCCTTTCGCGCTGGGGCGCGAGCTGGGCCTGACGCCGACGCGGACCCGCCAGCTCCGGCGGGAGGCGGCGGCGCGCTTCGACTCGTTCGTCGCCACGCCGCGCGACCGCCGCTTCGTGCAGGTCAACAAGCTGCTCCCGCTGACGCACCGCGTGCTGGGCGACCGCTTCACGAACTACTTCGACCGCTACGTCGCGGAGCACGGCGCCCTCTCCTTCGAGCGCCTGTTCGGCGACGTGCTCCACTTCGCCGAGTACCTCGAACGCGAGCTGCGGGACGACTACCTGGGCTCGGGCTGGACGCTCGACCTCCTGAGGTTCGAGAAGGCGCGGGTGAAGGCGGCCGACCCGAAACGCCGCCTCGTCGTCGCGCACTTCCGCCACGACATCAGCCGCCTCGTGCGCGGCGTCGCGCGCAAGGACGCGATGTTCGAGGTCGTCGTCCGCCGCTCGGTCGCCGTCTGGTGGCGGCGGCGCCCGCACGCCCCCGTGCGCTACGCCGTCTTCGCCGCGCCCACGCTCCTGAGCAAATGAGGGAAGGGAACCACGGGATGAACGGAAACGAGAAGCTCCGGGTCGCGCTCGAAGGCGGCGTCAAGCGCATCACCTTCGACAACCCCGCGCGGCGCAACGCCGTGGACTTCGGGATGTTCGAGGCCTTCGCCGCGGCGGTCAAAGGGTCGCAGCGCGACGACTCGCGCGTCGTCGTCATCACGGGCGCGGGTGAGGCCTTCTGCTCGGGGCTCGACCTCGCCTCCATCAGCCCGGCCGAGCTGGCGGGGATGGATGTGGCGGAGCGCGTGCGCGAGCTCATCAACCCGCCCATCCTGCACCTGCGCGCCCTGCGCAAGCCGGTCGTCGCGCGCGTGCACGGGCCGGCCGTCGGCATCGGCTTCAGCTACGTGCTCGCCTCGGACTTCGTCGTCGCCTCCGAGGGGGCGACCTTCAGCCAGAGCTTCGTCCGCGTCGGCCTCATGCCCGACGGCGGCAGCACGCACCTCCTGCCCGCGCTCGTCGGCCGCGCCAAAGCCTTCGAGCTGATGGCGACGGGCGTCTCGCTCTCGGCGGACGAGGCGCTCCGCCTCGGGCTCGTCGGGCGCGTCGTGCCGCGCGCCGAGCTGGACGGGGCGGTCGAGGGGCTGGTCGCGCGTCTGGTCGCCGCGCCGCAGCCCGCGCTGGCGCGCATCAAGGCGGCGCTCTCACGCGGCGAGCACGAGCGCCTCGCCGCCGCGCTCGAATTCGAGGCCGAGGGGCAGGCCGAGTGCTTCGCCTCCGCCGACTTCCGCGAGGGCGTCGCCGCCTTCGCGCAGAAGCGCGCGCCCGAGTTCGGGAAGGGGAGGGGCTGAGGCGAAGGCTTCGGCCCTGTGCAACCGGCGGCCGGCGGCGCGCCTCTAAACTGGCTGTTCGGCGGCCCGAAACCTTTGTAGTAAACTGGGCCGGGCGGCAACCCCCTGAAATTCGTTCCCGGCCGGCGGGTCAGGTTTTAAAGATGGCACTACTGGAAATCGTGAAGTACGGCGAGCCGGTGTTGGAGACGCCGGGCGAGCCCGTGACGGAGTTCGACGCGAGCCTGAAGCGGCTCGTGTCGGACATGTTCGAGACGATGTACGCGTCGCGCGGCGTGGGGCTGGCGGCGCCGCAGGTCGGCGTCTCGAAGCGGCTGTTCGTGATGGACTGCTCGGGCGGCGGCGACCCCGAGGCGCGCGTCGCGCTCGTCAACCCCGTCGTCCTCAGCGTCGAGGGCGACCAGACCGGCGAGGAGGGCTGCCTCTCGTTCCCCGGCGTCTTCTTCCCCGTCAAGCGCTCGCTGCGCGCGGTCGTCCGCGCACAGAACTTAGACGGCGAGGAGTTCGAGCTCGACGGACTTGAGCTTGAGGCGCGCTGCATGCTCCACGAGACCGACCACTGCGACGGCATCGTCTTCCTCGACCGCACCACGGCGCTCAAGCGCGAGCTGGCCAAACGCAAAATCAAGCGGCTCCAGAAGCAGGGGCGCTGGGTCTAAGACCCGTAGCGCCGAACGCGGAACGGGGAACGCCGGACTGAAGACCTACCGCCTTCAGTCCGGCGTTCCCCGTTCCGCGTTTCTTTTTGCGTGTGGTAGCATGGACGAAAATTTCCGCTCAGCCCATAGCAATCATTCGTTTCCGCAAGAGGAGAAGAGTATGCAGCAGATGAAGGCAGAAGAGTTCCGCAACGAGCCGTTCACGGACTTCTCGCAGGAGGAGAACGCGCGCGCGATGCGAGAGGCGCTGGCGAAAGTCGCGGGCGAGCTGGGGCGCGAGTACCCGCTCGTCATCGGCGGCGAGCGCGTCGAGACCGGCGACATCCTTGAGAGCCGGAACCCGGCGAAGAAGACCGAGGTCGTCGGCCGCTTCCACAAGGCGACGAAGGAGCTGGCCGCCGCGGCCGTCGAGCGCGCCAACGAGACTTTCCAGACGTGGGGCCGCACGCTCCCGCAGCAGCGCGCCGACCTGCTCTTCCGCGCCGCCTCGCTCCTGCGCGAGCGCAAGCACTACTTCTCCGCCTGGATGATTCACGAGGTGGCGAAGTCGTGGCCCGAGGCCGACGGCGACACGGCCGAGGCCATCGACTTCCTTGAGTTCTACGCGCGCGAGATGCTGCGCTACGCCGAGGGGCAGCCGCTCGTCCGCGTCGAGGGCGAGGAGAACCGCCTGACCTACATCCCGCTCGGCGTCGGCGTCGTCATCCCGCCCTGGAACTTCCCCCTCGCCATCATGGCCGGCATGACCGTCGCCTCGGTCGTCACGGGCAACACGGTCGTCCTCAAGCCCTCGTCGGACGCGCCGGCCATCGCCTACAAGTTCTTCGAGCTGCTGGAGGAGGCGGGGCTCCCGGCGGGCGTCGTCAACTTCACGGTCGGCGCGGGCTCCGAGGTCGGCGACGTGATTGTGGACCACCCCCTGACGCGTTACATCGCCTTCACCGGCTCGAAGGAGGTCGGCCTGCGCATCAACGAGCGCGCGGCGAAGGTCAACAAGGGGCAAATCTGGATTAAGCGCGTGGTGGCCGAGATGGGCGGCAAGGACGCCATCGTCGTGGACTCCGACTGCGACTACGAGGAGGCGGCGGCCGGGGTCGTCGCGTCGGCCTTCGGCTTCCAGGGGCAGAAGTGCTCGGCCTGCTCGCGCGCCATCATCGTCGGCGAGGCGTACGAGCCGGTGCTGCAAGGCATCATCGAGCGCACGGCGAAGCTCAAGGTCGGCGACCCCGAAGACCCCTCGACGAACGTCAGCGCCGTCATCAACCAGAAGGCGTTCAAGACCATCGGCCAGTACGTCGAGTGGGGGCAGGAGGACGGCGGGCGCCTCGTCGCGGGCGGCGGGAGCGACGGCGAGCAGGGCTTCTTCATCGAGCCGACCGTGCTGGCCGACGTCAAGCCCGGCGACCGCGTCGAGCAGGAGGAGATTTTCGGCCCCGTCCTCGCCTGCATCCGCGCGAAGGATTTCGACGAGGCCCTGCGGATTGCGAACGACACCGAGTACGGGCTGACCGGCGCGGTCTACACCAACGACCCGGAGAAGCTCGAACGCGCCGCGCGCGAGTTCCACGTCGGCAACCTCTACCTCAACCGCAAATGCACGGGCGCGCTCGTCGGCGTCCACCCCTTCGGCGGCTTCAACATGTCGGGCACCGACTCGAAGGCCGGCGGGCGCGACTACCTCGGCCTCTTCATGCAGGCCAAGGTCGTCGCCGAAAAAATCCGCCCCGGCTACACGAATAGGGAGAAGAGAGGCGCGATTTGATGAACCCCCGTAAGGCCGGGGCCGCCGCGCTCGTCGCGTTGCTGCTCCTTCTCGCGCGGCCGGAGCCGCGCGCCTCCGCGACGCCGCAGGAAAAGCGCGGGGCGACGCGACAGTATTCCGCCGTCTTCCTCGTCACGAAGGGAGACGCGCAGGGCGCGCAGGTCGAGCCGGTCGCGGTCATTAACGGCCGCGGCGTGATCGCCGAGCCGACCTCGGAGACGCCGGGCGTCGGCGAGCCCGCCGCGTTCCTCGCGCGCCACTACCGGCCGGGGGAGAAGTATCGCCTTATCTTCGGCGGCGCCGAGGCGGGCACCGTCACGGTACGCGCGGCGACGCCCGCCGAATGCTCGCCCAACGCCGCGAGCGCCGACATCAACTCGACGGCGGCGAAACTCGGCGGCAACGTGATGTTGCTGGCGACCGACGGGCAGCACGCGCCGCGCGGGCAGAGTTCGAGGCGCGCGCCGACCGCCGAAGAGCGCGCCGCCGCCTTCGGCGTGGCGAAGCGCTTCCTCGCGGGGAAGCGCCTGAGCGCGTCCGCGGTCGAACGCGGCACGAAGACGCTTAACCTCACCGCGACCGACCTCGACGGCGACGGGCGTGAGGAGTTGATAGGCAGCTACGTGGTCAAGGTCGGGCCGCGGGTCAGGGACACGCTCTTCCTCGTCGCCGCGCCGCGGGGCGGCGGCTTCGGCGCGGTCCTGACGAAGTACGCGCGCGTCAACGCGAAAGAGATGATGGACCCGTCGCTGATAAACAACATCGGCGAGGACGGACTCGGGACGGAGCTTTACGTCGAACAGTTGGACGCGGACGCCGACGGCGTGGGCGAAGTCTTCACGCTCTCGCGCAGCTTCGAGGGCACGACCTACAGGGCCTACCAACGCCGCCGCGACGTCTGGCGCGCCGTCTACGAGAGCTACAGCTACCGCTGCGCGTACTGAGGGCTCGGGCCGCGCCGCCCGACACTTATGAGATTGATCTTCATGGGCACGCCCGAGTCCGCGGTGCCGACGCTGAGGAGTCTGGTCGAAGGCGGGCACGAAGTCCTCGCCGTGTGGACTCAGCCGGACAGGCCGGCGGGGCGCGGGAACCGTTTGAAGGCGCCGCCGGTGAAGGAGTATGCCCTCGCGGCCGGGCTCGAAGTCAACCAGCCTCCCAAAATAAAGACGGAGGAGGCGCTGGCGCTCTTCACGGCGCGCGAGTTCGACGCGGCCGTCGTCGTCGCCTACGGCCGCATCCTCCCGCCCTCGTTCCTGCGCGCGCCGCGGCTCGGGTGCGTCAACGTCCACTTCTCCCTGCTGCCGAAGTACCGCGGCGCCGCGCCCGTCAACTGGGCCATCGTGCGCGGCGAGCGCGAGACGGGCGTGACGACCATGCTCATGGACGAGGGGCTCGACACCGGCCCCGTCCTCCTACAACGCGCGACCGTCATCGCGGAAGGCGAGACCGCGCCGCAACTGCTCGAACGCCTCTCGCACGAGGGCGCGGAACTCCTGACCGAGACGCTGGCGCGCTTCGGGGAGCTTGAGCCGCGCGCACAGAACGACGAAGGCGCGACGCTCGCGCCCGTCCTCCGGCGCGAGGACGGACTCGTTGACTGGTCGCTCGACGCCTTCCAAATCGAGCGGCGCGTGCGCGGCTTCCAGCCCTGGCCGAACGCGCATACGATTTACCGGGGCCGCCGCCTCATCATCTGGCGGGCCGCGGCCGGGGCGCGCGTGGCTGGCCCGGGCGACGCGGCGGGGACACTGTTCCTCGCGCACGGCGACGAGTTGTCGGTGAGCTGCGGCGGCGGGACGGCGCTGAAGATTCTTGAGTTGCAGCCCGAGGGCAAGCAGCGCGTGGGCGCGCGCGACTTCATCAACGGCATGCGCGTGCGGGTGGGCGAGAAGCTGGGCGAGGCGGGGGCCGGCCCTTGAGCGTGCGTGTCGTGAAGCGCGGGAAGAAGTCGGGCGGCGCGGAGGGCCGCGCGGTCTCGCCCGCGCGCCGCGCGGCGTTCGAGGTTCTGCGCAGGGTCGAGGAGGAGGGCGCGTTCGCCGCGCCGCTGCTGGCGAATCTGCCCGGAGAACTCTCCGCGGAAGACCGCTCGCTCTGTTACGAGCTGACGCTCGGGGTGCTGCGCCGCCAACTGTGGCTCGACCGGGCGCTGGAGCATTTCTCGGGGAGGAAGGCGGGGAAGCTCGACGCGCCGGTGCGCCGCGCGCTGCGGCTGGGGCTGTTCCAGCTCCGCTTCCTCGCGCGCGTCCCCGCGCACGCGGCCGTCAACGAGTCGGTCAACGCCGCGCACGCCTCCGGCTTCCGCTCCGCCGCCCCGCTCATCAACGCCGTGCTCCGCCGCGCGACGCGCGAGCCGGACTTCGACCCGGCCGCCCTCGTCGAAGACCCGCTCGAAAGAGTCGCCGTCGAGACCTCGCACCCGCCCTGGCTCATGCGCCGCTGGGCCGAAGCCTTCGGCCGCGAAGAGGCCGCCGCCTTCGCGCGCGCCAACAACGACCCCGCACCCGCCTCCTTCCGCGTCAACACCTTCAGGGCCGACCCCGACGCGGTCGTCGCGGAGCTTCGAGCCGGCGGCGTCACGGTCTCGCCTTCGAGCATCGCCCCGGGCGGCTGGCGCGCGGAGGGCGGCGCGTCCGCGTCGGCGGCGCTGCGGAGGCTGGCCGCCGAAGGGCTCGTCTACATGCAGGACGAGGCTTCGCAGTTGGTCGCGCACGTGCTCGGCGCGCGTCCGGGCGAGCGCGTCCTCGACGCCTGCGCCGCGCCGGGGAGCAAGACGACGCACGCCGCCGCGCTGGCCGGCGGACGCGCGCGCGTCGCCGCGGGCGACCTGCACGGGCACAGGCTCCGCACCGTCGCGGACGCGTGCGTGCGGCTCGGGGCGGGCGGGGTGAGCCTCGTCGCGCTGAACGCGGAGGGCGCGCTGCCCTTCGCGGACGGGGCGTTCGACCGCGTGCTGGTGGACGCGCCGTGTACGGGGACGGGGACGCTGCGCCACAACCCCGAGATACGCTGGCGCCTCGCGCGCGAGAGCTTCCGTGAGCTGCCGTCGGTGCAGGCGCGGATTCTCTCCGAGGCGGCGCGCGTCCTCCGGCGCGGCGGCCGGCTCGTCTACTCCACCTGCTCGGTCGAGAGGGAAGAGAACGAAGAGGTCGTCGCCGCCTTCCTCGGCTCGAACGCGGACTTCAGACAGGCGGAGGCCGCGCCCGCCCCCGCCCCGCTCCTCCTCCCCAACGGCGCCGCGCGCACCTGGCCCCACAGGGACGACGTGGACGGCTTCTTCGTCGCCGCGCTCCTGAAAGGGTGAGGGCGGAAGGCGGAAGGATGAGGTGATTGCTGACTGCCGCCCCTTCATCCTTCCCTGATGCTTCCTTGCGGCCCGCTTGCGGCGGGTGTTAGACTGCGCCGCTGTTGGAGGTCGCCTTTTGGCGGCATTTTTCCCCCGTCGGACGAGAGAGGCGTCGGAAGTTAGTGGCCCTGCGAAGCATCCTGTCGGCGTTCGGTAAACTCGGAGTCGTTGCGCTGATCGCCGTCGCTTTCGCCTTCGGCCTGCTCACGACCATCTACCTCTCGCTGCGCAGCCCCAACATACAGGTGCCCGAGGTCGTCAACCAGTCCTACTTCGACGGCGAGAAGACGCTCTCGAAGGCCGGCCTCGACATACGCGAGCGCGCCAAG
>DASVTS010000116.1:0-36313 GCA_036387455.1 Pyrinomonadaceae bacterium | reverse complement strand
CGACATCGCCGAGCGCCGCATCCCGCAGGACGGCCGCTTCCGCGTCCGCTACAAGGGCCGGAACGTGGACTTCCGCGTCTCCATCATGCCGACCGTCCACGGCGAGGACTCCGTCATCCGCATCCTCGACAAGGAGCAGATTAACGACCAGTTCAAGAACCTCACGCTCGACGTGGTCGGCTTCCTCCCGCGCGACCTGCGCGACTTCCGCCGCTACATCGCCGAGCCCTACGGGATGGTGCTCGTGACGGGGCCCACCGGCTCGGGCAAGACGACGACGCTTTACGCCGGCCTGAACGAGATACGGAACGAGGAAGACAAGATCATCACCATCGAGGACCCCGTCGAGTACCAGCTCCACGGCGTCACGCAGATTCCCGTCAACGAGAAGAAGGGGCTGACGTTCGCGCGCGGCCTGCGCTCCATCCTCCGCCACGACCCGGACAAAATCATGGTCGGCGAAATCCGCGACAACGAGACGGCGCAGATCGCCATCCAGTCGGCGCTCACGGGCCACCTCGTCTTCACCACCGTCCACGCCAACAACGTCATCGACGTCATCGGCCGCTTCCTCAACATGGGGGTGGAGCCCTACAACTTCGTCTCCTCGCTCAACTGCGTGCTGGCGCAGCGCCTGACGCGCATGCTCTGCGTCGTCTGCCGCCGCCCGTACCGCCCGACGGACGAGGAGCTGATGGAGTCGGGCCTGAGGCCCGCGGAGCACGGCCACCGCGAGTTCTACATGAGCGTCGGCTGCGACGCCTGCAACCACACCGGCTACCGCGGGCGCACCGCCATCCACGAGCTTCTGAACATGTCGGACAACATCCGCGAGATGATTATCGAGCGGAGGCCCGGCTCCGAGGTGCGCCGCGCGGCCGAGGCCGAGGGCCTGCGCTCTCTGCGCGAGTCGGCGCTGGAGAAGGTCTTCGCCGGCGTCTCCACGCTCCACGAGATCAACCGCGTCACCTTCGTCGAAGAGGTCAAGATGAACGGCGACGAGATCGTCGCGCCGAACGGGAAGTAGACGGCAGGGCTTCCGCCCGGCGAAATGTGACAACGATATCGCGGGTTGACGGCAACTAAAGGCTTTCTACCGTCTACCGTCTACTTTTCCCCAACTTGTTCCTCCGCCTTTAAGGAACTATTATTAACGCCCCGGCGTGTAAAGGCTGAAACTGGTGGGGCCGCGCTCCCGGAAGGGGGCGCTCGGCGGGCGGTCGCGCCTCCGGGCCGCGGCGGTCGCGGCGGCGCGCGGGGCCTTGAGCCCTTTAACCCTCGCGCGTCTTAATTCGGCCACTCCCGAACAGACCGGCCAGGACGCAACCCGGCGTCCGCAGCCGACTTCAGGAATAAGGAATAAAAGTAAGTGAGGTTCGAGATGAAGTCATTCGCCCCGGCCCGCCCGTTCGCGGCGCTGCTCATGGCCGCCGTGCTCCTCGCCTCGCCCGTGGCCGTGCTGGCCAAGAAGGGCGAGAAGAACTACAAGCGCGGCCTCGAGTACGAGAAGGCGCAGCAGTGGGAGAAGGCCGCGCAGGAGTTCGCGCTCGCCGTCGCCACCGCGCCCTCGGAGACCGAGTACCAGCTCCACTACCGCCGCGCCGTCTTCAACGCCTCGCAGAACTACATGACGAAGGGGCGCGCGCTCGCCGAGCAGGGCGACCACATCGGCGCCTACAACGCCTACCGCCAGGCGTACGGGCTCGACCCCGTCAACGACCTCGCCGCGCAGGAGATGGACCGGATGCTCCGCCTCCAGCGCGAGAAGGAGGGCGCGAACGGCGCGGGCGGCGCGAACGGCACGGTGCGCAACCTGCCCAGCTCCTACCGCGGGCCGACGACGGGCGCCCCGGCCCCCGCCGCCGACGGGGCGGCCGACGGGCCGCCCGCGCGCGCCGAGCAGCTCCAGAACATCCAGTGGAACGGCGACCTCGAAGGCTTCATCCGCAAGCTGGCCGACGAGCTGAGCCTCAACGTCGTCTTCGACCAGAACTTCTCGCAGGTCAAGCGGCAGGTCAACATCCGCTGGAAGGACATCACCCCGGCGCGCGCGCTCGACTACGTCTTCCTCGCCAACGGCCTCTTCTTCCAGAAGCTCGACCGCCGCACCATCCTCGTCGCCGACCAGTCGAAGCGGCCGATGTACCAGCAGTTGGTCCTGCGCACCTTCTACCTCTACAACATCAAGCCGAGCGAGGCGCGCACGCTCCTGACGGGCGCGCTCCCGGCCAACGCCGGCCGCCAGCCGCAGTTCATCGAGAACGCGACGACCAACTCCATCACCGTCCGCGACACGCCCGAGAACATCCGCATCATCGAGAGGCTGCTCCAGGGCGTGGACAAGGACCGCGCCGAGGTCGTGATGGAGGTCTCCATCTACGAGATTTCGCGCAGCGACCTGTTGCAGATCGGCAACCAGCTCGGCACGCTCCCCAGCTCGACGGGCGCCTCGAACCTGACGAACCTCGGCGGCCTCCAGCCCTCGACGGTCGTCGTCAACCGCGGCGCGCAGCTCATCGCCGGCGCGGCCTCGCTCCACTCGGGCGTCGGCCTGCTCATCCCGGCCTCCTCGCTCTCGGCCTTCCAGAGCAAGACCAACACGCGCCTCCTCTTCTCGACGCAGGTGCACGCCTTCGACGACGAGAAGAGCTCGACGCGCGTCGGCGAGAAGGTGCCCGTGCAGACCGCCTCCGTCTACAACGGCCTCGTCCCCACCTCCGGCTCCGGCTCGGGCACGCCGACGACGGGCGCCGGCGCGGGCAACGTCTTCGGCGGCGGCGGCTACCCCGTCATCCAGTACGAGGACGTCGGCCTCAACCTCGACTTCAAGCCCAAGGTCTACCCGAACCAGGACGTGCAGGTCTCGATGACCATCGAGTCGAAGGACCGCGCGGCCGGCCCCGACCCGCTGACGCCCGTCTTCACGCAGCGCAAGATCGAGGGCGTGGCGCGCATCCCGAACGGGAAGACGATGATGATCGCCTCCATCGCGCAGGACCGCGAATCGAACGGCCGCGCGGGGCTCCCGCTCGTCGGGCTCATCCCCATCCTCGGCCGGCTGTTCACCGCGCCGAAGAAGGATAACGCGCAGAGCGACATCGTCATCACGATGACGCCCCGCGTGCTGCGCGCGCCCGAAATCACGCCGTCGGATTTGGAGCCGCGCCCGACCGGCACGATGCAGACGCCGGAGTCGCCCTCGCTCGAAGCGCTGCTGCGCGACGCCGAGCGCGAGGAGTACTTCGCCAAGATGCGCGCGCTCCCGACCAACCAGAACGTCCAGCTCCCGACGCAGGTCATCGGGCCGGACGAGGCCGTGACCTTCGTCCCCGCGCCGAAGGCGCTCGTCGCCGCCGCGCTCGCGGCCGGCCCGGGGGCGCCCGCCGCGGCGCAGGCCCAAGTCGCCGCCGCCAAAGCCGTCAACGTCAGCCTCGACGCCCCGGCCCCCGCGGCTTCGCCCGAGCCCGCGCCGGCGGTGACTTCCGCCGCCGCAGCACCGGCGCCCGCGGAGGGCTCCGCCGAGCTGCTGCTGCTCCCGGAGCGGCAGGAGTTGAAGGTGGGCGAGCGCCGCCGCGTGATGGTCTTCCTGAAGACGGATGCGCCGCTCGGCCTCGCGGCCGCGACGCTGCGGTTCGACCCGAAGGCGCTGGCCGTCCGCTCGGTCTCGCAGGCCGCTTTCGGCGGCGAGAAGTCAGCGGGCGCCCCCGCCGTCACGCAGTCGGTTGACCCTTCGGGCGTGCTCGTCGTCTCGGTCTCGCCCGCGGCCGGCGCCCAGCCGCTCACGGGCGAGGGGCTCCTGCTCGTCATCGAGGTCGAGGGGCTCGCGCCGGGCGAGACCGGCCTCCAGTTCGACGCCGACAAGGTGCACTTCGTCGCCACCGACGGCCGCACCGTGCGCCCGCGCACGACGCCCGGCCGCTTCAAGGTGACGCAGTAGTTAGGACGCGAGTCGGGGGCGGGGGAGTGGGAGACGTGGAGGGGGTGAAGATGCGTTTGCAGAAAATATCTCATCCTTCGTCCGCCCCGCCGCCGCCCCGCCCCGCCTCCGCCTCGCCTTCGGCGCGCGGGTGGACGCTCATCGAGCTGGTCATCACGATGACGGTGATGGCCATCCTGACGATGGCCGTCATCCCCATCGTCCGCACCTCCATCCGACGCCAGCGCGAGATGCAACTGCGCGAGGCCCTGCGCGAGATGCGCGGCGCCATCGACGAGTTCCACCGCGACACGGTCGGGATGCCGTGCGGCCCGGGCGGCCTCGGCGTCCCCGGCGTCCCTGTCCCGCCCCCCGGCCCCGTGCCCCCGGGCCCCGGCGTCCCCGGCGTCCCCGGCAACCCGAACGCCGTCCCCATCGACCCGCGCAGCCGCGTCTACATCGCCGACTGCACCATCTTCGGCGTGGACAACCCCGAGCGCTACCCGCCCAGCCTGGAGACGCTCGTGGACGGCGTCGACGTGCTGCCGCGCCCGACCGCGGGCGGCGCCAACACGCTCGGCAGCGTGGACACCTCGCGCGGCGGGGCGACGGCCAACGCCGCGCCCGTCCCGAAGAAGAAGAAGTACCTGCGCGAGATTCCCGTCGACCCGATGACGGGCCGCGCCGAGTGGTGCCTGCTCTCGCAGTACGACGAGGCGGGCTCGGGCTGCTCCACCAACCCCACCAGCATCTTCGACGTGCGCTCGAAGGCGGACGCGACGGCGCTCAACGGAAATGAGAAATACAGTGAGTGGTAAAGAACAGCCGGCGGCAGGCGGCAGGCGGACGGCGGTGTGGGCGCGGCCGCGCGGCCCGCGTGTGTTCCCCGCCGCCTGCGGCCGTCCGCCCGCCGCCCGCTCGCTCAAGGCGCGGGGCTTCACGCTGCTGGAGCTGATGATCGTCATCTCGATTCTGGTCATCCTGGCCCTGATTGCGATGGCGCAGTACAACAAGACGGTGCAGGCGGCCCGGGAGGCGACGCTCAAGGAAGACCTCCACACGATGCGGAAGATGATAGACCAGTACGCCGCCGACAAGGGGAAGCTCCCGCAGTCGCTCGACGACCTCAAGAGCGCCGGCTACATCCACGACATCCCCATCGACCCGTTCACCGAGCAGGCCGACTGGCGCACCGAGTCCGGCGAAGACCCCGGCTCCATCTCCGGCGAGCAGGGCATCGTCAACGTCTTCAGCAACGCCGAAGGCACCGGCTCTGACGGGACGCCGTATAATCAGTGGTGAAGAAGAGGAGTAAGTCAGTAAACACTGGCGCCACGGCGCCGCGGGCGGCGACGTCCGGACGCGGGCGGTGCGACACGGCGAATGCTCTTCTACCGACTGCCGACTACTAAAAGATGAACCCTCTCCAGAAATTCATCTCGGCGCGGCTGCCGCGGGCGGCCGTGGCGCTGTCGGGCGAGGCCGCGAGCGTCGTCCAGTTGGAGCGGCGCGGCGGCGGGCTCGCGGTGCGCAGCGCCGGGTTGCTGCCGCTCCCCGAAGGGCTCGTGCGCCCCGGTTTCGACGAGGCGAACGTCTCGGACGCCGCGGAGCTGGCGGGCGCGCTCTCCGAGCTGGTGACGAGCGCCGGGCTCGCGCGCCGCAGGCGCTGGACGGTCGGGCTGCCGGAAGCCTCGACGCGCACCTCCATCCTGACGATGGAGACGGCGCCGGGCTCGCGCGCCGAGGCCGAGGAGATGGTGCGCTGGAAGGCCGAGCGCGCGCTCGGCGCCCCGCTCGACGAGCTGAGGGTCTCGCGCGAGCGGCTCCGCCCCGACGCGCAGGGGCGCGCGCGCTACCTCTTCGCGGCCGTGCGCCTCTCGGTGCTCGCGGAGTACGAGCAGGTCTTCGCCGCGCTGGGCTGGCACGCGGGGCTCGTGCTCCCGCGCCACATGGGCGAGGCATGGTGGCTGATGCGCGACGGCGCCGCCGGCCCTGACTCGCTGCTCGTCAGCTCGCACGCCGAAGGCTTCACCGCCGTCATCATGCGCGCGGGCGCGCCGCTCTTCGTGCGCGGGGTCGTCTGCGAGACGGAGGACCGCGCCGACGAGCTTTACCGCTTCCTCCTCTTCTACCGCGACCGCACCTGGCCGCAGCCGGCCGAGGGCGCCGGAGCACCCGAACCCGCCTACTACGGCGAGGGCATCGGCCGCCTGCTCGTCGCCGGGACGGGCATCGAGGCCGCGCAGGCAAGCGCCATCGTCGAGGAGACTCTGAGCGTCGCGCCGCGCCCCGTCGGCCCCGGCGAGCTGCGCCTCGCCTTCCCCACGCGCGAGATAGACTTCCGGCAGATAGCCGCGCCCGCGGGCCTCGCCGCCCTCGCCTGGGCGTGAAGGAAAGATGAAAAAACTCGTCCTCCTCCTGACGCTGGCCCTTTCCGCCGCGCCGCCGCCCGCGCGCGCCCAGACGACGCAGCCGCCGACGGCCGCCGCGCCGCCCGCGGGCGCGGCCGTGAGGGTCGAGGCGCCGAAGTTCGTCCCCGAAGCAATCGCCGCGCTGAGCCTGCGCGACCTCGAAGGCCGCGACTTCCGCCTCGCCGACCTCCGCGGGCGCGTCTACGTCCTGAACCTCTGGGCGACTTGGTGCGGGCCCTGCCGCGCGGAGATTCCGGGGTTCAACAAGGTCTTCGAGGACTACGCCGCGCGCGGCGTCGAGTTCGTCGGGCTGACGGTCGAAGACCCCGAGCAGGACGCCGAGCGCGTGCGCGACTTCGCGCGCGAGGTCGGCGTGAAGTACAGGCTCGGCTGGCTCGGCAAGGAGACGGCGCGCGAGATGACCTCGTGGGGCTCGACGCGCACGGGCCGCTTCGTGATACCGCAGACCTTCGTGGTCGCGGCCGACGGGCGCATCGTCCTGCACGTCAGGGGCTACAACCCGCGCGTCCCCGAGATGATCCGCGAAGGCGTCGAGCGCGCCCTCAAGGCCGCGCCCGCGGCCGGGGCCGCCCCCGCGCGCCCCTGAAACTTTACCCGCGCCCGGCGCGTAAAACTTTGGCGTCATGATCGCACACGCAGTTCCCCCGACAACCGCCGCGGCGGCCGACCCCGAGCTGGTCCTGCGCGCCCTCGCGGGCCGCGAGGACGGCTTCGAAGAGCTGGTGCGCCGCTACCAGCGCCCCATCGTGGGCTACGTCTACCGCATGGTCGGCGACTACGACTCGGCGCTCGACCTCGCGCAGGAGGTCTTCATCAAGGTCTACAACTCGCTCGGGCGCTACCGCCCCGAGTTCAAGTTCTCGACCTGGATTTACCGCATCGCGCACAACGCGGCCATCGACCACCTGCGGCGGCAGGGCGCCTCGCGCACCGAGGAGATGGAGGTGACGGGCGAGGGCGGCACGACCTTCGAGAAGCCGCTGGCGAGCAAGTCGCCGACGCCCGAGCAGGAGACCGAGCGCGGCGAGCGGCGCGCGGAGATAGAAGAGGTGGTCGCGCAGCTTTCGCCCGCCTACCGCGAGCTGATCGTGCTCCGCCACTCGCACGACCTCAGCTACGACGAGATTGCCGAGGTGACGGGGCTCCCGCTCGGGACGGTCAAGAACCGAATCTTCCGCGCGCGCGAGGCGATGCGCGAGCTGCTCGTGGCGCGCGGCATTACGGGGGTCTAGGGGGGCGGGGCGATGACCGAAGGCGCGCGAGAAGGGGGACAGTGTCCGCGGGCGGCGTTGACGGCCGCCTACCTCGACGGCGAGCTTGAGCCGGCCGCCGCCGACGAGTTCGACGCGCACGCCCGCTCGTGCCCCGACTGCTCCTCCTCGCTCCTCGAACAGCGCCGCCTGCTGTGCCTGCTCGACTCGGCCTTCGACCGGACCTTTGAAAAGCGCGTCGAACTCCCGGAAGGGTTCACCCGGCAGTTGAAGGCGCGCGCGCAGAACGACCTGAGCGGCGTGCGCGACGCGCGCGAGCGGCGGCGGGCGCTGAAGATTTGCGCCGCGCTGGCGGCGGGCGCCTTCTCGCTGCTGGGCTTCGCGGCGCTCGACGCGGTGACGGGGCCGGCGTGGCGCGCGGCCGGCGCCGCCGCGGCGAGCCTCGGCGTGGCCGGGCGCGCGTCCGCCGAGGCCGGCGCCGGGGCCGGCGTCGTGCTGCGGGCGGTGGCGGGGCGCTTCGTCTCGGGCTCGGAGCCCTTGGTGGCGGCGCTGCTGTTGCTGCTCGCCGCGGGGCTCGCCCTGCTCCTGCGCCTCATCAGCGGCTACCACCGCGCGGCGGCGCGCGACTGACGGAAGATTTCGGGAGGCCGAGCCGACAGGCCCTCTGCGGCCAGCCCGCGTCACTCGCCGGAGGGACGGGCGCTGGCCGCTTGGTGCATCGGGGGGACTTAAGAATTTGAAATTACAGATTTCAAATTTCGAACTCGCCGTCGCGCGGCCCCCGCGCCTCCCGCTCCCGTGCGGCGGCTTCGGCCCGCCGCTTACCCGCGCCGCGTTCCCAAAATCACTGACCAAAAGCCTCCTGGCGCTCCTCCTGCTGCTCGCCGCCGTCGCCGCCTGTCACGCGCGGGACTTGCAGCCGGGCGAGGAGCACGTGGTCGAGGGGCGGGAGGCGGGCGACGTCTTCGGGCTGGGGCGGAGCGTGCGCGTGCGCGGCGACGTGCGCGGCGTCATCGCCTTCGGCGGCGACGTCATCGTCGAGGGGCGCGTCGAGGGCGACGCGGCCGCCATCGGCGGCTCGGTCATCCAGCACGCGGGCTCCTACGTCGGCGGCGACGTGATGGTCTTCGGCGGCACCTACCGGCGCGACCCCGGCGCCGGGCGCAGCGACGCCGGGAAGACCGTGATGGTGGCCGGCTACGAGCAGGAGTTGCGGGGTCTGGCGCGCAACCCGGCGACGCTGCTCGCGCCCGAGCTGTCGCTGAAGTTCGTGGGCCTGCGGCTGCTCGCGGTGCTCTTCTGGTTCGTGGCCTCGGTGGCGCTGACGGCCGTCAGCCCCGGCGCGGTGGCGCGGGCGGCGGCGCGGTTGCAGTTGACGTTCCGGCACGTCGCGGCCATCGGGCTGGTGGGGGCGCTCGTGATGGGGCCGGGCGTGACGGCGGCGCTCAGGTTCCTGCCGCCGGCGCTGGCCGCGCTCGTCGGCGTGACGGCGCTGCTGCTCGTCCTGCTCTCCTACCTCTTCGGCCGCGTCGTCATCCACGCCGCGACCGGCCGCTGGCTCCAGCGCCTGCTCCTCCCCGAGCGCCGCCGCAGCGAGTCGGTCGCGCTCCTGCTCGGCGCCGCCTTCTGGGCGCTCGTGCTCGCGCTCCCCTACGTCTGGCCCTTCATCGTCTTCGGCCTCGTCGTCCTCGGCCTCGGCCTCGCGCTCACCGCCCGCTACCGGCTCGGCTGGGCGAGGCAAAAGTAAAAAGGCGAAGGGCGAAAGTGCGGGCGCGCCGACGCGCGAAGAACTTTTATTTATTTTCCCCCTCCCCCGACTTTTGCCATTTTACTTTCGCCTTTTTACTTCCCCCGGGGCGCGTGTTAGCATCGGCCCGTTTCGTCTCCGGGAGGCTTTGCGACTCAAACTCTTGCGCGCTCTATTCCCTCAGCACAAACCGCGCCGTGCGCTGACGCTGCTCCTGCTCGTCTGCGCCGCCGTCTCTTTCCCGGCCTCGGCGCGCGCGCGCCAGCAGGAGACCAACCCCGTCGACCGCAAGGTCCAGAACCCCGTCACCGACACGCCCAACGTCAACCCGCTCACGCAGGACCAGCCCGTCCGCCCGCGGCCGCGCCGCAGCGCCGACGGCGCGCAGGCCGCGCAGCCGGCCGACGAGTTGGAGGTGCGCGCCGACCGCGACGACGTCTCCGGCCCGGAGGAGGCGCGCGTCATCGTCTACCAGGGGAACGTGGACGCGCGCGTCGGCATCTACCGCCTTCAGGCCGACAAGGTGACCGTCTACGCGGCGCGCAACCACGTCGTCGCCGAGGGCAACGTCGTCTTCGACCAGGGCGAGTTCCAGCGCATCACGGGCTCGCGCGCCGAGTGGAACTACCAGAGCAAGACCGGCTACTTCGAGAACTCCACCGGCTACACCAACCAGACGCAGGACGGCACCGTCATGTCCTTCACGGCCGACCGCGTCGAGAAGGTCTCGGGCGACAAGATCGTCATCCTCAACGGCGAGGTCACGGCCTGCGGCGACGACGAGGTGCCGAAGTGGAGCTTCCGCACGGCGCGCGCCACCATCAAGCTCGCCGACCGCGTCAGGATGAAGCGGCCGCGCCTGCTCGTCAAAGGCGTGCCCGTCTTCTGGCTCCCCTACGCCAGCGTCTCCATCAAGCAGAAGGACCGCGCCTCCGGCTTCCTGACCCCTTCCTTCTCCGGCTCGGGGCAGAAGGGCTTCCGCGTCTCGAACGCCTACTACCAGACGCTCGGCCGCTCGGCCGACATCACGTTCCGCAACGACATCTACAGCCGCCGCGGCATCGGCTTCGGGGCCGACCTGCGGACGCGTGCCAACTCGCGCTCGTTCCTCAACGCCGGCTTCTACGCGGTGAGGGACCGGGTGTTCGGGCCGAAGGAGGACGCGGCGCACCCCGACCAGGGCGGGTCGAGCTTCTACGTCGAGGGCGTGCACTACTTCCCGAACGGCTTCCTCGCCGCGGCCGACGTCAACATCACGTCGAACCTCGCCTTCCGGCAGATTTTTTCCGACTCCATCCAGCTCGCCATCTCGCCGGAGGAGCGCTCGCAGGTCTTCGTCAACAAGAGCTTCGGCGCGCACTCCTTCAACTTCATCGCGCGCACGCAGGTCACCTCCATCCCCACGATACGCGTCCGCACGCGCTCGCTCCCCGGCATCAACTTCGAGAAGCGCCCCGGCCTCGTCTCGTGGCTGAAGGACAGGCTGCCCGTCTACTTCTCCTACGAGGGCAGCCTCGAAGGCGTGAGCCGCAAGGAGACGGTCGAAGACCCCGTGACGTTCGCGGCCGAGGGGAACCGCAACCCCATCGTCACGCCGTCCATCGTGCAGCGGCTCGACTTCAGCCCCTCGGTGACGCTGCCGCTCGACGTCTCGGGCTGGGGCGTGACGGCGACGGCCCGCCTGCGCGCCACCTACTACTCGAACTCCGTGGACCCGCTGACGCGCCTCGTGCTGCCGAAGGACGTGGTGCGCGGCTACGGCGAGTTCAGCCTCGACGTGCGCCCGCCGGCGCTGGCCCGCAACTTCCGCCGCGGCGACGGCTCCTTCTGGTTCCGCCACGTCGTCGAGCCCTACGTCACCTACCGCAAGATAGGCGGCGTCTCGCACTTCCACGACCTCATCCGCTTCGACGAGGTCGAGGCCGTCGCCGACACCAACGAGTTCGAGTACGGCGTCACCAACCGCTTCTTCCTCCGCCGCTCGGCCCTGAGCGTGGGGCTCGCGCCCGCCGCGGAGGGCGTGCGGGCGCGGGACGCGGGGCCGCGCCGCGCGGGCGAGCAGCCGGCGGCGGGCACGGAGGCCGCGCCCGAGTCCGGCGCCGGGGAGAAGCGCGAGGACGAGGCGAAGCGTGAAGGCGAGGCGAAGCGCGAGGGCGAGGCGAAGCAGGAGGCCGAGGCGCGGCAGGAGGTCGCGGCCGGTCAGGCCGGCGCGCTCAAGTCGAGCCAGTCGCCGCTGACGCGCCAGCCTTACGAATTCCTCTCCATCACGGTCAGGCAGAAGTACTTCTTCGACCAGACCTTCGGCGGCGCGCTCATCCCCGGCCGCCGCAACCAGTTCTACCCGCTCAACACCTTCTCCGGCTTCACCTACGGCGGCGTCCCGCGCCGCTTCTCACCCGTGAACGTCGAGGCGCGCGTGCGCACGCCGCTGCGCGCCGAGAGTGAGCTTTTCGCCGACATCCGCAGCGACATCGACGCGCTCGGCGAGGGCGGCGGCGTGCGCGACCTCGCCATCACCTTCGGCATCCGCCGCCGCCTCGCGGTGCTGCGCGCCGTCGAGGCCTTCCAGATTTACTACTACACGCGCGCCGTCACGCTCGCGCCCTCGCTGCGCCAGTTCAGCGACCTGCGCGGCAACGAGCCGGGGACGCTGCAAGGCTCGCAGTGGAGCCCCTCGGTCATCATCGGCGACCGCAACCGCGGGCTCTTCGCCGGCGCCAGCTTCTTCTACGACTTCCAGAACCGGCTGGGCATCGGCAGGTCGTCGCTCATCAGCTCGACCGTCAGCCTCGGCCACGTCTGGGACTGCTGCGCCGTCGTCGGCCAGTACTTCACCTTCAACGTTGGGCTCCGCCAGGAGAACCGCCTCGTCTTCAGCTTCCGCCTCAACGGCATCGGCACCTTCGGCACCGAGCAGATCGGCCAGGGCTTCCGCTGAGCCGGCGGCGGGCAGATGCCGGCCGGCGGTTAAGACGGGCCGGAGACTTAAAGAGTCGCGGCCGGCGGGATTCGTAGTCCCCCGGCCGCGACTCTTTCGACCGCCCCGTCTTTTTTAACTGCCTTCTGCCGACGGTTCCTCCCGATTCGCGGCCCCGATTTCCCGTGTGTTAGAATCCCGCGTCCGCTTCACCAGAGCGTTAACCCGCCTCTGAAGTCCGAGGGGTAAGAAGTTTCAGCGACTCCCCGCGCAAAAAGTCCAAGAGGTCATAGATGAAACAACGTCAGTACCGTCGCGGCGTGGTGCCCGCGCTCGTCCTCTGCCTGAGCGCCGCCGCGGCGCTGCTCGTCTCGCCCGCCGCCTCGACGCAGGGCGGGCGGAGCGGCCCGCAGGAGATCGCGCAGGTGCTCGGGAGCTTCGACCGCCTGAGCCTCGACCCGGCCGAAGTGCTGAGGGGCGCGCGCGCCGCCGGGCGCGTCAAGCTCCGCACCTCGCGCGGCGACTTCGACCTCGAAGTCGAGCCGTTCGACATCCGCGGCGAGGGCTACCGCGCGGTGGCCGCCGGCCCGGGCGGCGTGATGACGGAGCTGCCGCGCGCGCCCTCGAACTCCTGGCGCGGACGCGTGAGCGGGGCGGACGACACCTTCGTCCGCCTCGTCCTCGACGGCGAGCGGGTGGAGGGCATCGTCATCACGCCATCGGAGACCTTCTTCGTCGAGCCGGCGCGCAACCTGACGGCGGGCGCGGGCGCGAAGGATTTCGTCTTCTACGCCGAGTCGAGCGTGACGGCCGCGGGCGGCGAGTGCGCCGCCGACACGCTGGCCGGCAAGGTCGCCGCCCGCGCCGCGCGCCCCGGGCCGGGCGCGAACGCGCCACGCGCCGGCGCGACCACGCCGACGCCCGAGGAGATGTTCGCGCCCAAGCCCCGGGTTGATGTGACGACCGAGGCCGACTTCGAGTTCTTCCAGTTGAGCGGGAGCAACGAGGCGAACACGAACGCCGACATCCTCAACGTCATGACGCAGGTGGACGGCATCTACGACGCGCAGCTCGGCATAAGAGTTCGCGTCATCTTCCAGCGCGTCTGGACGACCAGCGCCGACCCCTACACGCTCACCGACGCCGCGGGCGCGCTCAACGAGTTCACCGACAACTACGACCCGTCCTTCGGCAACGCCTCGCCCGCGCGCGACCTCGCACACATGTTCACGGGCAGGGAGCTCGACGGCTCGACCATCGGCATCGCCTGGACGGGCGTCGTCTGCGACGCGCCCGACATCTCCTTCGGCATCTCGGAGAGCAAGTTCAACGACCAGAACCCGCAGCTCACCCCGATGCAGCAGCGCGTCGGGGTGACCGCGCACGAGATCGGGCACAACTTCGGCGCGAGCCACACCAACACGAACACCCCGAACTGTGACTCCGCGAACTCGCTCATGAACGCGTCGGTACAGCCGGACTCGTCCGGCAACAACTTCTGCCAGTTCTCGCGCGACCAAATCACGAGCCACGTCACCGGGAGCGGCGGCGAGTGCCTTGAGCGGCTGGCGCAGCAGGGCTGCTCCTACGCCGTCTCGCCCCCCTCGGCCTTCTACACCGTCGCCGGCGGCGCGTCCTCCGTCAACGTCGCGGCCGCCGCGGGCTGCGCCTGGGGCGTGGCCGAGGGCGCGCCGTGGGTCAACTTCGACGGGCCGCAGGCGGGGACGGGCAGCGGGCTGACCTCCTACGTCGTCGCGCCCAACGACGGGAAGGACGGCCCGCGCCGCGCCTTCGTGGACATCGGCGGCCGGCAGCTGGCCATCTCGCAGCAGGGCTCGCCCGCCTGCCTCGCCACCGCCAAGCCCATCGCCATGCAGCAGACGTGGGCGGGGACGATAGAGGCGACCGACTGCGTCGCGGCGCAGCCCAACCGCATGACCGCCTTCGAAGACCTCTACACCTTCGCCGCCCGCGCCGGCCAGCGCGTCCGCGTCGAGATGTCCTCGACCAGCTCGCCCGGCGTCGACACGTACCTCTACCTCTTCGGCCCCGACGGCGCCATCGTCGCCGAGAACGACGACATCGTCCGCGGCGAGAACACCAACTCGCGCATCCCCGTCGCCGACGGCGACTTCCTGACGCTCCCGCAGACGGGCGTCTACACCATCGCCGCCACCACCTTCGACGCCAGCAGCAGCTACGTCGGCCGCGGCTACACCGTGCGCCTCTCCGACAACTCCGCGGCCAACAGCGTCACGCTCTCCGCCGCCTCCTACGCGGTGGACGAGGCGCCGGGCGCCGGCGGGCTCGGCGCCGACGGCGCGGGCTTCCGCGTCGTCACCGTCACGCGCACGGGCGACGCGTCGGGCACGGCGGCCGTGGACTACTCGACCACGGACGGCACGGCCAGCCTGCGGAAGGACTACCTCGCGGCCGTCGGCACGCTCGTCTTCGGGCCGAACGAGACGAGCAAGTCCTTCCCCCTCTTCGCCGTGGACGACGCATTCCGGGAGGGGGCCGAGACCGTCCAAATCACGCTCTCGAACCCCGCGGGGACGACGCTCGGCGCGTTCACGTCGGCCACGCTCACCGTCAACAGCAACGACGCCGCCGACGGCCCGAGCCCCGTCCGCGCCGAGAGCTTCAACACGCCCTTCTTCGTCCGCCAGCAGTACCTCGACTTCTTCTCGCGCGAGCCCGACGCCCCCGGCTTCCAGTTCTGGCAGAACGAGATCGAGTCGTGCGGCGCCGACGCCCAGTGCCGCGAGGTCAAGCGCGTCAACGTCTCGGCCGCCTTCTTCGTCTCCATCGAGTTTCAGGAGACGGGCTACCTCGTCTACCGCCTCTTCAAGACGGCGTACGGCGACGGGATACGGCCCGGGATGGCGGGCACCGTGCCCCTCATCTCGCACGGCGAGTTCCTGCACGACACGCGGCTCATCGGGCAGGGCGTCGTCGTCGGTCAGGGGGACTGGCAGCGGCAGCTTGAGGAGAACAAGCAGGCGTTCGCGCTGGAGTTCACCCTGCGCCCCCGCTTCATGAGCGCCTACCCCCTGACGATGACCGCGGCGCAGTTCGTGGACGCCCTCAACCAGAAGGCGGGGGGCGTGCTCACGCAGGCGGAGCGCGACCAGCTCGTCGCGCAGGTCAACAACGCCCCCAACCCTTCGGCGGCGCGCGCCTCCGTGCTCAGGCAGGTGGCCGAGCACCCGCAGCTCCGGCAGGCGGAGTTCAACCGCGCCTTCGTGCTGATGGAGTACTACGGCTACCTCCGGCGCGACCCCGACGCCCAGCCCGACAACACCTTCGACGGCTGGAAGTTCTGGCTCTCGAAGCTCAACGAGTTCAACGGCAACTACGTCCAGGCCGAGATGGTCAAAGCCTTCCTGACCTCGTTCGAGTACATAGACCGCTTCGGCAACCGGCAGTAACGCCGGAGGCGGCCCCCGCCGCGAAACCCCGCGCCCGGCGACACCGCGAGGCCGCCGGGCGCGGAGTTTTTTGCCGCCGCCCCGCGCCTCCGCGCCCCCGGAAGCAACTGCCGGGCGGGGCGGGGCGTCTAAATGCGGGCGTTCACAGTCGGCCCCGAGACCTTCCCGGCGCCCCCGCGTCAGTCATCCTTAAAGGTTCGTCAGTCACGATTTCTCCGGCGTGCTCCTCGCGCGTCGGCCGTCTCAGTCCCCGAGTCTTTCCGTAATCCGCAGGCATTAGTCAAAGGAATAGCCAATGATGAAGAAGTCGAAGAGAGCCGGTCAGGGGAGTGCCGCCTCGCGGCGCAAGCGCGTCTTCGGCGCGGGCGCCTGCGCGTGCGTCCTGCTCGGGGCGGGGGTCGTCACGGCCGTCGCCGGGTACGGGTCGCGGACGGGCGCGGCGCCCGCGCCGCCGCCGCCCGCCGCGACCGCCGCGCCAAAAAGCGGTTACGTCACGGTCGAAGTGGGGGGGAGGAAGCTGCGAGTGAACGCGCAGACCTTACAGCAGGGGCCGCTGACACAGGAGCAGTCGGAGCAAATCGCCGACGCCCTCAAGGACAACAAGTCCACGGAGGGGCTCGTCGAGGTGAGGCACGAGGACGGGTCGGTCTCGATGGACTTGCAGGGCCGCTTCCAGAGCGTGACGCTGGCGAAGAGGAACGACGACGGCACCGTCTCCACGGCCTGCGTCGACACGCCCGAGGCCGCCCGCTCGTTCCTCAGCCGGAGCGAGGCGGCGCCGAAGACGACGGCCGGCACGGGCGCGACCGGAAAGGCGGCGTTGAGGAAGTGATGAAAAAGACCTTTCTCCCGAAGCTATTCGCCGCCGCGTTCGCCCTGACCGTGCTGCTCGCCGCCTCGCAGGAGGCGTTCGGCGCGGCGACGATTGTGATTCTGAACAACGACGCGGCGAACGCGGGCTTCAACGACCCGACGCCCGCCGCCCCCGTCGGCAACAACACGGGCACGACGCTCGGCCAGCAGCGGCTCAACGCCTTCCAGTTCGCGGCCAACGTCTGGGGCGCGACGCTCAACAGCAGCGTGACCATCACCATCCGCGCGAGCTGGGCGCCGCTGGAATGCTCGGCGAACTCCGCGGTGCTCGGCTCGGCCGGCGCCGTCGGCATCACCCGCTTCGAGGGCGCGCCCTTCGCCGTGGACAACACCTGGTACCCGGCGGCGCTCGCCAACGCGCTGCGGGGCAGCGATTCCAACACCTCCCAGCCCGAAATCAGCGCGCGCTTCAACTCCGACCTCGGCAAAGCCGGCTGCCTCGAAGGCAGCGGCTTCTACCTCGGCCTCGACGGCAACCACGGCCCGGCCACCGACCTCGTCTCGGTGCTCCTCCACGAGTTCGCCCACGGCCTCGGGTTCCAGTCCTTCACCGACGGGAGCACGGGCGCGCAGACGACCAGCTCGGCCGGCACCCCGTTCCCGTCCATCTACGACCGCTTCCTGCTCGACAACACGACGGGGAAGCGCTGGCACGAGATGACGGACGCCGAGCGCAAGGCTTCGGCCGTCAACACCGGCAACCTCGTCTGGGCGGGGGCGCAGGTCGTCAACACCTCGCAGGGCGTGCTCGGGACGCCGCGGCTGAGGGTCAACGCGCCCGCGGCCGTCGCCGGCAACTACGTGGTCGGCACGGCCGACTTCGGCCCGCCACTCTCGGCCGCGGGCACCACCGCGAACGTCGCGCCGGCCTCGCCCGCCGACGCCTGCACGCCCGTTACGAACCCCGCCGCGCTCGCGGGCCGCATCGCGCTCGTCGACCGCGGCGGGTGCAACTTCGTCGTCAAGGTCAAGAACGCGCAGAACGCGGGCGCCGTCGGCGTCATCGTGGCGAACAACGCGACGGGCGCCCCCATCCAGATGGGCGGCGGCGACGCGACCATCACGATCCCGTCCGTGATGGTCACCCTCAGCGACGGCAACGCGCTCAGGAGCCACCTCACGGCGGGCCTGAACGCGACGCTGCTGCTCGACAACTCCGCCCGCGGCGGCGTGGACGCGCAGGGGCGCCCGAAGATGTACACCCCGGCCACGTTCGACGGCGGCTCCTCCGTCTCGCACTGGGACACGAGCCTCTTCCCGAACCAGCTCATGGAGCCGAACATCAGCGGCGACCTCATCCACAGCACCGCGCCCACGGCCGACCTGACCACGTCGCACTTCCGCGACATCGGCTGGTCGCTCAACAACATCGGCGACGTCAACTTCTTCGTCCGCCAGCACTACCTCGACTTCCTCAACCGCGAGCCGGACTCGGGCGGCCTCAACTTCTGGCGCGAGGGCGTCTTCGCCTGCGGCGTCGACAAGGGCTGCGCCGAGGCCAAGCGCATCAACGCCTCGGCGGCCTTCTTCCTCTCCATCGAGTTCCAGGGGACGGGGAACCTCGTCTACAAGATGTACAAGGCGGGCTTCGGCAACGTGCCGGGGACGCCCGTGGCGGTGCGCCGCGCCGACTTCCTCGCCGACTCGCGCCAGATTCAGAGCACGCCCGCGCAGGTCGTCGTCGGGCAGCCCAACTGGGAGGCGCAGCTCGAAGCCAACAAGCAGGCGTTCGCGCTCGCCTTCGTCCAGCGCCCCGCCTTCCAGGCGGCGCACGGCGGCAAGCTCGCGGCCGCCTACGTGGACTCGCTCCTCGCCAACACGGGCGTGACGTTCACCTCGCAGGAGCGGCAGGCGGCCCTCAACGCCTTCGGCGCCGGAGGCGTCGCGGGTCAGGCGGCGGCGCTCCGCTCGGTCGCCGACAGCGCCTCGGTCACGGAGAAGACCAAGAACGAGTCGTTCGTGCTCATGCAGTATTTCGGCTACCTCCAGCGGGACCCGAACACGGGGCGCGACTCCGACTACTCGGGCTTCAACTTCTGGCTGGGCAAGCTCAACGAGTTCCAGGGCAACTACATCGCGGCCGAGATGGTCAAGGCGTTCCTCGACTCGGCCGAGTACAGGAACAGGTTCGGGTCGTGAGTCCGCAAGGGTGAAGGCGGAAGGCGGAAGGATGAAGGGGAAGGCCGCCCGGCCCTCCCCTTCATCCTTTCCTCAGTTGCGCGGGCGCGCGGCTTACGCGTAAAATGCGGTTTCTTTACTCCAGCGGCGCGCCCGACCACGAGGGGCGGCCCCGCCGGGGCCGCGCCGCAGTCGCCCGCGAGGGCCTGCGCCCGAAAGTCTCCCTTGGGCTTATTCGTCAGCGATCTCATATGCTCCCGTCCGGAGGATTTTTCGTGAAGCACGCATTCCGTCTGCCGCGCGTGTGCGCGGTCGTCTTCGCGCTCGCCGCCGCCTTCGCCGCCGCGGCCGGCCCCGCGCGCGCGCAGACGCTCTCGGCGACGCCCGACGTCGCCCTCATCCAAATCACCTCGACGACCATCCCGGCCACCCCGACGCCGACCCCGACGCCGACGGCCACGCCCACCGCCTCGCCGACGCCCGCGCCCTCGGCCACCGTGCGCGACTCCTTCGCCGGCGACATCAGCGGCAACGGGCGCTTCGTCGTCATCGAGTCTCAGGGCGACATCGCCACCGACCGCACCGCCGCGCGCAACAACGCCGACGGCAACACCGAAATCTTCCTCTTCGACTACGCGCAGCGCCGCATCTTCCAGCTCACCAACACCAAGAGCGTCCTCAAGGACGCGACCAAGTCGGCCGTCGACCCGGCGAACCTCGACGTCCACGTCGTCAACCTCCGGCCGTCCATCAGCCACGACGGCCGCTGGATCGTCTTCGCCTCGAACGCCTACAGCGACGCGAACCTCTCGCTCACGCCGAAGAACTTCGACGGCCCGGCCAACGCCGCGGCGCTCAGGGCCGACGGCAACACGGAAATCTTCATCTACCGCATCCCGGACGTCCCCGAAGTGAACCTCTCGCAGGGCACGGAGATCGCCGTCATCGACCTCGCGGCGAACACGCCGCAGCGCGTCACGTTCACGCCCGCGACGGCGCCGACGCGCGCGGCCACGGCCAAAAGCCCGGCCTTCTTCGCGCTCGACAACTACGCCGCGCAGCTCAACGACAACGGCAACCTCGTGGCCTTCGTCTCGAAGGCGCGCTCGGGCATCGTCGGCGCCGCGAACGCCGACGGCAACAAGGAGATTTTCATCTACCGCAACGCGGGCGCGGGCGCGGGCACGTTCCTCCAGTTGACGACGACGGCCGACATCTTCCCGGCCGGCGGCGGCCTGATTCCGTCGCGCTTCGTCTTCAACGAGAACCCGTCCATCTCCGCCTGCACGGCGGCGGCCGGGTGCCGCGTCTCCTTCCTCTCGAACGCGGACAACATCACGACCGAGGGCGCGGCCGAGACGGAGGCCAACAAGGGCAACGGCGAAATCTTCGTCGCCGACTACAACCCGACGACCGGCGCGCGCACGGCCCTCCGCCAGGTCACGCGGACGCCGCCCGACACGGCGCTCGGGCGCGAGGGCGTGAGCGTCAACCTCCTCACCGTGGGCCGCCGCATCTCGCGCGACGGCAGCCGCGTCGCCTTCGAGTCCACCGCCCCCTCGTTCAACTCCGACGGCACGCCCTCCGGCGCGCTCGCGGCGACGGGCGCCGTCTTCATCGCCAACGTCTCGGGCGGCTCGCCCGCCTTCGCGCAGGTCTCCGCGCGCGCGCCCTCCAACCAGGTCGACATCGAGCTGCACTTCCCGACCTTCACCGGCGACAGCACGCGCGTCGTCTGGGTCTCGAACCTGAACCTCAAGCCGGACGGCACGGTGGCGGCGACCGCCTCCGAGGGGATCAACCAGTCGAACCGGGCGCAGGTCTTCTCGGCGCCGGTGGACGCGCTCTCGACCGTCGCGCGCGTGACGAACCTCGCCACGGGCTCGTTCGCCGCCGTCCAGCCGTTCCCGTCCGACACCCTCCGCCGCGTCGCCCTGACGCTCGCCACCGAGCAGGGCGGCGGCAACGGCGACTCGCTCAACGAGGCGTTCTACCAGCTCATCCCCGTCGTGACGAGCGAGACGCCCGCGCCCTCGCCGACGCCCGCCACCGCCGCCGCGCCGGTCTCGTTCTCGACCGGCGCGAGCAACCGCGCCGTCGTCGCGTCGCCGACGCCGCCCGACGTCTCGGGGCTCGCGCCCGGCATGCTCGGCATCGCGCGCTCGACGCTCGCGCTCGCGCCCTCGACGCTGGAGGTTGACCGCAACAACGCGCACGAGAGCTTGCGCCGCCCGCCGCTCCCGGTCGAGCTGGCCGGCGTCACCGTCACCTTCTCGGCCGCGACCATCTCGGGCGCGGCCGCCGGGCTCTACTTCGTCGGGCCGAACCAGATTAACTTCGTCGTGCCGCCGGGCATCGCCGCCGCGTCGAACGCCGCGGCCGTCACCATCAACAACAACGGCGCGCTCATCCGCACGTCCGTCCTGCTCAACACGGCGCAGCCCGACATCTTCACCTCGACGAACGGGGCCGGCGGCCGCGCCGCCGTGCTCAACGTGACGAACCCCTGCGTGGCGCCGCCGGGCGAGCCGTTCGCCGTCACGACGACGCGGCCGGCGGGCTCGGGCACGACGGGCTCCTGCACCCCCACGCAGGACGAGACGGTGCCGACGGAACTGCTCATCATGCTGACGGGCGTGCGCGGCGTGACGTCGGCGAGCAACGTCACCGTCCGCATCGGCACGACCGACATCACGGGCACCACCGACACGGCGACGAGCCCCATCAGGATCGGCCCGTCGAACACGCCCGGCTTCGACCAGATAATGGTCAGGCTGCCGCCCTCGCTCGCCGGCGCGGGCGACGTGCCCGTCATCGTCACCGTCAACATCAGCGGCACTACGTTCACCAGCCGCCCGGCCGACACCGCGCCCCGCATCAGGATTCAGTAGGAGCGTGAGCCGTAAACCGTAAACCGTGACGAGAAGGAAGTCGGCTTCTTCTCGTCACGGTTTACGGTTTACGGCTCACGTCTTTTATGCTCATCGGTCTCGACGCCATCCCGCTCACCATCCCGCGCGCGGGCGTCGGCCACTACACGTTCGAGCTGGCGAGGGCGCTGGCGCTGGCCGCGCCCGGCGACGAGTTCGAGCTGGCCTACCCTTCTTCGTATCAGTCAATCAACCTGGGGGAGGGCGGGGGACTGCCGCCCAACCTGCACGAGGCGCGCGTGCGCGTGGGCGCGCTCGGGCGGCGCTGGTGGTCGGTGGGGCTGCCGCGCTACGCGGCGCGCAGGCGCCTGCGGCTCTTCCACGGGACGAACTACGACGTGCCCCTGTGGGGCGGCGCGGCGCGCGTCCTGACCGTCCACGACCTCTCGCAGTTCGTCCACCCCGAGACGCACGAGCGCCGCGGCGTGCGCCGCGCGCGGAGGCGCCTGCCGCTGATGGCGCGCGCCGCCGAGGCCGTCATCACGCCGACCGAGGCCGTGCGGCGCGAGGTCTGCGAGCACCTCGGCGTCCCGCCCCCGAAGGTCTTCGCCGTCCACGAGGCGGCGCGCGACTGCTTCAAGCCGATGGGACGGGCGGAGGCCGAGGCGGCGGTGCGGGGCTTCGGCGTCGAAGGCGAATTCCTGCTCGCCGTCGGCACCGTCGAGCCGCGCAAGAACCTCGCGGCGCTCGTCCGCGCGTTCGAGGAGGTGGTGCGTGAGCGCCCCGGCTCGCCACTTCATTTAGTCATCGCGGGCGGGCGCGGGTGGCTGAGCGAGCCGCTGTTCGAGTTGATAGAGCGGTCGCCGGCGCGGGCGCGCGTCACGCTCGCCGGCTACGTCTCGGACGCGCAACTGCGCGCGCTCTACTCCGCCTGCCGCGCCTTCGTCTACCCTTCCGTCTACGAGGGCTTCGGCCTGCCGCCGCTCGAAGCGATGGGTTGCGGCGCGGCCGTCGTGGCGGGCCGCGGCCCCGCGGTCGAGGAGGTCACGGCCGGCGCCGCGCGCCTCTTCGACCCGCGCGACCACGCCGCCCTCGCCCGCACGCTCCTCGAACTCCTCGACCACGAACCCGCCCGCCGCGCCCTCTCCGAAGCCGGCCTCCGCCGCGCCGCACAATTCTCCTGGGAGCGCACCGCCCGCGCCACCCTCGCCGTCTACGAGGAGGCGTTGAAAAGCAGTAGACGGTAGTCAGTAGAAAGAACCCCCGTCAGCCGAATCGTCCGCGTGCCGACGTCAACGACCGCGACGCGGAGCGCTGCCGACTACCGTCTATTCCACTTTCACCGGCACCCGCAGCGTCCGCGAGCCTTTGAGGGCGAACCAGGAGACGCCCTCCTGAAGCATGTCTACTTCGAGGAGGTAGTCGCCGGGGCGGCGGGGCGCGTTGACGTCGAAGGTGATGACGGCCTCGTCGCCGGGGCGGAGGTCGCGGGGGAGCGCGCCGCGCCCGTCGTCGCTGATGGCGGGTCGCCCCGAGGCGTCGAGCCAGTGGTTGGCGGCGCTCAACTGGAAGGGCGAGAGGCCGCGCTCGCGCGCGGGCCAGAGCGCGCCGCCCGCGTTGCGGACGGCTATGCGAACCTTCACGCGCGATTTCGCGGCCACGCGCCCGGGCACTTCGACCGCGCGCAGCTCGGCGCGGAAGTCGCCGCCCGCGAGCGGCGCGGGCGGGCGCGGCGGCCCCTCGGTCGCGCAGACCGCGTAGGGCTCGGACTCCGCCAGCACGCGGCAGCGCGGGCGCACGTCCTCCGTCGTGATGACGACCGCGCCGGCCGGCGCCGGCTCGTCGGGGCCGAGCCTCACGAAAGTCCCCGGCGCCAGCCCCCACGCCGCGCCGTACCAGAGCGCCTGCACGTAGCCGGGCACGGAGGTCGAGTCGGCCAGATGCACCTCGCGCGGCGAGGCGGCGAGCGCCGCCGGCAGGAGCTTCGAGGGGTAGTCCGCGTCGTACATGTGCAGCCGCCACGGCGCGCGCGCGTACAGCTCGAACTGGCGCCGGAAGAGCGCGCCCTGCAAGAGCGTGAGGGCGACGAGCGCGACGAGCGCCGCGCGCCGCGCCCGCCCGCCCTCAAGCAGCCACGCGAACGCGGGCGCCGCGAGCGCGACGAGGAAGACGGGCAGCGCCGCCAGCCGCAGCATGTGGAAGTAGTCGCTCGTCAGCGAGGCGGGGACGGCCGAGGCGGCGAGGCCGTAGAGGAGGAACCGCCGCCACGCGTCGCGCCTCGCCCCGCGGACGACGAGCCACGCGCCGGCGAGCGCGAGCGCGAAGGCCGCGAAGGGCACGAGGCCCGCGCCGGGGACGCTCGTAATCTGGTATGTGTTGACGTCGCCCGTGACGAGCAGCCGCCACGGGTTGAAGCTCGCCGCGAAGCGTTTGAGGAACTCCCACGCGCCCTCGGCGTAGCCGCTCCCGGGCGTGAAGTAGGTCAGGTAGCTGAACCGCTTGGTCAGGGCCTCCGGGTGGCCCCGGTGGTAGGCGAGCATCGGGACGAGTGTGAGTGCGTAGAGCGCCCACGTCGTCAACAGCGGGCGCAGCCGCACGCGCGCCGTCACGAACAGCAGGAGCCCGAGCGCGAGCAGCGGCCCGAAGAGCCTCCCGGTCGAGTAGGTGTAGGTGACGAGCGCGAGCGAGCCGGCGACGGCGGCGGAGTCCGCGAGCCCCCACGCCGCGCGCCGCGACGCGCGCCACGTCGCCAGCAGCACGAGCGCGACGGCGAGCGGGTAGGCCGCGACCTCGACCACGACGCGGCTCAGCTCGAACAGCCACGGCGTCAGCAGCGCCGTCATGAACGTGAGCAGCCCGGCCGCGCCCCGCCCCGTCGCGCGCGCGCCGAGCAGGCCGAGCGCGAGCGCCGCCAGCACGCCCAGGCAGGCGCTCAGGTATCGTGCGGCCGCGACGCCCGGCCCCGTCAGGCGGAAGACGGCCGCGAGCAGGTAGACGTAGGTCGGGTTCTTGTAGTCGCCGAAGGCGCGGAAGTAGAGCGGCCACGGCTCGCCGTGCTCGTCCCGCCCGGTCTCGGAAATCGTGTGCGCGTTGTAGGCGACCGAGGACTCGTCGATGAAGAAGCCGGGCGGGTTTTCGGGCGCGCCCCGCGCGTAGAGCGCGAGCCCGGCGGCGGAGAGCAGGAGCCAGAGCGCGGCGCCCGCGCGGCGGCGGTGTTGAGAATTTGAGATTTGAAATTTCAAATTTGAAATTTCTTCGCGCCGCGCCCTGGCTCAGCGGCCGTCCTCGCGGAAGAGGTAGATGGAGCCGCCGAAGACCTTCTCCGGCGTGCGCCGCCGGTATTCGTCGAAGGTGTTGACCCGCTCCTCCTCGGTGACGGGGCGGCCCTCGCGCTCGTGGCCCGCGACGGTCGAGCCGTTGAGGAAGCTCGCGCCGACGGCCGTGTAGCGCGCCGCGCCGGGCGGGGCGGCGAGCGCGTCGAGGTAGTCCACGCCGTAGTGGTGGAGCGTCAGGAAGCCGCCGAGGAACATCGCGCGCACCTTCGTCTCGCCGCGGGAGCGCAGGTACTCCGCGAGCGCGCGCGTGTCGTCGCCCCACTCGACGTTCGAGTCCGACAGGTACCACCAGTGTGGACGCGCGTAGGCGAGCTGGTTCATGTAGCTCATGTGATTCGGGTACGCGCGCGCCGCCTCGACGCACGTCCAGCCGAGCAATACGGCGGCGACGGCCGCACCCGCCTTCCCGGCCCGGCGCTCACGCCCCGCCCCCCAAAGCCGTGCGAGCAGCGCGCCGCCCGTGACGAAGAGGAGCATGTAGCCGGGCAGGAAGTAGCGTATGCCGAGGTTGAGCGCGCCCGCCACCGACGCCGCGGCGTAGACGGCGAAGGCCGCGAGCGGGAGGAGGAAGCGCCGGTCGCGCTTCCCGAGGAGCCGGTACGCGCCCCAGCCGAGCGAGGCGAGCGAGAGCAGGAGGAAGGGCAGCGTCGCCTTCAGCGCGAAGGCGACGGGGAAGTAGTACCACCAACCCTTCGGGCTGTACATGCCGAGCAGCCCCGCGTTGTGACCGACGCGGTTGTGCCAGAACTGCCAGAGCACGCCGAGCACGAAGTCCGTCGGCAGCACGTACGAGACGGCCTCGACGGCGCGCACCACCGGCTCGGGGTTCTGGCCCGCGCCCTCGTTCACCCACTTCACGCCCTCGTCGCCGAGCGGGCGGTGGTCGAAGAAGTAAGCGGCGTTGATGACGACGAGCGCTGCCAGCGCCGTCGCGCCCGCGTGCGCCACAAAAGCCTTACCGGCGCCCGCCCCCCGGCGCCCGCGCCACCAGCGCGCGAGCAGGACAGAGAGGACGAGGGGGCCGGTCATCAGCATCGAGAACTTCGTCAGGCACGCCAGCCCGCCCGCCGCGCCGAGCAGCAGCGCCCGCCTCGACGTCGGCGCGCCGAGGTACTTGTGGAGCGCGTAGAAGACGAGCAGGTAGCCGAACGACGCCGCCACGTCGGTCTGCACGACGCGCCCGTGCGCGAGCAGCGTCGGCTCCAGCGTGTAGAGCGCGACGGCGAGCACGGCGGCCGCGTCGCCGAAGAGGTCGCGCGCGAAGGCGAAGAGGAGCAGCCCGGTCAGGGCGGAGAGCGCGACCATCGGCACGCGCGCCCAGAAGGAGATTGATTCGAAGAGGGCGGGGTTGTCCTCCCAGAAGCGCTCGCAGTACGTCCACTTGCCGACGGGCGAGTCGGGCGCGTGGCCGAGTTTGGTGGGGTCGGTCTCGTCCGGCTGGAGGAAGAGGAGGGGGACGCCGGCGAGGATTTTGACGAACGGCGGGTGCTCGTGGACGAGTTGGCAGTTGGCCGCGGCGAGGTGGTAGTATGCCGCGGGAATCATCACGACCTCGTCGACGGTAATGCTCTTCTGCCAGACCACCGAGAGCATCTGCGACGCCATGAAGGCGAGCAGCGCGGCGCACGCGAGCCCCGCCGCACGCGCACGCGCCCACGCGCGCAGGGCCGGGAGCGCGCGCCGCGGCCCGAAGACGAAGGCGCCCGGGCCGGCCGCCGCCTGATGCAATGACTCGTCCATCAAACCCTCGCCCGCGGGCGGGCCGCGACTTCACGGCCGCGCCGGGCGGCGAACGCCTCCTCGCGCTGGCCGTCTCGCTCGCGCCCGTCCTCTACTTCCTGCCGGCCGTCCTCTCGGGCGCCGTGCTGTGCCCCGACGACGGGACCATCTTCAACACGCCGCTGCGCGTCGCCGCCGCCGACGTCACGCTCGGCGGGAGCCTCCCGCTCTGGAACCCCTACATCTTCAGCGGCATGCCGCTGCACGCCTCGGCGCAGGGCGGCCTGCTCTTCCCGCCGAACTGGTTCTACCTCGCGTTCACCCCGCAGGCGGCGACGAACCTGATGGTCGTCTCGTCCTACGTCATCGCCGCGCTCGGCGCCTACCTCTACGCGCGGCGCGCGGGCGCGTCCGCGGCCGGGTCGGTCGTGACGAGCCTCGCGTGGCAGTGGGGCGGCTTCCTCGTCGGGCAGATAGGTCACATCAACGTCGTGCAGACCGGCGCCACGCTGCCGTGGGTGCTGTGGGCCGTGGACGGCTACGGCATGACGGGGCGGCGGAGGTGGGGAGTCGCCTTGGCCGCGCTCGTCGCGCTCCAGACCTTCGCCGGCCACCAGCAGACGCTCGCCTACTCGCTCCTGCTCGCCGCGGCCTACGCCGGGGCCTGCGCGTACTGCGGGAAGGAGGCGCGCCCCCGCTACCTCTGGTCTCTCCTGTTCGTCGCGGCCGGTGTGCTGCTCGCCGCCGTGCAAATCCTACCGACCTTCGAGTTGCTGCGCAACAGCCCGAGGTCCGACGCGAGCTACGACTTCTTCACCTCCTTCTCGCTCGAACCGCGGATGCTTCTGACGCTGCTCGCGCCGTACGTCGCGGGGGGCGGCGACGGGCGCCTGTTCCGCGCGCCGTACGTCGGGCCGCCTTACTACGGCGAGATGGCGGGCTACGTCGGCGCGCTCGGCGTGATGCTAGCCGTGTGCGCGGTCGTCTTCGGGCGGGACGCGCGGACGAAGTTCTGGGCGGCGGCCGCAACCGTCTGCCTCCTGCTCGCGCTCGGGCGCTACGCGCCGCTGAACTTTTACAAGCTGATTTACTACGTGCCCGTCCTCAACCTCTTCCGCGTGCCGGCGCGCCACCTGATGGAGGCGGAGTTCGCGCTGGCGGTGCTGGCCGGGCGGGGCCTGACGGCGCTGGCGGCGGCGCGCGCGGCGGGGTCGGGGCTCGGCCGCGACGCGCTCGGGCGGTCGGCGGCGGCGGTCGGCGCGTCGGTGTTGCTGTTGACGCTGCTGGCGGTGACCGTCGGCCGTCCGGCGGGGTTTCAGTTGGGGCGGCGCGCGCCGGTCGGGCTGATGCGGGCGCCCGAGCTGTTCGTCCCCGTCCTCGTGGCCTGCTTGAGCCTCTGGGCGCTGTGGGCGTTCGCGCGCGGGAGGCGGGGCGCGACCGCCCTGCTCGTCGGACTGCTCGCGCTCGACCTCCTCGTGTGGGGGCAGTCGAGCGGCTGGCGGGTTTCGAGCCCGAGGGCGGACGGCGACCTGTGGCGCGAGCCGGAGCCGGCCGCGCTCGTCCGCGCGCGCGCGGGCGCGAACCCGGCCGCCTACAGAATCCTGACCGCGCCGCACGCCTTCGACCCCTCGGCGGCGCCCGTGCCGCCTTCGGTCTCGCACTCGCCCGGGTGGACGCTGTGGACGCAGCCGGACGTCTACATGATGCACGGCGTGCCGAACGCGGCCGGCTACGACGGCTTCGGGCTGGCGCGCTACAGCCGGCTCGCGGGCGAGATGAAAGTCTGGGGCGAGCTGACCGACCCCGAGGCGAGCTTGCGCGGCGAGGGCCGCGAGATGGATTTGCTGAACGTCCGCTTCCTCGTCTCGATGCGCGCGAAGGCGCCCGCCGCCGCCGACGTGAAGAAGGACGGCGCGGCTTCCGGCGAGCCGAAGACGGCGCCCGCGGCGGCGGCGCCGACGCCCGACCCGGCGCAGCAGTTCCCGGCGGCGACGGAGAAGCTCGGCGACTTCATGTTCGCGCCGGGCGACCTCGGGCTGCCTAACGTCGGCGCGGGCAAGAGCCTGCGCTTCAAGGTCGCGCCCGTCGCGGTTGACCGCGTCGCGCTCGTGACGAACCTTTCGTGGTCGGAGGACGTGGCCGAAGGCGCGACCGTCGGGCGCGTGAGGTTGAGGGCGCGCGACGGCCGCGTCTTCGATTTCGAGTTGCGCGCGGGCGCCGACACGTCCGAGTGGGCGCACGACCGCGCAGACATCCGCGCGCGCGTCCGGCACCGTCGCGCGGCCGTCGCCACGAGCTACAAGGTCGCGGACGCCAAAGGCGATTACGAAGGCCACGCCTACGTCACCTCGTTCGCCCTGCCCGCGCCGGCCGAGATAGAGGGCGGCGAAATCACGCCCGAGCCCTCCGCGAAGTGGCCCGAGCTGCTGCTCGGCGTCTTCCGCGTCTCGCTCGTCGACACGGCCGCGGGCAAAACCTACCCGCTGCGCCGCGACTGGCTGAGCGTCGGGCGCGAGGCGTCGAGGGCGGTCGCCGCGGGCGGCGGCAGCAGGAGCGTTAAAGACGACAAGGGCGCCGAAGTCGGCGGCGGCAAGGACGTGGGGGGCGAGCCGCGCTGGCGCCTCGTCGGGCGGACGGCGCGGGAGGAGGTCTACGAGAACGCGCGTGCGCTGCCGCGCGCGTGGCTGGCGGCCGAGGAGAGCGCGCTCGGAGAGGAGGCGGCGCTCGCCGTCATACGCACGGGGCGCCTGCCCGACGGCTCGCGGTGGGAGCCTTTGCGGACGGCGCTCGTCGAGTCGGAAGCCGAAGCGTCCGGGCCGTCCGGCGCGGGCGGGAGCGCGGAGGTCGTACTGTACGAGCCGAACCGGGTGGACGTGAGGACGAAGGCGGGCGCGCCCTCGACGCTCGTGCTGGCCGAGAATCATTACCCGGGCTGGCGCGCGTACCTCGACGGGGGGCGGGTCGAAGTGCTGAGGGTGAACTACGGGCTACGCGGCGTGCGCGTCCCCGCGGGCGAGCACGAGGTGAGCTTCCGCTACCGGCCCAAGTCCGCGCTGGCCGGGCTCGCCGTCTCGCTGCTCGCCGCCGCCGCGCTCCTCCTCTGGTGGCGGCGCCGGCTTCCGGAAGACAGGCTGCTCGGCCTCGCGCGGCGCGCGCGGCGGCCGTCGAATCAGGGGGTGAGCGGATGAGTGAGCAGGTCGAGTACGCGAGGCCGCGGCGCGTCGAGTCGCCCGAGGGGTGCTTCTTCTACCACACGATGGAGCTGCCCGGCCTCGGCGTCGTCCACGGCCAGTGGGACCTGAGGGGCAAGTTCGACGAGTACGTCGGCGGCGTCTCCGTGGAGGGTAAGAGCGTCCTCGACGTGGGGACGGCCACGGGGTTTTTGAGCTTCGAGGCGGAGCGGCGCGGCGCCTCACGCGTCGTCTCGTTCGACATGAGCGACGTGCGGCAGCAGACGCTCCTGCCGTTCAAGGACAAGCTCTACTACCAAGACCGCGAGCGCTGGGCCGAACTCTACGGCGCGGAGATGGAGCGTTGGAAGGACGCCTACTGGCTCTCGCACAGGCTGCTCGGCTCGCGCGCCGAGGTCTTCTACGGGAGCGTCTACGAGGTGCCGCCGGCGCTCGGGCGCTTCGACGTCGTCGTCGTCGGCTCGGTGCTCGAACACCTGAGCGACCAAATCTCGGCGCTGGCCTCCATCTCGCGCGTGGCGGTCGGGACGGTGGTCGTCGTCACGCCGCTGCTGGAGACGGAGGAGCGCGTCGCGCGCTTCGAGCCGCTGGCCTCGAACCCGGACTACGATTACACGTGGTGGACCTACTCGACGGGCGTCTACCGCGAGGTCTTCAAGATGCTCGGCTTCCGCGTCGGGCGCGTCACGAGCGGCGAGTATTATTACGACTACGCGGGGCGCTGGGAGCGGCGCTTCACGCTCGTCGCCGAGCGCGAGGAGGGTTGAGCGCGGGCGGACGGTTGGCGCAAAAGGAGAGGGCCGCTCGCGGGAGCGGCCCTCTCGTCTTTCTCAAGGCTTCCGGCGCCCGCGTTAGAAGCGCGTGCGGTACTCGGCCGACGAGATGAAGGCTTTGACCATCTCGGCGCGGACGAAGTCGCCGCCGGCGTCGTTGAGCTTGTTCAGCCAGAAGCTGTAGCCGGAGAAGTCGGCGTCGGGCAGGTCGTTCGGGTTGCGCTTGAGGTAGCCGAAGTACTGCATCAGCACGAACGCCTTGTTCTTCTCGGCGCCGTCGAGCGAGGCGCTCTCCGCCACCGCGCGCAGCGCCGCCGCGCGCCCCGCGGCGTTGCCCGAGCCGAAGGCCGCGACCGCCGCGTTGCGCTCGCCGGCCGAGGGCGTCACGCCCGCGTTCGAGTAGAGCTTGTCCACGAACTGCGCCGCCGTCATCGAGCCGGGGAAGGCCGCCTGGAAGTCGCCGCGCCCGACGAAGGCGAGCGCGTAGGCGTCCTTGTTGGCGTTGATGACCCCCTCCCAGCCCGGCTGGCCGACGACGACGTTGTTGGCGATGCCCCGCGCCTCGGGCATGAAGTTCTCGCGGCGGACGGGGACGGGCAGGCCCTGGAGGTTGCCGAAGGCCGCCTTGTAGGTCTTGTAGACGTGGTAGCCGGTGGCCTGGAACTCGATGGAGAGGAAGAAGGCCGCGCTCGTGTTGACGCGGTGCACCTCGCGGCAGATGGCGTCGGCGCCGCACTGGTTGATGTCGTTCTGCCAGAAGACGAAGCCCGACTGGTCGGGGAAGCGCGAGAGGAAATCGACGTAGTGCTGCTGGACGAAGAAGTCCGAGTCGTCGATGGTGATGGGCGTGTTGGTGCCGGGGCGCAGGCGCAGCGGCTTGACCTTCGTGTTGCCGTACATCAGCTCGGAGGGCAGGCGGTTGCCGTCCTCCGAGACGATGCGCAGCGTCGGCGCCTGCGGCGTCTGGGCGAGCGCGGCGGAAGCCGTGAAGGCCACGGCCAAAACTGCGGCGATAAACTTACGCATCTGCTTGCTCCAAATCCGGGAAAGCTGGGTTGAGTTCGTGACACGCGGGCCTGGCGGGGCTGGGTGTCTTCGGAAACTCTCGGCGGGAGCGGGGCTGCTCCCGTCACGACCGAAGGAAGTTTAGACAGCCCCCCGGCCTTTGTCAACTTCAAGAAAATTGATGATTTAAGCCCCGCGCACGGTGTCTTTGACGTCCCGAACGGGGAAAGAGTTGACCGGCATCCCGAGCTTTTGGAATCTCGAATTTCAAATTCGAGATTCTTAAACCGCGCGCCGGCTATTCGACCGTCAGTTGGCAGGTGGCGACCGCGGAGCCGAGGTCCTCGAACCAGGCGAGGTGCTCGGAGACCATATCGAATTCGAGCCGGTAGCGGCCGGGCTCGGCGGGCGCGCGCATGGCGATTTCGACCGAGGCCGACTCGCCGGGCGCGACGTCGCCGGGCAGGTAGGCGCCCGCGTGATACCACGAGACGGGTTCTTCGCCCTCGGCGCCGAAGACGTGCGCGACGAGGTGGACGGAGCCTTCCTGCGTCCCCGTGTCATCCCCGCGCAGCCAGCGCGCCAGCCCCGTGTTCTCGGCGCGGACGCGGAACGTCAGAATCTCTTCGGGGCGGCAGACCGGAGGGCCGTCTTCGACCGAGAGCCCGGCGGCGAGGTAGGCGATCCGGCGGCTGTCCGGGTAGGGCTCGCGCTTGCGGCAGGCGAAGATGGCGCGGTCGTCCTGCGTCGCGGGGAAGACCTCCACCTCGTCGAAGCCGACGTTGCGCAGCAGCGCCGTCAGGGCGTCCACGCCGGGCAGGAACCAGTTGTAAATCGCCTCCTTCGCCTCGCCCGGGTTCTCGACGTAGGCCAGCGGGTGCAGCAGCGGTCGGAGGCCGCCGACCTCGTAGGTGAAAGAGCCCGGCGACTTCTCCGGCGGGTAGATGGCCGTCTCCAGCACGAGCAGCCCGCGCGTGACGGCGAAGAGGCGTTCGAGCGCGAGGACGAGGTGCTTGCAGTGGTAGACGAGCCCGAGCGCCAGCGTCACGTCGAACTGCCCGAGCGCGCGCGGGTCGAGGTCGTAGACCGACAGGCGCCCGTACTCGATGTCGAGCCCGAGCACGTCGCGCACGAAGACGGCCTGGCGGACGAGGTTGCGCTGCGAGTCCACGCCGAGGACGCGCGCGGCGCCGCGCCGCTTCAGCTCGATTGCGTAGAAGCCCGCGTTGCAGCCCACGTCGAGGACGCTCAGGCCCGCGAAGTCTTCGGGCAGCGCCGCCCTGACCTTCTCCCACGTCGGCCGCGGGTGCTCGACCGGCTCGCCGACGGCGCTCCGCGTCTTGGTCAGCAGGCCGCCGCCGAGGTCTATGCAGTGGAACCAGGGCCCCAGCCTCTCGGCCCGCGCCCGTATCTCTTCCCGCGTCATCGTCATCGTCTTTTAAGCGACCCGAAACTGAACCGTGAGCGGCGCGCTGCCGCGCTCCTCGAACCAGCAGACGTGCTGCGCGACCACGTCGAGCTTGAGCGTGTAGAGGCCGCGCGCGTGCGGCGCCTTCAGCTCGAATCTGACGGAGGCCGACTCGCCGGGCGCCAGCGCGCGCGGGAGCGGCGGCGTGCCGTGGCGCTCCGCGACGAGCGCGCCCGCCTCGTCGTAGACGCGCACGCCCAGCATGCACGAGCCCGCGCGCTCCGTCGCGCCGATGAGCCAGAGCGTGTCGCCCGCGTTCTCGACGTCGAGCGTGCGGACGGTCTTCGCGCCCGGCGCGACCTCGCCCGGCCACCCGCCGCGGAATCGGAAGCGCGCGGCCGGCGCGCGCGGCGCGCGGCTGTCGGGGACGGACGAGGCCGGGCGCCCCGCCTCCCTCACCACCTTCTTGCAGAGCAGGTAGTTGACGCCCGGCGGCTCGACCCTCAGGCGCCCGCCTTCGAGCGAGTCGCGGTCGAACAGGCCGTTGACGCTCACGTAGTCGCCGACGACGGCGAAGCCGAACTCGTCCAGGAGCGCGCGCAGGTACTCGCGGCCGAAGGGCGACTCCAGCGTCCCGAAGTCGCGCATGACTTCGAGCAGCTCCTCCTCGTTCTCCGAGCCCTCCTCGGGGCGGTCGCCTTCGAGGATGAAGAGGGAGCCGCCGTACTTCGTCATCGCCGCCAACCCCCGCATGACGGCGCGCTCGTCCTCGAAGTGGTGGAGCGAGTCGTAGCAGACGACGGCGTCGAACTGCTCCCCGAGCGGCGGCCCCTCGGCGTCGTGGACGAGGAAGCGGCAGCGGAGCGGCGTCTCGTGGTCGGCGCCGTAGGGGACGCGCGCGACGCGCTCGCGCGCGACTTCGATGAGGTCGGGGCTGATGTCGAGCCCGGTCACGTCGTAGCCGAGGCGCGCGAAGTATTCGCTCAGCCAGCCCGAGCCGCAGCCGACGTCGAGCAGTCGGCGGTCGGGCGGGAGCGCGAGCGCCTGCGCGACGTTGGCGAAGTCGCAGAAGTGCCGGAAGGTGTCGGCGTCTATGCCGTCGCCCGCGTAGCGCTCGGGCTTGTGGGCGAGATTATAAAAGGGCTTGGTGCGGAGGTGGTGCAGCCGCTCCTCCGTGATGCGGCGCGGGTACTCGACGGCCGCGCGCTTGTAGTCCACGCCTTCGAGCTTGCGCCCGCGCCCGTTGCCGTTCCCGGCGTGCGCGGAGCCGGCCCGGGGCGCTTCCGCGTGTTTCCGCGAACCCGCGGTTTCGGCGCGCGCCGCGGGGGCGAAGAGGCTTTCGGGCGCGAGCGCGGCGAACTCCGAGGCGACCGAGCGGACGAGCGCTTCGTCGCGCCCGGGCTCGACGCCGAGGTGCGCCAGCTCCTTCGAGAGCCCCGCGAGCATATTTTTGCGCGGGCGCGCGGCGACGACCTCGCCGATGAAGTCGAGGTAGCCGTCGGCGCTCCGCCTGATGTCGTGTTCGGCCAGGACGTACCGCCGGGCGTTCGCGCCGAGCCGGGCGCGCAGGGGCGCGTCCTCGATGAGACGTTCGAGGTAGGCGCGCAGAAGCTCGTCGGCGTGCGCGCCCGGCTCGACCTTGACGACGCTGTCGTCGGGCAGCTCGCCGAACCAGCCGACCGTGGAGACGACCGCGCAGACGCCCGCGGCCATGATGCGGCAGAGGCTCCCCGACGTCTCGCCCGCGGTGCGCTCGCGCAGGTTGAGCGCGACGTCCGTCTCCGCGATGCGCCGCTCGAACTCCGCGAGCGGGACGTGGCCCGTGACCTCGACGCGGTCTTCGAGCCCGCACTCGCGCACGAGCGCGCGCACGTCGAAGAAGTTGTTCGGGTCGCCGACGAGCGTGAAGCGGAAGTCGTGGCGGTCGCGCAAGGCGGCCAGCGCGCGCAGCGCGCGCTCGATGCCCTTGTCCGGCGTGATGAGTCCGAACGAGGCGAGGCGCACCGGGCGGGCGCCCGCCGCCGGGGCCGCGTAGTCGCGCGGCGGCGCGGCGGCGGCCTCGGGCGTGACGTGGTGACGGACGCGCCGGACGGGGACGCCGGGCGCGACCCGCTCGAAGCGCGCGCGGCTCCAGTCGGAGTGGACGATGATGCCCTCGGCGGCGCGCGCGAGGCGGCAGTTGAGGGGGAAGTCGAGCGGGCGCGCGAACATCGCGGGCGTCGCGCCGCGGTCGAGTGCCTCCTCCGCCTCGCGCCTCGCCTCGGGGCCGTGGCAGGCGCCCACCTCGTCCAGATAGACGCGCATGTCGTCGCGCGCGCGCGCGAGCCCGAGGAAGAAGTCCTGAAGCGCGAAGTCGTGGAAGACGACGACGCCCGCGTGCGCGCGCATCGCGTCGAAGACGCCCGCGTGGTAGCGGTGGTCGTTCCCCATGTGGTAAACGACCGCGTCGAACTCGCCGAGCGAGGCGAGCGCCGAAGGCTCGCGCCGGTAGTCGCGCACGTCGAAGCGCCCGGCGATTTGCGCGTTCGCCGGGCGGAAGCCCTCGACGAAGAGCGTCACGTCGGCGCCCGCCTCCGCCAGATGCGGCAGAAGCTCCTCGCTGTAGTCGGCGATCCCCGAACGCTGCGGCCCGAGCGGGCTGAAGTAGGCCAGACGCATAAAACGGGAGTCAGGAGTCAGGAGTCAGGAGTCAGAAGGGTTCGCTCCGGGAACGCTGTCAGTATCTCTGTCAGTATCCGCGGGGCGGAGCCATTCTGACTCCTGACTCCTGACTCCTGACTTCTCTCCTTTCACCGAACCACCGTCACCTTCGCGCGCGCCGTGGGCGAGCCTTTGTCGCTGAACCAGGAGACCTGCTCCTGCACGAGGTCTACTTCGAGGATGTATTCGCCCGGCTCCTTGGGCGCGGTGACGAGGAGGGGGATTTCGGTCTCCTCGCCGGGCTTGAGGTCTTTCGAGATGCCGTAGCGGCCGTCCATGTCGGTGACGAGCGAGCCGTCGGGCTTGAGCCAGCGGTTGCCGGCGGCGAGGTAGAACCAGTTGTCGTTGCGGTCGTTGGTCTCGCCGCCGCGCGCCCACCAGAACACGTCGCTCGCGTTCCTGACGTGCACCTGCACGGTCTCCTTCTGGCCGGCGCGCAGCTTCGCGGGCGCCTCGGGTAAGCTGAGCTGCGCCTTGAACGCGGCGTCGGGCAGGGGCCCCGGCGTCTTGCTCACGACGGGCGTCGGCCCGGCCGTAGAGTTGGCCGCCTGCTCGCGCCGCCCGCCGCACGCCGCGGCCGACACGGCCAACACAAGCGCGGCCGCGAAAAGTTTTCCGGTCGTCATTCTCAATCTTTCCTCTCCGTTCATAAGTTCAACTGCCGACG
>DASVTS010000115.1:0-11031 GCA_036387455.1 Pyrinomonadaceae bacterium | reverse complement strand
CCGGGGCGCGCCGCCTTCAGGTTTTCCCGCCGTCTACTGCCTGCCGTCTACTGTCCGCATAGGCTTGCGCGGGAGCTTGCCGTCCATCATGGCGGAGTTGTAGACGAAGGCGGCGACGATGACGGCGGCCTCCATCATGTCCTCGGGGACGGCGCGGTCGTAGGTGTCCTGGTTGGAGTGCCAGGTGCGCGTCGGGTATTCGAGGTCGTCCTGGAGGAAGTCGATGCCGTTCAGGCCCACGGCGTCGAAGGAGAGGAAGTCCGACCCGCCGGAGTTGGCGGCCGTGACGGTCGTGGCGGTGTAGGTGTTCGCGCCGACCTTGAACTGGCTGAAGGGCAGCAGCCAGCGGCGGAAGATGGGGCGCAGCGCCTCGTTGCCTTGCAGGTAGACGCCGCGCACCGCGCCCGCGCCGCTGTCCATGTTGAAGTAGACGTTCAGGAGTTCGTGCTCGGGCTTGAAGCGCGCCTGCGGCGGCGCGGGCGTCGGGGTCGGGGCCGCGGCGGGCGTCGGCGCGGCTGCCGCGGGCGTCCGCGCGGCCGTCTCGCGCGCGTCGCGCTTCTTCGGCGTCTTGCCCGTCTTCTCGGCGACGGCCGCGGCCGCCGCGTCCGGCGCGGTCGCGCCCGCGGCCGCGGGCGTCGGCGCGGGCAGCGGGCCGAAGTGCTCCCGCACGTAGAAGCGCGAGCCCAGAAGCCCCTGCTCCTCCCCGCTCCAGAGCGCGACGCGGACGGTGCGCCGCGGCTGGAGGCCCGCCGCCTTCAGGATGCGCACGGCCTCCATCATGATGGCGACGCCGGCCGCGTTGTCGGTCGCGCCCGTCGCCGTGTGCCACGAGTCGAGGTGCGCGCCGAGCATGACGACCTCGTCCTTCAGGTCGGTGCCCGGAATCTCCGCCACCGTGTTGTAGCTCATCGGGTCGGCGTCGTCGAACTCGACTTGCAGGTTGACGCTCAGGCGCACCTTCTCGCCCTGACGGAGCATGCGCGCGAGGCGGTTGTAGTGGTCGTTCGAGAGCGCGATCTGCGGGATGAGCCTGGGCGCGTCCTTGTCCCAGGGGCCTTTGCGCCGGTCGAAGGGCGTGTCGAAGGGCTGCGGGACGGAGGCCGACTGGACGAACTGGAGCATGCCGCCGTCGCCGGCCGGGCTCGACCCGACGAGCAGGGCCACGCCCTCCTCGTAGTAGAACTGCGTCCTGCGGTCGTTGAAGCGCGCGGCCGCTATCTGCTCCGGCGTGGGCGGCTGGCGCGGCGGGCGGCGCGGCAGCAGCGCCGGGTCGGGCGCGTCGGCGAGTTCGAGCAGTTGCTTCTCGCCGAGGCGCGTCGCCGTCGGCTCGAAGCGGGGCTTGAGCTCGCGCTCGGCGCCGGCGAGGACTATCTTGCCGCGGAGCTGCCCCTTGTACTTCTGCAACTCCTCTTCGTTCTTCGCCTCGACGACGACGAGGTCGGCCGTGAGCGGCGCGTCGAGGCCCGGCGACCACGCGCGCGGGTAGGCGAGGAGCGGGAACGCCTGCGGCTCGACGGCCTCGGCCGAGAAGCGCTTGAGCGTCCACCCGCGGCCGAACGGCCCCCACGGTTCGAGGTGCGCGTTCTGGAGCCCCCACTGGGTGAGGCGGTCGCGCGTCCACTCGTTGGCGCGCTTGAGCGCGGGCGAGCCCGTGAGTCGCGGCCCGATGACTTCGGTCAGGTGCGCGAGCGTCCGCATCACCTCGGAGCGCTTCAGGCCCTCCTCCCTGATGCGCTCGACGGCGTCGGGCGTGGGGGCGGGCTGCGCGGGCGTCGGCGTCGGCGTTGCGGCGGGCGCCGCGGGCTGCTGCCGCGCGCGGAGCGCCGGGGCGTGCGGCGACAGCAATGCGAAGAGGAGCAGCGCGGCGGCTGCGTGGCGTCTCGTCATGCGGGCGAAGTTCTCCTGAAAGATGGATGTCCGTCCGACGTGTTGCTCAAGGCTCGTCCGAGGGAGTGTGAGTATACCTTAGGCGGCAGACGGTAGTCAGTAGGTTTAAAGGCGGCGCGGCGCGGCTTCCGGCCGTGGCGCGCCGCCTTCGGATTTTCTACCGGCTGCCGTCTACCGACTGGTCTCTACTTCCCCCCTCGGCTGCCCCGGCGCGGGCTTGCGCGGGAGGCGCTCGTCGAGCATGGCCGTCTGGTAGACGAAGGCGGCCATGACGGCGGCGGCCTGCTTCATGTCGTCGGCCTGGAGGCGCTCGTAGGTGTCCTGCGTCGAGTGGTGCGTGCGCGTGTTGTACTCGACGGAGTCCTGTATGAACTGGAAGCCGGGCAGGCCGATCTGGTCGAACGGGACGTGGTCGGTGCTGCCCGTGTTGGCGAGCGTCAAGGTCTGCGCGCCGAGGTCGTTGAAGGGCGCGAGCCAGCGCCGGAAGTGCGCGCGCACGCCCTCGTTGCCCTGCATGTAGACGCCGCGGATGCGGCCCGTCCCGTTGTCGAGGTTGTAGTAGGCGGAGAACTTCTCGTACTCCGGCTTCGTCACGAGCCGGCCGCGCGGCGCGGGCGCGGGCGTCGGCTGGGCCGTCGGCTGCTTGTCGTCCTCGGGCGGCGGCGTCGGGCGCGGCGTCGGCTGGGGCGTCTCCAGCTTGCCGAAGTGCTGCTCGACGTAGGCGCGCGAGCCGAGGAGCCCCTGCTCCTCCCCGCTCCAGAGCGCGACGCGGACGGTGCGCCGCGGCCGGAGCCCGAGCGCCTTCAGAATCCGCACCGCCTCCATCGCGACGGCGACGCCGGCCGCGTTGTCGGTCGCGCCCGTCCCGCCGTGCCACGAGTCGAGGTGGCCGCCGAGCATGACGACCTCGTCCTTCAGGTCGGTGCCCGGAATCTCCGCCACCGTGTTGTAGGCGGTTGGGTCGGCGTCGAGGAACTGCGCGTCCACGTTAAAGGTGGCGCGGACGCGCTCGCCGGCTTCGAGCATGCGGGCGAGGCGGTTGTAGTGCTCGATGGAGAGCACGACCTGCGGCGCGAAACGGGGCGCGGCCTTGTCCCACGCGCGCACCTGCCGCGGGGCGCCCTCCGCGCGGTCGAGGAGCGCCTGCTGCGCGGCCGGGTCGGCGGGGAGCGGCTGCGGCACCGCCGCGCCCTGCACGAAGATGTTGCCGCCGTCGCCGCGGCTCGGGTCCACGACGAGCGCCGCGCCCTCCTCCTGGTAGAAGTTGAGCTTGACGGCGCCGAGGCGCGCGGCCGCGCGCAGCTCCGGCGTCTGCCGCGAGCGCGGCGGCACGGTCGCCGGGTCGGGCGAGTTGGCGAGGTCGAGCAGCTGCTTCTCGGTCTGGCGCGTGCCCTCGGGCTCGAAGTGCGCCGCCGGGTCGCGCACCGCGCCGTTGAGGACAATCTTGCCGCGCAGTTGCCCCTTGAACTTCTGGAGCCCCGCCTCGTCCTTCGCGTTTACGTAGACGACCTCGGCCGTGAGCGGCCCCTGCGTGGCGGGCGACCACGCCTTCGGGTAGGCGTTGAGCGGGAAGGGCTGCGGCTCGGCGGCGGCGGCCGAGAACTGGCGCAGCACCCACCCGCGGCCGAACGCGCCCCACGGTTCGAGCTTCGCGTTCTGGAGGCCCCACTCGGCCAGCTTGTCGCGCGTCCACTCGTTGGCGCGCCGCATGCCGGGCGAGCCCGTCAGGCGCGGGCCGATGACGTTCGTCAGGTGGCCGAGAATCTGCATCACCTGCGAGCGGTTGAGCGCCTCGTCGCGTATGCGCTGGACGGGGTCGTTCGGGTCGGGCGTCGGCGTCGGGCGCTGGCGCGGCGCCTGCGCGCCCTCGGCGGCGGCGGCGCCCTGCGCGCCCGGCGCCTGCCGCGCGGACGCGGGGAGGTTTGCGAAGAGGAGCGGCGCGCACAGCAGCGCGCCCGCGATCCGTCGTCTCGGCATCATCGTCGGTTCTCCGGTTGCTAAGCGTGGCGGCCGCCCGCCGGCGGCGGCCCTGAAGGGGTACGGAATTTAGGACGGAAATGTAAAGCTTCGGGTTACAAAAAACAACCGGGGGCGCGGGCGCTGGCCGCCGCCGGGGTGTGAATTTTTGTTGACACCCAACCCCGATTCTTCTATAAAACACGCCAGGCAAGGTACTTGCTGCCCCCGTCCCTTGCCCCCGCAGCCTCGCAGCATTAACCGCAGGGACTCCTCGGGTCAGAACTTTTGACACCGGCTCTTACAAGGCCAGCCGGCACCGGCGCGCCCCGCTCGTGGCGCGCCGCGGCCGCGGCGCCCACTCCGACCTCGGCTCGCAGCCGCCTCATCGCCAGACCGGAGCCGCGACACATGACCGTTCACCTCCACGTCTTCAACCCTTCACACTACCCGCGGGGCGGGTTCGTCACGACGCCGTGGCAGCCGGTCTTCGAGGGCGCGCACGTCCCGCCCGAGCGCGTCGCCGTCTTCGACGACAAGGGCCGGCAGCTCGACACGCAGGTGCACCGCGCCGACCCCGCCGACCCCTCGCGCGACACGCTCGTCTTCTGGCTCGACGAGGCTTTGCCCCCCGGCTACGAGAACCACCGCGAGCCGTCGGCCGTCTTCGCCGTCGGCGAGCGCGAGCGCGAGGCGAGCCGCGACGAGCTGAAGTGCGTGACCGAGGGTGACGAGGGCGAGGAGCACCGCGTGACGCTCTCGAACGAGGTGCTGTCGGTGCAGTTCGAGCTGGCGCCGGCGCCGCGGGGCGACGGGCGCGACTGGTACGCCGGCTCGGCCACCATCGTCATGCTCGAACAGGAGACGCCCGGCCCGTACATCTGGGTCAAGGACATGCTCGACGCCTTCAACGCCGTCAGCGACCACGACCCGGAGAAACGCTGCATGCAGGTCGACCGCGTGCGGCTGTCGCTCCCGGCCAGCGAGCGACAGCCGGACGCCGACTTCTACCTCGCCAACCGCCCCTACAAGCTCCTCTCCCGCTCGGTCGGCCCCGTCCGCTCAAGCGTCTGCGTCGCCTCGGCCCCCTTCGAGTACAGCTACCGCGACCCGCGGGGCGGGGAGACGCGGCGGCTGACGTGCAGCCTCCGGCGCGTCATCAGCCTCTACCGCGGCGCCAACTTCGTCGTGGACGAACTCTCCGTCGTCGGCACGCGGCGGGGCGGCGCCCGCGCGCCGGCCGGCCTCTTCTTCAAGGCGCGCTACTTCATGCAGATGGACTTGGGGCTGATGGCGAGCCCGTGCCGGCACTTCAGGATTTGGGACTGGTTCGGCATCTCCAGCGACTGGGAGCCGCTGAAGGAGCCGCTGACGGCCTTCGGCTTCGCCACCGACGCGCACTGCGGGCCGGTCGTGCAGGCGCCGGCCGACTACCCCGACCCCCTGAAAAGTCACAAGGCGTTCTCCTGGGAACTGGAGCGCGCCGACCACGCGCTCTGCGTCCACCTCTTCTCCCGCTGCGACGGGAGGGGCATCGAGCAGCGCGCGGGCTCGGCGTGGTACGAGTACGCCTACCGGCCGATTTGGGTCAACCCCATCACAGCTCCGCCCGCGGGGCCGGCCCGAGGAGTCACCGATGACCGGCTCTAAGAAAAACGACAAAGACCCTAAGCCGGCCAGGAAGGACGTCGTGACGGACGAGAAGGACGTCCTCAAGACGCTCACCTCCGGCAACTCGAAAATGTCCCCCACGAAGGCCAAGAATATGGCGAAAGACGCGGTGTCGGTGGTCAGAGACCTGGGCACGGAAGACTTCATCAAGCAGCACTGGGACAAGATTTCCGAGAAGCTCATCCAGTGCGAGAAGTTCGCCAACGAGGTGAGCTACGGCGCGGACATGATGTTCGTCTCGATGGCCATCCCGCTCGTCAACGGCATCATCCACGTCGCCAGCAGCCGCGACAAGCTGCTCAAGACCACCAAGCGGTTCGCGGACGACTGGAAGCGGGCGGGCATCGACGAGCCGGAGAGGGTGCCCATCGTCTCGGCCCTCACGCTGATCTACCTCGTCACGCGCGGGCTGGAGTACTCGGAGGGCGAGGCGGACGCGCTGAACCACCCCCTCTGGGAGCGGATGAAACTCCGCGTGCAACACCTGAGCAGCGACAAGGGCGGCGGCGGCGCCTCGCAGCCGTCGGGCGGGAAGGCGGGTTAAAGGCCCGCGAGCCCCGCGCCCCACCTCGCCGGCGCCGGCCGTTCCCACACCAGCCCTCACCCCGCGACCGAGCCGCAGGCTTCCTTAAAGCGTGAGGGCCAGCCGTAACCCGCAGCCCCGACGCGCCCCGCCGGCCCGTGAGACGGCGGGCGCCCACGCGAGGCGGAGGCCATGAAAATCTTCATCAGCTGGTCCGGCCCGAGGAGCAAGGCGGTGGCGCAGGCGCTCCGCGACTGGCTCCCCGAAATCTTCGACGCGGTGAAGCCGTGGATGTCCGAGCAGGACATCCGGGCCGGGTCGCTCTGGTACGACGAGCTGAGGCGGGAGCTGGGCGACGCGCGGTTCTGCATCGTCTGCCTCGACAACCACAGCCTGAGCGCGCCGTGGGTGCTCTTCGAGGCGGGGTTCGCCGCGCGCGGGCTGACCGAGGCCGTCTGCCCCTACCTCATCGACGGCCCCCTGGACATCAACGCGACCCCGCTCTCCGTCTACCAGTCGCGCCCGGCCACCGAGGAGGGGACGCTCGGCCTGCTCCGCGCCATCAACCGGCTCGGGGGCGAGGAGCTGCTCACCGAGGAGCGGCTCAAGAAGAAGTTCGACCGCGAGTGGCCGTCGCTCGACAGGCGGCTCAAGACGCTCCCGACCCACCTGCTCGCCCGGGGCGGCGAGTCGCCCTTCAGGGTCAACCTCTTCAACACGTGGTTCATCTCGCGCAAGGGTCACGTCGCCCTCGACTGGGAGCCCATCCACCGGCAGACGCGCATCCCGCCCGACGAGCTGGTCGTGCGCGACGAGCACGGCAACGAGCTGCCGGCGCAGGTCGACCGCTTCCGGGCGCCCGACCCCACGCCGCCCTCGCTCGTCTTCTCGCTGCTCGCGGACATCCCGCCGGCCCGAGACGTCCACTCGGCGCCCTCCTCCTACGTGACGCTGGAGCGCGGGAAGCCGACGCCCTGGGACGAGCAGGTCGCGGAGCTGGCGGCCGAGGGGCGCGAGCTGACCATCTCGCGGGTGAGGCTCTCCAACAGCCAGCTCGCCATCAACCTCGAACTCCTGCCCGAGCCCTTCGACGACGGGCGCCCCTGGTACGCCGGCGCCGTCACCCGCGCGCGGCTCAACGGCCAGGAGATGCTCGACGCCTTCCGCGAGCAGTTGGAGTGGCTGGGCGAGGACGTCGAGAAGCGCTGCATGCAGCTCGACGAGCTGCAACTGATTACGCCCAACGGCGACCCCATCGAGCACGACGCCTGCGACCTCATCGGGAAGCCCTACGAGCTGATTTCCCACTTCAGCGGCCCCGCCCGCGCGGTCGTGACCATCGCCTCCCGGCCCTTCTCGCACACGCCCAAGCGCGCGCGCGCCGGGGCCGACGGGGGGCCGCAGCAGTTCCGGCTCTACCGCACCATCAGCCTCTACCGGGGCGTCGGCTACGTCGCGGAGGAGCTGAAGGTGTACGGGTACCGGGTCGGGCGCAAGCCCGCGCGCCCGGTCAGCCTCGGCTTCCTGACCCGCTACTTCTCCTACATGGAGATGGGGTTCGACCAGGAGGTCGTCCACGAGAAGGACGCGCACTGGTTCGCCGTGGGCAGCAGGAAGCTGGCGCCCTTCCCCGGCTACGGCTTCGCCGCCGGGGGCGAGCTCGCGCGCGTGGACAACCCCGACCCCAGGTTCCCGCAGCAGAGCGACACGTCCAAGACCTACGCGTGGAACGTGAGGGCGCCCGGCGGCGCGGGGCTCAGGTGCGTCCACCTCTTCACGCTCGGGACGACCTGGGCGCCGGACACGGAGAGGGTCTGGGAGGAGGTCATCAGCAAGCCGCTCGTCGCCAGGTTCGAGCCGCCGCGCGTGCGCGAGACTTCGCGCGCGGCCGCCGCGCCCGCGCGCCGCAAGCCCGCGGCGGGCCGCAAGCCCGCGACGCGCGCCCGCGGCGGGGCCGTGAAATGAGAAGGGCGGGCCACGGCGGCCCGCCCTTCTCAACCTGAAGCGTCCGCCCGCGCGTCAGCGCGCGGCGCGGCGCTCGCCGCCGGGCTGGTCGGCGGACGGCGGCTGCGCGCCCGTCTCGGGCACGTCCTCCTTGTGGCCGCACTCCTCGCGCGCGCACGAGCGGGTCGTGCCCTTCTTCGTCGTCTTCTCCAGCATGAAGGGCGCGTTGCACTCGGGGCACGGCACGGTGACGGGCTTGTCCCAGTAGACCGTGTCGCACTTCGGGTACTCCGAGCAGCCGTAGAAATACTTCCCGCGCTTCGACTTCTTGACGACTATCTCGCCGCGGCAGCCGGGCTTCGGGCAGGCGACGCCCGTCGTCTCGCGCTTGATGTACTTGCACGTCGGGTAGTTCGCGCACGAGACGAACTCGCCGAACGGGCCGTGGCGGCGGACGAGCTGCGCGCCGTCCACCGGGCACGTCTCGCCCTCAATCGGCACGGGGGCGGGCGCCACCGCGCCGGTCTTCTTCGAGACGCGGCGGATGTTGCGGCACTCGGGGTAGCCCGTGCAGCCGAGGAACGGGCCGAAGCGCCCGCGCTTCATCGCCATCGGCTTGCCGCACAGCTCGCAAATCTCCTCGGCGGCCGCCTCCGCGCCGCCGTCCGCCGACCCTTGCGCGCCGGACGCGGCGCCGTCGCCGTCGGCCGCCGCCGGCTTCGCCACCTCGCGCGTGGTGCGGCACTCGGGGTAGTTCGAGCAGGCGAGGAACTGGCCGAAGCGCCCGAGCTTGATGACCATCGGCGACCCGCAGTTCTCGCACTTCTCGTCGGTCGGGATGGCCTGCTGCTTGCGCCCCTTGACGTAGGTCTCGAACGCCTTCAGGTCGCGCGCGAACTTCCCGTAGAACTCCGAGAGCGCGTCCGTCCAGGCGAGCTTCCCCTCCCCGATCTCGTCCAGCTCCTCCTCCATCCGCGCCGTGTACGACTCGTTGAAGAGGTCGTCGAAGCCGCCCTCGACGAGCAGGTCGTTGACCGTCATGCCGAGGGCCGTCGGGTGGAAGCGCGACTCGACGCGCTCGACGTACTCGCGGTCCTGAATCGTCGTCATGATGGCCGCGTAGGTCGAAGGCCGCCCGATGCCCTTCTCTTCGAGCGCCTTGACGAGCGTCGCCTCGGTGTAGCGCGGCGGCGGCTCCGTGAAGTGCTGCTCGGGGGTGACGCCGTTGAGCCCGAGGCTCTCGCCCTTCTCCACCAGCGGGAGCTTGCGCGCGGCCTCCTCGTCCTCCTCGGCCTTCTCGTCGCGCCCCTCCTCGTAGACCTTGAGGAAGCCGTCGAACTTCAGCACCGAGCCGGTGGCGCGGAAGAGGAAGCGGCCGGCCTCGATGTCAATCGTCGTCTGGTCGAAGACGGCCGGGTTCATCTGCGAGGCGACGAAGCGCTGCCAGATGAGCCGGTAGAGCTTCAGCTCGTCGCGGTCGAGGAAGCGCGCGACCGCGTCGGGCGTCTTCGTCACGTCGGTCGGCCGGATGGCCTCGTGCGCGTCCTGCGCGTCCTTCTTCGATTTGTAGTGGACGGCCTTCTCGGGCAGGTAGGCCGCGCCGTACTGCGCCGAGATGAAGTCGCGCGCCTCCCCGAGCGCCGTGTCCGAGACGCGGGTCGAGTCGGTGCGCATGTAGGTGATGAGGCCGACGGCGCCCTCCGAGCCCAGCTCGACGCCCTCGTAGAGCTTCTGCGCGACCATCATCGTCTTCTTGACGGGGAACGAGAGCTTGCGCGCCGCCTCCTGCTGGAGCTTCGAGGTGATGAAGGCCGGGACGGGGTTGCGCCGCCGCTCCTTCGTCGTCACCTCGGAGACGGAGAACTGCTGCCGCCCGGCCTCCTCGACGATCCCCCGGGCCGTCTTCTCGTCGCCGATGAGAATCTCGCCCTTCTTCACCTCCTGGTCGAAGCCCGAGGTCTTCACCGTCTGCTCGCCGACCTTCCACAGCCGCGCGTCGAAGGCGGGCGGGAGCTTGGCCGAGAGGTTCGCCCCCACGGTCCAGTACTCGGTCTTGACGAACTTCTCGATCTCGCGCTCGCGCTCGACGACCATGCGGAGCGCGACCGACTGCACGCGGCCCGCGGAGAGGCGCCCGCCGATGGTGCGGCACAGCAGCGGCGACACCTTGTAGCCGACGAGGCGGTCGAGCACGCGGCGCGCCTGCTGCGCGTTGACGAGGTTCTCGTCAATCTGCTTGGGCTCCTTGAAAGCCTCCTGCACGGCGCGCTTCGTGATCTCGTTGAACATCACGCGGAAGTGCGGCTTCTTCGGGCGCTTCGGGACGATCTCCTCGGCGAGGTGCTGGCAGATGGCCTCGCCCTCGCGGTCGGGGTCGGCGGCGAGGTAGATGGCCTCGGCCTCCTTCGCGGCGCTCTTCAGCTCGGAGATGACCTTGCGGTTGTTGCGCTTCTTGGTGTCGGGGATGACCTCGTAGGTCGGCTCAAAATTATTATTAACGTCGACGCCGAGCCCCTTCGACGGCAAATCCTTGATGTGGCCGATGGAGGCCATCACGCGGTAGTCCGGCCCCAGATACTTGCCTATAGTCTTCGCCTTCGCGGGCGACTCGACTACGACTAAATTCTTCGCCATTTAAACTCTTCCCCTGTTAAAAACGTCGCGCCCCGGCCCCCCGGAGAGCCGCCCGGCCCCGCCGCCGGCGGGCGGCGGCGCGGCTCGAACGAGCGTGTGCGACTCGTTGTTATCCTTTTTCTAATATTCTCTATTTCTCCAAAGGATGCAAATCCGGCCCCCCTTAGATGCGGGAGGCCGCCCGGCGGCTCGCCCGCCCCCGAATGCGTTTTTTGTTACAAACCAACGGCTTACGCCCGCCGCCCGCCCGCCGGAAGAACCCCACCTCCCTGCGCGTCCTTCGGGGTTGGGTTCGAACGTGAGGCTGACGAGGGCCGCCCCATCCGCTTTAAAGCCGGGACGGCTGTGTACGGTATGCCCGGCCGCCCGCGATGTCAACGCGGGGGCGCGGCCGGGAGAATTTCATGCACGAAATT
>DASVTS010000114.1:0-8936 GCA_036387455.1 Pyrinomonadaceae bacterium | reverse complement strand
AGGGGGCGGCTGCTGCTCGGAGAAGCGCAGCAGCAGCTCGTCGCCCGCGTTGGCGATGACGACGCGGTCGTCCGTCTCGGCCAGAAGCTCGCGCACGTCGCCGAAGCGCGTGTAGTAGCCGACGAGGTCGCGCCAGCGCTGACCCGTGGAGACGACGCGCTCGTACTCGGGCGTCTCGGGCGACGAAGGACTCGCGCTCCTCATCTCGGAGAAGCCGCGAAAGCGTAGCTCCGCGGCCGCGGGCGCGAGGCTCGTGACCTTCGCCGCCGCGCCCGGCGAAGCGCCCGCCCATGCGAGCGCGTCCCAGTAAATCTCCATGTTGGTGCGCAGCCGCAGCCGCCGCGGGGCGTTCGGCTTGAAGGCGCCTTCGAGGTCGACGAGGATCGTCTTGTTCTTCCCCGAAGGGAAGCCGAGGTCTGGTTGCGCCACGACCCATCCGCCCCGGCCGTCCGCGACTTCGAGGCTTAAGCCCCGCGGCGGCGCTTGGCTCCCCTGACTGATGGCGACGTTAATCGAGGCGTCGGTCGGGTGCAGCCAGCCGTGCGCGACGAGCCAGAGCGGCCCGCCGCGCGGCGCCTCTTCGCCGAGTTCAAGCTCGACGAAGTGGTCGCGCGTCACGCCCTGATGAGAGCCGCGCCCGAAGGTGTCGAGGTGTCGGCCGTCGAGTTTGCCCACGACTTCGGAAACGTCGGCGCCCGCGTCGTCCCACGCCCCGGCGAACGGGCGCGGCCCGGCCGTCGTGTAGACCTTGAGCGCGGGCGGGCGGCGCGCGGTGCGCTCGTCCACGAAGACTTCGGTGCCCGCCGGATGGTCAACGACTGCGAACTGATAGCGGTCGAGGTAGTAGGTCTCCCAAAGCTCGGCCGTGATGCGAAGGTCGTAAAAGCCTTCGCGCGGGGCGAGCTGGTCGCCGCGAATCCTGACCCACTCCTCGGTCTGCCCGACCCTCAACGTCTGGTAGTTGTTGATGCGAAGCCCGATGGCCGGACTCCACGGCGCGCAGTCCTTCACGAAGCTCATACGCTTCCCGTCGAAGGCGAAGAGCGACGGGCAGGAGCCTTTCAGGCGTTGCTCGGCGAGGACGGAGGTGTCCGCCTTCAGCTCGAACTCGGCGCGCACCGAGCCGTTCGGCCAGACGACGCGCACGACGTCGGCGCCCGTCTGCTCGCCCAAGCCGAAGTGGACGAGCGGCCCCGTGATGGGCTGCTTCTGGACGAGGAGGCCGGCGCGTATCTCCATCTCGCCGCCGACGCCGAAGGAGTTTATGCGCTGGTCGCCGGTGGCGTTGGCGGCGCGCGGCCGTATCAACTGCCAGTGGTAATTCTTCGAGCCGCGCGCCTTGCCGACGAACGTCTGACGCTCGCGGCCGACGCCGACGAGGTCGAGACGGCCGTCGCCGTCCGCGTCGGCGACCGAGACGCCGCGCGAGGCGGCGATTGTCTCGGGAAGGTTGAGCGGCTTGAATTTCCCTTCGGCGTCGCTCAGCCACGCGCGCGCGCCGGAAGCGCCGGAGACGAGCAGGTCAACGCCGCCGTTGTTGTCGAGGTCGGCGGCCGTCACCTTCACCGCGCCCGCGGCGAGACCTGCGGGCGGCTCGTCCCAGCGCAGCACTTCGGCCGACTCCCAGCCCGCGCCCTCGTCCCTGTCCGAGAGGCGCGTGAGCACGCCGTCGGCGCCGAGCAGGAGCAGGTCGAACAGCCCGTCGCGGTTCACGTCCGCGACGCCGAGGGCGACCGTGCCGGCGTTCGCCGGAGAAGGCCGGCGGCGGAACTGACCCGCGCGCTCGTTGGTGAAGACGGAGAGGTTGCCCTGCGCGTCGAGCAGCGCGGCGTCCGGGTCGCCGTCGCCGTCGAAGTCGGCCCAGGCGAAATCGCTCAGGCCGGGGAGTCTTTCAAAGGGATGGAGCACGGCGAAGGTGCCGTCGCCGTTGTTGCGCAGCACGTGCGGCGGGCCGTCCTTCGCGCTCACGCCGAGCACGATGTCGAGGTCGCCGTCGGCCTCGACGTCCGCCGCCCACGCGCCCGTGCAGACGCTGTTGACGACGGGGCCGGGCAGGCCCGTCTTCGCCGTCACGTCGACGAAGCTCGCCGGGCTCTCCTGACGGTAGAGGCGGAAGCCGCTCTCGGCGGCCAGCGCGAGGTCGGTCTTGAAGTCGTAATCGAAGTCGAGCGCGGCGGCGCCGGAGGGCGTCGGCGGGGCGGACGCGGCGCCGTCGGGGAAGTCCAGTTTGGTGCCGCCCGCGAGCTGCACGCCGCGCGCGTTGGCGAAGAGCAGCGCGGGCGGGCCTTCACCGTCGAGCGAGACGGCGCCGCCCCACGCCCAGGGGCCTGCGCCGAACTCCTGCGGCGGCTCGGCGTTGAAGGTCAGCGCCTCGTCCGGCGGCGCGGGACGCGGCGAGGGCGATTCGAGCGTGAGGAAGCGCGTGAAGGGCTCGCTCAGAATCTCCGGCGGGTCTTCGACGGCGAGGCGGCTCTCCCTGTACTCGGGCAGGCGCACGAGCACGTTGCGGAGGAACTGTACGCGCGGGGCCGCGGCGCGCGTGTCGCCCCCGGCGGCGGCCGTCCGGACGGACTTCAACTGCTCCTGCGCCTCCGAAGGCCACCCCGCCGAGTCCTCCGCGAAGCCGTTCATCATCCGGCCGAAGGTGTCGGCGTCGCCGCGCTTGGCGGCGAGACGCGCGACGTCGAGGCGGACGGACAGGTTGCGCGGCTCGACTTCGAGAATCTTTTGCAGCAGGCGCAACTCCTCCGCCTCGCCGCCCTCGCCCTCGCGCCCGACCTCGCGGCTGAGGGCGTAGAGAGCCTTCAGGTTGCTGGGGTCAAGCTCCGCCGCCCGGCGGAACTGCCTGCCCGCCTCCTCGTAGTTGCCGCGCCCGCTCTCCAACTGCCCCGTCAGGACGTAGAGCGCGGCGTTCTCGGGCGCGAGCCACCGCGCCTTCTCAAGGTTCGCGGCGGCGAGGTCGAACTGGCGCTGTCGCATGTAGAGCAACGCGAGGTCGGCCCACGCGGCGGGCTCGTCCGGCGCGAGCGCGGTCGCCTCCTTCAGCTTCTCCTCGGCGCGCACGTCGTCGCCGACCTGGAGCGCGGAGAGGCCGACGTAGAAGGCGCGCACGGCGCCGAGGTACTGCGGGGAATTTTTTTCGGGGAGGTCGGCGCGGCGGCAGGCGGCCGTGGACGCGGCGGCGAGGGCCAGCAGGAGGGCGAGGCCGCGGCCGCACCGCCGCTTGAGGGGGAAGGTTCGCATCTGCCGAGAGAAGTCAGTTTTGATTCGGATAAAGTCGGCGGGCCGAAGCCTGCGGCTCACCTTCACCCGGGCCGGGTTCGCAACACGCGCCGCCGAACCCTAACACCCGCCGGGGCGCGTGTCACCCGCCCCGGGTCTGAGCCGGGAGTCAACCCAAAGTTTGACATGAACCCCCAACTCCGTGCCGGTGACAGAAGGCGTGGGGATTGTGTGTAATAGGCGTTCAAGCTACACTCGCCCGCGCAAGTCAACCCGCCCGCGGGAACCACCTGCCGGGGATGATAACAGCCCGCACGCCGCAGTCCCGAGCGCACAGCACCACGCAGAGAGGAAGAGCCACATGGTCGCCTCCGTCAACCCGGTACGCCTGACGCCCACGCCCGCCGCGCACGGCTTCCACGAGAAGCTCAACGCGCGTTGGCACAAGCCCGCGCTCCAACTCTTTATGCTGGTCGTGCTGGCGCACTGGGCCGAGCACCTCGTGCAGGCGTTCCAGATATACGCGCTCGGCTGGCCGGTGCCGGAGTCGCGCGGCGTCCTGGGCCACTGGTTCCCGTGGCTGGTGAAGTCCGAGACGCTGCACTACAGCTACGCCATCGTGATGCTCGTCGGGCTGTGGACCCTGCGGCAGGGTTTCCGCGGCACGTCGCGGCGCTGGTGGACGGCCGCGCTCGCCATACAGTTCTGGCACCACATCGAGCACGGGCTGCTGCTCGGACAGGCCGCCGCGGGGCAGAACTTCTTCGGGTCGCCCGTCCCCGTGAGCGTCGCGCAGATGTGGATTCCGCGCGTCGAGCTGCACCTCTTTTACAACACCGTCGTCTTCATCCCGATGGTCGTCGGCATGTACTTCCACATGTTCCCGCGCGGGGGCGAGGCCGCGGCGCACGGCTGCTCATGCGCCCTTCGCTAAGCCCCGCGTCCCGAAGGTGCTTTAAGGCCCTCGGCGCGCTCGCGCTCTGCGCCGGACTTGTCTTGACGGGCTGCCGGCGGGACGGCGGGCCGCCGGCGGACGTCAACGTCGAGCACGAGATTACGCCCCGGCCGCCGCGCGTCGGGCCGGTGCGCGTCACGCTGCGGGTGTCCGACGCTTCCGGCAAGCCCCTGAGCGGGGCGCGCGTCAGCCTCGAAGGGAACATGTCGCACGCGGGGATGCGGCCGGTGTTCGGCGAGGCCGGCGAGACGGGGCCGGGGCGCTACCAGTCCGAACTCGAATTCACGATGGCGGGCGACTGGGTCGTCCTCGTCCGAATGACTTTGCCTGACGGGAGAAGAATCGAGCGGCAGTTTGATGTTAAAGGCGTCCAGTCAGGTTGAGGAGGTGCCGAGCGCGCCCGCCGCATCTTCCTCCCGGCCGGCGCCCCCGCCCTCGCACGCCGTAGACCTCCTGCGGTGGCCCCTGCTCGGCGCTCTGCTCCGCCGGCGCCACGCGCGCACGCTGCTCCAGATTCCGCTGTTCGTCGTCGCGGCCGTGATGGTGGCGCACGGGCTGTTCGGCCCGTCGCTCGCGCCGAAGAACCTGGCGACGACGCTGACGTGGGTTCACTTCCGCGGCGCGCTCGTCCTCGTGCTGCTGCTCGCGGGCAACTTCTTCTGCATGGCCTGCCCCTTCATGCTGCCGCGCAACCTCGCGCGGCGCTTCTTCCGCCCGAGGCTCAACTGGCCCCGCCGCCTGCGCAACAAGTGGCTCTCGCTCTCGCTCTTCGTCCTCGTCCTTTTCTCTTACGAGCTGTTCGACCTCTGGGCGTCGCCGTGGTGGACGGCGTGGCTCGTCGTCCTCTACTTCGCGGGCGCGCTGCTCGTGGACGTTTTTTTCAAGCACGCCTCCTTCTGCAAATTCGTCTGCCCCGTCGGGCAGTTCAACTTCGTCGCCTCGACCGTCTCGCCGCTTGAGGTGAAGGCGCGCGACCTAGGAGTCTGCGACGGCTGCCGCACCAAAGACTGCATCCGCGGGAGGCGCGACGAGGCCCGGCCGCCCGTGGTCATCCAGCGCGGCTGCGAGCTGGCGCTCTTCCAGCCGCGGAAGGTCGGAAACCTTGATTGCACGTTCTGCCTCGACTGCGTGCAGGCGTGCCCGCACGACAACGTCGGCATCCTCGGCCGCGTCCCCGCCGAAGAGTTGACCGTTGACACGCTGCGTTCGGGCGTCGGGATTATTTCGCGTCGGCGCGACCTGTCGGCGCTCGCCGTCGTCTTCACCTTCGGCGCGCTGCTGAACGCGTTCGGCATGGTCAGCCCCGTCTACGCGCTGCAACGCCGGCTCGCGGGCCTGCTCCGCACGCAGGGCGAGGCGCCCGTCCTCGGCCTCCTCTTCGCGCTCGCGCTCGTGGCGGAGCCCGTGCTCCTGCTCGGCGCGGCCGCGTGGCTCTCACGGAAGTGGGGCGGGCGCCGCGGCGGGCTGCTCCCGACCGTGGTCAGGTATTCCTACGCGCTCGTCCCGCTCGGCTTCGGCGTCTGGCTGAGCCACTACGGCTTCCATTTCCTGACCGGGCTCTACACGTTCGTCCCCGTCACGCAGGGCGCGCTCGTCGCCGCCGGGTGGCCTGTCCTGGGCGAGCCGATGTGGAATCTTGTGGGACTGCCGGAGAGGGCGGTCTACCCTTTGGAGTTGGGGCTGCTGGGGCTGGGGCTGCTCGGCTCGCTTCTGCTGGCGTACCGTCTGGCGGAAGACGACGCGGCGGCGCACCCGCGTCGAGTCTTCGCGGCGTGGGCCGCCGTCTGCCTACTCCTGTGGGCTTCCGCGCTCTGGCTCCTGTCGCAGCCGATGGAGATGCGCGGCACGTTTCTGGGGAGTTGATGAGGTTAAGGATTTTTCTGCTGGCGTCCGGGCTGACGCTCGCCTTTGCGGCGAGGGCTTCGGCGCACGACGGGCCGCCCTACGCGATTCTCGTCGATAAGAGTCTGGGCCCGTGTACGGCTTCAATCTGGGCCGACCCCGACGTCGGGACGGGCACTTTCTACATCATTCTTGAGCCGCCGCCGGGCGACGAACTGCCAGAGGACATCAGGGTGCAGGTCGGCGTCCGGCCCGCCGACGGCCGCGCCGCCGAGGCCGTGTATGCGGCCGAGCGCGACGGCGCGCGGGGCCGCGTACAGTACACGGCCGAGGTGCCTTTCGACGCCGAAGGGCCGTGGCGCGTGCGCGTCATGCTCCAGAGCCGGCGCGGCGGCGGCGAACTGTTCGCAGACATCGAAGTGACGCCGCCGGGCCTCGGACGTTGGGACCTCCTCCTCTACCTCACGCCGTTCCTGGCCGTGGGCTTCCTGTGGCTCCGCGCCGTCGCCGCGAAGAGGCGCGGCGGCGGGGGCGGGGCTATGCGTAAAACCGATTCTCGATAATCCTGCCCGTCTTCTTGTCTATGATGTAGAGCGGCGGCCCGCCGCGCGTCAGAGGCTCTTTGAAGTAGAAGGCGACGTACCACGCCCCTATCAGCTCGCACGCGTCCACGCCGAGTTCCGTCAGCGGGCCGAAGGTCTTGAGCGCGTCCTCCTTCGCCAGCGCGATTGCCTCCTCTCTGCTCAGACTCCTCTGTCGTGGCGACCCGGTCTTCTTAGCGTCCGCGCGCGGCGGCGGCAGCCTGTGCGCGGCCACCTCGACGTGGATGACCGCGCCGCTGTTCTTCATAATCGTGTACTCCGGGCCGCGCCCGTCCGAACGCGGGTCTTTAAGCTCGAAGACGACCCGCCACGACGCGCCCACGTCGCACACCGCGACGTTGTACCTGTCCAGGCGTTTATACTTCCGCGCCGCCCTCTGCTTTGCTATCTGGACGGCCTCGGCCGCGCCGATTCCGGCCTCCGCCTGCGCACGCCGACCGTGCGCCGCGCACGGCGCCGGGCCGCCCAGTGCAAAGCTTACGACACACACGCCCAGAAGGAGCAGGTATCTTTTCATGTCACCTTTCCTCCGCGCACGAAGCTAGTTCCGACACCGGCGACGCGTGTCGGCCGTGTTCCCCGGGTAAGCGCCGTACTTACTGTTCGGGGTGCCGGCCTTCTTCGGGTCGCTGCCTCGGCGCTTCGGCCCGTAAGGCTTAGTCCCCTGCGGCGACCGAATCAGCCCGGGCACGCCGGCGAGGGCGTTGCCCTCTTTGTCCGGGGGGCTGGGGCCCCTCTGGTCAACAGTAATCTTCCCCGGCTGCCCGTTCGGCATCGGGTCGCCCTTCTGGTACGGGTGCGTGTGGAAGTCGCCGACCAGGATGTGCCCCGGCACTTCGGGCGGGTTATTCAGGTTCACACCCCGGCCCCCGCCTTTGGGGGCCCGTTCGACCCTGATGTTGCCGCCCTCGTCCATGTAAATCCAGCCTCCCTCCTCGTGCACGCCCGGGGTGCGGAACCCCGAGTCTTCGAACGCCTTGTCGAGCGCCGCTTTGACTTTGGGGTTCTTGGCCAGCTCTTCCCCGGTCGGCGGGCACGGGAACCGGTCGGGCGGCTGCTGCGGCATGATGGGCCCGTACTCGGGCACCCACGTGAGGCTACAGATTTCGCGCCCGGTGAAGCGTAACCCGCCCTCGCCGTTGGAGACGACTTCGGCCCGGCAGCTGCCCCAGTCTATCGCCCAGTAGAGCCCCGTCGGGTCGGTCAGATTCACGGGGTCGTTACGGACGTAGGCGTAGCGGTTGAAGGTCTGCGGGTCGTCTATGTTCAGACTGTCGTTGACGGGGTCGGGGCTGGTCCACCGGCCGGCCCACGGGTCGTACTTGCGCCACCACGTGTGCTGCAACCCCGTCGCCTTCTCCCACTCCATCAGCGCCCACTGCTGCCTCGCGCCGTCCGTCTGCCCGTACCCCTGCCCCGCGGTGCGCTGCCCCGCGCCGGCCCACACCTGCTCGCCGAACGGCAGCTCGTCGTGCCGCGACACGACCCCCCCAGCCTCGTTCGTCACCACCCGCGTCGTCCCCTGCTGGTCCGTCAAAAGGTACCGCACGCCCCCCGGCCCCGCCGTCTCGCACAGCCACGCCACGTCGTGCCCGAACTCCATGCTCAGCGCGAACCCCTGCCGCACGTTGTAGCGCCCGTCCGACGGCACCACGCTCGTCCACCAGTTCCACCCCCCCGTGTCCGGCTCCCGCTGCAAATACGCCTTGTAGAGGTCGTAGACGTAGTCGCGGTCGCTGACCCGGTTGCGCGCCGCGTAGTCGGCCGAGGTGAAGAGCGCCTCGCCGAGCGCCTGCGCCTCCTGCAACAGCGCCCCGCCGCCGCGCGCCTGCCCCCGCACCAGCCGGTCCTTCCAGTAGGAGAGCTCCCCGGAGTTGGGCTGGCGGGCCAGCGCGCCCGCGTAGAAGTCGCGGACGAACTGCTCGACGGACTTCCAGCACCAGGAGGGGGACTCGTCGGTGGCCACCTCCTGGCCGCCGCGGAAGAGGTGGTCGCGCTCCCAGCGGTGCTCGCCCCAGGGCAGGACCTCGTACTCGCTGACGAGCTTGCCGAAGGCGTCGTAGACGAAGTGCCGCGTCAAATCCACCACCTGCTGCCTCACCCGCTGCCCGAGACCGTCGTAGGTCGAGTTCGTGCCGTTGGTGCCGTTAAGGAGGGAGGCGGAGGTCTGGCGGCCGTTGGCGTCGTAGCCGTAGCTCATCATGCGGAAGCGCTCGTCGCGGGTGACGTTGCCGGCCGCGTCGTAGTAGACGGGGTTGGCCCCCGCGGTGACGAAGCGGTTCGTCGCCGCGTCGACGTCGGCCGAGGTGACGGGC
>DASVTS010000113.1:0-16149 GCA_036387455.1 Pyrinomonadaceae bacterium | reverse complement strand
GGAGGCTGCCTCGTATCTCGATGACGTTCTGGCCGAGCGGGCGGTTGACGCTCAGGCTGCGCGTCGTGCCGCGCTCGCCCGTGGTCGTGCGGTCGATGACGGTGACGAGCGGGGTCGAAGGCCCGAGCGTGATGCGCGCGGGGGAGCCGACGCTCGCGCCGGGCTTGACGGAGAGATCGACCGAGGTATCGTTGACCGTCAGCGCGGAGACTTCGGCGCCGTAGTACCACTGGAGGTCGTCCCACTCCCAGCCGGGCGGGACGGGCGCGCCGTTGAAGTAGCTCTCGTCGCCGACGAGGTCGCCCTCGACGCGCCGGACGCCGGCCGCGTGGATGTCTGCGGCCAGCGCGTCGATGGCGAGCGCGTAGTCCGTGTTGCCCTCCGGGTTGAAGCGGACGGCGAAGGAGGGGTCGCCGCGTCCGTAGACGACGAGGTCGCCGCGCACCGTGCCGGAGGCGTCCGGCCGCGCGGGCGCGTAGACGGACGTGATGAAGCGGTAGTCGGGCGTCAGGCGGTCGAGCGCGGCGGCCACCGTGAAGAGCTTCATGTTCGAGGCGGGCTGCATCCACTTGCGCGCGTCCTGCTCGTAGATGACGCGCCCGGTGTCGAGCGAGGCGACCTTGAGGGCGAGGCGCGAGGCGGCGAACTCCGGCCGCGACAGAATCTCGCCGATGCGCGCGCGCAGCTCTTCGAGCGTCCGCGGCGCCGCGGGCGTCGGCTGCGGCGTCGGCGTCGGCGTGGGAGTCGGAGTCTGAGCCGCGGCGGGTGCCGGGGTCGGCGTCAGGCCCGGCGTCGGCGTCGGGCGCGCGGGCGCCTGAGTCTGCCGCGAAGGCGTCGGCGTCGGCGTCGCCTGTGTGCGCGGCGTCGGCGTGGGCGTGGGCGTGCCTACGCGGCGTTCGCGTTGCGACTCCTGCGCGGGCAGCGCGCGGGGCGGGGCGGCGGCGAGCAGGAGCGAGGCGAGCAGCAGCGTCGAGAGTAACCCTGACGGCAACCGCGTTGACGGATGATGTTTCTTTGAAGGCATAGGGACGGCCGAAGACTTTGTTTAAGGGTCGATGCGGACGGGCGTGCCGGCGGGGAGGGCGTCGAACAGCTCCCTGATTTCCGGGTTCTCAAGCGCGACGCAGCCGAAAGTCCAGTCGCTCGCGGTGCCGCCGCCGTGGATGAAGATTTCGCCGCCGAGCGCCGTGCTCCACGCGGGGCAGCGCCCGGCGCGGACGGCGCGCACGATGGCCGCGGCCGTGCCTTTCGTAATCAGCCCGTCGCGCAGGCCGCGCCCCGCGTCCTCCTCGTTCGGGTAGCTCAGGCCGAGCGAGAGGTAGAACTTGCTCTTCTCGTTCTTCATGCAGACGTAGAACTCGCCCTCCGGCGTCCGCCCGTCGCCCTGCTTCACCTTGTCGCCCGCCGGCTCGAACCCGAGTGCGACGCGCCGGACGCGCACCAACTCGCCGCCCGCGTAGAGCCTCAAACGTCTCGCGCCCTTCCCGACCACCACGCGCGGGTTAGACAAAGGGAGCCTGAGTGGGCGGCGGTTCAACTCCTCCTCTTCCGCGCCCAGCGGCGGGCCGCCGCCTTCCGTGACGTTCGCGGGCGTGGCCGCGGCCGGCGCCGACTCTTTCGGCAGAGACTCGGCGCGCGCGACCCTGAAGCCGCGCGCCACGCAGGCCGCGCCGAGCGCGACGCCCGCGCACGCGAGGAGCGTAAAGACCAGAGGGCCGTGCTTCATTCTGCGCGCCGCCTCCTTCCTTCGGCGTCTGCTGTGATGCCCGCCGCGCGCCCGGGGGTTTTCAGCAATTCACTTCGGGCGGGAACGAGGCGAGCAGCTCGGCGGCCGTCGCCGTCGCCGTGCCGACCTTGCCGACGACGACGCCGGCGGCGTGGTTGGCGAGCATCGCCGCCTCGACGAGCGTCGCGCCCGCGGCGAGCGAGGCCGCCAGCGTCGCAATCACCGTGTCGCCCGCGCCCGTCACGTCGTAGACCTCGCGCGCGGCCGTCGGCACGTAGACGGGCTCGCCGCCCTCGCCCAGCAGCATCATCCCGCGCTCGCCCCGCGTGATGAGCACCGAGCGGCAACCCAGCCGCCCGTGAATCTCTCGCGCGGCGCGCGCCATGCCCTCGTCGGTGTCGTCCTCGCTGTTCGTCACGCGCAGCGCTTCGAGGTGGTTCGGCGTGACGAGCGTCGCCGGGCGGTACGACCAGAAGTTGCGCGGCTTCGGGTCGACGAGCACGGGCACGCCCGCCGCCTCGGCCGCCGGCAGAATCTCGCCGAGCACCGCGGGCGTCACCGCGCCCTTGTCGTAGTCCGAGACGACGAGCGCGTCCGCCTCCTTCAGGAGATGGCGGAGCGCCGCGACTATTCTCTCCTCGGTCGGCCCGTCCACGGGCGCGCGCCGCTCGCGGTCGGCGCGCACGACGAGCTGGTTGTGCGCGATGATGCGCGTCTTGAGCGTCGTCGGGCGGCTGACGTCCGTGATGAGGTTGTCGGCCGCGTCGTCGGCTCCGGGGTCGTGCAGCTCCGCGCGCACGCGCTCGCCCGCGCGGTCGGCGCCGACGACGCCGACGAGCGACGTCCGCACGCCGAGCGCGCGCAGGTTGGCGAGCACGTTGGCGGCGCCGCCGAGGTTGAACGACTCGCGGCGGACTTCCACGACGGGGACGGGCGCCTCGGGCGAGATGCGCGTCACGTCGCCCCAGACGAACTCGTCGAGCATCACGTCGCCGAAGACGACGACGTTGCGCGCGCCCATCCGGGCGACGACCTCGGCCGCGCGCCGTGTCGTCAGGTGGTTTACGGGAAGCGTCATTGCGAAGCAGCGGGAGCCCGGGGAGTTTAGCAAAAAGCGCGGGCTTGTTGAATCGCGCCGCCCGGCGGCGTCCGGCTCAGGCGGGGTTCGAGGTCGTGCGGGTTCCGGCGGCGGCGAGGACGCGCTCGATTGCGGCGAGGACGCGCTCGGCGGGGACGCGGCGGATGCACTCGGGCGCCCCGAACTCGGCGCAGGTGTAGCCGGCGCAGGGCGCGCAGGCCATCTCCTCGCGCACGACCTCGGCCGGGGCCGCAGTCCAGGGGCGCCAGTGCGCGACGTTCGACGAGCCGAAGACGACGACCTGCGGCGTGCCCACGGCCGCGGCGACGTGCGCCACGCCGCTGTCGTTGCCGACAAACAGGGAGGCGCGCGCGGCGAGCGCCGTCAACTCGGGGAGCGTCAGGTCGGTGAAGCCCGCGAGCGGGGAGGCCGAGTGTCCGCGGACTTCGTCAATCACCTTCGACTCGCCGGGCGCGGCGACGGCGACGGCGGCGAGCCCGCGTGCCGCGAGGCGCTCAACGACGCGCGCGAAGTTCTCCGCGGCCCACGTCTTCGTCTCGAAGGCGGCGGCCGGGTGGACGAGCGCGAAGGGACGGCCGTCGTCGAGCCCGGCCGCTTCGCGCAGCCGGCGCGTGATTGTCGCGGCGGCCTCGGGCAAGACGGGGAGCCGCGACGCCGGCCGGTCCGTGACGGGCACGCCCGTCCAGCCGAGGAGCGCGAGCTGCTGCTCGGCCGAGTGCGTCTTCTCGCGCCCCCAGAGTTCGGACGACGGCGGCGCGGCGTGGTTGTGTAGCGAGGCGTAAGCGTAGCCGGCGTAGCCGACGCGGTGGCGGGCGCCCGAGGCGCGCACGAGCAGCGCGGCCGTGCTGCCGCCGTGGAGGTTGTAGGCCACGTCGTAGCCTTCGGCGCGCAGGCGTCGCGCGACCGAGAGCCGCGAGGGCTGGCTCTTGCGCCGGACGGTCACGACGCGGTCAACTTCGGCCGAGCCTTCGAGCAGCGGCGCGACCCAGTCTTCGAGGAGGACGTCTATGCGCGCGCCGGGCAGGAAGCGACGCAGGGCGTGGAGCGAGGGCGTCGCCAGCACCGTGTCGCCAATCGAGCGCAGGCGCACGACGAGCACGCGGCGCACGCGCGACCAGTCCCACCGCGCGGGCGCGAGCGGGCGTGCGTCGCCTCCCGGCCCGGCGCCTGCGAGCGCCGCCGCACCCGCCGCCGCGTCGGACGGGGCGGGCGTGGGCGCGAAGGCGCGCGGCTCAGTCCGTCTTGCCGTGCTCTTCATCCTCGATGGTCGCCTCTTCGACGATGAGCGCGGGGATGTCGTTGCGGACGGGGTAGACGCGCCTGCACTCGGTGCACTTGATGCCGCTCGCGTCCTCCTTCAGCACCACGCGCCCGCGGCACGCGGGGCAGACGACGCTGAACGTCTCGATGAAATCCTGCGTGATTGGCAACTCTTCTCCTCCGGCGTAAACCGTGAACCGTAAACCGTGACAAGAATAAGGCCGTGAACCGTGAACCGTAAACCGTGACGAGAAAAGGCGGGCTTTGTCTCGTCACGGTTTACGGTTCACGGTTTACGCTCTTCAATCCTCATCGGCACCCCGGAGGCGCCGGGGCGGAGCGTGATGCGCGGCTGGGTCTCGACGCGGCGGCCGGGCACGAGGCGCGCGCGCCAGCGGCGGGCGAGCGAGGCGAGCATGAGCACGGCCTCCGTCCACGCGAAGCCCTCGCCGATGCAGCGGCGGGGGCCGCCGCCGAAGGGGAAGTAGGCGAACTGCGGGCGGGCGGCCTTCGCCTCGGGCGTCCAGCGCTCGGGGTCGAAGCGCTCGGGGTCGGGCCAGAAGCGCGGGTCGCGGTGGACGACGTACTGGCTGACGAGGACGAGCGAGCCGCGCGGAATCAGGTAGCCGCCGACCTCGTGGTCTTCGAGCGCGAGGCGGCCGAGCGCCCACGCCGGCGGGTAGAGCCGCATCGTCTCGGCCACGACCATCTCGGTGTACCGGAGCGCGGGCACGTCCTCCGGCGCAGGGATACGGCCGCCCGCCAGCACCGCGTCCAGCTCGGCGTGCAGCCTCGCCTCGGCCCCCGGGTTCTGCGCGAGCAGGTACCACGCCCACGTCAGGGCGTTGGCGGTCGTCTCGTGGCCGGCGAGGAAGATGGTCATCACCTCGTCGCGCAACTGCTCGTCGGTCATCCCCGTCCGGTCGCCCTCCTCGTCCACGGCGTCGAGCAGCGTCGAGAGCAGGTCGCCGCGGTCGCCGCCCGTGCGCCGCCGCTCCTCGATGATGCGGTAGATGACGGCGTCGAGGCGGGCGCGCGCGCGCAGGAAGCGGCGGCGCGGCGGGAGCGGCAGTTTCTCCAGCAGCTCCGAGAACGGGAGCATCAGGTAGCCGAAGAGGTTCATCACCTCCGTCAGCGCCGCGCCCACCTCGTCGGCGTCCGACTCGACCTCGGCGTCGAACAGCGTCTTGCCGACGGCGGCCAGCGTGAGCCTCATCATCTCCTCGGAGACGTCCAGCTCCTCGCCGTCGCGCCAGCGGGCGGAAGTCCTTTCGGCGTACTCGACCATCACGCGGCCGTAGGCCGAGACGCGCTGGCGGTGGAAGGCGGGCTGCGCGAGGCGCCGCTGGCGGCGGTGGAACTCGCCCTCGCTCGTCAGGAGGCCCTCGCCGAGCAGGCGCTTGGCGCGCTGGAGCGCGCGCCCCTTCTTGAAGCGCGCGTTGTTCGTCACCAGCAGGTCGCGGACGTGTTCGGGGTGGCTGAGCAGGTAGACGCTCTGCGGCCCGGCCTTGAAGCGCGCCACGTCGCCGTACTCGCGCGCCAGCCCCGCGAGCAGCGTCAGCGGGTCGCGGCTGAACGCGTACATCTGGCCGACCGGCCACAGGCCCCTCGGCCCCGGCACCGGGGCGGCATGAGCGGCTACCATCTCTTAAAACTCCCCCGAAACGTCATCGCCTCCGGCCCGGCCCACGCGGCGCGGGGCGCCGGTTTAAGTCTTCGTTTGCGACTCTGTTATTATAGTCCTCATCAGGGCCGGGGCGCGCCTCACGGCGCAAATTTCCCGCTCAGAAGTGACCTCGCAAACGGAGTTGGGTTAAAGCTTGTCACTGGAGTTCGCCATCGAATACCCGTGCGCGCTGCGCGCGCGCTACGACGAGGAGCACCTGCGCGCGTGGGGGCGCCTCGGGAGCCTGCACACGCGCCTGACGACCGGCGAGCACGTCGCGCCGTCGGAGGAGAAGGTGCGCTTCGTCGAGCGCGCGGCCGACGAGATCGAGCGCATGAAGGCCGAGACGGTCATCTGCGCGCGCTGCCCGGCGCGGCTGCCGAACGAGGCGGCCGGCGAGGGCGAGCCCGTCGGGTGCCTCGGCCGCGTCACCTACCCCGTCGAGGCCCAGTTCGAGAAGTTCCTCGCCGACCGCGTCCAGCTCACACTGGACACCGTGGACGAGCACGACTGGCCGCGCCTCCTGAAAGTGCTGCTCGACAACGACTCGCCCTTCGACGGCGAGGGCACGAAGTCCCTGCGGGCGGTGACGACCTCGAACGGCCTGCGCTTCTTCGAGCTGCGCCTGCCCATCAAGCTCGCGCGACAGGGCTCGCACCTGACGACCGACCACCTCTTCGACGCGCTCGCCGGCTTCACCTCCGAGGACGCCGCGCGCACGACCTACACGCGCGAGCTGCCCGTCTCGGCCGCCGCCGACTACTACGACTTCCTCGACCTCGTGCTGCGCCTCGACCTCTCCGAGGCCGAGCGCCAGCGCATCCGCCTCCGCAGCCGCAACTACCAGCAGTTCCTCCGCCTCCTCGCCGCCCTCGAAGTCGCCGAATCGCTCCGCACCCGCGTCCTGATGGACTGAGAAGAAACGCGGAAGTCGGAGTGCGGAGTGCAGAATTAAGGAAAAGACTTCCTTTAATTCTGCACTCTGCACTCCTCACTCTGCAATTTCCTGCTTGTCCTCGTCCATCTGGCGGAGCGTGTCGAGGATGAGGTTGGTGTTGGAGAGCGCCTGGATGCGGACGGGGAATTCGTTCTGCGCCTTCTCGAAGTCGAAGGAGCCGGCCGTGACCTCGACGATGAGGCGGAAGGCCGGCGTGCCTCTGGCGTCGCCGCACTCGGCGTCCACGATGCGGCCGTCGTTGAAGAGCACGCGGCCGCGCCGCGCCGGGCCGACGATGGCGAGCGCGCCCGTCAGGCGCGAGTTCTCGATGACCTGCACGGCGTCGAAGATGTTGACCGTGGCGAGGTCGCCGGCGAAGGCGACGGGGCGCGGGGCCGAGGGGGCGGGCGGGGCCGGCGCGGGCGCGGCGTGTGGCAAATCGGGGCGGCGCGCGCGGCGGATGGCTTCCAGGCCCGGCGCGATGTTGATGCGCGGGTCGATGTGCTTGGCTTCGAGCAGGCGCTCGTGCGCGGAGTCGAAGTTCTCGCGCCCGATGTAGAGGTTGACGAGGACGAGGCACTGGCGCGCGGCCTCGTCCTCCATCCCGTGCGAGAAGGCTATCTCGCGCAACTTCTCGCGCAGGACGATGGAGCGCGGCCAGTGGACGATGGACTCCTGCAAGCGCTCGACGGCGCGCCGCGGCGACTTGTACTTGACGAAGAGGTCGGCGTCGAGGAGCGCCGCCTCGACGCTCTCCTCCAGGCTCTTCGGCTTTTCGCGTTTGTCCATCGCTTCAACGCCCGGCGCCCGTCGTCGCGCCCGGCCGGACGAGTCTATCACAGAGGCGGGGGCGCCCCCGGCACGACCATTCGACACGCCGCCGACACGATTTGGTGTGCGCGCCGCGCGCCGCACAGGCGAAATGCAGCACGGCCTTGTGTGCGTGCCCGCACACGCCGGGGCGCGACCCTCAACCTGAGTCTTAACCCGCCACCCCTAAATTAACTTTTTGACTTGCGCGGGGGCCTTTTCCCGGCCCGGGAACGCGCGGCGGCAACCGCCCGTGTGAGCGTGTTGCACGGAGGAAACATGGCACGGCGTGTGCTAATCCAGAGTGTGTCCGCCCCCATTTTAAACAGTCCGCAGCAGTCGAAAACGGAGAGGGATTTGCCGATGCATGAAGAGATGTCGCTGGAGCTTTTGACGCCGACGGTGCGGCTCGTCAACGAGAGCTGGGCCGGGCACATCCAGCGCCTCTGCGCGGGCTGGAAGGCGGAGGATGCGTCGCAGGCGGACGGCGTGCGCGCGCTCGTCGGGCGCCTCAAGCGGACGCGCCCGACGACCTACGGCCACTGCGTCCGCACGGCGCGCCTGTCGCGGCGGGTCGGGCTCGCGCTCGGCTTCGACGAGCGGCGGCTGCGCCAGCTCTCGCTGACGGCGATGCTGCACGACATCGGCAAGATACTCGTCCCCGAGTGGATACTTTCCCGGCCGCGCCGCCCCACCCGCTTCGAGCGCTTCGTCCTGAACCTGCACCCGAACTTCGGCGCGGCGCTGGCCTCCTACTACGGGCTGACGGCCGAGCTGCGCATCCGCACGCAGCACCACCACGAGCGCTGGGACGGGCGCGGCTACCCGCACCGCCTCGGCGGCACGGACATCCCCCTCATGGCGCGCATCGTCCAGGTGACCGACACCTTCGACGCGATGGTGGACCAGCGCGCCTACAACACGCCGCGCACGACCGCGGGCGCCGCCGCCGAGCTGCGCCGCGAGACCGGCAAGCAGTTCGACCCCCGCGTGGTCGAAGCCTTCCTCGACACTCTCCCGAAGGAGTGAACGGGCCGTGACCAACTGGATGAAACGACGCATCGAGCGCTCCCGCGCGCGCTGCGGGAAGTCCGCGACGAACGGCAAGACCGACAAGGCGCAGGGCGCCGGCAAGCAAACGGGCGGCGAGGACGTGCCCCCGACCTTGCAGGCGAGCAAGGCGTAGCCCCCCTCCCGTCAGGCGGCGGGCGCGCGCCCCGCCCCGCGCCCGAGCCACCCCGCGAGCTTGGCCGAGGCGAGGACCCCGAGCAGCGTCGCGGGGGCGGCCATGAACCTCGCCCCCTGGTAGTAATAGAAGGTGAAGAGCAGAAGGCTGAACCCCGCCACCAGTAAGGCGAACCTCACGACCGGCTCGCGCCGGCGTTCCCACCCGTAAAGCATCCCGACCACAGAGAAGAGCGGCGGCAGGTACACCCAGAACAGCCCGAGGACGACCGACGGGTAGAAGAAGAGGTTGCTCATCGCCGCCTGCGGCCCCCCGAGGGGGCACGGGCAGACCCAGCGCAGGAGCCGCCCGTCGAGCAGGTCGCCCACCAGCCACGGGCCGTCCCCCTTCATCGGCGCGGTGTGCGCGAACGCGAGGGCGAAGTTTTTCACCTCGGGGAGCCAGTAGTCGTAGCCCGTCCTGAGGGGGCCGCCGAACGTCACCCAGTTGTACAGGCACAGCGCGGCCAGCGGCGGGGCGGCGAACAGCAGCACCCTCCTGCGCATCGGCCACGGCAGGACGACGAGGAGCGCGACGAGGTTGACCAGCGTCGGCAGCCGCGTGGCGACGAGCGCCCCCGCCAGGAGGCCGGCCGCGGAGACCCGCTTCGGCGTCGGGCTCAGGAGCAGGAGCATGAGCAGCACCGTCGCCCCCGCGGCGAAGGCGTCGGACATGATTAACGACGCCTCCGCCCTGGTGAACGGCGAGAAGCCGATCAGGACGGCGGCCAGCGCGCCCGCCACCGGCCCGCCCAGCGACCACGCCGCGGCGGCCGCCACCAGCACGTAGAGCGCGGCGTAGAACGTCGCCCCGCGCTGCACGTTCCAGGGGTAGTCGTCGCCGGCCGCCGCGAAGGGCGCGAGCGCGAGCGCGAAGCCGGGCGGGTAACGCGGCGGGTGCCTCTTGTTCTCGTGCACGTAGGTCACGTACCCGTTCCCGCTGACCAACTGCCGCGCGGAGTCGGCGGCCTCCTGCGCGTCGGGGAACGGCTGGTCGGCGAAGGGGCGCGGCGCGACGGAGAGCACCGACAGCAGGACGAGGGCCACGGCCGAGACGCTAAGCGCCTTCGCCGCGCGCACGTGCGCCTTCCGCGACGCGTAAACGGCGGCGGCCAGCAGGACGAAGGCCGTGGTGTGCAAGGGGCCCAGATAGCGGACGGCCTTGAAGACCATCGGGACGAGAATAATTGTCATACGCATCGGCTACCCGCGGCCACTTCTAACACGGCGGCGGCGAATTATTCCAGCCCCGCCCCGCGGCCGCCCCCGAGGAATCTTGCCGCGGACGTCGAGCGGGCGAGCCCATCTCCCCGGCGCCCGAGCCGGGCGGAAAAAATTTTCGCTTATGTTACATCTGTGACAGACGGGCGGGCGCCGGTCGCTTACCTTGTCGCCGTCATCGCTCGTGCAAGAGCCGGTCGGGCGGCCGTCCGTCCCGACTCCTCTCTTACGCTGTTCGTTTAAGTGGCCTCACCGGGGCCGAATTTTCTTCACGCAACCAGCACAACGAACCCGGACGCGACTCGCGCGGCCCGTCCGCGCCGCGCCTCGTCCGCGGGACGTCCCCCTAGCCACCGGGCGGGAGCACCCCGCCGGGCGCGTGAACGTCTGTGTCGAGACAACCTATAACAGAGGAGTTCCCATGTTGAGGAAGAAATGGTTGGGAGTCACGTTCATGATGGCGTTAGCCACCGGGGCGTTTGCCTTCAGCGGGCAGACGCGCGCCTCGCTGGCGGGCCTCGTCGCTAAAACCGGTAACGCATTTTCAGCCTCCACGCCGGCACACGCCGCGCCGGCCGCGCCCGCCGCGGCGGCCCCGCAGCGCCCCGAGGGCGCCCCCGAGATACCTCAGTTCGCCGTCTACCGGCAGTTGTTCCGCCACCTCGTCTTCCTGAAGGAGAAGGCCGCGGAGAAGGAGCAGCGGGGGGAGAACGGCGCCTCGCTCCGCGGCTTCTACAGGCAGAAGGCCAAACTCGACGAGCAGCAGGCGGCGGCGCTCGACCGCATCGCCACCGAGACCGACGCCGCGGTGACGAAGCTGGACGAGCGGGCGAAGAAGATCACCGACAGGATTCGCGCCCAGTACCCCGAGGGCAAACTCCCCGCGGGCCAGCAGCCGCCGCCCTTCCCCGAAGAGCTGAAGGCGATGCAGAAGCAGCGCAACGAGACCATCCTCCGCGGGCGCGACCGGCTCCGCGAGGCCCTGGGTGCGCAGGAGTTCGAGCGCTTCGACCAGTACGTGCAGCAGAACGTCACGAGCCGGATGAAGCCGCTTAAGTTCGACCACCCGCGCCCCGAACTGCCCGGCGCCCCCCGGCTCAACGTCGGGCCGCGCAGGCAGGCGGCGGGACAGCCCGGCCGGTAGCCCGCCCGCGGGAAGGAGCAAAATCAGATGAGAACATCAACAATCTGCGCACTCGTTTTCGCCGCGCTGTGCCTCTTCGCCCTGCCCCAGAAGGCCCAGGCGCAGTACGCCTACGGCATCGCGGCCGTCGGCTACGACGACACGACCAAAGAGGTCTTCGGCTACTCGTCCACGGAGCTGGACTACTACGCCGGCTACTACTACGACCCCTACGTCGAGGGGTTCATGTACGACCAGTACCACTACTACCCCATCGACTCGGGCTACGACCGCGGCTTCGCCTACTACTGGCCGGCCGAGGTGGGCACCTACCACTGGCCCGGGCAGCCCAACACGGAGTACGACGTCTTCAGCGACCACTACGTGATAGCGGCGTGGAGTACGAGCGTGACGGTCTGTGACGACTACTCCTACTCGGGCTGCACGGCCGACTACTGGTTCGACGCGTGGGGCTACGGCTTCCTCGGCGGCGGCAACTACGGCGCGCCGTGGTGGTGGTGGGGCAACTGGTACGGCGGCTACGTGCCCGAGCGGACCTACTACCTCGGGACGACCGGCGTCTACATCATCACGCCCGAGCCGGCGCAGCAGTGCGCCCGGCTTGAGATAGGCTCGTTCTACGGCAGCAACGCGACCAATCTGAACAACCAGCAGCGGTCGGCGCTGCTCGGCGCCGCGACCGAGCTGATAGCCACCGCCCGCGCCGCCGACGGAACGGAGCTGGACGGCAATTTCGTCTGGGAGGTCTCCGGCAACACGCGGCAGTCGAGCGACGAGCCCAACCGGCGCTCCATCGCCTGGCTGGAGGAGGGGACGCGCACCGTCAAGGTCACGTTCACGCCCGGCGGCGGCTGCACCGTCTCGGCGTCGTTCACCGTCAACGTCGTGCTCCCACAGCTTTCGAGCTTCACCGCCCAGCAGAACACCGAGCGGGTGACCCCCGGCAGCGCGGGGCAGAGGTGCTCCCAGATTGCGAGCGGCGACACCTTCAGCCTCGGCTGTAACGAAAACTCGAAGGGCATCGTGTTCAACGCCAGCGTCGCCGGGCCGTCCGACTCGATCACCGTGCCCTCGGACAGCCGCGTGAAATTCGTGCAGCTCGTCAACACCTACCGGCGGCGGCAGACGGCGCGCGGCACCGAGTGCCTGACCTTCCGCACCGCCCAGGGCGACACCTCGACGGGCTGGTTCATCGACAACGTAGACCCTTACGACTCGCGCCCGACCGGGTTGAGCGGGTTCAGGAACGACTACACCGTCTCGGTCACGACCAACGACACTCCCGGCAACCCCCTGGAGAACCCGCTGCGGTATCAGTCGCTGTTCGTGGACGACCAGTTCGAGATGTACGTGAAATACATCGCGGGCGACCCGAGTTCGCCCACGGCCGACCGGCCGCTCGGCAAGCTCTCCTGGAATTTCGGCGGGCAGGCGACGTTCGACCCCGCCAGCGGCTCGTACAGCGTCACCCCCGCCAACCCCGTGCCCAAGCCCCTGACGGGCGCGGCGACGAACACGATGCGTCCCAACCAGGGCATCCTCATCGCAGTCGAGAGCATGTGGGGGAGTTGCCCCGGCGGGGGCGGCGGGCCGACGCCGACGCCGACGCCGACCCCCACCCCGACGCCCACCCCGCCGACGGGTGGGGGCGGTAACAACGCCGCCTTCGTCTCGCAGTCCGTGCCCACCTCGATGGAGGCCGGGCAGGTCTACACCGTCCAGGTGACGATGAAGAACACGGGCTCGACGACGTGGACGCAGGCCGGCGGGTACCGCCTCGGCTCGCAGAACCCGCAGGACAACCTCGTCTTCGGCCTGGGCCGCGTCGACGTGCCGACGACGGTCGCGCCCGGCGCGCAGGTCACGTTCACCTTCAACGTCACCGCGCCGTCCACGCAGGGCTTCTACAACTTCCAGTGGCGGATGGTGCAGGACGGGGTGGAGTGGTTCGGGGAGTACACGCCGAACCTGCTGATAGACGTCTACTCGGTCAGCTCGTGCGACTGGTGGGCCGAGCAGGACTGCTACAACCAGGGCGGCGACTGGGACCCCGGCTCGTGCCAGTGTTACTACTACAACCCGTGCTACCGCTGCGCGGTGTGGTAACGCCCCGTTTCGGACTCGGGAGGATTAAGCGATGAAAGTCATGATGGAGAAATCGAGGGGGGCCGCGCGCCCCCGCAGGGGAGGAAAAAGCATGTTCTTACGCACGCTACCTGTGCTGTCGCTGCTGGCACTTTCGGTGCTCCTGACCACCGTCCTTGCCACGCCGAACGGAGTGCGTCCGGGGGACGCGGGGACGCAGGCCGCCCGGCCGGCGAAAAGCGCCGAGGCGGCGCAGAGGGAGGAGAAGCAGGTGCGGGACGTTCGACTGACGATCACCCCCGTCGCCTACAGCCGCAAGTCTTACGGGTACGAAGCGGCGGCCACCTTCAAGGCCGGGGAGAAGGTCATCGTCAGGCTCACCATGCTCAACACGGGCGACGCGTCTCTGGAAGTTGAGACCGGCGACGGCTACCTGCGCCACCGCCTGCGGCTGCTGAAGGACGGGCAGCCGCAGCACTACCGCAAAGGGGTGGTCGAACTGATGCGCGCCAAAGACCAGGCCGGCTCCAGCCTCGGCGGCCCGCGGTTCACGACGACGCTCACCCCGAACAATCCGACGGAGGTGGAGTCGTTTGACCTCGAACGCTGGTTCGAGAGGCTGGAGCCGGGGCACTACGAGTTAACGCTCCGGCGTTACTCGCAGTGGAAGGGCAAGCCGGCCGACTCCAACACGGTGTCGTTCGACGTCGTCCCGTAACCGCGGGCGACTTCCCTACTCAAGAAGAGCACGCCTCCCGCTGGCGGGGGCGTGCTCTTCTTTTTTACGCGGGCCTCAGGCCGAACATATCCAGCCCCGTCTAAAAGTCCACGCGCAGCCCGACGCGCACCGTCCGCGGGCGGAGCGTGCGCGTCGGGACGAGGAAGGTGTCGTCGAAGGCTCGGCGCTGCGCGTCGGTCGCGCCGGGGCGGAGCGCGTTGAAGTTGACGAACTCGGCGCCGAAGGTGAAGACAGTCTGGTTGAGCACGTTGTCCACCTCGACGGCGGGGCGCAGGCGCGCGTGGCCCGCGAGGCGGAACTCTGCGCGCAAAAACGATAATCGCGAGGCTTGATTCACGATAACGGCCAGAATTTCATATTGACAGAGTCAAAACTCAAAGCCGCTAAACAGAGAGGGAGGGAGCCCCGCGGCTCCCTCCCTCTCTATCCTGAGCAATGTGTGAGGTCAATCCCCCATCACAGCCCCAAGAAGGTCCTGAAGTAGTTGAAGGCTTTCTGGTTCCCGGCCGTGCTCAGATGCACCCCGTCAAACGTGAGGTCGGTGGCGTTGCTCCATCCCGGTATCGCGGTGCCATCCACAAAATTACACCACGGGCGGGCGGCGCACGCCGTTTGAACCTGTGAGCGATACTGCGGCAGGGTGTTGCCGTAGTTGTTCGCCGCCTCGTTCGCCCGCGGCGTCATCGACTGCGCGTAGATCGCGGCGGTCGGGCGCGCGACGTGCAACTCGTCGAGGAGCGCGGCGTAGGCCGTGCCGAAGCTGGCCGCACTTTGCTCCCCAAAACCAACGCCGCCGTAGTCATTCGTCCCGATGCCGAGCCAGATCACGTCCGGGCTCTGCGTCGCTATCTGGTTGACAAGCGTGGCCCGGGCCGGCGCGTTCGGCGCGTCCTGCACCAGCGAGCGCCCGCCCCATGCCTCCAGCGCCACCGAGCCGGGGTAGACGTCACGCAGCAGCATCGTCCACCCCTCCCGCGTGTCGCCCACCGTGATCGAGTCGCCGTACGCGACGAGATGCGGCTGCCTGTTACTCACCGCCTTGATCTGCGCCGGGGCGTTGAAGGTCACCTTGCGGAGCCACGTCCCGACGAGCGTGGTCACTTGCAGGAATTGAGTCCCCGACCACACCTCCACCGTCTTCTGACCCGCGGGCAGCGCGACCGTGAGGGTGGCGACGGCGCTGCTGCTCTGCGGCGCTTCGACCAGGGCGTAGTCCGCCCCGTTGACGCGGACGTTGAACGAGCGCCCCCGCGCCAGCGCCTCGTTGTTGGAGGTGTAGACCTGGACGTCCATCGAGGTCGCCGCCGTGGTGAAGATCGCCCGGCTGTAGGGCAGGGCGTAGGTGAACCCGCCGGGCTGCGCGCTGGCGTGCGCGGGCGCGCGAGAGTCGAAAAGGCTGTAGGGCTGGATGACGTGCTCCAGGCGGGCCGTCGTCTCGTCCTTCAGGGGGTAGGAGAGCACCGCCTGATTCTCGTAAAGCTCGGCCCGCTCCTCGGAGGTGAGCGCCTTCCCCCAGAAGCCCACGAACCTGACGGAGCCGTTCAGGCGCAGGGCCGCCCCCGGCGCGAGGGTGGCGCCGATGGCGAGCGTCGAGGTGTAGGGGTGGGGAATGAGTGCGACGGAGGTGCAGTCCGCCGTCCCGCCGTTGACCTGGATGCAGGCTTGCACGGTCTGAGCGTCGTACCAAGCGACGACCAGGTAGTCCACGCCGGCCGAGGGGGCGCCGGCCGAGGAGGCCGTGACGCCGACCTGCGTGTTCCCTCCGGGATAGACATTCCACCTGAACCTGTCGAACCCGTCCGCGGCCGAGACGTAGTTGAGCGCGTACTCGTTGGCGCTCGCCCCGTCGGTCTTCGACAGGATCGACTGCGTCGTCGCCTTGCTGTTGAGCCGGAAGCGCGCGGCGTAGGTGAAGCTCTGGTAGGTCGTCGGATCGAGGGTCGAGTTGTTCGCGACGGAGAGGTGATTCAACCCGCTGAAGTTGGCCCCGGCCGAGTCGAAGGTGACCGCGCCGTTATTCGTCAGATGATTCGACCCGTGCGAGTCGTTGACGTTGTTCATCATCCAGAGGGAGATCAAGGAGTCGTTGAGCGTCGAGCGTGAGAGCGTCCCAACCGCGCCCCAGTTCCGCAGGAGCGTAAGCAGCTCCTTGATCGCCTCCGTGTTCGACTCGACCGTCGCCTCCGGGTCGGCAATCTTGTAACCCTGGGCGCCGACGACCTGCGTGCCGTTGACCTT